>NZ_JBITFQ010000033.1:21345-114240 GCF_044456225.1 Streptomyces sp. NPDC050988 | reverse complement strand
ACGCTACGAGCGCAAAGCCGAGCACTTCCTGGCCTTCACGAGCATCGCCTGCACCCTCATTTGCTACCGCAGACTCGCCAAATGAGATGACGTCTTATGGGCACGGGACGCATCCAGGCCCGATCGTGGTCGCTGCCAGGCCCGAACCATCGCGCAGCGTCCTTCTTCGCTGGGCGGCTGGATTAGGGGATTGCAGTCGTGATCGTAGGCAGGTGCCCGCCCGGTCAGTTGATGATGGTGTGGAAGAAGAGCACAGCCATGGCACCGGAGCCGCACCCTGCCATGGCGCAGGTGGCGAGGTCGTTGCCGGCGAAGAACGTGAGGATCCCTGCACCGACACCACTCAGTACTCCTAGGAGCAGGATGAAGGCGGCCCGCAGCGTCAGCAGTGGGGTGCCGGAAGGGTCGCGGTCGACTGGATTCACGGTGTGGTTCTCCATGCGTGGCTGCTGAGGTCTCGACGGGACGGTTCGGTGCCGGGGGGTGCTCGTCGACGCCCTGTTGTTCGAGCTATAGGGAATCCGGTGGGGCGTGTGTGACGCCGTTTTTCGAGGTGGCCAAGATTTTTTTGAAATTCGCGTCACGGCCGGGCAACCGCCTGCCCTACAAGTGGAGTAGCTGGCTGCGGTGTCGCCGAGGGACCACGTAGCGACATCGCGCAGGGAGGTCGGATGAGAGGCGAGGCGCCCGGCAGTGTGTCGCGTCGCCTGCCTCATCGGGTCATGGATCCGGCGTCGTCCGCCTCCACGGCACTGGCCGGTCTCATCCCCGGTAGCTCCCTCAACATCGAGGGCCTGACGGAGAGTTGTCCCGATCAGACCTCACATCTCCTGGCCGATCGTGAACTGTTAGCTGAACTCAAGAGCGACGGCTTCGTCGGCGTGCGGTACGAGATCTTCTGCAACGAACTGGCGGCGTACGGACGTCCGGTGATGCGCAGGTGGCTCATCACCGGCGAGATCTACCGGCGTTGCGCCGAGCGCGGCCGTCCAGTCAAAGGCTGGGAAGAACTGCGCGAACTGCTGCGGGAAGACACGGACGCGCGGGAGCAGTTGGCGCACGACGCCGTCGCGGCCGGCTTGCAGCACTTCCACCGGCACGCGCTGAGCGGCGGCCGATGGGATCCGGAAGGCGGCGCATCGCTGAGAAGCTACTTCGTCGGAGCGATCATCCTGGTCTTCAAGGACACGCATGCCCGCTGGGCCCGCGAGTACCAACACCGTCAGAGAGAGGTACTGGGAGGGACCGGCGCCGACATCGACACCTGGCTTCCGCTGGTGGAGGTCGGTGCCGACATGGAGGGAGATGTCGTCGGCGAAGACATCGTGACCGACTTCCTGAGCACCCTGGAGGAGACGAACAGGCGCATTGTCGAACTGCGGATCGAGGGCCACGGACCCGCCGAGATCGCGTCGAGGCTCGGCATGCCCGCGGACCGTGTGAGAGCACGCCTGTACCGCTTGCGCCGCGCCTTGCGTGGGAGCCAGTTGTGGGAGGAGGCCCAGCCATGACCGCAGTGCGACGTCGTCTGGACCCTGGGCTGCTGGAGCGTGCCGAGGAGAGCGCGCGGCAGAGCCCGGACGCCGAGGACTCACAGCTCACCCGCACAGGCATCCGGCAGATCCGGGCCGCTGACGGCGACTGGAGTGTGCTTCCGGCAGACAGCCCCGGGCACCGGACGGGGCGTTTTCTGGATGCCTTGGACCGATCCTCCGTCGGCAGTCGTGAAGCCCGTACGCAGCAGAACCTGGATGTCTCGCCGGAGCGCGCGGCTGACGCGCTCGTCAACCTGTATCGAGCCCACTACCGTTCTTTGCTGGGACTGGCAGCGCTACTCCTTGATGACACCGCCTCTTGCGAGGACGTCGTCCAAGAGGCGTTCATCCGAGTGCACTCGGCTGCCGAGCGGACGCGGGACCCGGAAAAGATGCTTCCGTATCTGCGGCAGGCGGTCGTGAATCTTTCCCGCTCGGCCCTGCGTCGGCGCATCCTCGGCCTGAAGCTGCTGTCCAAGCCGATGCCCAATATGGCGAGTGCCGAGGAGGGCGCTTACGACCAGTTGGAGCGCGATTCGCTCATCAAGGCAATGAAGTCCTTGCAACGCAGGCAGCGAGAGGTCCTCGTGCTGCGCTACTTCGCCGACATGACGGACCCCCAGATCGCCGAGACACTGGGGATCAGCCTCGGAGCGGTCAAGGCTTACGGATCGCGAGGGATCGCCAGCCTACGTGTGGCTATGGAAAGCCCGGCTTAGGCCCGTTGCCAGCCTTCGCGTGGCACCCTTCCGCAGTGATCCAGCCGAACTGCTAGTCCCTCCTCGGTGACGTCGTTCTACGCCGTGACGATCACTCCTGTCAGGAAAGGCCCCTTGGGATCAGCGGCGCCCGAACAACTCAGGGCGGAGGTGGCTTGGAGCGGCCCCCGCAACGTGCGCCTGCTCGGGGTGGACACCCCGAGGCGGTAGAGGGGGCCGACTTCGGGGAGGGGGGTCCGCCAGAAGGTGGCGGTCATCCGGGTACGTGAAGGCCATGAAGTAAGCCTGGGCCAGCATGTGTTCGTTGACCGCCATCTCCACCTCCTGGCTTTCTTCCGGAGTCATCCGAAGATGAGAGGGCCTGGGAACAGCGGGGTGGCTGAAGACCAGCAGGGTGCGTCGGCCCACAGGTAGGACGATCTCATCAACTCTGGTCCACCCTCGATTTCGAGTGCTCTGGACCTGGATGAGGCTCTTGGTCTGCCGGTTCGTTCGCCGTCCTCGGCGCCGACGGCTGCGGGTCCGTCGGCGCGCCTGCGGGGTCACGGGGTCAGGTGTGTCCTCCCCGTCGTCGAACGTGACGACGGGCTCATCGCAGGTGAGCAGCGCTTCGTCGGTCAGTTGCATCACGGTGTGGGGCCTCTGGAGCAGATGATCGGAGTGCAACAGAGGCTTGTGCGCGGCGTCTGCGCCGAGGCCGACCCACTGCCTCACCTTCGCGGGCCGTTCCAGCCGGTTCACGTCGGGCGATCGTAGAGTGACGACCCATTGGATGATCTACCGTGGCAGCAAGTGACTTTGTGTGTACGGAAGTTCCGTAGCCGACGACTGGACGGGGACTGAGGTGCGGACCGGGTTTGTCGACCGTGTTGAGCACATGAACGAGCTTCGCTCGCTGCGGGCGGACGTGACCGAGGGGCGCGGTGGCCGGGCGGTCGTGGTCGACGGGGTCTCGGGCATGGGGAAATCGGCACTGCTGCGGGCGTTCGAAGCGGAGGCCGCGGCCTCTGGCGGGCCCGGTGTCTGCCGGGTGGTGTCCGCGCGGTGTCAGCCGTCGATCGGGTCGGGGCTGCAGTACGGAGTGATCGTAGAGCTCCTGCTGCAGTTGGCCGAAGCCCAGGAGGTCAGGCAACCCGGCCGTGTCCGCAGGTTCCTGAGCATCACCGGTCAGGGCGTCGTCCGCTCCGCGCCGGAGGTGCTGTCCTCGATGGTGCCGGGGCTGGGCGCGCTGTTCACCCTGGGCAAGGAGGTCGCCGAGGCGTCGCTCGCCTCGGGATCGATGCCCTTCGACAGCCTGCTGCCGTTTCAGCAGGGTGCAGCGGTACAGATCGTGGACGCGCTGCTGGACCTCGTGCGCCAGGGCCCGCCCACGGTCGTGCTCATCGACGACATTCAACATGCTGATCCCAGCAGCCTGTTGGTCCTCGACCGGCTGCTGCGGCGGCTGCCCAGCGAACGCCTCGGCCTGGTGCTCAGCCACACGACGGACGGGGCCTACGCGGACGGACCGGGATCCGCGGTCGAGGACCTCCTGCACGACTGGGCGAAGGACGGACTCCTGCGGCGGCGGCTGCTCGGTGGCCTCCCGCAGGACGCGGTCGCGGAGTTGGTGCGGGCCCGGCATCCGGACGCTCCGTCGACCCTGTCGGAGCAGCTGAGCCGCCTGACCGCCGGGCACGCCGTGTTCGTGACACTCTGTCTGGAAGAGTGGCACCCGGACGCAGGCCCCGGAGTCGAGCTGCCCCGCAGTCTCTCGCGCGTGGTGGAGGGCCGCCTCCGGATGCTGACCGAGCAGGACCGCGAGCTCCTGATGATCGGGGCGGCTCAGGGCGAGACCTTCCTGTCGCGGACGGTCGCCGAGGTGAAGGGAGCGCCGCACGACCAGGTGATGGAGCGGCTGCGCCTCGTCGCCGCACACCATCGGCTGATCCTGCCGACGGAACCTCCGGGCTGGGCGCGATGGGACGCGTCCGACTGCTACCGGTTCGAGCACGACGCCCTGCGAGGTGTGGTGTACGAGCAGCAGACCCTGCAGCAGATGAGGTCCCGGCACGCCCGAATCGCGGCGGCCCTCACCTCGGGACCCGCGGGGGAGATGCCGCTGGAGCGTCGGCTGGAGATCGCCCGCCACCTGCGCGCCGGTGGTGCCGAATGCCTGCTCGCCTCGGCAGAGGCCCACTACGCGCTGGCCCGGGACGCCGCGATGGAGGGCCTGTCCTTCGCCGAGGCAGAGCGGCACTGTGAAGAAGTGATCAAGGCGGTCCATGACCTGCCCGAGCACGAGGAGCAGCGGGACCGGTGGCTCGTCCAGGCCGTGGAGCTGCTGCTTTCGCTCACCGAGGTGCGCTGGCGCGGCCGGCACAGGCCGACCGGCGGGCCCGACATAGACGCCCTTGCCGCCGAGGCCGAGGCAGCGGCGAGACGCTGCGGCACCCCGGAACTGGCGATCCGTACGACGCTGCTGCGTGGCAAGACCCTGCTCGCGACCCAGGGTCTGGTGCCGTCGCTGGACAAGCTGCGTACGGCGGTCGAGCTGGCCGAGCAGCACGGCGACCCGGTCGCGCTCTTCGTCGCCCGGGTCGAGTACGGGCGGCAGATCTCCAAGCGACGGCTGGCCGACGGGCTGGCCCAGCTGCGGGAGGCGGAACGCATGTACGCCTCCGACCCTCGCCTCGGCGGCACCGGCGACCCGGTTCTCCAGCACGCGCGCAACCTGGGAGAGATGCAGCTCGGCATCACCCTGTTCGACAGCGGACACCTCAGTGAGGCGCTGGCCAGGCTGGACCGCTGCGTGCAGCGGCTGCGTGACGAACCGCTGAAGGCCGAGCTGCCGATAGCGCTCAACTACCTCGGGCAGGTGCACGCGGGCCTCGGTTCCTACGACGATGCCGAGGACGTCCTCCGGGAGGCTCTCGACTTCGAGGCCGGCCGTGGCGGCGACAGCGGCTGGCACGCCTACAACAACGCCCTCCTCGCGCACCTCCTCGCCCAGCGGCCGGCGGGGCACGGCCAGGCCCTGGAGCTGATCGCCGACGCCTGGGCCGAGACCGAACGAACCTGGTTGGCCAACCTCGTCCCCATCGTCCGCAACCTGTACGCCGAGATTCTGCTGCTCGCGGCCGACGGGCCGGGCGAACTCCTCGACCAGGCCGATCGATTGGCGATCGCCACCTGTGTGGAGACCCAGCGCAGCGGCATGATCCGCAGTGAGATCGCCGCCCATTCCCTGCGCGGCCGCATCCTGCTCCGCCAGGGCGACACGTCCGCTGCCCAGGACCAGGCCCGCCAGGCCGTTCGCATCCTGGACGAGGTCGGAGCCATGCCCGCCCTCCGCACCGAGGAGGTCCTTTACCACTCCGCCCTCGTCCAGGCCGCCGGAGGAGCGCCGGAGGAGGCACAGACGCTCCTCGAACGAGCTCGGCGCGAGGTCGCCCGCAAGACGGACCTCGTCACCGAGGAGTCTCAGCGCGACCGTTTCCTCACGGCGGTCACCCTCAACAAGGCCATCCGCGAGGGCGACGGGATCGACCGGTGAACAGGGCGGACGGCCGACCGGGCGCCGAGACGGCGGGTGGCAGACTGGGACCGTCATGCTGAGGATCACCAAGGAGTTCCACTTCTCGGCCAGCCATGTCCTCGACCGGCTCCCGAGCTGGCATCAGTGTGCCCGCATCCACGGCCACAACTACGTCATCGTGCTGGAGCTGTCCGCCCGCCGAGAGGATCTCACCGACGCGGGGTTCGTCCGTGACTACGGCGAGCTCGACGCCTTCAAGAAGTGGATGGACGAGACCCTCGACCACCGTCACCTCAATGAGGCGATGGGGGGGGGGTGTCTCACCGTCGGCGGAGAATCTCGCCGTATGGATCTTCGACCTCTGGACCGAGCGTCTTCCGGAACTGACGGCGGTCAGTGTCTCCGAGACACCCAAGACCTGGGCCGAGTACCGCCCGTCGCGCTGAGTACCGTGAACTAGGCGGGTTCGTGTTCCTTCCAGTCCAGCACCTGGACCGTCTCCAGAGGCCAGTCACAGTTTCTGTTCCTGTCGGGGCGTCTGCTCTCGGCGTCCTGTAGGTACTGCTCGTTCCAGCGCACCTGCTCCCGGTGGAGCGCGGGCCGGGACAGGCGTCCGACGGCGGGGTGACAGGCCGCGATCACTTGGGCGAGGACGAGAGCCGTCTCGGCGTCGCCGGCTGGATCGCCGGGCCGTTCGTGTGGAATGCCGTACCACTCCGCGACGGTTTCCAGCGCCCGCCCGCCGGAGCGGAAGGGGGCGACGTGCCGGTCCAGGACGAGAGGGTCGCAGACAGGTGACGGGCTTCCTGCCAGACGGTCGGACAGCGGCCTGAGACCGTGTCGCAGCAGTTCGGTCTCCAATGTGGTGAGGACGAACGGGGCGTGGAAGACCACCAACGGTTCCTTGCCCGCCAGATACCCGGCGACCAGGGCCGCCAGTTCCCCCAGCGCCGATGCGGAGGGCTTCCCGTGGGCCCGCGCGTCCTCCATCGAGATGCCGTGCCTCTTGTGGGGTGCCACGGACATCGGGCCGGGGCCAGGGTCGACGAGCCAGGACCGGGGTGTTCCGTCGGTGGTGCACACGGCGGCGCCGAGAATGCGGTCTATGCCGTAGCGGTTGCCGGTGGTCGCGATGTCCAGGGACATGAGGCGACGTCGGTGCCAACCTGGGTGGTCGCGGCGGGGCGGAGGCGCGGGCTCGCGGATGTGCTCGCGGTGGTACACGTCCCAGCCGCCGAAGGTGGTGCTCACGAGCACCCCGAGTCCCGCTGGGACGGCCGCGCCGCAGACCTCGCACTCCCCGTCCCGTTGGTTGGGGCGCAGTGCGGAGGCGTCCGCCGTGGTGCCGTCCGGGTCTGGCGCCGGGGCGTGACCCGGGTGGTAGACCACCCAGTTGCCCCACACGCTGCGAAGCAGCACCCCGGCCTCGGCCGCGACGTCCGTGCCGCACCGGGCGCAGCGCCCCGGGTACTGGTTCGCTCGTAAGGGGCTGTTCACTCTCTCACCTTGATTCACTGCTCACCTCAATGAGGACCCGGCGTCGCGGAAGGCGCACACGCGGGGGTGGGCACACTGGGGATCAGGCTGTCAGAGCCTCTGATGCGTGTGTAGCTCCTGTGGATGACGGAGCATGCGGCGGCAGGTCCGAGGAATCCGGACCCGGGGTCGGTAGGCGTGTCTTGGAGGTCTTCGGCGCGTTTCAGACAGTATGAGTTCGCCTTTGATCCTCGAAGACCTACGGCAGGCCGTCTCCCGGCGAAACTCGCTGTCCGCGGGACTGACCTCCTGCGACGGTGAGATCGCCGAGCTGATCGCCCAGGCAGTCGTGTCCGGCCTCGCAGTCGAGTCGGCACTGTGCGGCATGAAGCCGTTGATTCCCCGCCAGCGGTCGGAGAGGAGTGGCGGCCGGGCATGTCCGTCGCGGGTGCCGACAGAGTTCACGGCGCTGTCGCGGAGCCGGGCCTGGGAGCTGTTGTCCCTTGCCGGCATGGATGAAGAGCACACCGCGAGCGATTTGCTGGGCAGCCTTCGTGACGAAGGCCATGTCCATGTGAAACAGCCTGACGTCGACGAGTGGCTGCTCCGCTGGGAGCAGCTGCGGCGAGTGCGTAGGGTCGGCAATTCCGGCGTACCCGCCTATGTGGTGGTCGACAAGCGGCCCACACGTCCGTTGGCTGAGGTGGTCGGCCTGGCGTCCAGCCCTGAGGATCCGGTTCCGTACTTGGTGCGTGTTGTGCTCGACGAGGTCGAGACGTCGGGCAGGGAATGTCTGCACACGGGCACGATCGCCTCCGCGCTCGGTGTCAGTCCGTACGAACTTGGAGCCTCTTTGTGCCCGTTGCTCCGCAGCGTCGGAGTTCACCGGCCCGGTACTGGTCGAGTACGAGAAGTGCCCGGGGGACTTCTCGCCCCTGGCTTCACAGAAGCCTGTCTGAGAAAAGCCGTCACGGCCTTCGAGACGAAGGCGGAGGAAACCAGAATCACTGCCCCGGACGGGAGGTGACCTGTGGAGCACGGAGAACAGAAACAATGACTCGGGCGGGGGTCGGCGAGCCGCTGGAAGCAGGAGGAGGCCCGGCGTGACACTGCACGACGAGGTTCCACAGAGCGTACGACTGCCACTGCCCAGCCGGTGTTGGCCCAGGGTGACTCCGTCTGCTCGCCGTCGATCCGAATCTCCCGCGAGGACGCATCACAAAGCGCACCGATGCATACCGGATCTCGGGGCGTGTACTTGCGCCCCACCCCGAGAACGAGAGACGACGAGCGGGCTGGTTCTACTGGCGTTTGGCGTCGACGAAAGCCGTGTCCACGACGGCACGCAGAGGTGGGTCCTCGGGCTCGGGGCGTTTCGTCGTCCGGTCGAGTACAGCCGAGATCTCGTCGTACATGCGGATGGACTCGGCTTCCCTGCTCCGGGTCCACGGCGCATCTCCGCTCCCGGTTCCACCATGGGCGTCGTGGTCCAGTTCCCGAAGGTAGTTGGTGAGGCTCACACCAGACAGTTCGATCCGCTGCAAGCCGTTCGGGAGTGTCGTCACCTTGGCTTTGATCGGCCTTTCGCGCTGGTCGTACGGGAATTGATCCGAGGTCTTCTCCCACAGCTCCCTGGAGGTCTCGATGTGGAAGACCTTCAATCCGGCGGCCTTCTGCAGCCGCTCCGAATGACGCGAGGGCGAATCAGTGGCGCAGCCGGTCAGGGAGAGGAAGAGGCCGACCGCCAGGAGGGCCGACGTGGTCCAGTAGCGACGTTCAGTCATGATCACGCGTCGCAGTGTGCTGCTTGCTGTGCACGGCCGCCGGGCTGCCGACAATTACCATCCGATTGGGTGGCGGCAGGACACCACACGTAGCTGGGCCAGAAGCCGTCCCGTATCACCGAGTTGATGTCGTCAGTGTCGGGCGGCGACTCGACCGCGCGGCGGCTCCGGATCGGCGGTCTGGTCATCGAGGTGCTGGGGCTGGCGGCGGCGTCCTTCGCCGTCCTTCCGGGCGTCCCGCGGGGCCCGGGCCGAGTAGTGCCCTGCTGGTTCGAGTCCTGTTGGCGCATCTGCCGACAGGACGCCGGGTCGGTCGGTCACCGCCTCTGTGTGCCGAGAGCGACCAGCGCTTCCCATCATGTGTCCGCGGCCCGGCCGGTGGCGTCGGCGCACAGGCGGCAGCGCTCGTGCTGCTCGCACAGGTCGTCGCTGCGACAGCAGGCGATCAGACATGTCTGCACCTGCGCGGTGAGGGGTTCCCGGTCGTGGCTGCTGCCGTGAGTGAGTACGCGGAGGGTCGGGGCCGTGACGTCGCCGCAGTTCTGGTCCTGGCCGATCGAGGCGCGCAGCGCGTTGGCGTCCTTCTCGACGAGCATCCTCGTCGCGCACACAGTCACGACCTCTTCGCACTCGGAGAGTACGTCCACGGCACGGACGAGGATGTTGAACAAACAAACCCCAGGCTGATGACCTGGGGTTTCATATGGAGCGGGTGACGAGAATCGAACTCGCACTCTCAGCTTGGGAAGCTGATGTTCTACCACTAAACTACACCCGCGTAAGGCGCCGGTTCGGACGGTTTGGACCGGTGTCGGAAACGCGGAATCACCATACCTCATGCCAGGCCCCCGGCGCTGAAGCCGTGGGGCCCGGTGCTGTTTCGGGGGGTGGACGGGGCTGCGGGGCGCGGGAGTTGGGGCGTACGGTGGAGGGGTTGAAGAGGGGCTGCGCGGGATCGGAGTGCCGCCTGGAGGGTCGTCCGCTTCGTCCCGTAATGTGGCGCTTCCTCGTCAGGCAGACTTGGCTCTTGGGGAAGGGACTCTGGGGACTTGATGGAACGCAGCACCGTCGTCCGTTGTGCCGAAGGGCACGTGTTCAGCACCGCCTCGCTTCCGATGCAGCAGGCCGATCGGCTCGGCCCCGGCCGGCTGATCCGTTGCCCACGCTGTGCCCGGCTCCGCAATGTCGTACCTGTGGAGTATCAGAAGCACTGAGTACACGAGGCGCGCGGTACGCAGTGCCGGGTACCGCGCGTTCGCCTTGTTCGTCATCGCCCGGGTCCGCCACGATCACCGGATTGTGGCGGGCCCGGGCGCTCTGCGTATCCTCGGGGCGTGCTTCTCTCTGACAAGGACATCCGGGCCGAGATCGACGCCGGGCGCGTACGGATCGATCCCTACGACGAATCCATGGTGCAGCCGTCGAGCGTCGACGTGCGGCTCGACCGCTACTTCCGGGTGTTCGAGAACCACCGCTACCCCCATATCGATCCGTCCATCGAGCAGGCGGATCTCACTCGGCTCGTCGAGCCCGAGGGGGACGAGCCGTTCATCCTGCATCCTGGGGAGTTCGTCCTCGCCTCGACGTACGAGGTCATCACGCTTCCTGACGACCTGGCGTCCCGGCTCGAAGGCAAGAGCTCGCTCGGGCGGCTCGGGCTCGTCACGCACTCCACCGCCGGGTTCATCGACCCCGGTTTCTCCGGGCACGTGACCCTTGAGCTGTCCAACCTCGCGACCCTCCCCATCAAGCTCTGGCCGGGCATGAAGATCGGGCAGCTGTGCATGTTCCAGCTCAGCTCGTCGGCCGAGTTTCCGTACGGGAGCGACCGGTACGGGTCCCGCTACCAGGGGCAGCGCGGGCCGACCGCCTCACGCTCCTTCCTCAACTTCCATCGGACCCAGGTGTGAGCGGCGGCAGCGTGACTGAAGTGCGCGAGAACCTCACCTACGAGCGGTTCGGCGTTGCCGTACGCGAGCTCGCCCAGACCATCGCCGACGACGGGTACGAGCCCGACATCGTGCTCAGCATCGCCCGCGGCGGAGTCTTCGTCGCCGGCGGGCTCGCCTACGCCCTCGACTGCAAGAACATCCACCTTGTGAACGTGGAGTTCTATACGGGGGTGGGGACCACGTTGGACATGCCGGTCATGCTCGCGCCCGTCCCCAACGCCATCGACTTCTCCGACAAGAAGGTGCTGATCACGGACGACGTCGCCGACACCGGCAAGACGTTGAAGCTCGTGTACGACTTCTGCGTCGACGCCGTCGCGGAGGTGCGGTCCGCCGTCATCTACGAGAAGTCGCAGTCCCTCGTGAAGTGCGAGTACGTCTGGAAGCGGACGGATGAGTGGATCAACTTTCCGTGGAGTGTTGAGCCGCCCGTGGTGAAGAGGGTCGGCCAGGTTCTCGACGCCTGACGTTCCACGTTCGAGCTCCGCTGGAGTGCCCGCTTTTTGGCTGCGGCGCCGTTGTGGCTGGTCGCGCAGTTCCCCGCGCCCCTTATGGGGCGCGTTTTTCTTGCCCTTAAAAAAACGCTTGCGTTTCGCTAGTGGTCCCCGTAGCGTACGTGTACGAAACCGTTTCGTATCGATCGTGAGTGCAGGGAGGGCGGGTGACGATGATGAGCAGTCCGGTGGTTCTTGCCCTCGCGCTCTCCCTGGTCTCCGCGTTCTGTTACGCGGCGGCCGCCGTGGTTCAGGAGCGGACCGCGGCCGGTACGGCCGACCTGCGGGGCACGCTCGCCCGTGGCTCGTGGTGGTGGGCCGTCGGGCTCAACGCCTCCGGCGCGCTGCTGCATGTGGTCGCGCTGCGGTACGGGCCGCTGACCCTCGTGCAGCCGCTCGGTGCGCTGACCCTTGTGGTGGCGGTGCCGTTGGGGGCGCTGGTTGCCCGGCGGCGGACCTCCGGTACGCAGTGGCGCGGTATGGCCCTGACCCTTGTCGGGCTGACCGCGCTGCTCGTCGCCACCGCGGCGGGCAACGCGCCGGACGACACCCTGGTAACCGGCGAGGTGATCGGGGTCGCGCTCGTCGCCTTCGTCGTCGTCGCTGTGCTCGTACGCTCCGGTCTCGGCGGTCTCGCCTTTGCCGCGGCCTCCGGTATCGCCTCCGGGGTCGGCTCCACGCTGGCGCAGAAGCTCGCTGTCGGGCCGACGCTGTCCTGGAGTGTGGCGGTGGTCGCGGTGCTCACCGTCGCGTTCGCCTCGGGCGGGCTGCTGCTCTCCCAGAAGGCGTACCGCAGTGGCCTCGGTGGTCCGCTGGCCCTGCTGACCCTCGTCAATCCGGTCGCCGCGTCCGTCATCGGCATCAGCCTGCTCGGCGAGGGCTTCTACGGCGCGACGGGCACCCTGATCGCCCTCGCGGGTGCCGTGGTGGCCGCCCGGGGCGTGATCCTCCTCAGCCGTCCTCAGTCCCACCAGGACCGTCCCGGCCGGCGTGCCCCCGCTCCCGCCCTCGGTCGGTCCCGCCCGCCGCGCCCCACCCGGCTCCTCCGCGCGGGCCTCCCGTCCGTCGCGCGGGTACGCCCCGTCACCGTCGAACTCACCGTCGAACTCACCGGCACGAGCCGGACCGTCTGAGAAGGAGAACACTGGACATGACCATGACCACCATCACGGCCACCACCGCGGCCAGGGCCAGGGCCACGACGACCATGGCCAAGTCTCTCCCGCCGCGGTCCCGCACGACCGTGCGCGCCGCGGGACTCGTGGACGTACCGGCCGTGGCGCGCCTCATCGCCCCGACCGACACCGGAGCCGTCCCGCACGTCCTGCGGCACCCGGACGCCGCCCCCGTCGACTGGGACCGGGCCCGCCGTGCCATGCGGCTGATGCTGGCCCATCACGCCCTGGAGGACGGTCAGGTGTGGGTGGCCGAGCGCGAGGACGGCACGCTTCTCGCGGCCGCCGTCTGGCTGCCTCCCAGCCCCGGTGCCGAGCCGCCCGACCGGCGCTTCAGCGGCCTGCTCTCCCGTGAGCTCGGCCCAGGCCCGCAGGAGCATCCGTTCCCGTCGGCCGGCCTCAAGAAGGCGGCGCCCGACGAGTCGCACTGGAAGGTGGTCGTCGTCGGCGCGCTGGACGACACGAGCGCCTGGGACCACACCGTGGCCGCCGACCTGCTGGCACCGGGGCTGGGTGCCGTCGACGAGGAGGGCGGCACCGCCGTCGCGGTCACGCCCTCCGCCCGGCACGGGGACCAGTTGCGGCCCCTCGGGTTCCGTCGGCCGCGCGCGGTCTGCCTCACGCCGGGCGGGAGTGTGTGGATGACGACCCGTCAGCCCGCGCGCACAGTACGGGAATCCGTTGCACCAGGTTGTTTCCGAAGCCTCCCCGGTTCCAGGGCTGCGTGACCGGCTGGGTGTTGCCCTCGGCGTCGGTGGCCCGGGCCGTCAGCACGTGGGTGCCGGGGGTCGCCGTCCAGGGCGCCCGCCAGTGGCGCCAGGCCCAGGCGTGGCCCGGGTGGCCGTCCGGCGGGTCGAGTTCCGCCTCCCGCCAGGAGTCGCCGTCGTCCGTGCTGACCTCGACCTTCGTCACCGGAGCGTGGCCCGACCAGGCGCGGCCCTCCAGCCGCAGTGGACCGGGGCGTACGACCCTCGTGCGGGACATGAAGTCCGGGAAGCCGGGCGGGACCATCAGCGCACGAGGCGCGATACGGGTGACCGGGGCGCCGGGCTCGTCGGGGTCCTGGCGGTAGCGGTACGCCACCGACTGCTGGAAGCCCGTGAACGGGGTGTCGGTGAGCGTGATGTCCCGCAGCCACTTCACATGCGCCATGCCGTACCAGCCGGGGACCACCAGACGCAGCGGGTGGCCGTGCTGCGGTGGGAGCGGGGCGCCGTTCATCTCGTACGCCACCAGGACCTCCGGGTCGGCGGCCGTGGCGTCCGCCAGCGGGAGGCTGCGGCGGTAGTCCTGCTCGACGCCGCGTTCCACGCCGTGGTCGGCGCCCGTGAAGACCGCCTCGACGGCGTCCGGCTCGACTCCGGCCTCGGCGAGCAGCGTCCGCAGGGGTACGCCGGTCCAGTCCGCCGTGCCGACCGCCTCAACGAGCCAGGGCTGGCTCACGGGGCGTGGGGTGAGGCGGGCCCGGCCGTTGCCCGCGCACTCCATGGTCACTCGGTGGGTGACGGGCGGGAGCGAGTACAGGGCGGACAGGTCCAGGACCAGGGGCTTCCGGACCCTGCCGCCCACCGTGAGCGTCCAGGTGTCGGCCTCGGCGGGCGGGACGTGGGGGATGTCGTAGTGGACCAGTACGTAGTGCAGGCCGGGCGGGGTCACGTCGTGGCGCAGGGCTTCCAGGGGGAGGCCGTGGTTGCGGGCCGCGAGGGCCAGTTCCTCGTGGCTGATGTCCTCGTCGGGGCCGGCGACGCGGCCCGGTGTGCTGACGTCGGCCAGTGAGCCCCCGGCCCCACGCGTAAGTCCACGTCCGTCCGTGCCGCCGGCCCCACGCCGGTGTCCATGTCCGTCCCTGCCGCCGTCCATGGCTCCATGGTGCTCCCCTCGCCCGGCCGGGGCACCCCGCTCGCGATTGCCAGGCCCGCCGAGCGGCGAGACCCTTGACATATCGGCCCTGGGGCGGATGAAACGTGCGATCGCGGACGGACCGTACCTACCGGGCCTCGCAAGGAGAGCGATCGTCATGGGCGGCAGCACGGGCAGCACGGGCAGCACCACCGGCAACAGCGGCGGCGGTATGGACGGTACGACCCTTGAGGCGATGCGGACCGGACTGCGCGGGCCGGTCATCGCGCCTGAGGACGGCGCGTACGACGAGGCCCGGTCGATCTACAACGCGATGATCGACCGGCGGCCGGCCGCCTTCGTGCGGTGCGCGGACGCCGGGGACGTGATGAGCGCGGTCGACTTCGTCCGCGACCACGAACTCGAACTCGCCGTGCGCGGCGGCGGACACAGCGGCCCGGGACTGTGCCTGGTGGACGGCGGAGTCACCCTCGACCTGTCGCCGATGCGCTGGGTACGCGTCGACCCGGTCGCGAGGACCGCGCAGGTCGGCGGCGGCAGCCTGCTCGGCGACCTCGACCACGCGGCGCACGCCTTCGGCCTCGCCACCCCCGCCGGGATCATGTCGACGACGGGCGTCGGCGGACTGACCCTCGGCGGCGGACACGGTCACCTCACCCGCAAGTACGGGCTCACGGTGGACAACCTGATCTCCGCGGACGTCGTCCTCGCCGACGGCAGCTTCGTCACGGCGAGCGAGAATTCGTACTCGGACCTCTTCTGGGCGCTGCGCGGCGGAGGCGGGAACTTCGGGATCGTCACGTCCTTCACCTACCGGCTGCACCCGGTGCACACCGTGGGCGTCGGCATCACGTTGTGGCCGGTGGACCACACGCGTGAAGTGCTGCGCTGGTACCGGGAGTTCCTGCCGCAGGCACCCGAGGACCTGAACGGCTTCTACACGGTGCTCGCCGTGCCGCCCGGGCCGCCGTTCCCCGAGGAGCTGCACGGGCACAAGATGTGCGGTGTCGTGTGGTGCTGGACCGGTGATCTGGCCCTGCTGGACGAGACGCTCGCGGTGGTGAACGACGTGGGCCGGCCGACCTTCCACTTCACGACCCCGATGCCGTACCCGGCGCTGCAGAGCATGTTCGACGAGCTGATCCCCAAGGGCCTGCAGTGGTACTGGCGCGGCGACTTCTTCGACCGGATCACCGACGAGGCCGCCGACATCCATCTCAAGTACGGCGAGAACCTCCCCACCGACCTGTCGCTGATGCACCTCTACCCGGTCGACGGAGCCGCCGCCCGGGTCGGCTCCTACGACACGGCGTGGGCCTACCGCGACGCCCACTGGTCGGGCGTCTTCGCCGGCGTCGACCCGGACCCGGACAACGCCGAACTCATCAGGCAGTGGTGCACGGACTACCAGGAGGAGCTGCACCCGTACTCGATGGGCGGTTCGTACGTGAACTTCATCGGGCCGGGCGAGGGCCAGGAGCGGGTCAGGGCCACCTACCGCGACCACTACGACCGGCTCGCGGAGGTGAAGCGGACCTACGACCCGCACAACCTCTTCCACGCCAACCAGAACATCGAGCCGGCGCACTGGCCCCAGGGCGACGCCTAGGGCGACACCTGAAACGACGCCCGGGGAGCCGCCCGGAGGGTGCCTAGAACGTACCGAGCTTGATGATCGACAGCAGGGCGATCAGCTGGATCGCCGACGCTCCCAGGGCCTTGGGCCACGGCAGGTCGTGCGACTTCTTGACCATCAGCGTGAAGAGCACGCCGGCGCCGACCCAGGTCGCCCAGCCCAGCAGCTGCACGAACGGCGCGTCGCCGCCCGCGAACATCGCGACGACCAGTCGCGGCGCGTCCGTCAGCGACATGATCAGCATGGAGAGGCCGACCGTGGGCTGCCAGGCGCCGTCGCCGCCGAGCTGGCGGGCGAGGGTGTGCGTGACCACGCCCAGGATGAACGCGCTGAGGACGATCGCGATCGACGTCGTCAGGACGATCGGCACCGCGTTCGACAGGGTGGCGTTTATGACGTCCGCGCGGGCGCCGTCGAAGCCGAAGACCGCCAGCAGGCCGTAGAGGAACGACACGATGAGGGCCGGGGCCCACATCGTGTAGTCGCGCATCTGCAGGAAGGTCTGGTTCGGGCGCATGATGACGCCCGTCAGCAGTTCCTTCCAGTGCAGCCGCGGGCCCACCGGGGGCGCGGTCGTCTGGCCCGCGCGGTATGTGCCGCCCGGGTTGTACGGGTCCTCGCCGACGGAGAACGCCGTGGTGTGCCCCGGCTGGTTCGCCGCGTACGGGTCCGGGCCCTGACCGTGGTGGTCGTGGTCGCCGAAGTACTCCGGCTCACCGTGCCCGTTCGCCTGGGGCCACTGCTGCGGCCCGTTGCCACCGCCACCGCCGCCATTGCCGTACCGCTGCTGATGCTGCTGCGGGTACGGCTGCGGCGCGGGGGGATAGCCGTACGACGGGCCGCCCTGGGGGGCCTGCTGTCCGTAAGGCTGCTGCCGCGCCTGTTGTTGCAGGTGCGCCTGCTGCGTGCGGTTGTCCCGGCCGCGTCCGATCCTGAATCCAGCCACGTAATCGAACGTACCTGGTCCCGCACAGTGACGTGCCGGGCCCGGGGCAACGGGCCCGGCTTTGCTGCCGAGCTGTGACATCCCCTAAGGGACTTCCCAGGGGGCTGTCATGGGTTCTTCGGGGATGTTTTCGGGGACTTTTAGTGGCTGCTCAGGGTTTGGCCGTACGCGAGTCCGCCGGCCACGGCCGGGAGGCCGAGCCTGGCGGGCGTGACCGTGTAGGAGCTGTCGGCGCTCGCGCGGGGGAGTACCCACACACCGCCCGACTTCGCGTTCTCGCCGGGGGAGCCGACCGCGATGTCCGCCCTGCCGTCGTGATCGTAGTCACCGGTCGCGACGGCGGCACCGAAGGCGTCGCCCGCCTCCGCGACGCCCGGGACGCGCGCGGTGTCCTGGTTGTACGCGACGGAGTGGCCTTCGCCATCGGTGTCGACCAGGCCGGTCGTGCCGCCGAACAGGAGGGTCGCGGCGCCCGCGCCCGCCCGCGTGCCGATCGCCTCGCCGGGGGCGCCCGCGACCAGGTCGTCGCGGCCGTCGCGGTTCACGTCCGCGACGGCCAGGGAGGCGCCGAAGCGGTCGCCGGTCTCGGCGACGCCCGGCACGCCGGCCGTGTCCTGGCCGAGGGTCTGCGCGCGGTGGCCGAAGGAGCCGTCCGGGCCGCTGCCGTAGTGGACGTGGATGCCGCCGCCCTTCGCGTACTCCTCCGGGCCGCACGGGTCGTCGATGTTCTCGTCGGCGATCTCGCGGCACTCGCCGAGGGCCAGGTCGTCGTTGCCGTCGCCGTCGAAGTCCCCGGCGGCGAGGGCCGAGACACCGGCGTTGTCGGTGTTCCAGGTGTTGGCCATGCCCTGCTCCGCCGCGTCCCAGGCCCACAGCCGTACGTGCGACTGGGTGAACGGGGCGTCGACCGTCCAGTACGCCAGGGCCAGGTCCGCCGTGCCGTCTGCGGTGAAGTCGCCGGGGGCGAGGACGGGCGCGCGGCCGCCCATGGGGGCGTTGAGGACGGTGGTGAGGATGCCGTCGGCCGTGCGCAGCACGACCTTGTCCCGGCCGCCGATCACGATGTCCCTGCTGCCGTCCCCGGTCAGGTCGGCCGCCGCGACGGACCCGCCGTACGCCGCCGACGCCGCCGGGCCGGTGAGGGCCGTGGAACCGTGGCTCGGGCCGCCCCTCGCCCCGCCCACGACGGTGACCATGCCCGCGTCCACGCCACGGTCGGTGACGTCCTCGCCGGGGGCGCCGGCGAGCAGCTCCGCGATGCCGTCGCCGTTGAGGTCCTCCAGGACCACGGAGGCGCCGAACCGGTCGTCCGTCTCCGGAGAGCCGGGCACCTCGGCGGTGGACTGGCTGACCCGGATGCTGCCGTAGGCCCCCAGCCCCTTCGGGCCGCCCCACACGACGTTGACGTAACCGGCCTTCGCCTTGCCGCCGACGGCTCCGTCGGGGACGCCGACGGCGAGGTCCGCGTAGCCGTCGCCGTTGAAGTCGCTTGTGGTGGGGGAGGGTTGGGCCGCGACCGCGGCGGGCGCGAGTGTCAGGCCCGCGGTGACCGCCGCGGCGACGGTGGCGGCGATTGCGTACGTCCGTATGCGCACGGGGGCTCCAGGGTGGTGACCGGGTGAACCGGGGACTGTGGTTCACCTGTGTGACACCTGGAGGCCGCCGGGGGTTGTGGCCGCGGGCACGTTCCTTGCCGCGTGCGCGTTCCTTGGGGCGTTACGCCCAGAACTCGCTCTCCTTCTCCATGTCCTCCTGGCATTCGTCGATGTCGGTGAACTTGTCCCCCACGATCCGGAAGACGAGGCAGCCGTTCTGCTCGATCCGCTTGCCGTTGCGCTCGGCCGTGTAGCGGTGCACGGAAACCGCGTGGCCCCGGCCGTCGACGAGCACATGGCTCAGGTCGACGTTGAAGGTCCCGCCCGTCTCCTCGAAGAGCCGGCCGTACAGCTCGATGATCGAGTCCTGTCCCTTGTGGTCGCCGGACAGCATGTGACTACCGGGTACGTGGTGCGTACAGTCCGATGCCATCAGGCCGCGCAGGGTGTCCATGTCACCCCGCGTGAAAGCGTCGTAGCCCTTGCGGACGAGCATTGCGTTCGGGTGTTCAGCCATCGTGATCGCCGCCTTTCCTTTGCCTGGCGTCTTATGGCCGACGTCTTGATTATCCGCGCTATTCGGCCTTCGTGCCGAGTTCACACCACACGTACTTGCCCGCCGTGCCGTTGACCTGGAACCAGCCCCAGTCGTCGGCGTACGCGCGCACGATCCGCAGGCCGCGGCCCGTCTCGTCGTCCTCGGGCTTCGTCGTCGGCGGCGCGGGGTCCGTGTCCCACGCGCCCAGCCGGAACGAGGTTCCCGACCGTCTGAGCTTCAGGGCGGCGGGGCCCTCGGTGTGCCGGATGGCGTTCCCGAGGAGCTCGGAGGCGAGTAGCTCCGCCGGTTCGAGGAGGGTGGGGAGGTGGTGGCGGGTGAGGATGTCGCGTAGGGCGCGGCGGCAGATGCCTACGGCTCGGGGGTCGTGGGGGATGTAGAGGGTGTACTCCCAGGGGGTGGGCATGGGCATGCGGTCTCCTGGTGGGGGGTGGGTGGGGGGTCATCGGGGCGGTGGCTCTGTCTGGCCCGGCATGGCGTGGCGTGGCATGACGGGGTGATGCACTTCCGTTCCGGTGAGTGGCTGCTTCGTCACCGAAGGTAGGGGAACAGCTTGACCCGGGTCAAGCTGTTCCCGCATTATCGTGACCTCAACTCATGGGGAAAGAGGGGCACATGGTTGCCAGGACCGTCATCACGGTGAGGCAGGAGCGCCTGGGTACGGAGCTGCGCAAGCTCCGGGAACGGTCAGGGCTGGGCCTTCGAGAAGCCGCCCGGGCGACGGGGATCAACGAGAGCAAGCTCTCCAGCGTGGAGGCGGCGCGCGTCGGTGTGAGCGCGGAACGCATCCGGTTCCTGGCCAGCCATTACGGAGTTGGGGACAGTCCACTCGTCGAGGCGCTGGTGATCATGGCGAACGAGCGGGTGCGCGGATGGTGGGAGGAGTATCGAGGCCTGCTCCCGCGAAGCTTTGTCGACCTCGCAGAACTGGAAGGCCACGCAACCTACTTGAGGTCGTTCGAGATGGTTCACATCCCCGGCCTGTTGCAAACCGAGGAGCATGTTCAGGCTCTCTACAACGAATCGGCCTGGGGGATGGCGGAGGAGCAGCGCGCGACTCGGGCGCGGTTCAGGCTGCAGCGCCAGGAAGTCCTCCGTCGGGACGACTTCGTTTACGAGGTGGTGATCCACGAGGCCGCTCTGCGCATCAGGAGAGCTGGTCGGGAAGTCGTCCAACAGCAGCTACGCCACATCCTGGAGCAGTCCGAACGGCCTCAAGTCTCCTTGCGTGTAGTGCCCTTCGATGTAGACCGATTCAATGTCCTCTACGCCACGCTGCTTCTGGGCGGCCCTGTTCCAGAGCTGGACACCGTTCTGTTGGATGCCGCGCACGGAGGTGCCTTCCTCGATGCGGAGGCGCAGCTCGACCGGTATCGGCGGGTCTTCGTAGAGGTGCAGAAGTCGGCGTTGGGAGTCGTAGAGTCGAGGGAATTCATCCATCGACTGACCAAGGACCAGTGAGGGAACCCGACATGGCACAGGTCCTCGCCTGGCAGAAGTCCTCGTTCTCCGGAGACCAGGAGGGCCCCAACTGCCTGGAACTCGCCGGAAGCCAAGACACCCTTCTCCTCCGTGAAAGCGACGAGCCCGACACCGTCATAGCCGCCACCGGCGCCGGGCTCGCCGCACTTATACGGCACCTTCGCCCGTAAGGTCCGTAGGGGGCAGCGCTCCCTCCAACTCCCTCGCCACCGCAAGGGTGTTGGTGAGGTGGGCGCGCTCGTCGTCCCCCAGTGGGACCCCGCCGGCCTCGGTCAGGAGGGCGCGGGCCCGTGGTGCGTCCTCCAGTCGGAGGGCGAGTTCCGCGCGGTAGACGAGGGCCTCGACCAACTCGACGCAGTGGGCGGACTCCCGCTCGCGGGTCAGGGTCGCGTCCAGGATGCGGGCGGCCTGGGGGGCGTCGCCCTTGGAGTCGCCGAGGACGACGGCGTTCTCCAGGATCTTGGTGAGTTTGCCCGTGGGGTACGAGGACTCGTTCGGTGCGTCCTCGTCCTCCGTCGCCGGGAAGAAGCGGATCCAGTTGCCGCCCGGGTCGACGACGCTGAAGCCGGACCGCTTGCCGGTGTTCTTGCGTTGGCGGGGGCTGGTCATTCGGGGGATGCCGGACACGAGGACCTTGCCGTAGGCGGCCCGCATGGCCTCGGCGAAGGCCTGGTGGATGGCCCCGGTGTCGGGGACGATCACCACGCAGGAGCCGTACGACTGCTCCGGATCGAAGCCCTCGATGCCGCCGAAGTGCAGTTGGAGGTCCTCGCGTTGGACGGCGACGTAGGGATTGGGGCGGGTCTGCCGGTAGGTCGTGGTGAAGCCCAGCTTGCCGTAGAACTCGGCGATCTCGTCGATCGACCGGCAGGGCAGCAGGGGGATGGTTACCTCGTTGGCCATGCGGCTCCCTCGGACAGTCGCAGTAGTCAAACTTGATGACTCCCCGAGGGTAACCGCGGTGCGGCCGGTATGGACGGTCGGTCCACGGCCAATCCGTGGTCAGTCCGCGATTGATCCGCCGGTTCGGCCCAGAAGGTCGGCGAGAGCGGTCTGGCCCAGGCTCGCGAGCGTGAGGACCTGGGGGCCGGTACCCGTGGGGCCCGACGAGGTGCCGGGCAGGACGTACACACGCCCGCACCCGCCCGCGGTGAACGGCCGGCCGCAGGCTGAAGACCGAGTCAGCCCTCGGGGTTCCGGCCGCCTGTTCCCGCTGCCGGGTTGTTGTTCCGTTGGCTGTCGGCGTTCCAGCTGGCCAGGAGGCGGATCGCGTCGGCTTCGGGGGTGCCGGGTCCGGGGGTGTAGACACTGAGGATCTGGCTGGAGGCGGCGTCGATGCGGAGGGTCTCGTAGGGCAGTGTGACCTCTCCGATGAGTGGGTGCCGGAAGGTCTTCGCGCCGGCCCGGGCGGTTCGTACGTCGTTGGTCGCCCAGCGCGTCCGGAATTCCGTGCTGCGGGTCGCGAGTTCTCCGATCAGTTCGGTCAGGTCGGGGTCGTCGGGGTGGCGGCCGGCCTCGATGCGCAGTATCGCCACGGTGTCGGCCGTGATCCGGTCCCACTCGGGGAACAGGTCCCGGGCCCCGGGCTCGTCGAGGAACAGGAAACGAGCGCTGTTCGTCCGCCCCGGCAGATCAAACATCGGTGCGAGGAGTGCGCGCCCCAGTGCGTTGACCGCGAGGATGTCGAACCGGCCGTTGAAGACCACTGCGGGTAGGTGGTCCATGGAGTTCAGCAGCACCCGGATTCCGGGAGTGACCAGGTCTTTCGCCGCGCCGCGGCTCCGCTTGCGGGCCGCGGGGGTCAGGGTGGCGAGCAGCCGGTCGAGGTGAGCGCGTTCGTCGTCGTCCAGACGCAGAACGCCGGCGACGGCGTCGACGACTCCGGCGGAGGGCCCGGTCGCCTGGCCGCGTTCGAGCCGCACGTAGTACTCGGGGCTGACCCCGGCGAGCAACGCGACCTCCTCCCTGCGCAGGCCCTTCACCCGACGGCGGGTGCCCTGCGGAGGAAGGCCGGCGTCGGCTGGGGTGACCCGGGCGCGGCGGGTGGTGAGGAACTCGCGGACCGCCGCCCGCGCGGCCTCCTTCTCGTCCATGAGATCAAGGATAGGCCCGGCCCACGTTCCGGAAGGGGTCCCTGTGAGTACCCCTTTTCGCAGTGCCTGTCGGGGTGTGGTGAACCGATGTTGGCTGGATGTCGGCGAGATCGAGATCGACGCCCGGACCGCCCGGACCGCCCGGACCGCCCGGACCGCTCGGATGCCACGGACGCCGACCCTCGCCGCCTCCCTCTGATCTACCTCCCATAGACACTCTCGACGAGAAACGAGTTCTCCGATGCAGCACGCCATGCTCGGGAGCCTGCGGGTTTCCCGGATCGGCCTGGGTGCCATGTCCATGGCCGGCACCCTCCTCTCCGGCGGCGGCCTGGACGACGCCGAATCCATCCGCGCCATCCATCGCGCGCTCGACCTCGGCGTCACCCACATCGACACCGCTGAAAGTTACGGCCCGTACCACAGCGAGGAGATCGTCGGTCAGGCGCTGCAGGGCCGGCGCGACAAGGTCGTCCTCGCCACGAAGTTCGGCATCCTGTCCCATACCGGGGACGGGACCGAGCTGTTCGACAGCAGTCCGGCCAACATCCGCACCGCCGTCGAGGGCTCCCTGAAGCGCCTGCGCACCGACCGGATCGACCTCTACTACCAGCACAGGGTCGACAAGAACACGCCCATCGAGGAGACCATCGGCACCGTGGCCGAGCTGGTCGCCGAGGGCAAGGTCCTGAACATCGGCCTGTCCGAGGCCTCTCCGGACACGATCCGCCGCGCCCACGCCGTGCACCCGGTCTCCGCGCTGCAGACCGAATACTCCCTGTGGACCCGCGATGTCGAGACCGAACTGCTGCCCCTGCTGAGGGAGTTGGGCATCGGCCTCGTCCCCTACGCGCCCCTCGGGCACGGGTTCCTGACCGGCCAGATCCGCACGCCGGAGGAGATCCCCGACGGCGACTGGCGCAAGACCAATCCGCGCTTCATGGGCGAGGCCTTCCACCAGAACCTGCGGCTCGTGGAGGAGGTACGGAACATCGCGGCCGAGGCCAGTGCCACCCCGGCACAGATCGCGCTGGCCTGGCTGGTGGCCCAGGGCGGGGACATCGCCCCGATCCCCGGCAGCCGGCGAGTCGCTCGCGTCGAGGAGAACACCGCTGCCGACGGCATCGTCCTGACCGTCGGCCAGTTGAAGAGGCTCGACACCCTCACGCCGGCCACCGGCGCCCGGCACGACGACTTCAACGAGTCCACGATCGACCGCTGAACCAGCTGAACCCGAGGAGAAACGCCATGTCCGAAGCCACATCACAGTCCGAGCAGAGCCGTGCGGTCGTAGAGGCCATGTTCGAAGCGGGGAAGAAGGGCGACGTCGAGCGCGTCGTCTCCTATCTCTCGGACGACGTCCAGATCATCGAGCCGCTGTTTCTGCCCTTCGGGAAGACCTACGAGGGCAAGGACGGATTCTTCGCCCTCGCCCAGATCCTGCCGAAGTACCTCGACCTGTCCGCGATCACGGTGCACTACACCATCGCCGACGGCGACCGCGTCGCGGCCTGCGTCGGTATCCCGGACGTCGCGACCGGAGAGCTGACCCGCTTCATCGAACAGTTCACCGTCAGGGACGGCAAGATCGTCGAGAACCGGCTGTTCTACCACGACGCCGCAAGCCTGGTCGCCAGGTCCAAGGCCGAGTAGCGCGCACTCCGACGCTCAGATCGCCCTCCATGATCATGTCCGGCACCCACACCCCGGCGGCGGACCGGACGACGCCGAATCCATCCGCGCCGTCCATCGCGCGCTCGACGTCCGCGCCACCCACATCGACACCACCGAGCCCCACGGCCCGTTCCACAGCGAGGAGATAGGCGCATGAGCGAGCAACGAGCCGTCCAGCACTGGATCGACGGCGCCGAGACCGTCGGCGACGGGCGCGAGCGCATCGAGGTCGTGAACCCGGCCACCGCCACCGTGATCGCCGATGTTCCGGCGGGTACGGCGGCCGACGTCGACCGGGCCGTCGCGGCCGCGCGGCGCGCGTTCCCTGAGTGGTCGGCGGTGCCGGTCGGCGAGCGGGCCGCCGCGATCGCCCGGATCGCCGACGGCATCAAGGGCGCCATCGACGACTTCGCCACCACCGTCACCTCCGAGATGGGTTCGCCGATCTCGTACGCCAAGGTCGTACAGGCCGGGCTGCCCCAGCAGGTGGCGAGCAGCTTCGCGGCGGTGGCCGACGGCTTCGCCTGGGAGGAGGAACTGGGCAACGCGCTGCTCGTGCGCGAGCCGATCGGTGTGGTCGGCGCGATCACGCCGTGGAACGCCCCCTTGTATCAGACCGTCGCGAAGGTCGCGCCGGCGTTGCTCGCCGGTTGCACGGTGGTGCTCAAGCCCAGCGTGCTCACCCCGCTCACCGCCGCCCTGTTCGCCGAGGTGACCGCGGCCGCGGGGATCCCGGCGGGCGTCTTCAACGTCGTGTACGGTGCCGGGTCGGTGATCGGCGAAGCGATCTCCGGCCACCAGGACATCGACATGGTGTCGTTCACCGGTTCCACCGGCGCCGGCAAGCGGGTGTCGATCGGTGCGGCGGGCACCGTGAAGCGGGTGGCGCTGGAGCTGGGTGGCAAGTCGGCCAACGTCATCCTCGACGACGCCGACCTGCAGAACGCCGTCGACCTCGGCCTCGAGTACGCCTGGATGAACAGCGGCCAGACCTGCGCCGCGTGGACGCGGATGCTGGTGCCCGCGAGTCGGCACGACGAGATCGTCGAGCTCGCGGTGGCGGCCGCCGGTTCCTACGGCGTGGGCGACCCGACCGACCCGGCCACCCGGATCGGCCCGATGTCCTCGGCCGCCCAGCAGGGCCGGGTGTCCGGCTACATCGAGCGCGGCATCGCCGACGGAGCCACGGTCGCGTTCGGCGGCGCCGGCCCGGTCGAGGGCCTCGAAAGGGGCGCCTACGTCCGCCCGACGATCTTCGCCGACGTCGCGCCGGACGCCGTCATCGCACAGGAGGAGATCTTCGGCCCGGTGCTCTCGGTGATCCCCTACGCCGACGAGGAGGAGGCCGTGGCCATCGCCAACAACTCCATCTACGGCCTGGGCGGCAGCGTGTTCGGCGAGCCGGACCATGCGCTGGCCGTGGCGAAGCGCATGCGCACCGGCCAGGTCATCGTCAACGGCGGGGAGTTCAACCTGACCGCGCCGTTCGGTGGGTACAAGCAGAGCGGCAACGGCCGGGAGCTGGGCCGGTTCGGGCTGAAGGAGTTCCTCGAGGTCAAGGCCATCCACCGCTAGGAAGGTGCCGGGTGGACCGGCTCACGTGCGAGCCGTGCCGCCGCCCAACCCGCGCCGCCGATGGAACTCCCACCCCACCCCTCTGTCCGGAACAACATCCGTGTCCGGAACAACGACATCTCTGTCCGGAACAACATCCGAACTCCAGGAGGCTCACTATGGGTCTGCCCGTGACCAACGTCGTACTCGTGCACGGCGGGTTTGCCGACGGATCCGGCTGGCAGGGCGTCTACGACCTGCTGACCGCCGACGGCTTCCGGGTCAGTGTCGTGCAGCACGCCACGTTCTCGCTCGCCGACGACGTCGAGGCCACCCGCCGGGTCCTCGACGCCCAGCACGGCCCCTCCGTGCTTGTCGGGCACTCCTACGGAGGAGTCGTCGTCACCGAGGCCGGCACCCACGACGGCGTGGCGGCGTTGGTGTACATCGCCGCGTTCGCCCCGGACCGGGGCGAGTCGGTGAGCACGCTCATCGCCGACCCGCCGCCCGACGCACCGGTGCCGCCGATCCTGCCGCCCGTCGACGGCTTTCTGCTGTTGGACCGAGAGCGCTTCGCCACGTCGTTCGCCGGTGACCTGCCCGCAGGCCAGGCGGCGTTCATGGCGGACTCCCAGCTCCCGTGGGGCGTCGACGCGCTCGCCGGCACCGTATCCGCGCCCGCGTGGCGGACCAGGCCGAGCTGGTACCTGGTCGCTGCCGACGACCGCATGATCCCCCCGCCCGCCCAGCGGGCGATGGCCGAACGGGCCGCCGCGACCACGGTCGAGTCCACCGGCAGCCACGCCGTGTACGTCTCGCAACCGGCCGCCGTCGCCGACCTGATCAGGAAGGCCGCCCAGTCGGTCGGCTGAGCGAACCACCAATTCATCGCCTCCAGCGTCTCCTCACCCAGTGGTCGAACGCTCGGCGCGCCCTGCAACGACCGATGACCCGACACATCGAGTCCGCCCGTTTCGTCGGTTGGAAAGAAGGCGTCGTGGACAACACTCTTATTCCGTTCATCCGTGAGTTCGCCAAGGCGCCGACCGTTGTCGCATCGGTAATACCGAGCGGCAAAGCTCTCGCCCGGCAGATGGCAGCACCGATTCCGTCAATGGGGCAACCGGTCGTCGTGGAACTCGGCTCCGGCACCGGTGCGTTCAGCCGGGCGATTCAAGAGCGGCTCGACGGGCGTGGGCGGCATATCGCCCTCGACATCAATGACCGTTTCACCGCCCTGTTGACCGAACGCTTCGCAGGCCTCGACGCGGTCACGGCGGATGCCCGTGACGTCTCCGCCGTCCTCGCCGAGCGCGGCCTCCGTCAGGCCGATGCCATCGTCAGCGGCCTGCCGTGGGCGTCGTTTCGGCACGAACGACAGCGTGAACTGCTCGACGCCGTCGTGGACGCCCTGTCGCCACAGGGTGCCTTCACGACCTTCGCCTATGTCCATGCCCGCCGGTTCGTCCCGGCTCGCCGGCTCCGCCGGTCATTGGCGGATCGGTTCGAGGAAGTCGTCCTCGGGCGGACCGTGTGGGCGAATCTGCCTCCGGCCCTGGTGTATCACTGCCGTCGTCCTCTGCCACGACAGCGAGACCACCGGACGGCCGGAGCACCGGGCCACGCCGTGCCGGCAGGTCGATTGGGGGCGTCAGCCGGTGATCCACAGCGAAGCAACCGCCGTTACCTGTAGGACCAGGACGGCCCGCATGATCGCGGCCGCTCGGTGGGTGCGCGGTTGACAGTCCTCTGCAGGACCGACAGGACCGACAGGCGACGGGACCGACAGGTTCGGGCTTCGGGTGCCAGGGCCACCGCGCCGGCCCTCGCCGCCAGTACGGCGACGAGGGCCGGCGCGGTGCGGACACCCATGTGACGTCCGTCAGTTGGTGAGGCCCGCGCCGAACGCGCCGTACGTGTAAGGCAGGTTGAACGCGCCGGGGCCGAAGCCGCGGTCGCCGTTCGGGGAGATGCCCGTGCCGTCGGAGAGCATCGCGGTGACCGCGCCGACGCCCTCGCCCTCGAAGGACGCGGAGACCGTGTAGTCGGCCTTGCCGTCGGCCGTGACGTCGGTGAGGAGGACGTCGGAGCCGAAGTAGTCCATGGCTTCCGCGCTGCCCGGGACGCCCGAGGACGCCTGGGAGAGGGTGCGGCCGCCGGTCTCGGAGACGCCGTCCGCCGAGCCCTGGAGGAGGACCGTGGAGCCGGTGTCCTCGATCGTCTCGATGTCCTCGAAGATGACGCCGATGGCCAGTTCGCCGTAGCCGTCGCCGTTCACGTCGCCGATGGAGAGCGCGCTGCCGAAGCCGTCGCGCGCCTCGTCGGCGCCGGGGACGCCCGGGGAGTCCTGGGTGAGTTCGGCCATGGGCGCGTCGCCGTTGACCGGGCCGCCCGCCGAACCGCGGACGACCGTCACCGTGCCGCCGAGGCTGCCGGAGTGGTCGTCCTCCGCGGTGAAGACGTTGCCGAGGGCGATCTCGCCGTAGCCGTCCCCGTCGATGTCGCCGATCGCGATGGTCGTGCCGCCGCCCAGGCCGCGCGGCACAGACGTCTCCAGACCGGCGGACGTGCCGAGGTAGGCGACACCCTTGGACCAGCTGTTGGGCCCGTCCCCGGTCAGCTCGGTCCGGTACGTCAGCACGAGGTCGGCCTTCCCGTCGCCGTTCGTGTCACCGGCCTTGATCGCGTCGACGCCGTACGGGGTGGTCTCGGGCAGCGCGATCCGCTGGGCGGCACCGGTCGTGCCCGAGCGGGTGAAGCCGCCCTTGACGACGTACGCGTGCGAGGCGGTCGTGCCCGCGGCCAGGTCGGCCTTGCCGTCGCCGTCGAAGTCGCCCGCCGTCAGGACGCGGCCGAACTCGTCGTGCGTGCCGGCCGCCGGGTCCTTCACCGTCGTACCGCCCGCGACACCGCTCGCGCCGCCCCACAGGACGGCGACCGTGCCGCCGTCGACGTCGCTCTCGACGTCCTCGCCGGACGCGCCGACCGCGAGGTCCGCGTAGCCGTCACCGTCGAAGTCCGCGACCGCGAGCGCCGAACCGAAGGTGTCCTCGGCCTCCGGGGCGCCGGGCACACCGGCCGAACCCTGGTCGACCACCGTGTGGTTGGCGGGGTCGAGCCCGGTCGCGCTGCCGTAGACGACGGCCACGTACCCGGCCATGACCTGGTCGCCGACCTTGGCGTACGGCGCGGCGAAGGCCACGTCACCGAAGCCGTCGCCGTTGAAGTCACCCTTCAGGCCGGCGGGGGCGGCCGAGGCCGTCGCGGGGAGCGCCATCAGGAGCCCGGTCGTGAGGGCGGTGGTGAGCGTCGTGGCGAGGAGGAGTGTGCGGCGCTTGCGCAAGGAGGTCTCCGGTAGTGGGGGACGGCGGGCCCCGCACCTGTTCGGATGCTGTTGGCGAATTCGCGCGAGCGAGTCAAGTGAGTTCTGAGTCCCAGCGACACGCCGTGCATGCGGCGTGTCGCTGGGACTCTCGCGACAATTACTTCGCCCGGCGGATTCGCCAACAGCATCCTGTTCGGTGCGGGGCCCGCCGGATGGTGAAAGAGGGACGGGACGTGCTCGGTCCGCGAACTCAGTCGGCGAAGTTCACGCCGAACGACGGGGTGCCGGTCGTCGACACACCCGCGCTGCTCGGCGAGACGGACCGCGAGCCGGTCGTGGTGATCTTCGTGCCGTTCGAGGGCATGTACAGCACCGCGCCGTTGCCCGCGTTCTCGTACGAGCCGACCAGCAGGTCGGCCCGGCCGTCGCCGTTTACGTCGTCGAGCTTCGCGTCCGCGCCGAACGCGTCGTTCTTCTCGTCGCTGCCGGGCACGCCCGCCGTGCTCTGCGCGAAGTACTGAGTGCCGGAAGCGGTGTTGAGGCCGTTCGCCGAGCCGTACAGGACGGTGACCGCGCCCGTGTCCGTGATGGAGTTCAGGTCCTCACCGGCGGAGGTGACGACGATGTCCTGGAAGCCGTCGCCGTTGATGTCGCCGAGGTCCAGCTCGTAGCCGAAGTAGTCGTTCTTCTCCGAGGAGCCGGGGACGTTGCCGGTGTTCTGGGTGATGCCCGTGGTCGCGCCCGGTCCTTCGGCGGTGCCGTAGGTGATGTTCACCTTGCCGCCGAAGGCCGAGTCCGGGACCGTCGTGCCGTCGCTCAACGTGTTGTGCCAGTACGCGCCGGAGACGATGTCGCCGAAACCGTCGCCGTTGACGTCGCCGATCGCGGTGATCGCGCCCGGCTTCACGATCTGCGCCGAGGAGATCGAGAGGCCGCTCGCGGCGCCGGGCACGAAGTAGTTCCTGGCCCAGCCGTAGTCGGTCCCGGTCTCGAAGCCGTCGATGACCAGGTCGGTCTTCTTGTCGCCGTTGACGTCGCCCGCGGTGAGGTTGATCGGGCCACTGGCGTCGCCGCCCGACTGGATCGGGGGCTTGAGCGTGTACCGGCCGCCCACGGCGGTGCCGGACGCGCTGATGCCGCCCTTGTAGACATAGACCGTGCTGGAGGAGTTGCCGACGGCCAGGTCGGCCGTGCCGTCGCCGTCGAAGTCGCCGGCGGCGAGGTTCTTGCCCCAGTAGTCGTGCGCGGAGACGGCCGGGTCGGCGACGGTGACGCCCTTGCCGGTCAGACCGTTCGCGGAGCCCCACAGCACGGCGAGAGTGCCGCCGTTGGTGTCGCTGCCGACCTTCTCCCGCGGGGCGGACACGGCGAGGTCGTCGTACCCGTCGCCGTTGAAGTCGGCGTACGCGGTCTCCGCGCTGAAGGCGTCACCGGCCTCCGCGGTGCCGGGGACCCCGGCGCTGTCCTGGCTGAGCGTGGACCGCTTGGCGGAGGACACTCCGGTGGCGGTGCCGTAGAGGGTGACGAGCTGGCCGGCGGTCGCGCGGCCGTTCACGTAGGCGCCCGCGGCCGAGAAGGCCACGTCGCCGACGCCGTCGCCGTTGAAGTCGGCGTGCGGCACGGTCGTCGAGTCGGCGGCCGTGGCCGTCACCGCCGAGAAGGTGAGCAGACCCCCCGTCAGCGCGGCAACGGAGGCCGTCGCGAGGGTGAGTCGCAGATTCTTGTGCATGCGGGATTCTCCTGCTGCATGCGGGGACGCCTGGCGGGCGCCCGCAGTCAATGGGGTGCGTACCGCTCGCATTTGCCCGGAGTTTCCCTGGGCTTTACGGGCGGTTGGCGATCACAAGACCTACGGGGAGGGGGCAGGGTTGTACGAGGGGCGGAAGTTTTCTCGAGCGACTTGTGAGGGAGAGGGCGCCCCTAGGTTTTTAGGGGCGCGGGGAACTGCGCGACCAGCCACAACGGGTCCGCAGCCTCACGACAACCGAACCCCCGGTTCACTTCAACCGCAGTGGCACCCCAAGCTCCCCGGGCGTAAGGAGCTGCACCTTCCCCGAGTCGAACCCCTCATCGGTCCCCCGCAACACCAGAAACGCCCCGGCCCGCTTCTCCCACAACGGCCCGAACGCCACCGCATCGTCATGCCCGTCACCGTCCACGTCCAGCAACGGCGGCTGATGGCCGAACTCGTTCCACTTGTACGGGTTGGGCGTCCCCGGCAACCCGTCGGTCAGGGGGTCGACGGCCTGCTCCCCGTCCGCGGACGGCACCCCCGACGCCCCGCCCGGCAACAGCGTCACCTTCCCGTCGTGCCCCCGATAGCCCGGCGTGTTCACGACGACATCCGGCTTCCCGTCGCCGTCGACGTCCCCGACGGCAGGCGACGACCCGAAGTCGATCCGCCGCTTCTCCCCGCCCTCGCCCTCGATGACGGACTCCGAACGCCCGCTCCCCAAACCGGACTTGGCCCCGTACAGGATGGTCAGCGCACCACCCTCCGCGGGCATGTCGGCGGGCGCCACGGCGAGCTGCGTCGGCAGCAGCAGGTCGTCGACGCCGTCGCCGTCCGCGTCACCGGCGGCGGGCGTACGCGGCCCCTCGAAGGTGCCCACCGCCTTGCTGATGCGCGGTTCGAGCGCGGGGACGCGTACGAGCCCGTCCGCGCCGCCCTCGTAGTAGCCGACCATGTACAGGTTCTCGGGCGCGCTCTCGTCCTCCTCCGCGTCGAAGTCGTACGTGAACACCACCTCCGCCTTCCCGTCGGCGTCGAAGTCGCCGGTGGTGGCCGATTCGGGGGTCGCGTACCCCTGCTGGTCGAGGTCGAGGACGGCCTGCCGCTTCGGGGTGCCGGTGCGGTCGAAGGGGCCGTACAGGAGGAGCCCGTCGGAGCCCGGCCCGGTCGCGCTGGGGTCGCCCGTGCCGCCGTGGCCGCCGTCGAGCAGGTCCACGGAACCGTCACCGTCGAAGTCGGCGGCGGTGAGCGGCTGGAAGCCGTCGGGCAGGGCCAGTTCGGTGGCCTTGCCCAGACCGCGGGGGCCGCCGAAGAGGGCGAGGGTCCCGAGCGGGGTGCCGGCCTTCCCGCGGGCCACGACCAGGTCGGTGAAGCCGTCGCCGTCGAGGTCGGTGCGCAGCCGGCCCGAGACGAAGCCCGCGCCCTTCTCTTCCGCCTTCCGGGCCGCCGAAGTCCATTGGGCCGAGGCCTTGTTGAGGCCGTCGGAGGAGCCGTAGACCACCGTGAGCGTCTCGGTGTACCGCCTCTTGTCCTTGGACTGCGAGTACACGACGGTCGCGAAGTCGTCGTAGCCGTCGCCGTTGAAGTCCCCGGGGTCCGGGTTGTCGGACGGCTTTCCGGCGGCGGGCCTCTTCGGTCCGCTGTCGGGGCGGCCGGGGGAGCCGTCACCGCCGCACGCCACGGAGAGGCTCGCGACCAGGGCGACGACGGCCACCGCCGCCGGCCCGGTCCTGGAAGAGCGCGGCATCAGCTCTCCATGCCCAGGAACTCCGAGGTGGAGAAGGTGAGTTCGGGCTCCCGTGCGAGCAGGCCCTTCTTCGAGCCCGGGTACACGGCGATCGTGTCCTTCGTGTCGCCGCGGTACGTGCGCACGGCCAGATCGGCGCACCCGTCCCCGTCGAAGTCGGCGACCTTCAGCACGCGGGTGGTCCCCCGGGCGGGCGGCGGCACGGTCACCATCCCGGCCTTGGACAGACCCGTCGTACGGCCCTTGAGGATCCGCAACTCCGAACCGCTGGAGACGAGTTCGCTCAGCCCGTCCCCGTCGAAGTCCCCGGAGTCGAGGACGGTTCCGGCGATGTCGAGTGTGCCGCGCAGGGTGCCCGGAACGTCGTAGCGCAGCGCGGTGCCGGTCATCGAGCCGATCGCCGCGTCGAGCCCCTTGCCCTTCCCGAACCGGCCGAACGCGACGTCGACACCGCTCGGGAGGGCGACCGCGGTCCCGGCGGGCCCGGTCGGCCCGCCCGGCACGAGGGAGGAGGTGGACGCGGAGGCGGCGGAACCCTCGGCGGTACGGACGAGCAGGTCGTCGTAGCCGTCACCGTCGACGTCCACGGCCGGTGGTGTGGGCACGTTCCCGGGTGAGGCGAGCGGCGCACCGGCCGCCTTCGGGGCGCCCTTGCGGGTGAAGGGCCCGCGCAGATAGCTGAGCCGTCCGTCGGAGGCGTGCACGACGAGATCCTCGGCCTTGTCGTTGTTGAAGTCCCCGCACACCGGCTGGTCCGGCCAGTCGTTGCCGAAACGTGCCTGCGGGGGAATCGCCAGCTTCACGGCCTTGCCGGCCAGGCCCCGGGCCGAGCCGAAGAGGATCTGCAGCGGGACCGGCGGCTGACCCTGCCCGTCGAACGGCGGGTCGGTCGAGACGACGAGATCCGTGTACCCGTCCCGGTCGAGATCGCAGCTCGCCTCGGCGTCGAAGACGGCGGGCAACTGCCCCTTGGTGGCGGCCGCGTTGCGGGCCGCGCTCAGCAACTGCCGGGCGCCGGGGGCGAGTCCGCGCGCCGATCCGTAGACGACGCCGATCCCGGCGTCGTCGCCGTGGCTGTCGCGCTTCACGAGATCGTTGAGGACGAGGTCCGGGTGCCCGTCCCCGTTGAAGTCGTCGGCCGCCTTGCTGCCCTTGCCGAGCGGCACGGGGAGCTGAGCGGGGGCCTTGGCGACGGTGAGGGGCTCACGCTTCCCCGCCGAGTGCCCGTCGCCGCTGTCGGCGGTCGGGCCGCATCCGACGGCGAGGCCGCCGCCGAGGACGCATCCGGTCAGGGCCGCCACAATCCGCGTACCAACTCTTCGCCCACGCATCGTGAACCTCATCCGACCCGGAAACAACAACGCCGGTCATCATGCACTTGTTCGAGCCGAGGGTAAATGGTGGTAACACGTTGAAGTGTTCGTGCTGAATTCGTGACCTTCGGGCATCCGGAATGACGCCTTCCGGATGGTCGTGCGGATCCGCCCTGAATTGAGTGCGCTGCGGCCCGAAGGGGCAAATTGTGCACATGCCTGAATTGGTGGCATTGCCGAGTCTTCTTCGGCGATCTTCGGAGATCCGTGAAGCGTGAAACATCGGGGCGCGGGCCGGTCGTGTGTCGCCCGTCACGGTTGTAGGGATTCCGGTAAAAGTCTGGCAACGAACCGGAGTCGGGCGCGCCGATGTAATGGCTTGCGGAAATGGGCGGCGCCAAAGAACATTTCCTGTCGGTGCCGTCGGCACCCTATTTTTTTGTCAACTCGCCTTCCGTAGGAGACAGCTCATGGCCGACGAGATGGTCCGTCTCGCCCAGCGGTTCGTGAACACGACGTACAACAACGGCGCGACACTCGGTATATCCAAACTGGACGAGAACGGGGTCACCGGCTGGCCCGTGATGTACGCCCTGACCAGAGCGCTCCAGTACGAGATGGGCATCACCGCGCTGTCGGACTCCTTCGGCCCGACCACGCTGGCCACGATCGGCTCGAAGTACGGCAAGCTGGACGAGACGACGGTCCCCTCGGCGAATTTCGCCCGCATCATCCAGTCCGCCCTTTACTGCAAGGGCTATGACGGCGGCGAGATCGACGGCAAGTACAACGACCGGGTCAAGGCAGCCGTCGAGAAGCTCAACCAGAACATGGGTGTGAGCGCCACGTATCCCGGCAGCTCCCTGTGGCCGAAAGTCGTCAAGGGCCTGTTCAACATGGACGCCTACGTCACCATCGGCGGCGGCTCGGACACCATCCGGTCCATCCAGCAGTGGCTGAACGGCCGTTACATCCTCCGCAAGGACTTCTACGTCATCCCCTGCGACGGATACCACTCCCGTGACGTCGCCAAGTCGATGCTGTTCGCGATCCAGTACGAGCTGGGCATGGCCGACGGCACCGCGAACGGCGTTTTCGGACCCGGCACCCAGTCGGGCCTGAAGTCCCACACGGTCTCCAACGGCACCACCGGCGTATGGGCGCAGTTGTTCACCGCCGCCATGATCCTGAACAAGCGCAATGTGCCCTTCGGGAACTTCACCTCGACCGTGCAGTCCGGAGTGGAGAGCTTCCAGTCGTTCGTGAAGCTCCCGGTCACCGGCAACGGCGACTTCCCGACGTGGGCCTCGCTGCTCGTCTCCTACGGCGACCAGTCCCGCCCCGGCACGGCGTGCGACGGCGTCACGATGATCACGCCGCCGCGTGCGCAGGCCCTGAAGGCCGCCGGCTACCAGTACATCGGTCGGTATCTCTTCAACCCGTCGACCACGAGCCTGCCGGAGAAGCAGATCCAGCCCGGCGAGCTGGCCACGATCAAGGAGGCCGGCCTGCGCTGCTTCCCGATCTTCCAGACGTGGAGCCGGTCGGCGGACTACTTCAGTTACAACCAGGGGACCAGCGACGCGTTCAAGGCGATCGACTGGGCGCAGTACCACGGCTTCAAGCCGGGCACGATCATCTACTTCGCCGTCGACTACGACGCGATGGACGGCGAGGTCACGGAGTACATCGTTCCGCACTTCCGCGGCGTGATGCGGACCATCGGCGAGAACTCCGGCTACGGCGTGGGTGTCTACGGACCGCGCAATGTGTGCCAGCGCATCGCGGACGCGGGCTACTCGGCGACGAGCTTCGTGTCGGACATGTCGAGCGGCTTCTCCGGGAACCTCGGCTACCCGATGCCGACGAACTGGGCGTTCGACCAGATCGCCACCATCACCGTCGGCTCGGGCACCGGCTCGATCGAGATCGACAAGAACATCGCCTCGGGCCGCGACACCGGTCAGGGCGACTTCGACCCGGGCGGCTACACCGACGGAGTGGACGTCGACCTCGACAAGGACGCCTACCAGGCCCCGATGCTGACGGACGTCAAGAGCTACCTGGAGTCGATCGGCGTCCCGGAGACCGGCGGCGACGGCTGGACCGACTCGGACTGGGCCACGCTCGGCGGCATCTCCACCACCAAGGCGTACGAACTCGTGCTGAGCGCGGACTGGCTGTTCACGTCGCTGGCCCGGCAGCTCAAGCTCCGCAAGGCGCTGATCCAGGCTCCCGTCCTGTGGGAGCTGCGCAAGATGAACCCCCTGGACGTCGCCGCCGACGAGGCGGTCAAGGCCGGTCTGGACGACGACTGCAGCACCGGCTGGGGCCAGATCTTCGCCTGGGTGACCATCGACGCCCGCAACTACTGCATGCAGCAGGGCATCATCAACGGCAGCCCGCTGACCGACGACAACATCCCGGGGGTCTGGAAGGACCTCAACGAGGACCCGACCTACAACATCCGGTCGGTCGCCTATCTGACGGTCTACAACGCGCACCAGCTGAACAAGCCCCGCCCGAACCTGACCACCAGCCTCGCCGACACCCAGGCCCTGCTCGCCCGGTACAACGGAACCGGCGACGCCGCCGCCCAGTACGGCCGCGAACTCATCGGTCTCTACAGCGTTCTCGAGAGCTACAACCAGCTGTCCCGCAGCAAGTGACCCCGATCATGGGCGTGAATACTGGGCACATGCGGAAGTCCTTGCCGGCCGTGCTGGGCGTGAACCTGTTGCTGGGAGTCCCCGGTGTCGTGCCGGTGTGGCTGCTGTCGTACTTCGCGGTCAACTGGCCGCTCAAGGCGCTCGGCTGGACCGTCGGCGAGCCCACGGAGAACGACGGCATGCTGCCCTGGCTGCTGGTCGGCGGGCCGGTGCTGCTGCTGTTCGGCCTGGTCTGGTGGCTCGCCAACCGCCCGCTGCGGCGCAGGTCGGCCCTGGAACCCCGCGTGTACTGGCCGGTCAGTGTCCTGATGACCCTGGTGCCGTCGTTCGCGCTCATGATCGTTCTATGAGAGGGATGAAACACGTGCAGAACGACATGCAGAACGACATGACGAGGCGTGCCGTGGTGAAGAGCGCCACGGTGATCGGTGCCGCGGCCGCCCTGGGCTCCGTCGTACCGGGCACGGCTGTCGCCGCGCCGAAGGAGACTGCGAAGAGCGGGCCCTTGAGCGCGCCGAAGAAGCCCCCGACGTCCGCGAACGGATGGACCCTGGAGAAGGAGGCGAACCATGTCTCGACGGTGTGGACCCGCCCCGTCGCCGGTACGGGTCTTGAGGTCGACGTCCGCATCGGAGACGTGGAGCTGATCCTCGTCCACGTGATCCGCCGCTTCCACTACGAGGTCGAGCAGGTCAGCCGGATCGACCTGGCGGGCTGGCAGGGGATCGGCAAGCTCCGCGAGGCCCTTCCGGAGTCGAACCTCGCCTCCGGCACCGCGGTCCGGATCCGGCCGGGCGCCAGTGCGAAGGGCGGGCTCTTCCCCCTCCAGGAGCTGACGCTGCGGGACATCCTCGCCGACTGCGAGGGCGTGGTGCGCTGGGGCGGTGACGACGACGAGGTGGACGAGTCGCTGTTCTACATCGACGCCGGACCGGACGACGTACGCGTGACGAAGGTCGCCGACAAGCTGCGCGGCTGGGACGCGACGCCCGGTGAGGGCGCCGGCATCACCGTGAACGTCCAGTCCCCGTCCCGGCGCGACCGCGCGGACCGGCTGGCCCGCGCCCAGCGCGAGGACTGACCCGGCCTCATCGTCCTTGCCGCACTGGGCCGCCGGGCATGCTCGGCGGCCCAGTGCTGTGTCGGTCAGGAGCTGTTGCTGTTCGACCGGGTGAAGAACTCGATCTCCGCGATGGACACCTGCTTCTTGGCGTCGGTGGCGTAGGCCGACTTCACGGTGAAGCGCACCGAGGAGACCGCCCCGACCCGGAACTTGCGGCGCTGGCCGCCCGCGCTCTGGTCCAGGTTGATGATCCGGGTGGTCTTCTTGCCGTCGGCCGCGGTGATCAAGGCCTCGATGCGGTGCGGGAGGGCCGACTGCGAGAGCTTGTCCGGCTGGGTCGACACACCGGAGGTGATGACCAGGTCCAGCAGCCGGGTCGGCTGGGCGAACCGGGCCTCCAGCCACTGCCCGTCGCCGGACCCCGAGACACCCGGCCCCCACCAGGTGTTGCTGAGCTTGTCGAAGGCGCGTTGCGCGGGGTGACCGGGGTAGGAGCGCGACGCCTTCACACTGTCCGGGCCCACCGCGGCGCGCTTGGCGAAGTGGTCGCGGGTCGCGTTCACCCCGTCACCGATGTTGAGCACGAGCGTGATGATCAGGGCGAGTACGAGGCCGCCGACGACCCAGTTCATGACGGCCCCGAAGCCGCGGCGCAGCCGGGGGCGGTCGCCGGCCCACGGGGTCTGCGCGACGCCGAAGCCGGGTATCCGGCGCCACCAGGGCTGCCGGCCCGGGGCCGCCGGCCCGCCGCCGGACATCGGCATGGCGCAGCGGCCGCAGTAGTGCCGGTCGGGGAGGTTGGGGGTCGCGCACCAGGGGCACGGGATGCCACCCTGCGGGCCGAACTCGGGGCCCGGGGCGCGGACTTGGGGCCGGTTCGCGACCGGACGGCCGGGCAGTACGGGTGCGACGGCGGGGGACGCGGGCGCGCGGGGCTCGGGGTCGCTCACCGGGATGAGGAGGGACCTGGCCCGTTCGGCGGTGGAGTCGGAGGAGTCGGCGGAGTCCGTGGACCCGGAGAAGCCCGTGGAGCGGTTGGAGTGAGTGGAGTGGGCGGAGTGGGTGGAGTCCGTGGACGGGTGGTGGCCCCGGCTCGCGGTGGTCGGCACCGACTCGGTGTCGGCGGTGCCGGCGGTGTCGTCGGGGTGGATGTCCGGGTGGGTGTCCTCGCTGGCTTCGGGGCGGGAGTTGTCCCGCGCGCCGGGGGAGAGGTCGAGCGAACTGTAGGAGGCCGGAGCGGCGGGCGAGTTCGTGTCCCACTCCTGGAGCCCCGCCGACCCCGCACCGGCGGACGCCGCGGAGGGGAAGCTCGGCTCGGTGGCGGGGTGGTCGTGCCGCGGCGCGGAGTCCGGCGCGGTGCCGGAGCCCACGGGTCCGGCGGGCGACTGCCGTGTCCCGGCCCGCCCGGAGCCGTCCCCGCTGTCCGCGCTGTCCGAGTGCCGGTGTCCTGCCGCCGACCTGGAGTTGTCAGTGCTTCCCGAGTGCCGGTGTCCGGCCGCTGATCGGGAGTTGTCGGCGCTTCCCGGCTGCCGGTGTCCGGCCGCTGATCCGGAGCTGTCAGCGCTGTCCGAGTGCCGGTGTCCGGCCGCTGATCGGGAGCCGTCCGTGCCGTCCGACTGCCGGTGCCCGGCAGCCGGCTCGGAACCGTCCGCGCTGCCCGACCGCTGCTGCCCGGCCGCCGACTCGGAGTCGGGCGTCGTGTCCGTGCGCCGCGCCCCGGACCAGCCAGCGGCGGCCTCGCCGTCACCGGACCAACCGGCGCTCGCCTCACCGCCGACCACCCGGCCGGCCGGGTGGTCGGCGTCCCCGTCGCCCGGCCGGGGACCCGCGTTCCGCGCCAGGCGGACACCGGTACCCGGCCCGTCGGCTCCGGTACCCGGCCCGATGGCTCCGGCACCCGGCCCGGTGGCTCCGGTACCCGGCCACCCGGTCTCGTCCTCGCCCCGGCGGCCACCGGCCGCCCCGGGCGTTGCCGCGACGGCCGGGTCGTGGCCCGTACGGGCCGTACCCGTTCCGGCCCCGGGGGTTGCGAACGCGTCCCATCCCGGCTGATCACCGGAGCTGTCGGAGCCGCCGGAGCCCCCGGACCTGCTGGAGCCGCCGGACCTGCCGGTGCTGCCGGACCTGCCGGTGCTGCCAGACCTGCCGGAGTCGCCGGACCTGCCGGAGCCCCCGGCCGCACCCCCCGCCGCGGAGTCCCGCGCCGATGGTGCGGCCTCCGCGCGCACGGGGTCCCTGCGAGCCGCGTCGGCCCGGTCCGGGGCGCCGGACCAGCCGAGTACCGCACCGCAGGAGTCGCAGAAGGACTGGCCGGGCTCCGCCCGGGTGCCGCATTCGGCGCAGCTGCGGGCGGGCTCCCGTCCTGTGCCGGAGTTCTGGCTGGTCATCTCTCGGGAGTCCTTTCGGCGGCGGTCACCTGGACCGTGTACGGCATGTGGGCGGGTCGGGCGGCCGCCACGAGGCTGTCGAGCCGGTGCTCGTCGGCGCGGGTCGGGTCGGGCAGGCGGAGCGTGACGTGCAGGCGCGGGCTGCGGTCGCCGGGAACGGGACCGAGGGGCCGGGCGTTCCAGGCGGCGCCGCCGCTCTCGGTGATCTCCGGGGTCACGCCGAAGACCAGGCGTATCGCCTCGGACAGACCGCGGCTGGTGCCCCGTACCCGGTGCAGATACGCGGCGGCGGCGACGGCCGCGCGCAGCCGGTCGTCGGGCTCGGTGCCGTCGGTCTCCGCACCGACCCAGCCCGCCAGCCACCGGGTGAAGTCCACCGGGGCCAGGGCCGGGGTGAAGTAGGAGTCCAGGCAGTCGAGGACGGCCAGGATCGGTGCGAGCACGTCGTCGAGCCCGCCGACGAACCGCTGTGCCAGATCGTCGTCGGCGAACACGGCGGGCAGCGTCATGCCGATCGGCGCGGACGAACCCAGCCCGTCGATGGAGCCCCTCATGCGTGGCCGCCCGAGAGCACCGCCGGGTGGGCGGTTCGTTTGCTGCGGGTGCGTGGGGGCTGGTCGCGCAGTTCCCCGCGCCCCTTGAGGGTCGCGGTGCCGCCCCCGACTTTCCCGCGCGTCAAACGGGGCGCGGCCCTCACGGCCTGTCTCCGATCACGCGTACCCGGTGGTCGAAGGAGAAGACCAGGGACGGGGGTTGGAGGTCGATGCGGTTGGTCGCGTCGCCGCGTTTGCCGGTCAGGGGGTCGGCCGGGTGGAGCTGGACCTCGTCGACCAGTTCGACGCCGGGTACGCGCTGGAGCACGGCGAAGACCTCGCCGGACTGCACGGGACGGCCGAAGGGCCAGCCCCGCCCGTCGGCGCCGCCGGTCAGCGGGTCGAGGTGGCGGTAGAGGGCGTCGTGCGCCTGACGGCGGACCCGGTCCGTGTCGGTGCCGCGGAACGCGTGCAGCGTGGCGACCACCGTCACGCCCTGGTAGAAGGGCGGGCCGACCGCCAACCGCGTACCGATGAGGCGGCGTTCGTCCAGGTAGTGGGTGATGCGGCGCAACAGCGCGTCGCCGGGCACCAGTTGCTCGAAGCGCAGCCGGCCGCCGGGGTCGGGCACGGCCTGCGGAACCACCAACACCCGTACCGCGTACGCCCCGTGCTCGCCCTCGTCGCCCTCCAGGCAGGTGATCCGGGCGGTCTCGGGGGCGGCCCGGCGGGCGAGCTCCTCGTAGTCGCGCAGGGTCACCGCCCGCTCCTGGGCGCGCAGCGTGATGGGCGCCCTGGTCTTCGCCTCCTCCACCGTCTCGCCGTCGACGCCGCCGCGCGCGGCCTCCCGGTTGACGACCTCGGCCACGTACGGGACGGACGTGCGCAGCACCTGGACGGCACCGCGGGCGACGTTCCCGGTCCGGCCGCCGCCGGTGCGGTAGCGCAGGGCGCGGATGACGGCGCCCTTGGGTGCCACCGCCCCGTACTGGCGCAGGGTGCCGTCCGGCTCCCGTACCGCCGGGCCGAAGGCGATCTCACCGGTGGCGGCGTCCAGGGTGATGTGCCGGTCGTGCGGGGTGGACGCGGCGAAGGACGGGACGACGTCCCAGTCGGACCAGCCGGTCCCGTCGTCGTGCTCGACGGTCTGCAGCAGCATCGGAGGGGTGTCGCCCACCACGGGGGCGTGGGCCAGGCGCAGCCGCTGCCCGGGCAGACCGGTGGACTCGCCGAGCGCCTCGTCGTACACCGTCTCGGCGTGTACGGCCGTGGTGGTGCCGCCGAGAGTGAACGCCTCCGCGGAGCGGACGGTCGGGGAGGTGGTGTAGAAGGGCTGGTCGGGCAGCGGTTCGGTGACCCGGCAGCGCAGCCAGCCGGCCTCCTGTCCGCCGGTGCGGGACAGGGTGTGCCCGCCGGGGATGTGCAGCACGACCTCGCCGGGCCGGTTCAGGCCGCCGGTTCCGTCCCGGTCGACCTCGCACTCGGTCCAGCCGTCCTCGGTCCACGCCTCCCAGACCAGCGGCGGCTGCCGCGGGTCCACGCCGACGCCGTCGACCCGGCTGTCCAGCTCCATCCCGACCGCGCAGTGCGGCACGGCGGCACTGAGCCCGAGCAGCATGCAGTCCCCGGGCCGCGGGGCCTCGGAGAAGCACATGACGTCCTTGCCCTCGGCGAGGTCGGCGGTCCGGTCGGCGACGGGCTCACCGCTCTGCTGGACCACGAGGTGCCTCAACTCGCAGGGCACGACGGTCAGTTCGTGCTCGGTGGCGAAGACCGCGGCCTCCTCGCTCTCGGTGCGCGTGGTGGCGACCTCGGTGCCCACCGGCAGCAGGATCGGCTCCTCCTGCGGCGCGGAGAGCCAGAACGTGACGTCCGTACGGGCCGCGGAGGGCGGGAACAGCGTGATGCCCACCAGATCCAGGAACGCCAGGTGGTTCTTCTCCGGCACCCGGTTGAGCCGGTAGACGATCTGGTCGGCCATGTGGGCGACCGTCTCCACCAGGGTGACGCCCGGGTCGGAGACGTTGTGGTCGGTCCACTCCGGGGCGCGCTGCTGGATGTAGCGCTTGGCGTCGTCGACGAACTGCTGGAAGCGGCGGTCGTCGAGGTTCGGGGAGGGCAGGGCCATCAGCGGTCGCTTTCGGGAGCCGGGTCCGGCTCGTCGTGGGAGGGGATGACGTAGAACGGGAAGACCAGGCTGCGCGGGTTGTTGGTGCCGCGGATCGAGTAGCGGACGTCGATGAAGAGCACGCCCTGTTCGGTCTCGCGGCCGGCGGTCACCTCGACGTCGCTCACCTCGATGCGCGGCTCCCAGCGGTCGAGGCTCGTGTACACCTCGTGCTGGATGCGGCCCGCGGTGGCCTCGTTGACCGGCGCGAACACCAGGTCGTGGATGGCGCAGCCGAACTCCGGGCGCATCGGCCGCTCGCCCGGCGCGGTGGCCAGTACGAGCCGGATGGCCTCCTCGATCTCGCGCTCCCCGCTGACCAGGGCGATGCCCCCGGTGGGGCCGATGCGCAGCGGGAAGGCCCAGCCGGATCCGACGAACTGCTCGGCCATCAGTGGGCCACCCGCCTTCTCCTGGTCGTCTCGGTCCTGCTTCGTGTGTTTCCGCGTTGTGCGGATAGGGCGTACGTCTCGGCCGTCATGGGATCGGATACGGCTTCTTGTTGACCGTCACGATGCCCATGAGGTCGACGTTGACGGCTCGGACGCCCACCTGGCCGACGGAGCTGACCTGGACGGTTCCGGCGGCCTTGAGGCTGAGGGCACCCACCGCGTCCACCGCCACCGCCCCGCCGAGCGACTTGACGTTGACGTTCCTGCCCGTGATGTTGAGCAGCCCGCCGCTCTTGATGGTCAGCCTGCGCCGCGCGCTGAGAGTCAGGTCCGTGCCGGCCTCCACCGACACCGATCTGCTGCCCGTGATGCTGACCGTGCCCTTGCTGTCCACGGTGATCTCGGTCTTGGTGCGGTCGAGGTTGATGGTCAGACGGCCGTCACCGCTGGCGACGCGTACGCCCTGCGCACGGGCACCGGTTGTCTGGCTGAGCAGGTCGACGCGGTTGCCCTTCCGGTCGGACAGGGTGTGCCGGATCGCCTTGTTCCGCAGTCCGTCGTGCAGGGGGACGTCCGTGACGGGGGTCGGCTTGTCCCTGCCGTTGTAGAGGCCGCCGATGACGAAGGGGTGGTCGAGCGCGCCCCGGTCGAAGGCGACGAGGACCTCGTCGTCCACGTCCAGCGGGAAGATTCCGCCGCCGCCCTTGCCGCCCCACTGCGTCACCCGCGTCCAGTCGCTCTCGTACTGGTCGTCCAGCCACGGGAACTGGAGCTTGACCCGCCCCTGCTTGTCCGGGTCCTGGACGTTGGTGACGATGGCGTTGGCCACGCCGGGCATCCGGGGTTCGACGGACGGACCGCCCCCGGAGGCGAGCCCGTACAGCGAGCGCCACTGGCGTCCGCTGAAGGTCACCCAGCTCTCGTAGTGCTGCCCGTCGCCGAAGACGTGCCGTACGGACGTGGCGGTGTACTTGCCCTGGAAGGGGTCCCCGACGTCGGACAGCGTGACGGGAACGCCGGGTCGCAGCTTGGGGTTGCCGCGCACGGCGACCTCCAGTTCGGCGAACGAGGAGGTCACGTCGTCGGAGAGGGACTCCGCGGCGAACTTGACCTCGGCTTGCTTGTCGTAGGGCGTGCCGGTCTCGACGAGCGTGGAGGTCTTGAACTTCTTGGCGGCCTCGCCCGGAGCGGTGCCGATACTGACACCGGGGTTCTTGGTCGCGAGCGACATCGAGGTGAGCTTCTTCTTCGTGGTGATGTCCCAGCCGCGCGCCTGGACCTTGCCGACCTGGTCGGCGGCGGTGACGGCGGCCCGCAGCCGCAGGATGTCCCGGCGGGCCTGGAGGACGAAGGGGCTCTTGTCCCCGTCCGTACCGACCGCGGGCGCCCCGGAGGCCGGCTTGGGCTTGGTGAACTCGAACTTGCCCTTCGCGTTCACCGACATGACCACGCCGTTCTCGTCGGCGAGCCGGGAGAGGAAGTCCCAGTCGGTGACGTTGGCCTGGCTGATGAACTCGTACACGGTCTTCGTCGAACCGATCGCACCGAGCTGGAGACCGTCCTCCTTGGCCAGCTTGCGGGCGATGTCGGAGGCGCTCTGGTTCTTGTACGCGGCCACCCGGCGCCGGCGCACCAGGCGATGCCCGGCGTCGTAGCCGCGGACGACGGTGAAGGTGCCGGTGCCGTCGTAGTCCGCCTCCAGACCGGTGACCTCGCCGGTCAGCAGCGGATCGGCGGCACCCTTGCCGTCGGCGATCGGGGTGAGCACGACCTTGCTCCCGAACCTGATGCCCAGCTTGGCGAGGATCTCCCGGTCCGGGTCCCGGAAGGTGAGCCGGAACGCGGCGGGCACCCCGGCGCCCTGGTCGACCCAGCCGTCGACGAGCATCGGGGCGTAGTCGGGCGGGAGCGGTTTGCCGTCGATGGTCACCTGGATGAGCGTGGAGTACGCGGGCTGCACCATCAGGAACGCACCTCCTCGGCCGAGGGCATCAGGAGTTCCGTGCCCGACGGCAGATCGGCCGGGTTGTCGATGCCGTTGACCTCGGCGATGGCGCGCCACGCGGACGCGTCGCCGTACTCGCGCCAGGCCAGCGACTGCAGCGAGTCGCCCGCGACCACGCGGTGCACGCGCTGCGCGGTGAGCGCGCCCGAGGTCGGGTTCTGCCCCTTGGCCTTGCTGGGGATCTCGTGCAGCGTCACCTGGCAGGTGGCCCGGATCGGCACACCGGTCGTGCCGAACAGCGAGTAGTTCGCCTCCACGGAACTCACGTACGCCGTGAAGCGGGCCGTGGAGAACGAGCCCCACTGGAACACCACCCAGGGCGGCGAGGGCTGCTTGGCGGCGATGCTCTTCGCCGTCGTCTCGCAGCAGGCCATCAGGGACTCCACCTTCTTCAGCACCGAGTTGCTGTTCGGATCGAGGGACGAGTCCAGGAAGATCTCGACCGTCATCTCCCGGGGCTCGGGACCCATGAACTCCGGGACGTTGCCGTCGCGTACGGCCGCGGTCGGCGTCGTCTTCCACTGGGCGCGGCGGCTCAGCGTCAGCTGCGCCGGGTTGAAGTCCAGCTTGAACGTCTTGATCAGAGCGCCCGGGGTGGTGCTGGTGCCGACCGGCGGCTCGTGGATGGCCAGCGTGGCCCGCACCAGGCTCTTGCCCGCGCCCTTGCTTCCCTTTGCCATGTGTGGTGCCGCCCCTCAGTCCGTGAACCCGTGGTGGGTGATCTCCAGGACCTCCGTGGCGACGGCCGGGCTGGCCGGGTCCAGGGAGGGGCCCTGCCAGCTGACCGGCAGTACGTCGATCAGCCCCCAGCGGGCCACCTCCGAACCGTCCGCCCGCAACGCGGCGATCTGCGCGGTCGGCCGCTTCACCCCGGTCGTCACGGAGGAGATCCAGGCCGCGACCTTGGTGGTGTCCGGGGTCAGCGGGCGGGTCAGCCGGATGTTGGAGAACGTGACGCGCGACGGAAGCTGCCACACGAACCCGTTGTTGCCGCCCTCCTGGTGTTGCTCGATCTCCACCGCGGACGAGAGCCCTTCGCACCCGTTGAAGTAACCGAGGCTCTCGCCGTCGATGGTCAGGGTGAAGAAGATGGTGGAGCCCGGGTCGAGATCGCGGGACATCGGGGGCGGCCTTTCTGCGGACGTCGGTTCGTGCGGGGTGGTGCGGGGGCGTGCGGTGCGGGTCGTTCTCGTGCGGGTCGTTCTCCTGCGGGTCGTGCTCGTGGGTGTCGGGCGCCGGGTGGGGGGCGGTCAGCGGCGTGGGTCGCGGAGCTTGCCGATCCGCTCCCGGTCCAGCCGGAGTTCGGTGCGGACCAGCCGGGTGATCCGGCCGATCAGCCTGTGCGTCAGCTCGTCGAGCTGGAAGTCGGTCAGGGAACGGGGATCGAACTGGCCCTTGGCCACCGGGGTGTACTCGGGCGGCAGTTCGTCGGGGTCGGGCTTCTTGTCCGTCTTGTGCGGGTCGCTTGTGGAGCCTGACCCGGACGAGCCGCGCGACGAGGTGCCGTTCGCCGTGACCGCCGAGACGGCCGTGGTTGTCCTGGCGGGCGTCGGCTGGGGCGGTCCACCGCCGGCCCGTTGTACGGGGATGGGTGCGGGGGTCGTTGGTGCTGCAATGGTGTTTCCGGGTGCGCTGGGCATGGCTGCGGGGTGCCGATGGACAACTGGCTGGGCCGTCCTGGGGGTGACGACGGGCGGGGTGGTACCGGAACCCGACTTGGCGGCCGAGAGGAGTGGCACGGCACGGCCGACGGGAGTGCTGGGGGCGACGGCCCGCCGCTGTACGGCCGGGCCAGTGCCTGGAGTTGAGGACCGGCGCAGTGGGACGGCTACGGGGGTTGCCCCGTGCAGGCTGGCGGGGGGTGCTGCGGGTGTTGGGGCGGGGGTTAGGGCGCGGGCGGGGGTCAGGCTGCGTATGGGAGTGCCTGTGGCGGGTGCGGGTGCGGGTGTAGGCGTGGTTGTGGGGCTGGTGCTTTTGGCCGTGGGCCGCGCGTTGGAGGGGGTTGCTGTGGCGCGTTGTACGGCAGGGGTCCGCAGAGGTACGGCCGGGGGGCGGTGGGGCGGTGCCGCCTGTGCGGGAGCCGGAGTTCCGTGGATCCGGGTGGCCGGTGGTCCGGGCGTACGGTCCGGTGCCGTTCCCTGGAGCGCCGTTGCCGCACGCTGGACGGTCGGTGACCCGGCAACGCCCGAACTGCCGGGAGAGGTACGCCCGGAGAGGGGTTCCGCGTTCGGGGGCGGGGCGGAGAGGGGTGCGCCGAGCAGGGGGCGCTGCCGGGGGGTTGGCGTGGTGGCGCGCTGGACCGGGGCGACGGTTGGTGAGGTGAGGGGCTGATCCGACGGGCTCGCGGGTGCGGGGGTCGCCGAGGTGACGGGGAGCCGGGTCGCCGGTCCCGGGAGTGCGGTCGTCGGGCCGGTGGTGGACACGTTCCCCGAGGTCGGCGCACCGAGGCCCAGGCGCCGGGCCGGGGCGGAGGTACTGCGCTGCACCGGCTTGGTGGTGGGGGTGGTGGGTCCACCCCTACTCGGGCCGGGAGCAGGCGAGTTGGCGGAGGGGGCCTTCCCGGCCCGGGAGCCCTGGGCTACCGGGTTGCCGGGGCTGGGCATCCGGCTGTCGGCATGGGATGTCGTGGCGGTGATGGCGGCCGCCCGGTCGGCAGGGTTCACGGCTGCCGGGCCGACCGGGTGAGTTGCCGGGCCGTCGTGGCTGCGGTCGGCCGACGGGCGGACGGGGCCGGGTGCCGTACCGGCGGAGCCGGTGGTGGCGGTGCCGTCTGAACTGGTCGTTGCCCGTTGGATGTTGGCTGCCGCGGCGCCCGAACGGGTTGCTGTTCCCTCGGAGTTGGCCGCAGCTTCCCTGGGCCTTTTGGCCGTTGCGGCGGAGGCAGTTGGCGTGCTGCTTGAACTGGTGGTCGCCCGATGGGTGTTGGCAGCAGTGCTGCCGGAACGGGCGGGCGTGCCTGGGGAGTTGGCCGCTGCATTCCTGGGGCCCGTGGCCGTCTCGGCGGGGGCGGTTGGTGTTCCGCTTGAACTGGTAGGCGCACGTTGGATGTTGTAAGCCGCGACAGCAGAACGGGCCGTCGCCTCACCAGAGTTGGGCACTGCATGCCTGGGACGGGTTGGCGATCCGGCGGATGAGGCGGGCGTGCCGCTGGAGTTGGTGGTAGCCCGTTGTGTGTTGGCAGCCGTGCCGTTGGAACGGGTCGCTGTGCTGCCGGAGTTGGAAGCCGTGCTACCAGACCGGTCTGCCGTGTCACCGGGGCTGGGTGCTGCGTGCCCGGGGCCGGTTGCCGTTCCGGCGGCGGGAGTTGGCGTGCCGCTGGGTGTGGCGGGAGCCCGCTGGACGCCGGTCGCCGCGTCGCCGTGTTGCGCCGCGCCGCTCGGTCCGGGCGCCGTGCGGCTGGGGCCTTCCCCGGCACCGCTGGAGCCGGTGGTGGTCCCGGCGGGGCGGGTCGGCATGCTGCCGGGGTCGGCAGCCGTCCTCTGGACGCGGACCGCCGTGCTGTCGGTACCGGCGGCCGTCGTGGCAGGCCCGATGGCCGTCGCGGCGGCGGGCTCGGACGTCGTACTGCCGGGGCCGGACATCGCTCGTTGGACGTTGGCCACAGCAGGGCCGGGCCTGGTGGCGGGTGCGGGGCCAGGACTGGCGGTCGCCCTGCTGGGACCGGTGGTTGATCCGGCCTGATCGGGGGCCGCGCCACGGGGAGCGGCAGCCGCTCGCTGGACGTCGGCCCCCGCCCGGCCGGGCCCGGTGGCGGGCGCGGCGTCAGGGACGGCGGGCGCCGCGCTGCTCGCCGTACTGGCGGAGGAGGCCGCCGCCTCGGTGCCGGTGTGGTGTGTCGTACCGGGGGAACCGGCCGCCGCCCTGTCGCCAGGGTTGGCCGCCGGTCCACCTGGGCGAGTGGCCCGGGCGCGGGGGTCGGCCGTCGGACGGACAGGTCCGGGCGCCGGATTGCCGGGGCCCGTCGTGGCCGGAGTCGCAGCTGTGCGGCTGGAACTGCCCGTCGCCCGTTGGACGTTGACGGCCGCGCCACCGGCGCGAGACGCCGGACTGCCGACACCGCTCGCCGTACCGGCGGATCCGGTGGTGGCCGGTGAGACGGCCGTGCCGCCTGAACCGGCCGCCGCCCGCTGGACGTTGACGGCCGCGCCGCCGGAGGGGGCCGCCGGGCTCCCGGGACCGCTCGCCGTGCCACCTGAACCGGCTGCCGCCCGTTGGATGTTGACGGTCCCGCTGCTGGAGGGGGCCGCGGGGCTGCCGGGACCGCTCGCCGTACCGGCGGATTCGGTGGTGGCCGGAGTCGCAGCTGTGCCGCGGGAACTGGCCGTCGCCCGTTGGACATTGACGGCCGCGCCGCCGGAGGGAGCCGCCGGGGCGCCGGAACCGCTCGCCGTACCGCCACCGGACGCCGGGCTGCCGGAACCGGTCGGAGTCGGGTTGCCGGAGGCGCCCGGTGTGCTGACCGGGCCGGTCTCTGAGGGCCGCTCGCCATCAGCCGCCGACTCAACAGAGGGCGCACCCGTGGCCTCCCGTCGGGCAACGGGCAGCGCCCGTCGCTGCACCGCAGGCGTGGCGGGCGCCCTGGTCAGCGGGTTCGGCCGGTGGACCCGGGGCGGTACGGGTGTCACGCGGGGGCCCGCCGGGCGGGATGCCGTGACGGGACGCGGCGCGCGCTGTACCGGTGCCGGTGCCGGTGTCGGTCCCGCGTCGTCACGTACGTCGCCCGGAGCCTCGGGCTCCTCGGACCGCACCGGCGGCAGCGTGTGCGAGGGCGGTTCGAGGCCGGAGGCGGGCCTCGCCGACGTGGTGAGCGCGTTCCTGACGAGCCCGCCCGGCGCTCCGTCGAGGACGGCGTGGGACAGGGTCCCGGTGAAGGAGGGGTTCTGCCAGGTGCTCAGCCGCCCGCCGAACCCGGAGTCCGCGACACCGGTCCGCCCGACAGCGGCCCGCTGGATCGCCGGCAACCCCACCCAGCCGGCCACCTGGACCGACCCGGCCCCCGTATCCGTATCCGTACGCGAGGAATTGCCCTCCCCAGAAGCCGAGTTCGCCTCGGGGGCCGGGCTCGCCCCGGCAACCGAATCCGCCCCGGCCCCGCGCCCCGCGGCTGCAACCGCCGAAGCCGAAGCCGAGGCCGAAGCCGAAGCGGCCGAAGCCGAAGTCGAAGCGGCCGAAGCCCCCGACGTCACCGAACCGCCGCCGCCCCTGAGCCGGTCGAAGAACCCCACCCCTCAGCCCTCCGCCCCGCCCCGCGTCACCAGGGACGCGATCTGTTCCGTAAAGCGCCGGCGGTCCTGGTGTTCGAGATCCAGGATCTCCTCCAGGCTCCAGTGGAAGTGGTAGGCGACGTACGCGATCTCCTCGTGCAGCCGGTCGGTCGCGTACGTCACGATTCCCCCAGGCGGCTCCCGCCGAGTTCGACCTCGAAGGGTTCCGAGCAGTGGGGGCACTCCACGGCGGCGCGGGTGTGGCCCTCGGCGTTGACCTGACGGTAGAAGTCCTGGAGGAATGCCAGGTCGGAGGCGAACATGTTCTCCACCACCCCGTCGTGCACCGAAGGCAGCGTGCCGAGGCTGGTGATGACCCGGCCCAGCAGGACGACCGACAGATACGCCGGGTTCTCCTGGACGCGGACGTCCCGCAGCGGGATCAGCTCGTCCCGGGCCGTGGCGAGACGCATCACGCCGTCCCGGTGGACCGTGCCCGACGCGTCGACGTACCCCCGCGGCAGCTCGAAGGGGAACTCCGTCCGCAGCTGCTGCGGCACCGACACGGGAGCGGGCGCCGGGGCCGGGGTCTGCTCCGGCCCCGCCATCGGCTCCGGCCCCGGCGCCGGTGGTGCGTCCACGACCGGGCCCGCGCCCGCCCTGGCAGCCGTACGCCGCATTACTCGATGACCAGTTCTTCGAAGACGATGGTCACGGTCTCGGTGAGCGCGGAGGCCTCGCCGGCCTTCAGCGCGCTGGCGTCGATCTTGCTGCACCAGGCGTTGCGCATGTTGTACCGCTTCACCGGATTGTTCTGGTAATCCATCATGATGATGGAGGCGTTCTTGCGGGCCGTGCTCATCTGGCCGGCGATCGAGTCGTTGATCCACGTCGTGAACGCCGGGGACTGGGTCATTCCGCGCACCACGGTGCACTGCCCGTCCTTCTGCACACCCGGCATCAGACTGACCTCGGGCCTGCCCTGCGCCGAGTTCGACAGGTGTTTGATGACGTCCTGTTCGATGCTGAGGCCGTTGACCTCCGCGAGGTACTCGACCATCACGCCGTCGATCTGCAGACCGAAATTATGTGAGGTAAGGGCGTCACCCGGGCTGAGACTCATCTGTTCTCTGTCCTTCTGAGGGTTCTTGGCAATGGCGTACGGGGCGGCGTACGAGCAGACGTACCGGCCGGCGGCGTACGAGGAGGCTTGTGAGAGCTAGCGGGCGCAGGCGGGACGGACCGGGCCTACTCCTCCAACTCACCGCTGCCGCTGGAGAACTGGGCCAGCCGGAAGATCACGAACTCGGCGGGCTTGACGGGGGCGATGCCGATCTCGCAGATCACGCGGCCGACGTCCACCGACTCCGGCGGGTTGGTCTCCTCGTCGCACTTGACGTAGAACGCCTCCTCCGGCCGCTGGCCGAAGAGGGCACCGCCGCGCCACTCGTTGACGAGGAACGCCGAGACGTTGCGCCGGATCCTGGCCCACAGGTTGTGGTCGTTCGGCTCGAACACCACCCACTGGGTGCCGAGCAGGATCGACTCCTCCAGGTAGTTGAAGTACCGGCGGATGTTGAGATAGCGCCAGGCCGGGTCGGAGGACATGGTGCGCGCGCCCCAGACGCGGATGCCGCGGCCCGGGAAGGCGCGGATGCAGTTGACGCCGATGGGGTTGAGCAGGTCCTGCTCACCACGGGTGATCTGGAGCTCCAGGTCCACCGCTCCCCGTACGACCTCGTTGGCGGGCGCCTTGTGCACACCGCGCTCGAAGTCGTTGCGGGCCCAGATGCCGGAGACGTGGCCGCTCGGCGGGATCACCCGGGACTGGCCGGTCGCCGGGTCGAAGACCTTGACCCAGGGGTAGTACAGGGCCGCGTACTTGGAGTCGTAGCCCGCGGTCTCCTGGCGCCAGACGCGGATCTGACGGGCATTCAGGCCCGGCGGCGGGTCGATGACCGCGACCCGGTCGCCCATCAGCTCGCAGTGCGCGATGAGGCCGAGCTGGACGGCCTTCACGGCCTCCAGGTCGATCGCGCCGCGCTGGTAGGCGGCCATCAGGTCGGGGACGGCGACCATGGAGATCTCGTCCACGGCCTCCAGACCGCCGAAGCCGGTGCGGTCCGCGGAGTCGCCGAGGTAGTGGGCCGGGCCGGGGTGGGAGTCGCTCGCCTTGGCGGGGGTGACAGGGGCGGGGGCTGCGGGGGCCGCCAGGGCCACGGTCTGGTTCTCGGGGCGCGCGAGCTGCGCGGCGGGCGTCGACTCCTGCACGGTGATGAGCTTGGAGCGCTCCTTCACCTGCGTGACGACGTAGTTGCGGCCGCCCTTCTTGGCGGTCACGTCGAACGTCTCGACGGGCTTGTCGCCCTCCTTGACGATCAGCCTGAAGCGCTCGGCGGGGCCCTCACCCTCGGCGTCCGCGACCTCGACGCTGAGCGAACCGCCCGCGACGGCGGTCACGCTGAAGGTGCCGAGCTGCTTGGGCTCGCCCGCCGGGAGCGCGGCCGGGGCGGCGGAGCCGGAGACGGCCGCGGGGGCGCCGCTTCCCGCCGCGCCCTCGGCGGTGCCGCCGACGCGGACGACGTACGCCGCGCTGCCGCCGTTGTTGAAGAACCCGTACACCGAGTGCGCGAGGTAGTAACCGTCGGTGAAGTCACCAAAGGCCGCGACGTACTGGGACCAGTTGGTCACCAGGGTCGGCTCGTTCAGCGGCCCGGTCGGCGCGAGCCCGACGAAGGCCGCCACCGATGTGCCCACCCCCTCGATGGGACGCGAGCCGCTGGCCACCTCCTCGACGTATACGCCGGGCGACAGGTAGGACGGCATGCTCTGCTCTCCTCGGGGTACGAGACAGGACGCCTCTCACCCTCACGCGCGATGCGCGCCCGTTGAAACGTCCTATGGGACCTTTCACGGGGCACCCCTGCTGCCCTTGAGGGCAGTTGGCGGCGGAGCCTTGCCCGTGCCCACGACCGTTCTGCCCGTTGGTCTGCCCTCGCGGACCTCCCGGCTCCGGGCCCGGTCGGGTAGGGCTGGGCTGTCAACCGTGTGAGGGGAGCAGCGTGCGCGCACAGGAATTGCGGTCTCAGCAGGCCGGCACTCGGCGGCGGGACCGCACCGCCGCGACGCAGAGCACATCCGCACAGCGGATGCTGGCCCTCCAGCGCAGCGCGGGCAACGCGGCGGTGACGCGTGCCATCGCGGAAGAGCGGCACGAGCACGACGCCGGCTGCGGTCACACCCAGCAGTCCGCCTCCCTCCAGCGCTCCGCAGCGGAGGCCGGCCCGCGCACCCCTGACCGCTCCGACGTCGAGGCCGGTCTGCGCTCCCCCGCCAGTCCTCTGGACCAGGCGACACTGGCCCGCAAAGAAGAGCAGTTCCAGGCCGACTTCTCCGCCGTGCGGGTACACAAGGGTGCGGCCGCGGAGCAGGCGGCCGCCGCGGTCCAGGCCCGCGCGTTCACGGTGAACCAGGACATCGTGCTCGGCAAGGGGGGCCACGACACCAGGACGCTGGACCATGAACTCACCCACGCACTCCGCAACCAGCAGAGGGCCTCGGTCGGACATCCGACAGGCGGCGGGTTCAACATGACGCACCCGCACGACGGCGAGGAACGTGAAGCGGAATCGAACTCCACGCGGATGGACTCGGGTGGCCGCAGCACCGTTCTGGGCGAGGGAGCCGGCGTCCAGCGCGCCGCTGTCGACGACGCGGCATCCGTTCCTCATCTGCAGCGGTACGCGGACGGTCCCACCCCGGCCGCACCCCAGTACGACCAGGCCTCCGGTGACCAGCTTCCGGCCTTCGCCGTGAACGAGCCCTCGGTCACCGTGCGGATCGACGAACAGGGTGAGTTCGAGGGCAGTCTCACCGAGTACGGCGAGGCCAGCACCCCGGTCACCCTGTCCTGGTCCAACGATCAGACAGTGGCCATGAACTCGCAGGCCGGCGCCAAGGAGTTCTACGCCACTGCGGCCGTCCTCGCCGCCGCCAACGCATCACTTGCCCAATCGGGCAGTTACGTGCGTCTCGCCCCGGGCGGTCACTCACTGACCAGCGCGAACGGGAACCAGCTGACGGTGGTGCGCCCCCGGGCAGCGAAGGACCTGGACGAGGTGGTCCTCACCAAGTTCATGCGCCTGGTCCAGAACGAGTGTGTGGAGGTCGCCGAGAAGCTGACCACCGGGCGTTTCCTGGACCAGGGGGTCTTCCGCGGCCCCGACGGAAAGGGCGTCACCGCGCCCATCGGAACGCGCGGCACCTCCCTGCCACGCCTCGCACACGCGCTGACCTCCTCCAGGCCGCCGACGACTCCGCAGGAGGCGGCGCGGGCCGTCCAGGGCGCCGACCCGACGACAGCTCCCGGCGAGGCGTACGGCACCAGCCTGCGCGAACAACGACTCCAGGCCAACGAGCACGCCATCGGTATCAACGAACACGCCCGAGGCCAGGTCGGTGAAGCACTGACCACACAGACCATCGGCGCCCAGCCCCGCCCCGGAGCGGACCCCAAATTCGACTTCTCCCGCAACCAGGTACCCGAGGGCCGGATCTGGGAGTACCACTACGCCACGCTGGTGGCCCAGAGCAGTGACGGTGCCGACCAGATCACCATGGAGAACTTCAACCGCACCAGGCAGATGGAGAATCTGCTGCGCGACGCGGCCACGCAGACCGCCCAGGCCTACGCGCAGGCCAACCCGGGAAAGGTCATGCCGGATGAAGAAGCCAAGGAGGTGGCCCGCAAACTGCTGGAGCGCGAGGTCAAGTCCGCGATGGACGGCATGTGGTACTTCAAGATGTACGAGCCGGGAGGCGACCGCAGCTTCCACGCCAAGAACCGTGCCGCCACGATCAACCCGATGACGGTCGCCACCGTCAACGTCCCGCGCCTGCGCTTCGAGGAGCACTCGGACGCGCTGGTGTCCCTCAGCCAGGCACAGCTTCAGACGTCGGCCAAGAGCTGGGCGGCGTCATCGGCGCCGATCGTGGTCGAAGGACACGCCCGCGGTGGGCCGCTCGCGATCAGGAACCTGGCGGAGAAGCGGGCCGCGGCTGTCGTGGCCGAACTCGTGCGCCTGGGCATCGACCGCAACCGCATCACCGTGAAGGCCAACTCCCAGAGCGACCATCCGTTCGCGTCCGTCTACCCCGCCGACCGACCCGAGCACTACGTGCCCGGCAGCCGCCCCTGAACACCCCCGGCCGTGACCGAACTGGGCGGGCCCTCTGGGCAGTACGGGTGCGGGATCGGGCAACTCATCCTGCCCCGTGGCCTCCTGACTGGGCCCCAGTGGCCCTCCTAGCGTGGTGGCGTGAGCCTGTGGACTTCTCTGGAACCCGCGTCCGCGACCGTGGACCCGGGCGGCAGCACCCGCGTACGCCTGCGTCTGCGCAATACCGGTGACGTGGTCGACGAGTACCGCTTTGAGCCGGTCGGCGAGGTCGCGCCGTGGACGACCGTGGAGCCTCAGACGTTGCGGTTGTATCCGGGGACGACGGGCACGGTGGAGCTGACGTTCGCGCCGCCGCGTACGCCGGATGCGACGGCGGGGCCGAATGCGTACGCGGTGCGGATCACGCCGACCGAGCATCCGGAGGCGGTGACCGTCCCCGAGGGCAATCTGACGATCACGCCCTTCACGGAGGTGCGTGCGGAGTTGGTGCCGCCGACGGTGAAGGGGCGTTTTCGTGGGCGGCCGAAGTTGGCCGTCGACAACCTGGGCAACACCAAGCTCACCGCTTCGGTGAGCGGGAGTGACAACGGCGATCAGTTGTCGTACGACCTCCATCCGAGCAATGTGCAGATCGAGCCGGGCCGTGCGGCGTTCGTGAAGGCGACGTTGAAGCCTCGGCAGATCATCTGGTTCGGGTCGAAGGAGGAGCGGCCGTACAAGTTTGCCGTGCAGCGGTCGGGGGTTGCTCCGCTGGATGTCGAGGGGACGTATGTGCAGCGGGGGTTCCTGCCGCGCTGGCTGGCCACTTTCCTCGGTGTCTTCATGGCGCTCGCGATCACGTTCGTGATGCTGTGGATCGCCTACAAGCCCCAGGTTCGCAGCGAGGCCAAGGAACTTCAGGAGGCCGGTGTCAGCACGCTGGCGCCCTCGGCCTCGCCGACACCGGTCGCCCCCTCGGCACCGCCGTCGGCCTCGGCACCGGTCGCGTCCGCTCCGGCGGACAACGGCGGAGGTGGCGGCGGGGACGCGCCCGCGCCCGCGCCGACCAAGGAGAAGCCCAAGAGCCTGCTGCCCGCGAACAACGTCGTCCTGAAGAACCTGTCCACCAAGCTGTGTGCCGACATCCCCGGCGAGGGCGTGGGCAAGAGGGACGGCCGGGTCCAGCAGTTCTCCTGCGATCCGACCGCCGCCGACAACCAGCTCTGGAACCTGGAGGTGAAGGTCGAGAAGGGCGGCCCCGGTGGCACGGACCTCTTCCAGATCCGCAACGTCAAGGACCAGCTGTGCATGGACCTGCCGAACTACGGGGCGGCTCCCATTCACACGAAGGTCACGGAGTTCACCTGTGACGGCACGAACAGCGACAACCAGTTGTGGTGGCTTGCGAAGCAGGAGAGCGGCGCCTACTGGATCCGCAACTTCAAGAGCGACAACAAGTGCCTCGAAGTCGCGGGCAGCGACGACGTTCGCGACGAAGTAACCCTGATGATCTTCAACTGCACCGTCACCGATGACCAGGAGTGGCAGATCATCCAACCCGACGAGGACTGATCGTGAGCCTTTGGACCTCCCTGGAGCCGGCGTCCGCGACCGTGGATCCGGGCGGCAGCACCCGCGTACGCCTGCGTCTGCGCAATACCGGTGACGTGGTCGACGAGTACCGCTTTGAGCCGGTGGGTGACATCGCGCCGTGGACGATCGTGGAGCCGCAGACGTTGCGGTTGTATCCGGGGACGACGGGCACGGTGGAGCTGATGTTCGCGCCGCCGCGTTCGCCGGATGCGACGGCGGGGCCGAATGCGTATGCGGTGCGGATCACGCCGACCGAGCATCCGGAGGCGGTGACCGTTCCCGAGGGGAACTTGACGATCACGCCTTTTACGGAGGTGCGTGCGGAGTTGGTGCCGCCGACGGTGAAGGGGCGTTTTCGTGGGCGGCCGAAGTTGGCCGTCGACAACCTGGGCAACACAAGGCTCACCGCTTCGGTGAGCGGGAGTGACAACGGCGATCAGTTGTCGTACGACCTCCACCCGAGCAATGTGCAGATCGAGCCCGGTCGTGCGGCGTTCGTGAAGGCGACGCTGAAGCCTCGGCAGATCATCTGGTTCGGGTCGAAGGAGGAGCGGCCGTACAAGTTCGCCGTGCAGCGGTCGGGGGTCGCTCCGCTGGATGTCGAGGGGACGTATGTGCAGCGGGGGTTCCTGCCACGCTGGCTGGCCACCTTCCTCGGCGTCTTCATGGCACTCGCGATCACCTTCGTGATGCTGTGGATCGCCTACAAGCCCCAGGTCAGCAGTGAGGCCAAGGAGAGGCTCGACGAGGCCGGTGTCAGCACGCTGGCGCCCAGTCCCTCGGCGACACCGCCTCCGCCGCCCACTCCCACCGCTCCCGCCTCGACACCCCCGCCCGCGGCACAGTCGCCGGCCGCCGGGGGCGGAGGCGGTGGCGGGGCCGGAGACGGTTCCGAGGAGGAGAAGGCTCCGGAGAAGACCGCGGCCACCGCCGTCCAGGCGCTGGCCGCCGACGACCCGGGCGGGCGGCACATCTGCTACCGGGCCTTCGTGACGGGCAAGGGCTGGACGGACGCGGTGTGCGACGGCCAGACGGCCGGCACGGAGAACGGGGGCAAGCCGATCAAGGCCCTCAACGTCGCGGTGTCCGGCGCCAAGCGCACGGGCAGCGCCGCCTTCGTCCACTTCCCGGGGTCGACCGACGGCAAGGGCCACTACAACGGGAAGCCGTGGTCGTTCGCGCCCGACGGCATCGACAACTACTTCGGCAGCACCAAGGCGGACGCCCCGAACATGCTGGGCTTCACCATCAACGTCGACGACGGCCGTGGCTCCGTCTGCCAGACCACCCACGTCCGCAACGAGGGCTGGCACGGCATGGGTTGCGACAAGCCCGGCGAGGGCGAGGGCTTCATCTTCGGCGGCACCCTCAGCAACGACCTGTGGCTGGAAGCGGTGAAGTTCACGGTGTGAGCGCCGAGTAAGGGCGCGGGTGATACAGGCCCGCGCCCCTTCAGGGGCGCGGGCCTGTATCGATTTGCGGCTTCGCCGCGATGGGGGTCCCCCCGCTCGAGCGAAGCCGAGAGTGGGGGAGCGCCCAGCCCCCACCGCCCCGCAGCGCACCCCAGGGCCCGCCGCAGTTCATCCGGGCGGCGGGACGACGGCTACCAGTTGCCCTCTCCGGGCACCAGCCGCCCCGCCTTGCGGTACTCCCGCGCGGCACCCTCCCGCAGGTCGGCGGTGGTGACGGGCGCACCGCGCCCCGCGGCCGCGTAGGCGGCCGTGACGACCGCGCTGCGGATCGAGCCGCCCGCCATCTCGAAGTCGCGGGCGACAGCCGCCGGTTCGATGTCCTCGGTGCACGGGACATGGGCGAGGCTGTGCCGCCACAGGGCCCGGCGCTGCTCGGCGTCCGGGAACGGGAAGTCGACCACCAGGTCGAGCCGCCGGGTGAACGCCTCGTCGATGTTGGCCCGCAGGTTGGTGGTGAGCAGGGCGATGCCGTCGAAGGACTCCAGGCGCTGGAGCAGGTACGCGCTCTCCATGTTGGCGTGCTTGTCGTGGGAGTCCTTGACCTCCGAGCGCTTGCCGAACACGGCGTCCGCCTCGTCGAAGAGCAGCACGGCGTCCGTGCGGTCGGCCTCGGTGAAGATCCGTTCGAGGTTCTTCTCGGTCTCGCCCACGTACTTGTCGACGATCGAGGAGAGCTGGACGACGTAGAGGTCCAGGCCGAGTTCGGCGGCGACGACCTCGGCCGACAGCGTCTTGCCGGTGCCGGACTCGCCCGCGAAGAGCCCGAGGACACCGTGGCCCCGGCCGCCTCCGGCACTCAGCCGCCAGTCGCCGAGGACCTGGTCGCGGTGGCGGGCGCGCAGGGCGAGTTCGTGCAGCTGGGCGAGGGGCCTGTCCGGCAGGACGAGGTCGTCCCAGCCGACGTCGGGCCGGATCCGGCGGGCGTGCCGCTCAAGACCGGACGCGGACTGCTGGCGTGCGGCCAGCCGCAGATGGGCGGCGGTCACCGCGGTGCCGTCGAACATCGCGAGGTCCCGGGCCGCGCGGGCCGCCCGCTCGATACGGTCCCCGCCGAGCCGGTACGGGGCGACGGTGGCGGCCAGGTCGAAACCCGGACCGTCCGCCCCAACGCCGAGCGCGACCGACCAGGCGTCCACGGCACCCGCGTGCGGCCGGGGCGCGTCGAGGACCAGCGGGTCCCGTTCGCACCACTGGGGGTCGTACGGCCCGGCCCCGACGAGCACCACGGGCACGCCGGCCTCCGTCAGGGCCCGCAGCAGCGGGCCTGGCTTCTCCGGCAGCGGTGACACGACGAGCGCCCGGTCGCGCAGCCGGGCCTCGCGCAGCACCCGGGGGAGGACGTCGGAAAGGAGGTCGGGGAGCGGCTCCCCGGCTGCCGCGGGCGTGAAGTGCAGGGCCCCGACACCCGCCGCGCGCAGGGCGGCCGCGGCGCACACGAGCCCGTCGCCCTCGCGGTGCTCACGGAGATAGACGGTGCGGGGGCCGACGGCCAGCCGCGCGGCCAGCCTGGCGGTGAACTCGTCGTGCGAGGCCGAGGGCAGGGGCAGAGGAAGGGACGAGGGGGAGTCCAGCGGGTGGACGCTGCCGGCGAGCGCGGCGTCCGGGGTGTCGTCGCCGAGCAGATGGGCGACGAGCCGGTCCGGAACGCGCAACGAACGGCTGAGGAAGGGGCGTTCGGGCTCCTCGACGGTCAGCAGCCCGAGCGCGGTCAGTGGCGCCGAGGGGTGGAACCGGGCCCGCGCCTCGGCGAGGTGCCACGGCAGCCCACACAGGTCGAGCGCCAGCCCGGCGGTGGCCCGGCGCCTGCTGACGTCGTCGTTGAGGTACCCGTACAGCGGCTCGAAGGAGCGGTCCAGGTCGGGTGCGAGGGCGATGAGCAGGATCCTGGTGTCCAGCCCGGTCAGCCCGAGACGCACCGCGAGCCGCTCCAGCCGGGTGGCTGGGGCGGGCTCCGAGCCCTCCGAGCCCTCCGAGCCCTCCGGGACAGACGCGTCCTCGGAGCCGGCCGCGTCCTCGAACACATCGGCGTACGACACCGCCGTGGGCCCCAGCAGATGCCGTACGGCCTCGTCGGAGAGGTACAGCCCCCGCAGCGGATCGTCCGCCGTGGGATCGACGGCGCCGCGGCTCGCGACCAACTCGGCGACCCGGTCGCGCAGTCGGGCGAGACGGACGAGAAGCGCGTCGGACGTGGGGGAGGCGGGGGAGGCGTACGTGGTCACTGCCGCGGTTCTCCGGTGTCCTGCGTGGGTGTGTCCCGCACGGGTGCCGACCGCCGTGGCCGGTGGCTGCGCTCGGGTGAGTCGTCCAGCGTGCCGTCCATGCCGCGCACGCGGACCGCGCCCTCCGTGACCGGGGGACCGACGTCGTACTCGGGGAAGGCCGGAAAGGGCGCGGTGACCACGAGGTCGAGGGACGGCTTGAGTTCGCCGCCCAGGGCCGACCAGATCTCGGCGAGGGAACGCGACTCGGTGTGCAGCCCCGCCACCGTGAGCGGCACGGACAGGCCCAACGCGCCGAGTGCCCCCGGGAGTTCGTCGGCGGACAGGAGTTCGTGCGGCAGCATCGTGGCCAGTACCGCCGAGAGCAGCCGGTGTTCGTCCTGGGGCTGTTTGGTCCAGGCGGTGACCAGGTACGACAGCCGGAACCAGCGGGGCGGCTGACGGCGGCGCACGATCACGTCGCGTTCGTCGCGGACGGAGACCTGGCCGCGCTGGCGCCGGGAGACGTCCTCCCGGATGTCGTACAAGTAGGCGTTGACGGCGGGCGCGTTGCGCCGGGCCGCCCAGTCGCGGGTCGGGGCCTCGAAGGCGACCTCGATGCCGGAACCGGCGAGCGCGCCGCTCCCGAGCAGCCGCTTGAGGACCTCGTCCACCTCGTGGATCACCGTCGTGCTCCTGCCCTGCCGTGCCTGTGCCGTATCACTGCCGGAAGCCGGAAGCCGGAAGCCGGAAGCCGGAAGCCGGAAGCCGGAAGCCGGAAGTCCGACCGGGCCGTCAGGACACCGGTACCGCCGTCCTGTCCGATCGTCTCCCGCGGGCCACCGGCTCCGCAGGCACGCCGGGGACGACCGTCGGGCAGACCGGGCTGCCCAACTGTCCATGTTCGATTGCCCGTTCGGTCAGATGTAGCCTTCCCGCAGGGCATGGGCCACGGCGTGCGCCCGGTTGCGCAGATGCAGCCGGGTGGTGAGCCCATGCATCACGTTCTTGACGGTCCGTTCGGAGTAGGACAGCTTGCTGGCGATCTCCCCGGTGTCGAGCCCCTCGGCGACCAGCCTCAGTACGTCCACCTCACGCGGTGCGAGTCCCGAGGGGGGACCGCCGGGATGGCCGGTCGCGGTGCGCTGCAGCGACCTCACCTGGCTGATCAGCCGGCCGAGCAGATCGGCGGGCAGGTCGCCGTCGCCGCGGGACGCCGCGAGGACCGCCTGCACCAGCCGGTGCGCGGTGGCCTCGTGGCGCCACACGATGGCCCCGGCGCCGGACTCGATGGCGTCGAGGAGTTCGCTCTCGCGGATCGCGCTCACCACGAGGACGGCACGGGCGCCCTCGCTGCGCACGAGTCTGCGCAGCCGGGAGAGCGCGGCCTCGTCCAGCGTGTCGTTGACCAGCAGGGCGACGGTGTCCGGCCCGGTCTCGGTCTCCTCACGGAGGTCGATCACCGGGTGCTGCCGCAGCTGGCCGAGTACTCCCTCCCGGGAGATCGGGTCCCACGCGTGCACTGCCACCGGTATGCGGGACTCGGATCCGTCCGTGCCGGGAGCCGTGGGTCCGAATGAGCTGCGCAACCGAATCCCCCATGTTCACGGGCCCGTCACCTCTGTGGCGTCCGTGACAGGCGTGCACACACCACACTTCTGTGCCCCGTGGGGCCGGCGCAATCGTGGAGCACCACGAGACACACCACGAGATCGGCGGCACGTCATCGGTGACGGTGGGCCATGTCACGCGCGCCACGGCGCTCGCAGCCGTGGGTCATGTCACGCAACGGGGGTCGCGTTCCACCCCGTCCCACACAGCGGAACGCACCACGGCCACGAGGGAGGCAGGGATGTCCGTAGCGTTGCGTGAGCGCCGGGAGGAGCTGGAGCTGGTGGCGGCCGAGGCCGGGCGGGCCCGGGCCGGAGCCGGCCGTCTCGTGCTGCTGCGCGGAGCCACCGGCACCGGCCGAACCGCACTTCTGGAGGCCGCCGCCGAGCAGGCGGAGGCGGCCGGCATGCGCGTCCTGCGGGCCCGTTGCTCGCCGGACCACACCTCCGTACCGTTCGGCGCCGTCTTTCAACTCCTCGCACACGGACCCGGGTTCGACTCGGCCGCGGGGGAGGAGCCGGATCCGCCCGGCACCCCGCCCCACCGGGGCAGGCACGCACGGCTGTGGCGTCTGCTGCGCGGTTACGCGGACGACGCGCCGCTCCTGGTGGCCGTGGACGACGTGCACCTCGCCGACGAGTCCTCGCGCCGCTGGCTGGTCGAGGCCGCGCGGCGCATCGACCGATTACCCGTGCTGATGGTGGTGACCGAGCGCAGCCAGTACGACATCGATCCGCCGGCCGACGGGCTGGTGCACACACTCTCCCCCGCCCTCGTCCGCACCCGCACGCTGGCCCCGCTGAGCGCCGACTCCGCGGCGGAGCTGGTCCGTTCGGCCCTAGGGGGTGTTTTGAAAGTCCCGCACAGCACCCACGGCGCCCGGCACGCACCCTCGCCGCACCGGCCGAAGACCCAAGTAGCTCCGCTACGAGGGACTTCGTCCGGCACGCCGAGGGCACGCACCGAACACCGCGGGCACCGCACGGGACTTTCAAAACACCCCCTCGGCCGTCCCGCTCCGGCCGAGTGGGTGGACGACTGCGTACGGGCGGGCGCGGGCAACCCGCTGTTGCTGCGTGCCCTGCTGGACGACCTAGCGGGCACCGCCCCGGAGGACGCCCCGGCGGCCCTGCCCGACAACTGCGCGGCGTTGTACCCCGGTTCCTACGCGGCCGCCGTTTCCTGGTGGCTCGACAGCGCCGGGCCCACGACCACCGAGGTCGCCCGTGCGCTCGCCGCTCTGGACGACGACGGGGAAGACGGCGAGAAGGACGGGGACAGCGCGAGCGGCGGGGGTGACCACGGGGACGCCCACGCCGAGCTGCTCGCCAGGACGGCGGACGTCGACCCCGCCCGCGTACCGGGCTGGCTGACCGCGATGACCGGCCTCGGGCTGCTGCGCCCCAGTCCCGCCGGACGGCCTCGCTACGCCCATCCGCTGTTGCGGGACGCGGTGCTGAGCAGCTGGTCGGGCGCCCTGCGGCAGGCGGCGCACCACCGGGCGGCCGAGGCGATGCTGCGCCGCGGTGACCGCGCCGAGGCGGTGGCCGGGCAGTTGTTGCGGTCCGCCCCGGTCGGCGAGGCATGGGCCACGGGTGTCCTGCTGGACGCCGCCGGCCTGGCGGTCCGGGACGACCGCAGCGACGATGCCGTGGCGTTCCTGCGCCGCGCCCTCGACGAGCCGATGCCGGACGCCCGCCGGAGCGTGGTCCTTACCGAACTGGGCTCGCTGGAGTACGCCACCGTACGGTCGACGGCCGGGATACCGCGGCTGGCCGAGGCGATGCGGCTGTCGGGTCTGCCGCGCGACCGGGTGCGAGCGGCGGTCGCGCTGGGCACGGCGCTGGCCCGGCAGGGCGAGGCGCGCACCGCGGTCGACGTGCTGCGCGGCCTGGAGGACGAGCATCTGACGGGCCACCCGGACCTGGTCCGCACGGTGCAGACGGCCTCGGCGCTGCTGTCCGACCACGACCCGGGGACACGGCGGGAGGTGTACCGCTGGCTGCGCGAGACCGCCGAACGCTCGCCCCAACTCGTCGGCACGGCCGGGCAGGCGCTGCTCGTACGCTACGAGTCGACGGCCGGTCTGACCTCGGCGGCGTCGGCGATGCGCCGGATCCGCGCCCTGCTGGCGCAGCCGGCCGACCCGCTCGCGGAGGGGTTCCTGCTGGGCACGGCCGCCGCGGTCGCCCAGTGGGCGGACCAGCTCGACGAGGCCGAACAGCTCGTACGACGCGGCCTGGCCGGGCAGCGCACGTCCCTGCTGCACCCGATGCACCTGGCGCTGCTGAACGTACGGGTCGACATCGCCGCCGCCCGTGGCGCGTACGCCGAACTGCTCGCCGATCCAGAGGCGTTGGGCCCCGTCGTGGGCCGGCCCGATCCGGCCAACGCGCAGGCCCACGCGCTGATCGCGCTCGTCGAGACGGGCCGTACGGAGGAGGCCACCCGTCTCGCGGACGGCTTCGACCTCCAGAACCCGCACGACTCCTGGGAGTTGAACCGCTTCCTCTACGCGCGCGGTGTCCTGCGCGCGGCCACCGGCGATCCGGCGGGCGCTCTCGGCGACTTCCTGGAGTGCGGGCGCCACCAGTCGGCACGGGACGTGGCGAGCCCGGTCGTCACCCCCTGGCGGACCGCGTCGGCGGAGTGCCACCTGGCGCTCGGCCGGCCCCGCCAGGCCCTGGCCCTGGCCGAGGAGGAACTCCGCCTCGCCACCGTGTGGAACACGCCCCGTGTCCTGGGCCGGGCCCTGCGCGTCCTCGGCACGGCGACCGGCGGCCGCCGAGGCCTCGATCTGACGGACCGGGCGGTACGGGTCCTGCGGGAGGGGGCCGGCGGGGCGTCGGCCGGAACACCCGAGGCGACACCACCCGAGGCAACACCACCCGAGGCGACACCACCCGAGGTGACACCACCGGAGGCGACACCACCTGAGGTGCTCCTCGACGCGAAATCCGACGGCGGCGGGTCCGCGGCCCCGGTCGGGGAGCCGGTCGAAACGGAGTTGATCCCGGCGCTGATCGCACAGGGACGTCTGCTCACCGCCACCGGGGATCGGGCACGGGCCCGCGAGGCGCTCCGGGAGGCGGCCGAACGCGCCGAACGGCTGGGCGCGGTCCGGATGCGGGCGTCCGCGGAGGCTGCCCTGCACGAGAGCGGCGCCCGCCGTGCGGCGACGGCACGGACGGGGTCCGGTTCGCTCACCGCCAGCGAGCGCCGGATCGCGGAACTCGCCGCGCAGAGCCGTACGAACACAGAGATAGCGGAGCTGCTGCACCTGGCCCGGCGTACCGTCGAGACCCATCTGACCAGCGCCTACCGCAAGTTGGGCATCCGTCGCAGAGCGGAACTCGGCGCCGCGCTCACGGACGCCGGGTCCCGCTCCGGCCCGCCCGGCCCCGGCCCCGACCGGGACCGGATCCGGGACCGGCGAGGCACTCAGAAGTAGGGCGTGCGGGCCCTGTTCGGCCATGAGGCAGGCGCCGTGGACCGTCCGTCTGGTTCAGGGCGTTGCCCCCGGCGTCGGACGAAGGCGCCCGGTCGGACTGCGGCGCCCGGTCGGACAGCGGCGCCCGGTCAGACGAGGCGCTTGCGGCCCCAGAGGATGACGAACGCCGCGATGCAGGCGGTCAGGGCCAGCAGGATCGAGGAGCCGAGCCACTGCATGGAGGACATCTGGGAGAGCGGGAGGTACTCGACGTGCCAGCCGACGACCTGCGCCTTCTCCAGACAGGCGGTGGCGGCCTTCTCCGTCGCCTCGGCGCAGCTGCCCCAGCCGATGAGGTCGCCGGACGCGGTGAGGTAGGACTGGTCCACGACGTGGGCGCTGTCGGGCAGCTTCGGGAAGGCCTCGTCCCCGACACCGTTGCCGGTCGTGACGGTGACGGCGTCCCCGAGAGCCATCCGGAAGTGCGACCAGACGATCTGCACGGCTACGGCGAAGCCGAAGGTGACGGCCATGGACAGCAGGGTCCGGCGCAGCAGCATGCCGATCGCCACGCCACCGACGACGGTGAACAGGGTGAGCGCCACGGGCACGGGCCCGCTGCTGTCGAAGGCGGAAGCGTCGGCCCAACTCATCACGTACGACGACGACTTGACCGGTGACCACCACCAGGTGAACGCGACGGAGGCCGCCGTGGTGCACACCGCGACCACGAGTGTGGTCACCCCGAGCTTGGTGGCGAGCCAGCGGACCCGGCCGGCGGACTGCGCGTTGACCAGCTTGGCGGTGCCGCTCTCCAGGTCCCCGGCGAGCAGGGGCGCGCCCATGAAGACCCCGATCAGGAGGGGCGCGAACCCGAGCAGTTGGGCGGCCATGTTGAGCGGCCCCTGGTCGAACCCCTGCTCCCAGCCGGACTGCAGGTCCGGCCAGCCGTGGCCTTCGAGGTACGTCACCATCCGATGGCGCCCGTAGACGATCCCCGCGACGGTGACGGCGGCGGTGGCCAGGAGAGTCCAGCAGGCCGCGCGGTGCTGACGCCAGACGAGCCAGTTCATGCCGCTGAGGTGCGGGCCGCGGCCGGCTTTGGTGCGGGCGGGGCCGGAGGGTGCCGAGGCCGGGCCGCCAGTGCTTCCGGTACTGGTCATCGTGCTCATGCCGCCACCGCCCGCGGTGCGACGTAGGAGCTGGGACTGATCAGGGGCGGCGCCTCGGGGGAGCGCAGATAGGCGAGCAGGAGTTCCTCCAGGTCCGGGGTGCTCGCCTGCCAGGGGCCGCCGGTGACCGGCCCGTCGGGGCGGACCAGCGCGGTGAACTGCCGTCCGCTGATACGGGTTTCGACCACGGTGTGGTACGCCACCTCCGGGGGCGTCCGCCCGTCGGAGTGGACCCCGGTCAACACGGCGTGGGCGGTGCGGAGTTCGTCGACCTCACCGGCGAGCCGCAGCCCTCCTTCGGCGATGACCAGCAGGTAGTCGCAGGTGTTCTCCAGCTCGGCGATCATGTGGGTGGACATCAGCACGGTGGTGCCGCGCTCGGCGGCCTCGGCCAGCAGGGTGCTCATCAACTCGTGGCGCACCAGCGGGTCGAGGTCGGACATCGGCTCGTCGAGGAGCAGCAGATCGGGCCGCTTGCCGAAGGCGACGGCGAAGGCCACCCGGGTGCGCTGGCCACCGGAGAGGGTGCCGATCCTCGCCTCGAACGGAATGTTGCCCGCGCGGACGATGTTCTCGGCGGCCCGCTGGTCCCAGCCGGGGTTCAGTTCACGGCCAAGACGCAGGGTCTCGGCGACGGTGAAGCGCTTGAACAACGGCTTCTCCTGGGCGAGGAACGCCGTACGCCGGCCGGCCTCCGCGGACTCCGGGGCCGCGCCGAACACCCGCAGGGTGCCGGAGGTCGGCTCCAGCAGGTTGGCGGCGATGGACATCAGCGTGGTCTTGCCCGCGCCGTTGGGGCCCACCAGACCGCAGATCCGCCCGGCCGGCAGCCGGAAGGAGCAGTCCCGCAGGGCCCAGCCCCGGCGGTACTTCCTGCCGACCGAGTAGGCCTCCATCGCGGACTCGCCCGCGAGACCCAGGCGTCCCCCGTCTCCCCCGTCTCCCCCGTGCCCTTCGTCTGCCCTGTGTTCCGTCCCGTCGCCCATCATCCGTGTCCCCCGTTCCCGGCGGCCGCCCTGGTATCGGCGTACCGCTCCTCCATGACGGACGTGACCAGCGCGGTCACGTCCTCCTGCTCCAGACCCGCTTCGTGGGCCCGGTCCATCCATGCCTCCAGCTCGCCCCGCAGCGGTGAGTCCGCCCCCGCCTGGGGACGGGCCAGCGACTGGCGGACGAAGGTGCCCAGACCCGGCCGCAGTTCGACCAGGCCCTCCCGGTCCAGCTCGCGGTAGGCCTTGAGCGTGGTGTTCGGGTTCACCGCTGAGGTCGCCGCGACGTCCTTGGCCGTCGGCAGCTGGTCCCCGGGCACGAGTACGCCGAGGCGCAGGGCCTGCTTGGTCTGCTGAACGATCTGCTGATAGGCGGCCACCCCGCTCCGCCTGTCGATCCGGAACTCCAACCTCCATCACCACCCTTTAGCTAATGAACTAGTGGATTGATGATGGGGATGATGGAGCACGGATCGCGCATCTGTCAAAGACCCCAGCTCTCCGGCATGAACGCCCTTGACCTGAACCAAAGTTGAGGTTCTACGTTTCCCGTATGGACACCACGAACCCCGTTCACTCCGCCCAGGGCACCGACGAGCGACGGATCCGCGAACTCGTCGCGCGCAGCCAGGAAGCCCAGACCGACCCGGAGGTACTGCCGGTCCTGCACACCTCCGACCTGGTGCTCATCAACCTCGCGGGGCGGCGCGTCTTCGGACGGGAGGCTTTCGCGTCGGCCATGACCGCGGCGCTCGCCTCCCCGCTCAGGGACGTCAGGACCACGCTGGAGGTTGACGACATCCGCTTCGTACGGCCCGACGTGGCCATCGTGAGCCTGACCAAGACGGTCCACGACGAACGCCCGGACACGCAGGGCCCGTCCGACTTCCCCGCGCGCGGCGCGATGACGTACGTCCTGACCCGCGAGGAGGACGAGAACTGGCACATCGCCCTGGCGCAGACGACACCGATTGCCTGAGCGCCCTGGCGGGACCTTGTACGACGACAGCACCCCATGCCCCGGTCCGATCTGCCTGATCGATCCGGGACATGGGGTGCTTCGTTACGGGGATGACGCTCCGGTCACTTCACCGGCTGCGGCTCCGGTGCGTTCTCCGACTCGTCCTCGCCCGCCGGGGGCTCGTCGTCGAGCGGGGTCTTCACGGAGTCGAGCAGCAGCTGGGCCACGTCGACGACCGTGATGGACTCCTTCGCCTTGCCATCGTTCTTCTTGCCGTTGACCGAGTCGGTCAGCATGACGAGGCAGAACGGGCAGGCGGTGGAGACGATGTCGGGGTTGAGGCTGAGAGCTTCGTCGACGCGCTCGTTGTTGATGCGCTTGCCGATCCGCTCCTCCATCCACATCCGCGCGCCACCGGCGCCGCAGCAGAAGCCGCGCTCCTTGTGGCGGTGCATCTCCTGCTGGCGCAGGCCCGGGACGGCGGTCATGATCTCGCGCGGAGGCGTGTAGATCTTGTTGTGCCGGCCCAGGTAGCAGGGGTCGTGGTAGGTGATGAGGCCCTCGACCGGGGTCACCGGGATCAGCTTGCCCTCGTCGATCAGGTGCTGGAGCAGCTGGGTGTGGTGGATGACCTCGTAGTCGCCGCCGAGCTGCGGGTACTCGTTGCCAAGGGTGTTGAGGCAGTGCGGGCAGGTCGCGACGATCTTCTTCGCGGACTTCGGCTTCCTCGACTCCGCGGGGAAGTTGCCCTCGTCGTCCATCTCCTCGCCGAACGCCATGTTCAGCGCGGAGACGTTCTCCATGCCGAGCTCCTGGAAGAGGGGCTCGTTGCCCAGGCGGCGGGCGGAGTCACCGGTGCACTTCTCGTCGCCGCCCATGATCGCGAACTTGACGCCCGCGATGTGCAGCAGCTCGGCGAAGGCCTTGGTGGTCTTCTTGGCGCGGTCCTCAAGGGCGCCCGCACAGCCGACCCAGTACAGGTAGTCGACCTCGGACAGGTCCTCGATGTCCTTGCCGACGACCGGGATCTCGAAGTCGACCTCCTTGGTCCACTCCAGGCGCTGCTTCTTCGCCAGACCCCAGGGGTTGCCCTTCTTCTCCAGGTTCTTGAGCATCGTGCCCGCCTCGGACGGGAACGCGGACTCGATCATCACCTGGTAGCGGCGCATGTCGACGATGTGGTCGACGTGCTCGATGTCGACGGGGCACTGCTCGACACAGGCGCCGCAGGTGGTGCAGGACCACAGCACGTCGGGGTCGATGACGCCGTTCTCTTCGAGGGTCCCGATGAGGGGCCGCTCGGCCTCGGCGAGGGCGGCGGCGGGCACGTCCTTGAGCTGCTCCGCGGTCGCCTTCTCGTTGCCCTCCATGTCCTTGCCGCCACCGGCGAGCAGGTAGGGGGCCTTGGCGTGGGCGTGGTCCCGCAGCGACATGATCAGCAGCTTCGGGGAGAGCGGCTTCCCGGTGTTCCAGGCGGGGCACTGCGACTGACAGCGCCCGCACTCCGTACACGTCGAGAAGTCGAGGATGCCCTTCCAGGAGAACTGCTCGACCTGGGAGACACCGAAGACGTCGTCCTCGCCCGGGTCGGTGAAGTCGATCGGCTCGCCGCCCGACGTCATCGGCAGCAGGGCGCCCAGCGCGGTGCCGCCCTCGGCGTTCCGCTTGAACCAGATGTTCGGGAAGCCGAGGAAACGGTGCCAGGCGACACCCATGTTGGTGTTCAGCGCGACGGTGATCATCCAGATCAGCGAGGTGCCGATCTTGATCATCGCGACGAGGTAGACGAGGTTCTGGAGCACGCCGAGGGAGAGCCCCTTGAAGGCGAGGACCAGGGGGTACGAGGCGAAGTACGCGGCCTCGTAGTGCTCGACGTGGTGGATCGCGCCCTCAAGACCGCGCAGGGCGTAGATCGCGAGGCCGATGGTGAGGATGACGTACTCGACGAAGTACGCCTGCCAGGCCTTTGAGCCCGCGAAACGGGACTTGCGACCGGCCCGGGAGGGCAGGTTCAGCAGCCGGATCGCGATGAGCACGGCGATGCCGAGGATCGTCATCACGCCGATGAACTCGATGTACATCTCGAACGGCAGGAAGCCGCCGATGACCGGCAGCGTCCAGTCCGCCTCGAAGAGCTGGCCGTAGGCCTGCGCGAGGGTCGGCGGCAGCGTCAGGAAGCCGATCGCGACGAACCAGTGGGCGAAGCCGACGATGCCCCAGCGGTTCATCCGGGTGTGACCCAGGAATTCCTTCACCAGGGTGATCGTGCGAGCCTTGGGGTTGTCGGTGCGGCTGCCCGCCGGCACCGGCTGGCCCAGCTTCACGAACCGGTAGATCTGCGCGACGGCTCGGGCGATGAGCGCAACGCCGACCACGGTCAGGACCAGCGACACGATGATCGCGGCGAGTTGCATTTCGGGACTCCTCGGGCCTGCGAGGTTCTCTTCGGGGTGGGTCTCCCGGTTCCCCGAAGATTGATTACTAAGCGGTAACTTATGCAGTCCTCTGAGACTACCCACTCCTGTGTCCGCACTGTAGTCAGGGGTGCGGTGATCTGCGTCGCTGAGGCTTGCCTGAGTGAGTCGTGCCCCTTTAGGGGCGCGGGGAACTGCGCGATCAGCCCCCACGGGCCCGCAGTCAACGGCCGACCCGCAGGTCAGGGCCTAATTGCGCGTAAGAATGAGATAAGAGTTGAGCCTCCAAGACTCACCTCTGTTGACCGAGCGGTGAGCGTCGTGCACACTTGAGCCTGTTCCACTCAAGTCATTGCTGGAGGAATTGAAATGGCACGTGCGGTCGGCATCGACCTGGGCACGACTAACTCCGTCGTCAGCGTTCTGGAGGGCGGTGAGCCCACCGTCATCACCAACGCCGAGGGCGCCAGGACCACGCCGTCCGTCGTCGCCTTCGCCAAGAACGGTGAGGTGCTCGTCGGAGAGGTCGCCAAGCGCCAGGCGGTCACGAACGTGGACCGGACCATCCGCTCTGTGAAGCGTCACATGGGCACGGACTGGTCCATCGAGCTCGACGGGAAGAACTTCAACCCGCAGCAGATGAGCGCCTTCATCCTGCAGAAGCTGAAGCGCGACGCCGAGGCGTACCTGGGCGAGAAGGTCGCGGACGCGGTCATCACCGTCCCGGCGTACTTCAACGACTCCGAGCGTCAGGCGACGAAGGAGGCCGGCGAGATCGCGGGCCTGAACGTCCTGCGCATCGTGAACGAGCCCACCGCGGCGGCTCTCGCGTACGGCCTCGACAAGGACGACCAGACGATCCTCGTCTTCGACCTCGGTGGCGGCACCTTCGACGTGTCCCTCCTGGAGATCGGTGACGGCGTCGTCGAGGTGAAGGCCACGAACGGCGACAACCACCTCGGTGGTGACGACTGGGACCAGCGCGTCATGGACTACCTGGTCAAGCAGTTCTCCGCGGGCCACGGCGTGGACCTGGGCAAGGACAAGATGGCCCTCCAGCGCCTCCGCGAGGCCGCCGAGAAGGCCAAGATCGAGCTGTCCTCGTCCACCGAGACCACGATCAACCTGCCGTACATCACGGCGTCTGCCGAGGGTCCGCTGCACTTGGACGAGAAGCTCACCCGGGCTCAGTTCCAGCAGCTGACGGCCGACCTCCTTGAGCGCTGCAAGACGCCGTTCCACAACGTCATCAAGGACGCCGGCATCCAGCTCAGCGAGATCGACCACGTCGTTCTCGTCGGTGGCTCCACCCGTATGCCCGCCGTCGCCGAGCTCGTCAAGGAGCTGACCGGCGGCCAGGACGCCAACAAGGGTGTGAACCCGGACGAGGTCGTCGCCATCGGCGCCGCCCTCCAGGCCGGTGTCCTCAAGGGTGAGGTCAAGGACGTCCTGCTCCTCGACGTGACCCCGCTGTCCCTCGGTATCGAGACCAAGGGAGGGATCATGACCAAGCTCATCGAGCGCAACACCACGATCCCGACCAAGCGGTCCGAGATCTTCACGACGGCCGAGGACAACCAGCCGTCCGTGCAGATCCAGGTCTACCAGGGCGAGCGCGAGATCGCGGCGTACAACAAGAAGCTCGGGATGTTCGAGCTGACCGGTCTGCCGCCGGCCCCGCGCGGGGTCCCGCAGATCGAGGTCGCCTTCGACATCGACGCCAACGGCATCATGCACGTGACCGCGAAGGACCTGGGCACGGGCAAGGAGCAGAAGATGACCGTCACCGGCGGCTCCTCGCTGCCGAAGGACGAGGTCGACCGCATGCGCCAGGAGGCCGAGCAGTACGCGGACGAGGACCACCGTCGCCGCGAGGCCGCAGAGTCCCGCAACCAGGGCGAGCAGCTCGTCTACCAGACGGAGAAGTTCCTCAAGGACAACGAGGACAAGGTCCCCGGTGACGTCAAGACCGAGGTCGAGACGAGCATCGAGGAGCTGAAGACCGCGCTCAAGGGCGAGGACACCACCGAGATCCGTACGGCCACCGAGAAGGTCGCCGCCGTCTCCCAGAAGCTCGGCCAGGCGATGTACGCGGACGCCCAGGCCGCGCAGGGTGCCGCCGGTGCCGAGGCCCCGGGTGCCGACGAGGGCGCGGGCGCCAAGGCCGACGACGACGTCGTGGACGCCGAGATCGTCGACGAGGACCGTGACCGCAAGGACGGTGCCGCGTGACAGAGGAGACCCCGGGCTTCGACGAGCAGCCCGACGTCCCCTCCGGCGCCACCCCTGAAGACGCCGAGCCGAAGACTGCCCCCTCCGTGGAGGAGGGGGCGGCCCAGGCCGGGGACGCGGCAGCAGCAGCACAGATCGCGGGCCTCACCGCTCAGCTGGACCAGGTACGCACGGCGCTCGGCGAGCGCACAGCGGACGTCCAGCGGCTCCAGGCCGAGTACCAGAACTACCGCCGCCGGGTCGAGCGCGACCGGATCGCGGTCAAGGAGATCGCCATCGCGAACCTCCTGACCGAGCTCCTGCCCGTGCTCGACGACATCGGCCGCGCGCGGGACCACAGCGAACTGGTCGGCGGCTTCAAGTCGGTGGCCGAGTCGCTGGAGACCGTCGCGGCGAAGATGGGTCTGCAGCAGTTCGGCAAGGAGGGCGAGCCCTTCGACCCGACGATCCACGAGGCCCTGATGCACAGTTACGCACCGGACGTCACCGAGACGACGTGCGTGGCGATTCTGCAGCCGGGGTATCGCTTCGGCGAGCGCACCATCCGCCCCGCGCGGGTGGCCGTCGCCGAGCCGCAGCCCGGCGCGCAGACGGTCAAGGGCGACGAGACGGACGGGACGCAGGCGGCCGACGACAAGGAGAGCGGTGGCCCGGACGAGGGCTGACGTGAAACAGGGCGTACGCGCGCCCGTATGCGGCACGAACACCAAGCGCGTACGTGACAGTGGCGTGCGGAAGGAGGGGCGTCGAGGATGAGCACCAAGGACTTCATCGAGAAGGACTACTACAAGGTCCTCGGCGTCCCCAAGGACGCCACCGAGGCCGAGATCAAGAAGGCGTACCGGAAGCTCGCCCGCGAGTACCACCCGGACGCCAACAAGGGGAACGCGAAGGCCGAGGACCGCTTCAAGGAGATCTCCGAGGCGAACGACATCCTCGGGGACCCCAAGAAGCGCAAGGAGTACGACGAGGCGCGCGCCCTCTTCGGCAACGGCGGGTTCAGGCCCGGACCGGGCGCCGGGGGCGGCAACTTCAACTTCGACCTGGGCGACCTCTTCGGAGGCGGGCCGGGTCAGGGCGGAGCGGGCGGCCAGGGCGGCGCCGGCGGCTTCGGCGGCGGTATCGGTGACGTGTTCGGCGGCCTGTTCAACCGCGGCGGCACAGGCACTGGCACGCGTACGCAGCCGCGGCGCGGCCAGGACATCGACACCGAGGTCACGCTCAGCTTCACGGAGGCGGTGGACGGGGCGACCGTTCCCCTCCGCATGACCTCGCAGTCCCCCTGCAAGGCCTGTTCGGGCACCGGCGACAAGAACGGCACACCGCGCGTGTGCCCGACCTGCGTCGGCACCGGCCAGGTGGCGCGGGGCTCGGGCGGCGGCTTCTCGCTGACCGACCCGTGCCCCGACTGCAAGGGCCGCGGCCTGATCGCGGAGCACGCGTGCCTGGTCTGCAACGGCTCGGGGCGCGCCAAGTCGTCCCGCACCATGCAGGTCCGTATCCCGGCCGGGGTGTCGGACAACCAGCGCATCCGGCTCCGCGGCAAGGGCGCACCGGGCGAGCGGGGCGGACCGGCGGGCGATCTGTACGTCACCGTGCACGTCGACGCGCACCCGGTCTTCGGCCGCAAGGGCGACAACCTCACCGTCACCGTCCCCGTCACCTTCACGGAGGCGGCGCTCGGCGGCGAGGTCCGCGTGCCCACGCTCGGGGGACCTCCGGTCACCCTGAAGCTGCCCCCGGGCACACCCAACGGCCGTACGATGCGCGCCCGTGGCAAGGGCGCGGTCCGCAAGGACGGCACCCGCGGGGACCTGTTGGTCACCGTCGAGGTGAGTGTCCCCACGGACGTGACGGGGAAGGCTCGTGACGCGCTCGAGGCGTATCGCGAGGCCACCGCGGACGAGGACCCGCGGGCGGAGCTGTTCCAGGCCGCGAAGGGAGCATGAGGACACCATGGACGCAACCGGACGCCGTCGACAGAGTTCCTATTCCGCATATGAGCTGACGGAAGAAACACCGGTGTACGTCATCTCGGTGGCCGCCCAGCTCTCCGGCCTGCACCCGCAGACCCTCCGCCAGTACGACCGCCTCGGCCTGGTCTCCCCGGACCGCACGGCCGGGCGCGGCCGCCGCTACTCGGCCCGCGACATCGAACTGCTGCGCACCGTCCAGCAGTTGTCGCAGGACGAGGGCATCAACCTCGCCGGCATCAAGCGCATCATCGAACTGGAGAACCAGGTCGCCGCGCTCCAGTCCCGCGTCGCGGAGATGGAAGCGGCCCTGGACGGCGCGGCGGCCGCGATGCAGCAGCGCGAGGCCGCCGTCCACGCCTCGTACCGCCGCGACCTGGTCCCGTACCAGGAGGTCCAGCAGACGAGCGCACTGGTGGTGTGGCGCCCTAAGCGACAGCAGTCGGACTGACGCGTGCGTCCAGTTCGACACCTGTAGGCACACAGAAGGGGCCCGGAGATTCGACCGAATCTCCGGGCCCCTCCCATGTGTTGCGATCATGTACAGGACTACTGATCCACGGATCCGTTGGATTCGCGGGGGGAATGGAGCTTTTCCCATGGCCATGGTGGGGCTGTTCTGGATAGCCGAGGGCGATGTGTATGTGGGGGCGAAACCGTCCGGGCGCGCCCCGGGGGTGCGGCTGACGCCGGAAGGGGTCGTGTCGCTCGGTGACGGCAGCTCGGACCTGTGGCCGTGGGACGAGGTGCGTGGGCTGACCGTCGAGGATGTCCCGCTGAAATCCCTCAAGCGACAGATCAGCGTGATGGTGGACATGGTGCTGACCGTGACCAGCTTCGGCGAGACCGATGCGCCGCCGATGATGAGCGTCCTCGTCGAAACGGCCGACGGGACCACCGACTTGACCGTGTACGCGGCGGCTTCCAGCTACTCCCAGGAGGAGTACGACCTCTCGCTGTCCCTCCTCTCCCACCTGACGGCGGGCGAGGCCACCCTGCGCGCGACGCTGGCCGCCATGGCGCAGTGGGGCCGGACGCAGGAGGACGGGTCGCCGCGGGCGGCGGAGCGGGAGGGGTTGCTGCGGGAGTGGGTCGGGGTCGGCAGCCTCTCGTGAGTGGCCGTCCGGGCGTCAGCGGTGGCTGGGCATCAGGCCTGGCCGGCTCCCGGCCGTAGCGCCACGAAGACGAACTCCCGACCCGGCCGGTCGGGGGCGTCGCGGACTTCCTCCACGACGTACCCCTGCGCGGCCAGATCCGCCTCGATCTCGTCCCGCTCGCGGAAACGGAGGGTCGATTCCGAGGTCAGGACCTCCCCGTCCGCCGCGAACACAAAGGTGTGGCGGAACGTCACCAGCTGCCCGTCGACCTCGACCAGGTCGTCCCAGCCCTCGATCGCGCCGACGCCCGGGAGTTCCGTAACCCCGTACGAGGCCTCGCGGTTCCACTCCTCCCAGGCACGCCCGACCGGATCCCGCGTCTCGAAGACGAAACGCCCACCGGGCCGCAGGGCTTCGTAGGCGCCCAGCAGGGTCTTCCGCCACATCTCCGGATCGGCCAGCTCCTGGGCGGCGTTCGCCGTCATCGTCGCGAGATCGGCCTGGAGCGGCGGGAGGGTGGTGCCGTCCCCATGGACCCAGCGCACCCTTTCACTGCCGGGCTTGCCCCGCGCCACGTCGAGGGACGCCTGCGCCGGGTCGACACCGACGACCTCGATCCCGCGCTCGGCGAGCAGCAACGCGAACACGCCCGTCCCGCAGCCGATGTCGAGGACCTGACGCGCCCCGAACTCCTCCGCGATCCGCACGTATGCATCGAGGTCGCTTCGGTCGGGATCGAGCGGGTCGTAGATCGCGGCGAGCCGTGGATGTCCGAAGGCTTCGCCCGCCATCAGGAGTTGTGAGTACGGGTACGGATGTGGTGCAAAAGCCCGGCGAGGCCCTGCGGGGCGGTGGCGAGGATGACGCCGGGGGTGTCGCTCTCGCGGAGGCGGAGGGTTCCGTCGGGGGCGGTGGCTATGTTGAGGCAGTTCTGGTCGGGGGCTCCGCTGAACGAAGACTTCTGCCAGTGCAGTTCGGACATCAGGGGCCTCCTAGAGGGTGTAGAGCAAGTGCTGGATGAGGGACAGCGAGTCCTTCACCGAGTGTGCATCGGGGGCCAACGATACGTCGACAGGGCCGAGGGCGTTCTCGGCGAGCCGGTCGAACAACGAGCCGTACAGATCGAGTTGTGCCGGCTCGCGCAGGTAGTCGGTCGCCGTCGCGCGGTCGAGGACCACGGTGCCCAACCGTGGGGTATGGGGGATGACATGGACGAAGTTCCCGCTGAGGGCCGCGTACGCCTGTGCGCTGAACGGATAGACCTGGATCGTCACGTTCGGCAGTCGAGCCAGCTCGATGAGCCGTACCAACTGCTCGCGTACGACCTGGGCGCTGCCGAACCGCATGTGCAGAGCGGCCTCGTGGATCACGGCGTGGACGGAAGGCGGGTTCTTGCCGGTGAGGATGTGCTGCCGTTCCATACGGAACTTCAGGGCCTCGTTGATGTTCTCGAAGCCCAGCTTGGGGCTGTTGAAGATGGCCCGCGCGTAGTCGGCGGTCTGGAAGAGCCCCGGAATGAACAGCGACTCGTGTACCCGCAGTGATGCGGCCTGGGCCTCCAGTTCAGCGAGGTTGAGTGCACCAGACCCCAGATGCTTCTTGTGCGCGCTCCACCATCCTTTGCCGGTTGCCTCGGACAGGGACACCAGCGCGTCAATATAGGGCTTGTCTGTGTAACCGTATGTGCGGCACAACTCCAGGAGCCGCTCAGTCAGAATCGATGTCCGACCCAGCTCGATATGACTGAGCTGCGCTCGGCTCATGCCGATGCGCTGAGCGGCTTCAGCTGCGTTTAACCCCGCCTGTTCGCGCAGTTGTTTGAGTTCGAAGCCCAGACGGTACTGGCGTTCACTGATGGTGGTGCGTAGTCCCACGGTTACTCCTTGGAGGCTCCCTCGGAGTCTGCACTGTGCGGGGAGGGTGGTCCAACGGCTTTGGTGAACAGGTTGAGATGTCTATCCCCATCCAGCTACGGTGAGTGTGGATCCAGTAACTCACTGGAATCGCTCAACTCCCCCTGCCCACAAGCCGACAGTGCACCCGCCCCTCCATCCAGGAGCGCTCGGGCAAAGCCATCGCCGGGCGCGGGCCGTGTCATCCCCCACCCTCCCGACTGGAGTCGACGCCCATGGACCCAGCCCGCCGTGCCGCCCACCGTCCCGTTCAACTCGCCCACGAATACAGCCTGTTCGCGTCCGCGGACGCCACCGCGCCCCGCGTATGCCGGGACTTCGTGCGTGCCGTCCTGTTCACGCACGACCGCGAAACCCTCGTCATGCCCGCCGCCCTGTGCACCTCGGAGCTCGTCACGAACGTCCATCTGCACACCAAGGGCACCGCCATGCTCAGAGTCCGCCTGACCTCCGCCCGCCTCCATGTGAGCGTCTTCGACGAGAGTCCGGACCCTCCCGTCGTGGTGCACCCTGCCGCCAGCGTCGCCGCCTGCTGGGGTCGTGGCCTCGCGCTCGTAGCGGAGATGGCGGACGCGTGGGGTGTTGCCGGGGAGAGGACAGGGCGGTTCGCCAAGGAGGTGTGGTTCGAACTGGCTCCGGCCACGTGAGCCGTTTCCGCATCGCCTGTTCGAGTGAACCGAGACCGTTTCCGCAGGTGGGCCCATATGGCTGCCTACCGTGATGGCGTTGCTTGTGCCACAAGCACGCCCAGCCCACACTTGAGGAGGTGATGCCACGATGACCGCTCTTGCGCACGAGAGGCCCGAGACCATGACCGAGATCAGGACCGAGCCTCAGTACCAGCCGGAGAACGGGCCCGGCCTCGACGAGGCCCTGTGGCAGGCATGGAAGACCATTGACCTTCCCGAGGGCTATCGCGCTGAGATCATCGAGGGAGTCATCGAGGCGTCGCCCACCGCTCGCCGGTCGCACGGCCTGATCACCAACCGCGTGCGAAGGGCACTGGACAAGTTCCTGGACGGAGGCGAGTACGCCTGCCATCAGGACGTGAACGTGATCCACAGCCGCAAGGCGTGGATCCCGGACGCTTTCGTCGCCCCGGAGGACACGGAGCCGTGCGGCGACGAGGACGACATGGGAGTAAGGGCCGACTCCGTGCAGCTCATCGTCGAAGTCGTCTCCCCCGGCAAGCGCAACCAGGACCGTGACCGCGTCCGCAAACGTCGCGAGTACGCCCGTGCGGGCATCCCGGTGTACGTCGTCATCGATGACTACGACGGTCAGGGCGCCGTCACCCTCTTCACCGGACCCCGCCCCGACAGGGCCGACTGGGAGGACATCCACCGCGTCCCCTACGGCACCGAGGTCACCATCCCCGAAGGCCCCGCCAAGGGTTTCGTCGTCACGGAGGCGATCACGGGACCTGCGCGGGCCAAGCAGTAGAGCGCCTATCGGCCGCCCAGCGTCTGCCAGACCGTCAGCGCCAGTGCCAGGCATGACGTGGCCGCCGCCAGGGACGGCAGGGGCCAGCGGGTGCGTTCCAGGGCCTCGATTCGGGTCTCGTGTTCGTCGAGGGTCTTGTCGGTCTGGTCGACGCGCTGGAGGAGGAGCGCGAGGTCGCCCCGCGTGGTGGCGAACCCGACGTCGACCGAGCGACGCAGCCGCTCCAGCTCCAGGACGACGTCCTCCGTCTCAGTCGCTGTCATCGCGCACCTCCCTGCGATCGTCCGCATCGGTATCGGTATCGGTACCTGAATCGGCGTCGGTATCGGCGTCGGTATCGGTCATCGTGCTGCTCCTCGTGCTCCTCGTTCTCTTCGGTGCTGCCCGGTGCTCGGCGGTGTCCGTTGCCCGTCAGGTCCTCGGCACACGCAGTCTGTCCCAGCTGGTGCGGCCCGGGATGCCGTCCGCCGCCGCGCCCACGTAGCCGAGCTTGCGCTGCCAGGCCGCGTACGAGAGGACGTCGGCGCGGGTCCAGACGGGGCCGGGGCCGTTCGCGTACCGGCCGCAGTCCTCGGCGACCAGCCGTCTGCCGACGGCGGTGATCAGGTCGCCGCGTCGGCCCGGCACGAAGAACGCGGCGCCCGGGAAGGGCGCGTGGGCCACAGGTGTGGGGCGCGGAGTGGGCTTGTCGCCCAGCAGCGCGTCGATCCGCGCGCGCATCACCGTCATCGGGAACGACGGGTCGATCTTCCGCCGCGTCCACTCCTTGTGGGCGATCACGCTGGCCGCCGACCAGCCGTGGGCCCGGCACACGGCCGCCGACAGCCGCTCCACGGCGGCGAGTTGGGCCGCCGGATACGGGTCGCGGCCATTGCCGAGGTTCTCGATCTCGAAGCCGTAGAAGCGAGCGTTGCCGTCCACGGCGTCCGGCCCGGGGGCGGGGAGCGTGGACCTCTCGGCCCGTACGGCGTCCAGGACCGCGGCCGAACCCGAACCGGCGTGGTTGGTACGGCCGTACCCGAGCAGGTGCAGTGTGCCGTCCTTGGTGATCAGCCCGACGCACAGCGGGCCCGGCAGCGCCGCGGTGCCGTCGCGGCACAGGCGGAGGCTGTCGGTGCCCGCGGTGTGGTGCAGCATCACGCCGTGCACCGGACCCCACGGCCCCTTGTGATTGCGGTTGTGCGTACGCCAGTTGGAGTGCTCGGAAAGGGCGACGCCCTCGCCGCGCAGCGCGCGGGCGAGGGCGTCGGCCGTCAGCGGTGTGGCCATGACGACCTCCTCAGTTCACGGGGGTGACGGTCAGGAACCGGAAGGCGAACGTGGCCGTTCCCGCGGTGCACCGGTAGGCGGCGGTCGCCGTGTACGCGCTGTTCGGGGTGAGGCCACTGACCAGGTACTGGGTGCTCGCCGAGACCTGGCCCGTACCGGTGGAGATGGCCGAGCGGGCGTCGGCGGCGGCCAGTACGACCGTCGAGCCCGAACCGGCCCGGACGTTCGCCGACATGAAGCACGTACCGGTGGTGCTGTTGCTGCCGCGCGCGCCCACCGACACGAGCACGGAGCCGGAGGCCGGAGCCGTGAAGGCGGCCGCCGTCGGGTCGCCGGTGGAACCGGTGAGCGTCTCCACGAACGCTGTCGACGCGGTGGTGCCGACCGTCGAGTTCGCCTTGTGGACCGGGGCGGGCGCCAGTTGGGACCAGACGCTGCCGGTGTAGTACCAGTACTGCTTCGGCGTGCTGAGCCAGCACAGCATGCCCGCCACCGGGGCGGTCACCTTGGCGTCCCGCGCGGCGCCGTCGGCGAACCGCAGCACGGTCCGGCCGTCCACGGCCTCGGCGAGCGACTGGATGTGCACGGGAATGTTCGCGGCGTCGGCCGGCTGCGGGTACGGGAGACTGCCGAGCGGAGTGAGCAGGGCCATGACGGCTTCCTCCTGGAGCTCGTGGGAGTTGGGGAGTTGGGGAGTTGGGACATTGGGGAGTGCGGGAGCTTGGGCGTTATGGGGGTGGCAAGGCGCGGCGCGAGGTCAGGCGTCCAGGACCGGTGGCAGCGAGTCCGCCGGCATGCCGCCGTCGCCGTCACGTGTCGTCGGGCTGTCGATCGGGACCGGATGGGCCACGTTGCCGTCCTCCTCGACGGGGTCCAACAACGGTTCCTGCAGTGGCTCCTGCGTGGGAAGTTCGCTCATGACGCGGCCCCCGGTCCGTTGAGCAGCTCGCGATAGGAGACCCCGCTCGTGGTCAGGACGTCGAGCGTCGCGTTCCGCGCCTCGATCAGGGAGTACGTGCGCTGCGTGCCGTACCCCGGATCGACCGGCGGGTCCGGCGTGAGCCCGGCGTCGGCCGGGACACCGTTGTAGGAGGTGCCGCGCAGGGTCAGGGTCTGCTGCGGGGCGGCGCCGGACGCACAGGTGGTGCGGATGCCGACGACCCAGGCGAGCGTGTCGAGCGTGGCGCCGCTGGTGTCCACCACCCTTACGACATCGCCGAGTTGGATGCGGGGGTCGTGCAGCACCTCCACCTCGCCGAGCACCGGCACCGGATAGCGGCCGGCGTCGAGCATGGCGAACGACAGGTCCGAGGCGGCCTGCCGCTGCTGCACCCACTCGGTCGCGGGCGCCTGGTAGACCTGCTTGCCGTAGTGGAACTGGCTGTTGGCGTTGTACCAGGCGTACGAGCGCTGCCTGGGATCGCCGGTCCGCTTCTGCGGCACGATCTGCACGGACGGCTTGCCGTCCTTGGTGACCGTCCAGACACTCGCCGTACCGTGGTTGGTGAAGCGGACGATGTAGTTCGGGCCGTCGCGCCGGGAGCCGACCGTCACCCGGCCCTTGACCGAGGTGCCGCCCGTCGCCGCGCTGCCGAAGCGGACCCGGTGGCCCCCGACCGGAGCCACGTCGTCCTCGATCTGGAGCGGCCCGATGTCGAGTTCGTCCTCGGCGATGGCGTAGGCGACCTCCACCGAGGCGCCCGGCCGGATCTCCCGTACGACGGTGTCGGTGACCGTGTCGCTGAAGGTGTGGCTGATGCCCGTCCAGTCCTGGTAGGGCTGTTCGCAGTAGTTGCGGCAGGCGTCGATCTCCTCGGAGACGGTGAGCGCGGCGATGTCCCGCCGGGTGGTCACCGTGAGATCGGGCCGGGCCGGCACCGACTGGAACCGGCCGGGGCCGCGCCAGCGGAAGACGCCCAGCTCGTCGAACTCGGCGGTGGACAGGGTGGCGCGGGCGATCTCGGTGATGGCGTCCCACTGGGAGCCGGAGACCTTGGGCAGGTCGAACAGCGGCACCGTCGCGTCGTCGAGCACCGCGCCCCTGGCCCAACGGCCCTTCTGCTCCCACTCGTCGGCGGTGTACGAGGTCAGGTCGGGCCAGGAACGGTCGGTGACCTGGAGGCACTCGACGGCCACGTCCGTCTTCAGATTGACCTGGAACAGCTCGGAGGGCGGCTGGAGCGCCGACGCCTCGGTGAAGGTGTAGGGCGCGGTCGGCGGGACGACGTACTCCCCGTCGGGAGCGGTGAGCCGCGGGTACACGGTCGCCGGGGTGCTCGCGCCGGTGGTCCCCGCCCGGGTGTCCACCGTGAACCCGAGATGCCACACCCCCTTGAGGGAGGCGAGCTTGGGAATGGTCCAGCTCGCGACCGTGCCGCCGCCGTCGACCGTGCCCGAGGTGATCTTCACGACGCCGGTCGCGAAGTACACGTTCAGCGCGTAGTTCCCGAACGCTCCCGCGCTGCGGTCGAAGACCAGCTTGAGCTCCAGTTCGCTGCCCACCGAGAGCGCGGTGTTCACATGCAGCTCGGCCTGGAACACCTTCCCGGCCACGACGAACCGGGACCGCGGCATCCACGACACCTCGAGCCCGGCCGCCTTCGGCATCAGTGCCGTGTCGAAGGGCGCCCCGTCCCGGATCCAGGAGTACGACGCCGGGGCCGGCAGCGTCTCCGGCTGCCCGTACGAGGCGTTGAAGCCGCCGTGCAGCGAGGCGTAGAGCGCGGTGAACGGCTTGGCGGGGTCCTCGGCCACGGCCGGTGCCCGGGGCGGCGGGCAGCTGTGGATGCCGCCCTGGCGCAGGAGTTCGTCCACGCACCAGGTCGCGCTCGCCACCGGACGCCCGTAACGCAGACCGTGGTACGGCCGCGGGAGCTGCGCGGGTCCGCGCAGCCGCTCCGCGCCGTCCAGCGCCTGCACGGTGACGGTGTCGCTGCCCGAAGCGGCCGCACGGGACCGCACTGTGCCCCGGAAGGCAGGCACCGTACGGCCGTTCGCGCCCGCCCTGTGGACGACCGACTGGCCGGGGCGTACGGAGTCGCCGGTGCCACGGCCCGCCCAGGCCGAGTACAGCAGCGGGGCGGGCACACCGGTACCGCCGAGGAGCAGCTCCAGCTGGGCCGACGCGCTTCCGGAGAAGGCGCGCAGAGCCTCGGGCAGATCGGTGCTGTAGGCCCGCTCCACCTTCCAGGACTGGATCTGCGCGCCCAGCTCACGGCCGCCGAGCCGGGTGGCGTGGGCCGGGGTCCGGTCCGGGGCGGCGAGGGCCGCTCCGAGCAACTCGTCTGAGTCCTGCACCTGTTACACCTCCACCAGGTCGATGCTGATGTTCCGGTACGGCAGCCGGGCCGCCGGGACGTCGCTGTACGCGGTCACGGTCATCGGCGGGCAGCCGTCGCCGAGCGCGTACGCGACGGGGTCCGCGTCGATCGTCAGACAGGCGCCGGCCAGTCCGGCGAGCACGGCCTCACCGGGGCCGCCGACCGGAGTGACGAAGGCGGCCTCGGCGGGAGCGGTGCCGGTGACGACGCTCGCACCGGTCACGGCCGTGGTGCTGAGATACGTGCCGTCGGCGCGTTTCCAGTCCAGTTGGGCCGTGGCGAGCGCCGGGTTCCAGTCGGGCGGCACCTGCCAGGACACCCGCATACCGGGGGCCACCGGCCAGCCGGTCCACAGGCCGTGCTTCCAGCCGACCCGGGTGGCCTCCCCGAAGTCGCCGATGACGGTGTCGCCGGTGTACGGGAGCACGCCCAGGGAGCCGGTCACGGTGAACCAGTGGTCGGTGCCGCCGGGTTCGGAGCTCTGGGCTGCTGCCTGGTACGGGCCGAGCAGGTTGACGGAGGCCGGGTCGACGACCGCGAGCGGTCCGTACGAGGGCGTCGGACTGCCTTGCAGACCGGGGCCGTTGACCCGGCGGGCGAGCCGGGTCAGGTGCTGGGCGTCACCGGGTTCGAGCCAGTCCCAGGAGAACTTGAGCCGGCGGACCGTGCGCGGCGGCGCGATGGTGGTGATACGCCCTTCGAGGGACTTGAACTCGGTGACGTTCAACTCGGCGCTGCGGTCCCAGCTCTTGGCGGCCTGGTCGATCTCCCGCAGCAGACCGGGCTTGCCGATCCACAGGTTCCTGGCCATGTCCTTGCCTCACCTCCGGGCGAGCTTGCGCTGTCCCAGCTGGACGGCGCGTGCGATGGTCTGGGAGTCCACGTCGATCTGGACGGGCCGCTCGGCGAGCGCCTCGACGGCGGCCGCGAGCCGGCGCATGCCACCGCCGGAGCCGAGCATCCGTTCCAGCTTGGACAGCGGGATGACGGCCTCGTGCTCACCGCCCTCACCGACGAGCGCGAGCGTGCCGCCGGTACGGGCCCGTACGACGCCGCCCTTCGCGAGCTGCGGCACCGGGATGGGCGACAGGTTGAAGGCGAAGCCCCGGCCGCCGATGCCGGGCACCCAGTCCGGGACCTTGAACTTGACGCGGTTGAGGGCGCCGATGAGGACGTTGAGCCCGCGTACGAGCATCCGGGTGGGCGTCAGGAACCCGTTCACGACGCCCTTGAAGAGCGGCCCGAGGATCCTCGCGGCCGACTGGGAGGAACTCTTGATGTGACCCCAGGCGGCGGTGAGTCCCTTGCGGACCAGGGCGGCGACCTTGTCCATGTTGACGAACTGGGCGATGAGCGGGGCCACCAGGGTCATCACCAGCCCGAACGGGTTGGCCGCCATGGCGAGGTTGAGGCCCTTCTGCGCGGTGGACGCGCCCTTGAGCCCCTTCCCGAGGCTCCCCATGGACTTCCCGCCCTTGTCGGCGTTCTTGCCGGCCTTCCCGACGGACTTCTCCACGGCGTCGGCCTGCCGTTTGACGTCCCGCAGGGCGCTCTTGGCCTTGTCTGCGGAGGACTTGAGCTTGTCGAGGGAGGTCTTGAACTTGTCGGTGGCGCCTTTGGATTTTCCCAGGGTGGTCTCGGCGTTGGTCAGTCCGCCGCGCAGCCTTCCCACAGCGCTCGCACCGGAGTTGACGGATCCTTTGAGCTGGGACATGGCCGAGCTGGAAACCGACGTGCGGCTGCGAAACCGCTCCATTCCTGCCGTGGCATTCGTGAGGGCTTGTTTCAGATTCATGAGAGGAATCCCTCTGGAGGTGTGAGGTCAGGACAGCGCGGAAGCAAGCAGGCCGACACGTCGTTCGAGGAGCGTGACCTGGTTGGTCGTGCCGGACAGCGCAGAGGAGGAATCCATGTGCCGGACCTGCTGCCTGGCTGTGTTCGCCGCCCGGTCGATGCGGGAAACCTTTCGCTCCAGCGACTGGATGCGTGTGTTGGAGTTACGGATTTTGCTGTGTGCGCCGACCGCCAAGTCCTGGAGTTTCCCTATACCTTTCTCCATTTTGGCAAGACGGGATTCGACGGCCGCGATCTCTCGCGCACGTCTCTGCAGCTCTTCTGCTTGCACTTTCCACATGACGCCGAATTTGTTGCGCTCAAGTCCCTTCTTCTTGAACATCTCCTCGATGACCGGCTCCAGGCTCAGGAAAGGAGTGAGTTCAAATTTGACGATCGTCAGCGCCGCGACCAGACCCAGAATTTCCGGACTTTTGATCTCCTCCCATATCTTGCTCTTTGTCTCGCTTTGAACCCATTTCTGAGTGGCGATTTCCTCGCCGCTGCCCTTGAGTGCCGCCTTCTTGACGTCGGCGATTCTGGCCAGTCCGGCCAGTGTGTCAGGATCAACCTTTTTGTCCAGATCCGACCTGAGGTCGCGAATCTCCTCGTCCAGTTGCGCTGTTGTCTTGTCCGTCATTACTCCCTCTTATCAAGTGAGATCTTGATAGAATATGCCCGTGAATTTGGGGACTCTGGGTGCATGCATCGTGATAAGTGTCGGTTTCGGTGTCCTGCTGTGGGGGGTTCTTCTGACCCTGAGCTGCCTGCGGGAGTATCGAAGAAAGGTCACCATTGAGGTTGAGATACTCGATACGCTCAAACTCTCGACGGGCCTCTCCTATCGCTTTTCTCCGGTGAATGGCGATACACGGCTCGACCGGTCCGTGACGGAAACGGACTGGATCGCAAGCACGCCGCGGAAATTTGGGGACCGTAGATTTTCCATGGGGGAGGCCGTATCCATCGATTACGATCCTGGATATCCTGCATTCTTCTACCCTGCAGGCGAGTACCCCGTGATCCGGCTGTGGCCGATCACCCTTCTCGCCTCCATGGCCGGGGCCGCCACCGTGGGCTTCGGTGTCGTGGCTCTCATGTGATGTCGAGAGGCGGAGCATTACGAATCCGCCCGCCCTGGTGGGGGGCTGTTCTTCGGCGCCTGACCGGGCGGGATGGGAGTTGGGTATGTTCGAGGTTCTGCGTGACTATGCGCCCGGCGTAATGATTTTGGGTATTCCCTTGTTGCTGGGTTCCGCTCTCTTTGTTTGGCGCGACGGGAATCTCAGACGCAGAGGTGTTGTCGTCCAGGCCGATTGCATCAACCACAGGCGTAACTCGGAGGGGAATACCAGTATCCAGCTCCGTTTTGTCGTCGAGGGAGCGGTGTATACCTGCGAGACGCAGAGCTACCGGTTCCCACCCGCTGCCGTGGGCGAAAAGCTTGATGTGATGTACGACCCGAGGGATCCGCGAGGAGCCATGATGACGGCGGAAGTCGGCAGCGGCAGGGTGCCGTGGGTGATCGGCTCGGTTGCCGCGGTTTCTCTGCTGGCCACCGCTGTCGCGCACCTCTGACCGGTTGTCCGCAGGGCCGGCTGTCAGAGGAAGAAATTCATGAGTTCTGCCGCCGTCGGCGTCGCAGTCCGTTGCGCCGACCCGGCGTCCGGCTTGACGTCGGGCTCGTCGCCCGGCCGGGGTACGGCCTCGGGGAACTCCAGCGGCTCGCTGTCCTCGTCCCGGTTGACCGTCGCGAACATCCAGTTCGCCTCGGCGAGTTGGTCGACGACGGAGGCGAGCAGGTAGTCGGTGACCGACCAGTCCGCCGACTCGCCGTGCACTTCGCGGGCCGTCGCGCTGTTCCGCGGAAGGTGCTGGACCAGTACCGAGAGCCGGCGCGACGACAGCAGCCCCCGGTGCCAGTCCAGCAGGTCGACCCCGTAGTGGCGGAGCAGGTCCGCCTCCAGGGCCTCGGCGTGCTCTTCGACCAGCTCGCCGAGGCTCAGTCTTCCCCCAGGCCCAGCCCCGTCTCCTTGCCGTAGGCCTCCAGGATGGCGGCGATGTCCTGCATGGTGACGTCGTGCCGCTCGAAGCGGGCGAACTGCTTCTCGCCCAGCAGGAGTTGGAGCAGTCCGTCCACGTCGTTGTCGTCGAGGTCGCGGAGTGTGCGGGCCGTGGTGCGGGTCAGCTCGGTCGGCAGCTCGAAGCTGTCGTCGTCGAGTTCGAAGGTCCAGGCCCGGCCGAGCGCCTCCAGGCGCTGCGCGCGGGCCGCGTTGACGTTGAATCCGGCCATGGGTGAACTCCCTTGCGGATGGGGTTGTGCCGTGGTGTGTCGGGTGCGGGTGCGTTGTGGCTGAGCGCGCAGTTCCCCGCGCCCCTGAAAGCGGGGCTGCGCCCCGGCTTTTGTCTTGGGAGGGGGCGGGGCGGCGGGTGGGGGAGCCCGCCGCCCCGGGTGACGAGCCCGAACAGGGCTGTCACGGAAGGTGGATCAGAGGGTGGGCGGGCGGTCCGTCACAGAGCCGCGTACGCCTTGTCCTTCATGATCCACTTGGCCAGTTCGCGCTTGGCGGTCTCCGCCTCCAGCGCGGTGAAGGTGATCCCGAGCTTCACGGAACCGGTCCGCGTGAAGCCCATCTCCTCGGTCTCGGTGACCTGCCCGCGCGGCAGGATGAACCGGTACACGGCGTCCGTGCCGTCCGTGAACTCGATGCCGAGGGCCCGCTCGTCCTTCGCGGGCGTGCTCGGGATCAGGAACTCGTACGTGTCCGCCACCGCGGTTCCGCCCACCGAGGTCTGGGTGATGTCGGTGGCCGGGATGCCCATGAAGAAGGAGAGCGTGCTCTTGTTCATCTGGAGCAGCTGGAACTTCACGGTCAGGTCGCGGTCGGAGTAGATGAACCGGCCCGGGCTCGCCGACTGCCAGGTGTCGACCGGGTCGATCTTGTCCTTCTTGTTGAGCTTGATGCCGTCGACGGAGGTGTACCCCAGCTCGACCCAGCCGGTCGGCCAGGCGTCGTCTGACTTGGCCGGCGCGGTGTTCCCGGCGGGGGCCACCAGGACCCGGCCGGTACCGGCGACACGGATTTCCTTGCCGTTGTTCGTTGCCATGCGAACGCCTCTTTCGAGTAAGGGACTTGAGCGGTCGTACGGTGAGCGGTCATTCGGTGAGCGCTCGTACGGTGGGCGGCCGGGCTCAGCGGAGCCGCAGCAGCAGCCGGACCGTGGAGCGGTAGCGGTTCGCCGCCGACCGCGTGTAGTCGGGGAGCCAGCGCGGGCCGTCGGCCTCGGAGACATCGACGACCACCGCGGAGCCGTACACCGTGTCGGCCAGTTCCAGGACGCAGGCACGGGCGGACAGCGCCACGGTGTGTGCCGTGGGCTTGTCCGGGCCGTACGCCTCCAGGTCGAGCAGCGGCTGGTCGAGATGCTGGTCGTCGATCCAGGCGCCGCCCATGTGGGAGACGAGGACCACCTTCTGGGTGCCGTCGAACCCGGCCGGCGGGCGGCTGTCGACGGTGACACCGGTCAGCTCGGCCCGGTTCTTGAGGAAGTCGACGACCAGCTGCTCGGCGTCGGGAAAGGTCAGGATGGCCACATGGACGCTCCTTCGGGAGACGGGTTTCCGGGGATCTCCGGGCCTTCGGGCGACCTGGCCCGGGAGTTTCCGGGCAACACAAAGCGGCAGGTCCGCCGCCCGTCCTCCGGGCGCAGCTCTGCCGCTGCATCCACTGTGACACCAGTGGGGGAAACTTGCAACTGGCTTATGCCGGGCGGCTATTCGGTCCGTACGCATGAGGGGTCCCGCCGCGTGGTGCGGCGGGACCCCTCGCGCGTACGGCGGAATCAGCGGGACCAGCGGGTTCAGTGGGATCAGCAGGGCCAGTGGGTTCAGCAGGACCAGTGGGATCGGCAGGACCGGTGGGTTCAGTGGTCGTGGTGCCGGGCGAGGTGTGTCGTCCGCTCGGCGGCGAAGACGTCCTCCAGGCGGAAGAGGCGCCGCCGGCCCTGTGTGCCCGCGGGACGCAGATGGCCGCGCTGCACCCACTTGCGGATGGTCGCGGTCGTGACGCCCGCTTCGTCGGCGGCCAACTCGGTGGTGATCAAAGGGATGTTGAGGGCCTTGCCGCCGTTCGTGACCCCGTTGACGTTCGTGGCTCTGGTCATGAGTGCTCGGCCTCCAGTAACCGCCCGCACACGGGATTGACGCATCTGATCTCGGCCCGCTCGGGTAACGCCCGCAGCGAGACGCAGTCGCAGGCGGGACAGCGGCCGGGCAGTCGTACGAGCTGCTCCGGGTCGCCGAGCGCGCGGGCGCAGCGCGCGGCCATCCGCCGGGTCTCGTCCTCGACGTGCGGGGCGAGCAGGGGGCCGGCGGCGATGCGGTCGAGCAGTCCGGCGATACGGCGCAGCCGCACCGGTACGGAGGCCGGGGGCACCGGCCGCAGGCCGAGCCGTTCACGTACGGCCTCCTCCAGTTCGACGACCCCGTCGGTGATGTCCCGTACGGCGTCCGAGACGTAGAGGCGGACCGGCGCGGTCGTGCCGCCGACGGGTCCGCTGTCCCGGCGCTCGCGCAGGCCTCCGTGGAGGGCGGGGGACAACTCGTCGACGAGGTCCGGGAAGCGGCGGACGAGTGAGGCGATCCAGACGGCTCCACCGTGGTCTTCGCTCATCGGGTGACCTCGCTCGGCTGGTGGCCCGGGCGCTGATTGCAGGCGCGCAATACCGGTTCGGCGTCGGCGGGGACCCGCGGGAACACCGAGATCTCGGGCAGGTGGGCGTGGGCGGCTTCTCCGCGCCGGTCCGGATCCTCGCCCGGTGCGGCGGAGAGCGCGGGAGAGCGCCAGGTCAATGCTGTGGTCGTGGTGGCGGCGGCTCCGGGCGGCTGGTCGGGCACGTGCAACCCCTCTCGATCTATGGGAACATATGTTCGATGGTTGCGAACGAGCGGACAGAGTTGCATGTTGCGAGCGCGTACGCAAGTGATTACGTTCCGTGGAGGTCGATGTGACGGCAGGCCCTCAATCGCTCCTGAGCTGCGGTAAGTTGCCGAATCTCCACAGTTACGCGCGGGCGCGCACACATATTGGTGCGTGTGCGATCGGTACGCTGCCTCGGCGACGAGGGGAGAGCGGACTCATGGCTTCGAGCTCACGGGCCGGTGCCCGCGCCGACCACAACTTCCGGGCCGCGGGTCTCGACGACTTCGCCGGCTGGATCGAGGGACTGCTGCGCGCCCGGGGCTACGACATCGACAGCCCGCGCGGCGGGGGCCGTTCGAAGCTCGCCGACGACGCCGGGGTGCACCGGGCCGCCGTGAGCCGGCTGCTGCAGCGGCAGTCCATGCCCGACCTGGAGACGATGCGGCGTATCGCGGCCGTACTCGGCGTGCCGCTGCGGGAGATGCTCATCCGCTCGGGCCGGCTCACCGAGGACGATCTGCCGGTGTCGGACGGCGACCGCCCCGCGGGCGGTGAGGACCGCCCGTGGCTGAGCGCCGAGGAGGCCGCCCTGCGCATGGGTGTCCCGCCCGAACTCCGGGAGCTGTTCGCCAAGGTGGCCCAGCAGTTCCTGCCGGAGGGCTGCTGACGGCGAAGGGGCCGGGGTACTCGGGCCATCGGCCTGAGTGGGCCTTGAGGGAGCGCGGCATGGGAATTCCAGGAGGCGGCCCGGACGACGAGGCGGAACGCGTCTCCCGCCTGGTGGGCGAACTGCTCATCGGCCTCGGCGAGAAGGTCCGGGCGGCGGGACCGGACTCCGTCCGTGTCCTCACCGAGGAAGAACTCCAACGACATCAGCTGAACTGGTTCCGCGCGGGGTGGGAGGAACACGCGCGGGCGACGGGGCACGGGGAGGGCAGGGCCCGGCCGGGCTCCGACCGCTCCGGGCAGCCCCGCGCTTCCGGGCATCCCGACACCGAGGACTTCCCTGTACCGCCCTCGGTCCGGCTCCTCCGTTTCCCGCAACGCCCGCCGGACGACGGGGGCGGGGCGGGCCCCGGGGCCGGGACCGATCACTGACCGCCTGGGTGACGCAGGCTCCCAGACGATCCCGGCGGTCCCGGCGGTCCCGGCGGTCTCCGCGGTTGAGCGAGCCCTGCTTTCTTTCGCCCCCGCCGCCCCTACCCGTCCCATCCCTGGGGGCTGCCGCCCCCAGACCCCCGCATCGGCCTGAACGGCTTCGTCCTCAAACGCCGGACGGGCTGGGTGGGTTGACCGTGGGTGGGTG
>NZ_JBITFQ010000033.1:0-21335 GCF_044456225.1 Streptomyces sp. NPDC050988 | reverse complement strand
GAGGGGCAAGGCGAACAAGACGCGGCGGGTCGACGGCCGGGGGCGGGAACGCGAGGCGGGGCCCCCCCCCCCCCCCGGGGGGGGGGGGGGGGGGGGGGGGGGGGGGGGGGGGGGGCCCCAAATCGGCCTGCGGCCTCGTCCTCAAACGCCGGACGGGCTGGGTGGGGGCTGATGGGGGTGGGCGTTTCTCCGGCGGGAAACACCGCTCACCCCCCCCGTGATGCACGAACCCCTTTGAACCCTTGCCGTGAACCCCTTTGCCGTGAACCCCTTTGTCAGGGAGCCGGATTGGCAGGGGCCGGGCGGCACACCGTCGGCTCGTCGAAGATCTCGGCGAGGTCGCAGGCCAGATCGTCGTCCCAGTCGGCGGCGTCGGCGGCGTCGGCGCCGGCCCAGTCCTCCACGGCGGTGACGGCCTGCTCCTTCGTCTCCAGCGGCGCCGTCTGGACTGCCTGCGCCATCTGCTCCACGGGCGGCTTCGGCGGGGCCTGGAGCCAGCTGTCGAGGTCGCGTTCCGTGTAGCTCTCGACGCAGGCGACGATCGCCTCGCGGAGCGTGCTGGTGCCGGTGAGCCCGGCGAGCGCGGGCCAGTTGACGGCGCACGGGTCGGGGGCGGGCTCGGGTACGGGCAGGGGCGCGGCCGGCGCCACGGCACCGGAACCGGCACCCGCGTCGACCGTCGAGGCCGCCGCGGCCACCGCGGGCGTACCGGCCGTCACGGCCAGGCAGCCGGCCGCCAGAAGCGGTATGAGGCATCGGGAGAGCGTGCGCATGGGGACTCCAGAGTGAAGTGGGACACGAGCGGGACGAGCTGCCTGGTTCCGGCAACTGCTCCCGGCACCTCCTCCCAGCAACTTCCGAGAGCCGCGCCACCGCAAGCCGTACGCGGCCGAACAGGTGCCCGCACTGACCCGGACGTGGTGTTCTGGACGTTTCCGCCCAGGTCCGACCCACCCTCGACCCCCTCGTGCGACAAGCAGGTGTACCCCTGCCCGACGGATTTCCCCTACATCACCCCGGTCTCTCCACAGGTTTCTGTTGCGATCTCGTTAGCAGTTACTCCTTGACGCACCGGGAACCCCGACGTTGGCTTTTGTCACCTGGGCCCGCATGGTTGCGCCCTCGTCCGGAAGGCACCCGAAAGTGAACAGCGCCATACGTCGTACCGCCGTAGCCGTCTCGGCTTCCACGATGACCCTCATGCTCGCCGCATGCGGAGCACTGGACGGGAGCAGCGACGGCGACGAAGCGAGCCCGACCAAGGGCGACGACATCACGGTGGGGCTGCTGCTGCCGGAGAAGTCGAACTCGCGCTACGAGAAGTTCGACTACCCGATCATCAAGGAGAAGGTCGAGACACTGACCGACGGCAAGGGGAAGGTCGTCTACGCGAACGCCGAGCAGGACGCCGCCGAGCAGAACAGGCAGCTCGCGCAGATGGTGGCCGACAAGGTCGACGTACTCCTCGTGGACGCGGTGGACTCCAAGGACATCGCCTCCGGGGTGAAGAAGGCCAAGGAGGCGGGGATTCCCGTCATCGCGTACGACAGGCTGGCCGAGGGGCCGATCGACGCGTACGTCTCGTTCGACAACGAGGCGGTCGGCCAGGTGCAGGGCCGGGCCCTCGTCGACGAGCTCGACGGCGGCAAGTCGCAGAAGATCGTCATGATGAACGGCGCGGTGACCGACCCGAACGCCGCCCAGTTCAAGGACGGCGCCCTCGGCGAGCTGAGCGGCAAGGTGACCATCGCCAAGTCGTACGACACCAAGGAATGGAAGCCCGCCAACGCCCGGGCCAACATGATGGCCGCGATCTCCGCCATCGGCGCCGACAACATCGCCGGGGTGTACTCCGCCAACGACGGCATGGCCGGCGGCATCATCTCCGCCCTGAAGGCGGCCGGGGTCACCTCGCTGCCGCCGATCACAGGCCAGGACGCGGAGCTGGACGCGGTGCAGCGCGTCGTCATCGGCGACCAGTTCATGAGCGTCTACAAGCCCTACCCGCAGGAGGCCGAGACCGCCGCCGAGATGGCCGTGGCCGTCGTCCGCGGCTTCGGCATCGAGTTCGACTCGCTGACCCCCGACAAGGCCACCAGCCCCACGAATAAGAACATCCCGGCCAACCTCCTCCAGGTCTCCGCCCTGACCAAGGACACCATCAAGTCGACGGTCCTCCGGGACGGCATCTACACCGCCGACCAGATCTGCACGGCCAAGTACAAGACGGCCTGCGACTCCCTCGGCATCAAGTAGCACCTTGGCCGGTGCGTGGTCGACGCGCGTAACCGGGATGGTCCAGGGGTTTTCCCACATCTGTGGAAAAACCCCTGAACCTGCTGGCCCACGGGGGCCCGGCAGCTCACGCCACCCGCGTGAACTCCACCGTCACCTCCGGCGGGCCCCCGGCGACCCCTCGGTAGATGCCCTTGTGCGGGGTCACGTCGTCGTAGTCGCGGCCTCGGCCGACCACGACGTGGGACTCGTTGGCGCGGGTGCGGTTGGTGGGGTCGTGGCCGGTCCAGTCGCCCGCCCAGTACTCGACCCAGGCGTGGCTCTGGCCGGCTACGGGGCGGTGCAGTTCCGCGTCCCGCTCGGGGTGCAGATAGCCGGACACATAGCGGGTCGGCAGGCCGAGGGCCCGCAGGAGCCCGGCCGTCAGGTGGGCTATGTCCTGGCAGACGCCCGCGCCCTGATCCCAGGCCTCGGCGGCGCTGGTGTTCACGCCGGTGGAGCCCGGGATGTACGAGACCCGGTCGGCGACCAGGTCCGAGACCGCGACCGCCGTCTCGTGCGGGTCCAGGCCCGCGGCCGCCGTGCGGGCCCGCTCGACCAGCTCCTCGGGGACGGCCGTACGGGACGTCTGGACCGAGTGTTCCAACAGGCGGGAGTTGGCCACCCGTTCGGCCACCTCCGTCCAGGTCGGGGCCGGTGACAGGTCGGCCGGCGGTGCCGTCTCCACCAGGCTCACCGCCGTGATCGTCAGATCCTCGTGCGGCTCCATCAGGTCGAAGCCGGTGACCTGGGTGCCCCAGTAGTCCCAGTACGACCAGGTCGGTGTGGACGGGTTGACCAGGACGCGGGCGTCCAGGGTCGTCTGGCCCGGCAGCGTCAGCGGGGTCATCCGGACCTCGTTGTGGGAGCGGACCGCGGCCTGCGCGTACGAGACGCGGGTGATGTGCCGGATACGGAGCCGCCGGGTCATCGGCGTGTTCCCGTTGGCGCTCGTGTTGGCGTTCATGCTCACGCTCCTTCCTGGGCCCACTCGACGGGCCCCTGGTACGGGAAGAACTTCTCCGCGACCGCCTCGGCGGAGGCCATGCAGGACGTCTGCAACTCCCGTAGGAGGGAGGGGAGTACATCCTCCAGGGCCGTCGAGTCCAGGTATTCGAGGCGGGTGCGCATCCTGCCGATCGGGCGGCGCGCCGGGTCCTGGCGCGGGCGGCCGAGCGCCGCCAGGCACTCCTCCGCCGTGGTCAGCGCGTGCAGCACCGAACGCGGGAACTCCCGGTCCATGATGAGGAATTCGGCCACCCGGGCGGTGTCCCCGAAACCGCCGTACACCCGCGCGTACGCCTCGTCCGCCCCGCTCGCGCTGAGCAGCGTCGGCCAGTCGGGCGCGTGGGCCGCGTCCAACACCCGTACGGACAGCAGCCGTACGGTCATGTCCACCCGCTCCAGGCTCCTGCCGAGCACCACGAAACGCCAGCTGTCGTCCCGGCTCATCGTCGAGTCGGCGAGCCCGAAGAAGAGCGCGGCTCGCCTGCGGACCAGCTCCAGATAGGCGTACGGACCGGTGCGGCGGGCCGCCAGACGCTGGTCGGCGAGGGCGTGCCAGGTGGAGTTGAGGCACTCCCACATCTCGGAGGAGACGGCCTCGCGGGCGCTGCGCGCGTTCAGCCGGGCGGCGCCCAGCGCGCCCTCGATGGAGCAGGTCGAGCGGGCGTCGAAGGCCAGCTGGTCCAGGACCTGTTGCATGTCCACGGCGTCGGTGCCGGCGTCGACGCCGAGGATCGCGTACAGCGAGCGGCAGGCCACGTCCTCGTCCCGCCAGGGGTCTTCGAGGAGCCGGTGCAGATACGCGTCGAGGATGCGGCCGGTGGCGTCGGCCCGTTCGACATAGCGGCCCGTCCAGGTCAGTGCCTCGGCGATGCGGGAGAGGATCACGTCGTTCACGGCCGTACCTCCTGCTCCTTGAGCTGCTTGAGCGGCTTGAGTTGCATGTGCTGCCTGAGCTGTTCGAGCTGCTTGTGCTACCTGTGCTGCTTGTGCGGGCACTCCATGTGTGGCCGTCATTGCTGCTGCGCCCCTTCCTGCGGGACGAGGTGGTCGCCGTCGGGGCCGAGCTGACGCGGGACGACCTCGGGCAGGGGGCCGGAGGGCTCCGCCGCCGGGCCCTCCGCGGGACCCTCCGCGAGCACCCAGGTGTCCTTGGAGCCGCCGCCCTGGCTGGAGTTGACGATGAGGTTGCCCTCCTGGAGCGCGACCCGGGTGAGCCCGCCGGGGAGCACCCACACATCGCTGCCGTCGTTCACGGCGAACGGCCGAAGATCGATGTGGCGCGGAGCCATCCGCTCGCCCGCGAGGGTCGGGGAGGTGGACAGGGCCACCGGCCGCTGCGCGATCCACCCCCGAGGATCGGCGAGGACCTCTTTGCGTACGCGATCCAGCGTGTCCCGGTCCGCGTGCGGCCCGATCACGATGCCCTGCCCGCCGGCCCCGTCGACCGGCTTCACGACGAGCTGGTCGAGCTGGTCGAGGACCGCCTCCAACTGTCCCGGCTCGTCGGGGCGGAACGATTCGACGTTGGGGAGCACCGGCTCCTCGGACAGGTAGTACCGGATGAGATCGGGAACGTACGTGTAGAGGAGCTTGTCGTCCGCGATGCCGTTGCCCACCGCGTTCGCGAGTGTGATGTTCCCGGCCTGGGCGGCGTTCATGATGCCGGGGCAGCCGATCACCGAGTCGGGCCGGAAGTGCAGCGGATCGAGGAAGTCGTCGTCGAGCCGCCGGTATACGACATGGACCGGCATCTCGCCGCGCGTGGTCCGCATCCACACCCGGTTCCCCCGGCAGACCAGATCGTGCCCCTCGACCAGCTGCACGCCCATCAGCCGTGCCAGCAGGGCGTGTTCGAAGTAGGCGGCATTACTGGGACCGGGGGTGAGCACGACGACGCGCGGGTCGCCGACCCCGTCGGGCGCCGCCGCCCGCAGCGCCGCGAGCAGCCGCTGCCCGTACCCGTCGACCGGCAGCACATGCTGCTCGGCGAAGAGCGAGGGGAAGATCCGGGTCATCGCCCGCCGGTTCTCGATGACGTACGAGACCCCGGACGGCACCCGGACGTTGTCCTCCAGGACCCGGAAGTCGCCGTCCTCGTCCCGTACGAGATCGATGCCGGCGACGTGGATGCGTACCCCGCCCGGAGGCTCCACACCGTGCGCCGCCCGGTGGAAATGGGGGGAGTTGAGGAGGAGCCGCCAGGGCACGACCCCGTCCTCGAAGGCCCGGCACGGCCCGTACGCGTCGGCGAGGTAGGCCTCAAGCGCCCTGACCCGTTGAGAAACGCCTCGCTGAATGAGATCCCATTCCAGCGCGTCCAGCACCCGTGGCACGAGGTCCAGCGGCCAGGGCCGCTCCTCACCCGCGAACGCGTACGTCACGCCCCGGTCCGTGAACGACCGGGCCATCTGATCGGCCCTGAACCGAAGTTCGGCCGGTTCCATCGGTTGGAGTGCCGCCAGCACCGGCTCATAGGCGGCCCTGACCTCACCCGGCCGCTCAAACATCTCGTCCCACGCGTCGGCCAACGCGTACGCGTCAAATATGTCCGCCATGGCCTGACGTTAAGTGTGGTTCGTAACGCGCCGATCACTCGGTTATTTCCGGCAGCTCACGCGGGTCGCGCGTTTGCTCACCGTCCTCATGCGTCGCACATGCGCCGCACCGTCCGATTCGCGACCGCCATCAGCTTGTTGCAACGAGCCATGCTGTGGTGGTGACAAATACCCATTTACTGTGCCGATAAGGGGCAGGGATGCGGCGAAGCCATGTTGCGGAGGCGGTGGCAGCCGCGCATAGTTGCGCTCCGGAAGAGGCTTGAACCGGGGGTTGAGGAGATGGCCGGGCACGGGAAGGAAGCGCATCCGCACGGTGCTGACCGCCTGTGCGAGGCGGGGGACCGGGTGTACTCCCGGGCGGTGCGACGCGGCCGGGTGTCCCGTGTGGACGCCGAGACCGTGCCCTGCCTGGTCGAGCTGGCGCTGCTGCATCCCGACCCCGACGACATGGGCTGGCTGGTGCCGACCTCGCCGCAGGAGGTCATGACACGGCTGCTGCGGGAGATGCACGAGCACGTCGTCGCGACGCAGTCGCGCATGGGCTCGGCGGTCTCCGCCTTCGAGTGGTACGCGGCCCTCGGCGGCAACGCCCACTCGCGCGCCGAGGGCGTGGCGATCCGGGTGCTCGACGGACTGCCCCGGATCCGTGCCGCGATGGACGAGGCGACCGAGGCGTGCGCGTCCGAGGTGCTGGCCGTCCAGCCGGGCGGCATCCGCCGCGAGGACGAACTCTCCGAGGGCCTGCACCGCGCGATGGCGCTGCGCCGACGGGGCGTGCGCATGCGCGACCTGTACACGCATGTGGCCCGGCACGGGCAGGGCCTGCTCAACTACATGGAGCTGATGGGCGACTCGGCCGAGGCCCGCACCCTGGACGAGGTCACCGAGCGGCTCATCGTCTTCGACCGCACGGTCGCCTTCATCCCCGCGAGCTCCGACCGCACGATCGCCCTCGAACTGCGTCACCCGGCGCTGGTGGACTACCTGGTCACCGTCTTCGAACGGCTCTGGCGCCTGGCGATCCCCCTCACCGCGCCCCTCCCGGACACGGGCATCGAGGGCATCACGCACCGCGAGCGCTCCATCGCGGCGCTGCTGGCGGAGGGCCACCAGGACGCGGTCGTCGCCGAACGCCTCGGCATCAGCGTCCGCACCTGCCGCGCCCACATAGCCCGCCTCTCGGAGACGCTTGGCGCCGCCAGCCGCACCCAACTCGGCGTCCGCATAGCCCAGGCGGGCCTCGACGGCCCACCCCGCGACCCGGAACTCCAGCCCCTCACGGCTCCCGGTCCCGGGGTTCCAGAATCCCCGACCGACCGATGAGATAGCCGAGCTGGGCACGGCTCTCGCTGCCGAGGGTGGCGGCGAGTTTGGCGATGTGGACGCGGGCGGTACGGATGTTCAGTCCGAGCCGGTCCGCGATGGCCGCGTCGGTGTGACCTTCGACGAGGAGGGCGGCGATGGCGTGCTGGCGGGGGGTGATGCCGTTGAGGGATGGGCGGTGTACGGCTTCGGGGTGCATGGGGGTGGCCAGGCGCCAGAGGCGGTCGAAGGTGGTGACGAAGAAGGTGAGCAGGGCCGGCGTGCGGACTTCCAGCGCGGCCGTACGGTCCTTGCTCGCCGCTACGAACGCCACAGCGCGGTCGATGACCAGTAGCCGTTCGGTCACTTCGTCGAGGGTGCGCGCTTCGACATCGCCCCGGAGCAGCTCGTAGCGGGCGATCACCGGAGGCGTATGGCGGACCGGGTGCTGGTAGAGGGTGCGGATGCGGGCGCCCCGATCCAGGAGTGCCTGGTCGCGTTCCAGGGCGGCGCCCAGGGTTTTGGCGGCCAGGCCGTTGTGTGGCTGGATCGCGAGCAGCTCCTCGCTCGCGTCGGCCAGGGCCTCCGTGATGGCCAGGTCGATCTGTCCCTTGCCACGGAGGAACCTGATCGTGGGGGTGTCCGGTAGGGCCGGAAGGCCGCCCTCGATCCGCATCAGTGGTTCGAACGCTTCGGCCAGCCGAACCTCCCGTCGGCGTTCCTCCACGATCCGCTCGTCGAACGCCCGAAGGAGCCTGGGCAGCGCGACGGTCGGTGCCGTGGGCACCAGGCGCTGCTCGTCGTCCATGGCGGGGTGCAACAGACCGAGGTCGAGCAAGCAGGGAGCGGCTTCGCCATCGACTCCGGGCACACTGCCCTCGCGCAGGGCACGGGCGTACAGACCCATGCCTGCTTCGCACAGCTCCTCGTCTCCGTGCGCGTGGAGGTTGGGGCTCTCTCTGGCGGACATGTCAGTGATCCCGCTCCAGGAGCCCCGACTGCGCTATGAGGAATCCGAGTTGGGCCCGGCTGCCGCTGCCGAGGGCGGAGGCCAGCTTCGCGATGTGGGCGCGGCAGGTGCGGACGTTCATACCCAGGCGGCGGGCGATGGCCTCGTCGACATGCCCCTCGATGAGGAGTTTGGCGATGGAGCGCTGGACAGGGGTGATGCCATTGGGGTCGACGTCGTTCGGGACATCCTCGGTCAGCGGGACCGCGCGCTGCCAGAGCTGTTCGAACACCTTGCTGAGGTACATCACGAGTCCGGGGTGCCGGAGTTCGAGAGCGACCCGCCGGTCGTCGCTGGCGGGGATGAAGGCCACGGTCCGGTCGAAGATGATCAGACGCTCTATGAGCTCTTCCAGCGTGCGGACCTGGATCTTACCGTCGGATATGTGCTCTATGTAGGCAAGTGTGCTCTGGCTGTGGCGGGCCGTGTGCTGGTACAGCGTGCGCATCCGGACGCCGCGGTCGGTGAGGGGCCTGTCGCGCTCCAGGGCCTGCATCAGGGTGTCGGCATGCCGGCCGCCGCCCGGCTGGACGGTGAGCATCTCGGTATGGCACTCGGCGGTGGCGTAGTTCAGCGCCGTGTTGATCCGGTCGAACCCTTCCAGCACCGTGATGGCGTGGATGCTCGCCTGACTCTGGGTGCTGATGGCGATGAACGGGTCGAAGGCGTCGGTCAGCTCGATCGTGTGGCGCCTGTGCTGCTGGATCTCGCGCTCCAGCGGGTGCAGTCGCTGCGCGAGCGCGACGGTGGGCGGAACCGGACGCAGCCAGTTCGCGTCGTCCGGATCAGGATGCAGCAGGGCGAATTCGAGCAGGCACGGAGCGGCTTCCACCTCCCCGCGAGTGATCTTTCCGGAGCGCAGAGCGCTGGCGTAAAGCCGCGCTCCTTCGGTGCACAACTCAGTGACAGCATGGGGATGTGTCGGGTTTGAGTTGTTTGTTGTCATTTCTCCACCCCCCAGGGTCCTGAACGTGCAGGAACATGATGCATCGCTCCTGTGGCATTGACGTGCCTGAATGAGCCATCGTCTTGTCACGACGGGGGAGAAGATTCGATCAAGTGAGGACGAAGCCGACTATGCGCGCGAGATTGCTTGGTTCAGTACTTGCCGCTGTCTTCTCCGTTCCAGTGGCCGTTGGCGCTCTTGGCGGTGCAGGACAGGCCGACCCGCCGCCCGACAGCGGATGGGACATCATCCAGGCGGCGGACCCGGTGACTCTGGCCGTTCCGGTGGACAGCGGCTGGGACTCCGCTCCGGTGGACGCAGAAGCATGACCACCCCACCCGACGACCGCTCCTTCCGCCGAGAAATGGCCACCGCGTACCGCTCCGGCTGGCACTTCATCGACCTGGCCACGGCTGTCCCCCACAGCGGTGACTCGTTGATGGTGACGGTGTTCGGGGAGCCGGTCGTGGTGACCCGGGACGACGACGACGACCTGCGGGCGTACCGGTGTCTGCGACGGCCTCGGGGGGCGCCGCAGCCGGTACGGTGCGCCATTCGGTACGGAATGATCTTTGTGAACCTCGACCAGCGCGACCACCGGCTGGCCGAGCCGGAAGCCCCGGACGTACGAGCCATCTCAGCCACCCCCCGCAGTGCCTGACGCGATTCCCCCGTCGTTGTAAATCGCTCAGGCGCTTCCCCCCGCAGCGGCGTCACCGTGACCTGAACACGGTGACGCCGCTGTAGTTTCCAGGCATATTTCAGGGCATCCACCGGTTCCACAAGGGCTGAAATCAGTCTGGTACCTGACTTGGTGCCTGAGTCGGTACCTGACTTGGTGTCTGGCCCGGTGTCTGACCGGTGCCCCGTCGGGCGCCCGCCCCGCGCCGGTCCCCCGTCACCCATGCCCCATCGCCGACGTCAGCGCGATCTCGACGACCACCCGGGACGGGTTGGGGGACGGCGTCCGGCCGTAGCGCTCGGCGTACCGCCGCACCGCCTCCGCGACCCGCGCCGGATCCGTGGAGACCGTCGCGCGCCCCTCCAGCGTCGCCCACCGTCGCCCGTCCACCTGGCAGACCGCGACCGGGACGCCGTCGGGCCCGCCGGCCTGCACGTTCCGGACCTTCGTGCTGGACTTGTTCGCGATCACCCGAGCGAGACCGGCCTCCGGATCGTATGTAACCCCGACGGGCACCACATGCGGCGTGCCGTCGGGACGGAGGGTGGTCAGGGTGCACACGTGACGTTCCCGCCAGAAACCGAGGTACGAGTCGTCGGGATCGTGCGGGTTCACGGGGTACGAGGCCATGGACCGGAACCTATCCGCTGAACCTCGCCCGCACCTTCTTGAGTGGAATAGACTCAACTTTGTGTACGTTGGTTGGGTCAGCCAACCCGGAGCACGTATGTGCCGGAGCACGAGGAGGAGAACGGACACGTGGACGCCGAGCTGACCAACAGGAGCCGGGACGCGATCAACGCGGCCAGCAACCGGGCCGTGACCGGGGGTCACGCCGATCTCACCCCCGCGCATCTGCTCCTCGCGCTGCTTGAGGGGCAGGAGAACGAGAACATCACCGACCTGCTGGCCGCCGTCGAGGCGGACCAGGCCGCCGTACGGACCGGCGCGGAGCGCGTACTGAGCGCGTTGCCCAGCGTGACGGGCTCCACCGTCGCCCCGCCGCAGCCCAACCGTGAGCTGCTCGCCGTCATCGCCGACGCCTCCGAGCGAGCGAAGGAGCTGGGAGACGAGTACCTCTCCACCGAGCACCTGCTCATGGGGATCGCGGCGAAGGGCGGCCAGAGCGGGGACGTACTCTCCCAGCAGGGGGCCAGTGCGAAAAAGCTGCTTGAGGCCTTTCAGAAGAGCAGGGGAGGGCGCCGGGTGACCACCCCGGATCCCGAGGGCCAGTACAAGGCACTCGAAAAGTTCGGTACGGACTTCACCGCGGCCGCGCGTGAGGGCAAGCTCGACCCCGTCATCGGCCGTGACCAGGAGATTCGCCGGGTCGTGCAGGTGCTCAGCCGCCGCACCAAGAACAATCCCGTCCTCATCGGCGAGCCCGGCGTCGGCAAGACCGCCGTCGTCGAGGGGCTCGCGCAGCGGATCGTCAAGGGCGATGTGCCCGAGTCGCTCAAGAACAAGCGGCTCGTCTCGCTCGACCTGGGCGCGATGGTGGCCGGCGCCAAGTACCGCGGTGAGTTCGAGGAGCGCCTGAAGACGGTGCTGGCCGAGATCAAGGACTCGGACGGCCAGATCATCACGTTCATCGACGAGCTGCACACCGTCGTGGGCGCGGGCGCCGGCGGCGACTCCTCCATGGACGCCGGCAACATGCTGAAGCCGATGCTCGCCCGCGGTGAGCTGCGCATGGTCGGGGCGACGACCCTGGACGAGTACCGCGAGCGGATCGAGAAGGACCCCGCCCTCGAACGCCGCTTCCAGCAGGTGCTGGTCGCCGAGCCGACCGTCGAGGACACCATCGCGATCCTGCGCGGACTCAAGGGCCGGTACGAGGCCCACCACAAGGTCGTCATCGCGGACAGCGCGCTCGTCGCCGCCGCGACCCTCTCCGACCGGTACATCACCTCCCGGTTCCTGCCCGACAAGGCCATCGACCTCGTCGACGAGTCCGCGTCCCGGCTGCGGATGGAGATCGACTCGTCCCCCGTCGAGATCGACGAACTCCAGCGGGCCGTCGACCGGTTGCGCATGGAGGAGCTCGCGCTCGACAAGGAGACCGACCCTGCCTCCAAGCAGCGCCTGGAGAAGCTGCGCCGCGACCTCGCCGACAAGGAGGAGGAGCTGCGCGGCCTCACCGCCCGCTGGGAGAAGGAGAAGCAGTCCCTCAACCGCGTCGGTGAGCTGAAGGAGAAGCTCGACGAACTGCGCGGCCAGGCCGAACGGGCCCAGCGCGACGGCGACTTCGACACCGCCTCCAAGCTCCTGTACGGCGAGATCCCCACCCTGGAAAGGGACTTGGAGGAAGCCTCCGAGGCCGAGGAGGAGGCCGCCAAGGGCACGATGGTGAAGGAGGAGGTCGGACCGGACGACATCGCGGACGTGGTCGGCGCCTGGACCGGCATCCCCGCCGGCCGCCTCCTCGAAGGCGAGACGCAGAAACTCCTGCGCATGGAGGAGGAGTTGGGCCGCCGCCTCATCGGCCAGACCGAGGCGGTGCAGGCCGTCTCGGACGCCGTACGCCGCACCCGCGCGGGCATCGCCGACCCGGACCGCCCGACCGGCTCGTTCCTCTTCCTCGGCCCGACCGGCGTCGGCAAGACCGAACTCGCCAAGGCCCTCGCGGACTTCCTCTTCGACGACGAGCGGGCCATGATCCGCATCGACATGTCGGAGTACGGGGAGAAGCACAGCGTGGCCCGGCTGGTCGGCGCGCCGCCCGGCTACATCGGCTACGAGGAGGGAGGCCAGCTCACGGAAGCGGTCCGTCGCCGTCCGTACAGCGTCGTGCTCCTCGACGAGGTGGAGAAGGCGCACCCGGAGGTCTTCGACATCCTGCTCCAGGTGCTGGACGACGGCCGCCTGACGGACGGCCAGGGGCGGACCGTCGACTTCCGCAACACCATCCTGATCCTCACCTCGAACCTCGGCAGCCAGTATCTGGTCGAGCCGCTCACGTCCGAGGAGGAGAAGAAGCAGCAGGTCCTGGAGGTCGTACGGGCTTCCTTCAAGCCGGAGTTCCTCAACCGGCTCGACGATCTGGTGGTCTTCTCCGCGCTGAACAAGACGGAGCTGGAACGGATCGCCCGGCTGCAGGTGGAGCGGCTGGCGAAGCGGCTTTCCGAGCGGCGGCTGACCCTGGAGGTCACGGACGAGGCGCTGGCCTGGCTCGCCGACGAGGGCAACGACCCGGCGTACGGGGCGCGGCCGTTGCGGCGGCTCGTCCAGACCGCCATCGGGGACCGGCTCGCCAAGGAGATCCTCTCCGGCGAGGTCAACGACGGCGACACGGTGCGTGTGGACGCGTTCGGGGAGGGCCTGATCGTCGGCCCGGCCGCGACTGCCTCTGCCTCCGGCAAGGAGCTGTAGGGAGGCCGTAGTTCGTGTGCGGCCCGGTGGGGGCTGATCGCGCAGTTCCCCGCGCCCCTAAAGGCAGGGGCTGCGCCCCCTGAAGACGGAGGACGGGGGCGCAGCCCGTCTTTCGTCTTCAGGGGCGCGGGGAACTGCGCGCTCAGCCCAGAACAACCCGCGGTCAACTCACCACGCTCGGCCCCACTCACCTCAGGGGCGCGGGGAACTGCGCGACAAGCCCCCACCGGGCCCGCACATCATCACCGGACCCAGGACCCCCTCTCACGCCGGCGCAGCCACCCGCACACCCACCCGCGTGCGGGTAGCCACCAGCTGCCCGTCCTGCGGATACGCATGCCACGTGCGCCAGTGCACTTGCCCCTCGTACCGCTGGGCGAGCATCGCCGTGAAGGCGTGCGGACTGCCGGGGAAAACCCCCGCCAGACCGTTCGGATGGTCGGCCACCAGCGCGAGCAACTCCTGTGCGCGCCCCGCGAACGAGCCTCGCGACAACGTCTCGACGCGCGCGGCGAACTCGTACTCCCAGTCGCCCACCCGCTTGGCGACGCCGAGCGGCAACGGTGTGCTGCTGCCCGGGATACAGGCGACGGTCTCCGAACAGCAGCCCCGCTCCTCCTCCAGTAGCACCTGGTGGGACGCCCCGAGCAGTCTCAACTGGAGCTTCGAGCCCGAGAGTTCCAGATCGAGCGTGGCGAGCGCGGGCAGCGGTTCGCGACCGAGGGCCCAGGCGAGATCGGCCGCACGCGTGTCGGTGTAGGCGGTGTTGAGGGTCGTGAGCATGGGTCGGCTCCGCTGCACGCAAAAGAGTGGGGTTGGTGTCTGTGAAGGGGTGAAGGCGAGTCGGTCCGTCGCACCCCGGTCGGCGCCAGGCGGGGATTGGGCCCGGGCGGCCAGGTCAGAAGGATGTTCCGGGGTCTGCGTCGGCGATTACGAGGGAATCATGAACGGCGCGTCCGCCACAGCGTTTTTACCCAACTTCGTAGGGTTTCCATCCCCCCGAGGGCTCCACAGCTCAACTGTTCAACCAAGAAGTGCGCCATTGGCTCACACGTGCGCCTTCACGCCCCCCGCTCTCCCAACGCCCCTCAACGTCCCTCAACACTCCTCGACACCCGCCCGGCTCTCCTCACACGGCGAAGCGCCCGCCCGGCGGAGAATCCCGACACACGGCGACGTGCCCGCCGGGGGACGAGACCCCGCACACGGCGAAGCGCCCGTCGGGAGGCGACTCCCGACGGACGCTCGTGGTGCCGGACGGCCCGGACGCGGATCCCCGTCCGGAGCTCAGCTGCCCCGTGTCAGCTGCCTCCGCCGCATCCGCCCCCACCGCCCCCACAGGACGACCCGCCTCCGCAGGAAGAACCCCCCGTCGAACAGCCGCCGCCCCCGCCCGAGCCCGAACCCGAGCCGCCGGCCCACCAGCTGTGCCTGTTCCGGCGCGAACGCCTCGCGCCGCTGCTCCTCGCCCCGGACACGACCGCCAAGACGGCCACCGCGATGAATGCCACCAGGATGATGCCTCCGATCATGGCGCCACCCTCCTTTCGTTCCCCCGAAGCGGCCCCCCGTGGGCTCTGCTTCTCGCCGGTGCTTCTGTCTTTGTTTCTGCCTGTCCCTCTTGCTGCTCTGCTTGCTGCTTTCCCGCGTGTGCTTCTTGTGTGAAGGGGGGATGCCCCCGCGCTTCACGGACCAAAGCAGAGTTGAGCAACTCCAGAGGTTGAGCGCAGGATGACGGTCATGACCTCCAGCGCACGCCGCCCGCTCCTCAACCGCCGCCTCGCAGAGTTCGGCACGACGATCTTCGCCGAGATGTCGGCCCTGGCCCTGAGTACCGGCTCGATCAACCTCGGCCAGGGCTTCCCCGACACCGACGGCCCCGAGGAGATCCGCGAGGCGGCGGTACGGGCGCTGCGCGACGGCCGCGGCAACCAGTACCCGCCTGGCCCGGGCGTGCCCGAGCTGCGTACCGCGATCACCGCGCACCAGGAGCGCCGCTACGGCCTCACGTTCGACCCGGACACCGAGGTCCTGGTCACGGCGGGTGCCACGGAGGCCATCGCCGCGGCCCTGCTGGCCCTCCTCGAACCGGGCGACGAGGTGATCGCCCTGGAGCCGTACTACGACTCGTACGCCGCCTGTATCGCGATGGCGGGCGGTACGCGCGTACCGGTCACCCTGCGCCCCCACGAGGGTGCCTTCCGGCTGGACCTGGACGAGCTGCGCGACGCGGTCACGGACAACACCCGGCTGCTGCTGATCAACACCCCGCACAACCCGACAGGCACGGTCCTCACCCGCGAGGAGCTCACCGCGATCGCCGAGCTGGCCGTCGAGCGGGACCTGCTGGTCGTCACCGACGAGGTGTACGAGCACCTGGTCTTCGACGAGGCGGAGCACATCCCGCTCGCGACCCTGCCCGGGATGCGCGGGCGCACGGTCACCATCGGGAGCGCCGGCAAGAGCTTCTCGTTCACCGGCTGGAAGGTCGGCTGGGTGACGGCCGCGCCCGACCTGGTGGCGGCGGTCCGCTCGGCCAAGCAGTTCCTGACGTACGTGGCCTCGGGGCCCTTCCAGTACGCGGTCGCCGAGGCGCTGGCGCTGCCGGACACGTACTTCGAGGCGTTCCGCGCGGACATGCGGGCCAAGCGGGATCTGCTCGGCGCGGGACTCTCGGAGGCGGGCTTCGAGGTGTTCAGGCCGGCCGGGACATACTTCATCACCACCGACATCCGGCCGCTCGGTGAGAGCGACGGGTTCGCGTTCTGCCGCGCGCTGCCCGAGCGCGCGGGCGTGGTCGCCATCCCGAACGCCGTCTTCTACGACCACCGCGAGGCCGGGGCCCCCTTCGTCCGCTTCGCCTTCTGCAAGCAGACGCCCGTCCTGGAGGAGGCGGTGAAGCGCCTCAAGACGCTCGCCGGTTGAGCCCGGCGGGCAGGCGGGCGCGGGAGCCCGGTGCTGTCACGATGACGCGCCGGAACGACGGAGAAGCGGGGGAATTCGCACTCTCCCAGCCGCGCGTTGCTCGCAAATGATACGAATTGCCAGCAATCTTCGGTTGTGACCCAAGCAAGTACCCTCGCGCCCCCGCCCCCCACCGTCACAGAGCCCGCCACCGAGGGCCGTTCCCGTCCGCGTCCGTCCCCGGTGGCGGCGATGGGTACCGCCCTCGGGCTGTTCGCCGCCGCCCGGCTGCTGGGCGCCGCGGCCGTCGCCATGACCGCCTGGGCGACCGGCGGGCACCCGGTGCTCCTGCTCGGCCGGTCCTGGGACTCCGTCTGGTACCTGCGGATCGCCGGCGACGGCTACGGGCGCAGCCTGCACTTCCGCCCCACCGTCGTCCACAGCGACCTGGCGTTCTTTCCGCTCTACCCGGGGCTGCTGCGGGCCGTCACCGAGCTGACCCCGCTCAGCGGCCCCGGCGCCGGCCTGCTGATCTCGTGGACGGCCGCCGCGGTCGCCGCCTGCGGGATCTACGCGATCGGGGCCCGGCTGCACGATCGTGCCGTCGCCACCGCCCTGGTCCTCCTGTGGGGTCTGCTGCCGCACTCCGTGGTGCTCTCGATGGCGTACACGGAGCCGGTCCTCACCGCCTTCGCCGCCTGGTCGCTCTACGCCGTCCTCACCGGCCGCTGGGTGTGGGCGGGCGCCCTCGCGGCCTGCGCGGGGCTGGCCCGGCCCAACGGCTTCGCCGTGGCGGCGGCCGTGCTCGCGGCGGCGGCGTACGAGATCCTCAGGCGGCGCGGAAAGGTTTCCCACAGGCTGTGGACGGGCGCGGCGCTCGCGCCCCTCGGGTGGGCGGGGTTCTTCCTGTGGGTGGGGCGGCGCAAGGGTGATCTGCTCGGCGGGTACTTCGAGGTGCAGCGGCTGTGGGGCTCACGCTTCGACTTCGGCCTCGGCGCGCTGCGCTTCGTCAAGCATCTGCTGCTCCACGGCGACCGGCTGGTCTTCCCCATGTCGATGGTGATCGTGGCGGTCGGCCTGCTGCTGTACGGGCTGCTGATCGCCGACCGCGCGCCCCTGCCGCTGCTGGTCTACGCGGGCGCGCTGCTGCTCGTCGCGGTCGGCGGCGCCGGCTTCTTCGAGTGCAAGCCGCGGTTCCTGCTTCCGGCGTTCCCGCTGCTGCTGCCGCTGGCCTGCGCACTCGTACGGACGGCGAGAGCCCGACCGTGGCACGCGACCCTGGTGGTCGGCGCCCTGGCCGGGCTCTCGTTCGCGTACGGGGCGTACCTCGTCGTGCTCGCCCACAAGCCGCTGTGAGCCGCCGCGCGGCCGTGGCCCGCGGGGCTCGTGCCCGAGTGTCCGAGTGCCCGAGTGAGGACTACTCGTCCTCTTCGGGCTTCTCGGCCTCGTCGATCTCCTGCTCCAGGCCGAGCTGCTCGACGAGCCACTTGTCGAACTCGATGGCGGCCCGCACCCAGCTGACCGTGGACGACACGAAGTGCTCCAGGCTGACGCCGGTGCCGATCAGCATCTGCGCCTCGCCGATCAGGCGGACGGTGCCGTCGTCGTGCGTGTGGCTGTAGACCTTCGGCCAGAGCGTGCGCCGGTTCCAGTCGTCGATCGACTCGAGGAGCTGGGGCTTCTCCTCGATCTGGTGCGGCCGGTCGTAGAACGTCCGCACCGAGAAGACCTGCTGGTCACCTTCACCGCGGAACATGAAATACGTGCGGAACTGCTCCCACGGCGCCGCGAGGTCACCCTCGTCGTCGACGACATACTTCAGCTCCATTTGGTCCAGGAGCTGCTTCACAAGGTCCTGATCAGGGACGACGGGGCCCGCCGGTCCGCCGGGGTTCGGCTCGGGCTGGCCCCCGAAGTTCGGAATCGAGGACGGGTCGATAGACATTCGGTGGGTACTCCTGAGGATTGCACGTGGTTACCTGACTTCGACCCTAGCCCTGATCGGCGTTCAGTAGTCCTTTGGCCCCAGGAGAACCCCAGGAGAATCGGACAGAGCCCCGGAGCGAGCCCCTGTAAGGGGCGCGGGGAACTGCGCGCTCAGCCCAAACGGACCCGCACCCGAAAACGCGACCGGAAAAGACAGAACCACCCCGTTCACGGCCCGTACGCGCCCTGGCCAAAGTATGCGTTCAGGCCCGATTTTCCACACGTGTGGGTGACAGGACGCAGTTGTTCGGTGACGTACCGTTCGCTGGGTGATCGAGCCGCACGCCACCGCCCAGCCCGGCACGGCCACGGCCCCCGCCCAGCCCGGCACGGCCACGGACCGGCCGGGCACGGCCACGGCCCCGCCGCCGCCCCGGAGCGGCCAGGGCCCGGCGCGTCTGCCGGTCAGCACGGCCACCGGCCGGTTCCTCGTCCTCGCAGGCGTCTTCATCTGCGCGGCCTGCGGACTCGTGTACGAACTCGAACTCGTCGCCCTCGCCTCGTACCTGATCGGCGACTCGGTCACCCAGGCCTCCGTCGTCCTGTCCGTGATGGTCTTCGCGATGGGCCTCGGCTCGCTCGTCGCGAAGCGCCTGCGCAGCCGCGCCGCGGCCGGTTTCGGCGCCGTCGAGGCTCTGCTCGCGCTCGTCGGCGGCTGCAGCGCGATGGCCCTGTACGCCGTCTTCGCCTGGACCGGCGACTGGGGCGGCGCCTGGGAGGGCGGATCCAGCTACCTCCTCGTCGGCTTCTCCCTCGCCATCGGACTGCTCATCGGCGCCGAGGTCCCCCTGCTGATGGAGCTGATCCAGCGCATCCGCAGACAGGACGCGGGCGGCGCGGTCGCGGACCTGTTCGCCGCGGACTACGTGGGCGCGCTGGTCGGCGGCCTGGCCTTTCCCTTCCTTCTCCTGCCCCTGCTGGGCCAGTTGACCGCGACGCTGATCACCGGAACCGTCAACGCCATCGCGGGCGGCGCCCTCGTCCTCGGCCTGTTCCGGCAGGACCTGAGCCGGCGTGCCCGCTGGCTGCTGGTCGTCGCCAACCTCGTCGTCCTCGCGCTGCTCGCCTCGGCCGCCGTCCTGGTGGACGACTTCGAGCGGGCCGCGCGGCACGCGGTGTACGGCAAGGACGTACGCGTGGCGATGCACACCGAAGTCCAGGAGATCGTCCTCACCGGAGGCACGGACGGCCGCCCCCTCGACCTCTACCTCGACGGACGCCTGCGGGTCAGCGGCAGCGACGAACACCGCTACCACCAGGCCCTCGTCCACCCCGCGATGAACGGCCCGCACGCGCGCGTGCTCGTCCTCGGCGGCGGCGACGGCCTCGCCGTGCGCGAGGTGCTCCGGCACGCCGGCGTACGGCAGGTCGACGTCGTCGAACTCGACACGCGGCTCGTGGAGTTGGCCCGCACCGACCGGGCGCTGTCCGAGCTGAACGGACACGTCTACGGGGATCCGAGGGTGCGCGTGGTCGCCGCGGACGCGTTCGGCTGGCTGCGCCGGGCCCCGCGGGGCGCGTACGACGTCGTGGTCTCCGATCTGCCCGATCCCGGGATCACGTCCAGTACGAAGCTGTACTCGCAGGAGTTCTACGGGCTCGCCCGGGGCGTCCTCGCCGGCGGCGGGCGGCTCGTCGTGCACGCGGGGCCCGTGGAGTCGCGGCCGCGGGCCTTCTGGACGGTCGACGCGACGGTACGGGCGGCCGGCCTGCGGACCGTCCCGTACTCCGTGGCCGGACGCGACTCGGCGGCGGCGAGCCGGTCCCGGGCCCCGCACGACTGGGGGTTCGTCCTCGCGTCCCGCGCCCGGCCGCAGCTGCGTACGCCGCCGGGCACCCCGTACGTACCGTCCCTGCGGGCAGACGCGCGGGCGGCGGAACGCACCCGGCTCACCGGTCTGCCGCCGTCCACGCTGGTGCATCCGAGGTACACGGACTGACACGGACTGACTCCGACCGAGTCGCTCTGCCGGCGGATCCGGGGGAATCCCCTCATACAGAGGTGCGGTACGGGCGGTGCTGGGTAGGCTCGGCCGACATGGAGCATGAGGTGTTCGTTCCGGTTCCCGTCGAGTCGCTGCGCGAGGCTCTCGCCGATCCCGCGCGGGTGGCCCGGGCCGTGCCCGGGCTCCAGCAGGACGCGGGGACACCGCCCGTCTCCGGCCGCCTGAAGGTACGCGTCGGCGGGCATGCCATCACGTATCGCGGGGCGCTCACCGTCTCCCCGCAGGACGACGGCACGTACGCCGTCGAGGCCGACGCCACCGAGGCCCGCGGCAGCGGCACGGTGAAGCTCGCCCTCACCCTGTCGCTGCGCTCGCGCGAGGACGATGATCCGAGTGGCTCGACCGTCACCTTCACCGGTACGGCGTCGGCCGACGGCCGGGTCACGGAACTCCCGACGGACGCGGTGACCTCGGCGACGACGCGCCTGCTGAGCCGGTTCGCGGAGGGGTTGGCGGTGCCGGACGCGGCGGCCTCCGGCGGTGAGGCGAGGGGGGCGGGGGCGGCCCCCGAGTCCGAGGCGTCCGCCCCCGAGCCTGAGGCGTCCGCCCCCGCACCTGAGGCGGCGGCCCCGGAGCCTCCGCCGGCCGAGGAGCCCTCGCCCGCCGAGCAGCCCCCTGCCGCCGAGGAGACCTCTTCCATCCACGAGGCCGAGGTTCCGCCTCCCTCGCTCGAACCGTTCGCCGAGGAGGACTTCGAGGGGGGTTTCGAGGGCGACGCGGTCCCGGCGTCGGACGCTCCCGCCGAGGCGGCGCACGCCCGGCGCACGATGATCGGCCGCAGCGCGGAGGAGGTGGACCACGCGCCTCCGCGGGGGCGTTACGCCCCCGTGCCTGCCCCCGAGGCGGCGGGGCCCAGCGCGGCCCTCCGCTGGGCGGCCCCCGCGGCGGCCCTCCTCCTGGCCTCGGCGGTGGTACTGGGCCGAGCCCTCCGCAAACGCCGGTAGATGTCCCGGGTGCGGGTGGGTGGGGGTTGCTCGCGCAGTTCCCCGCGCCCCTGAAGGGGCCCACCGCCGGGAAGCCGTCTGCGGGTTGTCGTGGGCTGGTCGCGCAGTTCCCCGCGCCCCCAAAGACAAAAGCAGGGGCGCAGCCCCGCTTTTCAGGGGCGCGGGGAACTGCGCGACCAGCCCCAACGCACTCGCACCCGACACACCACATCGGGCCCCCCCCCCCCCCCCGGGCGGGGGGGGCGGGGGGCCCCCCCCCCCCCCCCCCCCCCCCCCCCCCCCCCCCCCAACACCCCCCCCCCCCCCCCCCCCCCCCCCCCCCCCCCCCCCCCCCCCCCCCCCCC
>NZ_JBITFQ010000032.1:0-123581 GCF_044456225.1 Streptomyces sp. NPDC050988 | reverse complement strand
GACCTTAGGGGCGCGGGGAACTGCGCAATCTTTTGGGGGTTCGGGGGCGGAGCCCCTGAGTTAGTGACGGGAATGGGTAGGGGCGGCGGGGGCGAGAAAAAAACCGATCCCGGCACACCCGTTGACCCACATACCGTCCGGTCAGTACGTTGCCGCGAACGTCCCCGCACCCACCGGAGTGTGCACCGCATGGACACCGCTCCTCCCGCTCTCCCCAGCACATCCACCCCCGAACAAACCACCAGAAACCGCCGCAAGGTGGCAACGGCCGCCGCCCTCGCCTCAGCAGTCGAGTGGTACGACTACTTCGTCTTCGGCATAGCGGCGGCCCTCGTCCTCGGAGACCTGTACTTCCCCGCAGGCAGCCCCTCCGCAGGAGTCCTCGCCTCGTTCGCGACCTTCGCGGTCGGCTTCCTCGCCCGCCCCTTCGGCGGAGTGATCGCGGGCCACCTCGGCGACAAACGGGGCCGCAAGCCCATGCTGGTCCTGGCCCTGACCCTGATGGGCGTGGCCACTACGGGCATCGGCCTCCTCCCCACGTACGAGACGATCGGCATGGCCGCCCCGGTCCTGCTCGTCACGCTCCGCGTCATGCAGGGCATCGCCGTCGGCGCCCAGTGGGGCGGCGCGATGCTCCTCGCCACCGAGTACGCCCCGGAAGGCAAGCGCGGCATCTACGGCAGCTTCGTCCAACTCGGCGTCCCCATCGGCGTGGTGACCGCCAACTCGGTCTTCCTCCTCGCCGGCGCGTTCACCAGTGAGTCGGCGTTCGCGGCGTGGGGATGGCGGCTCCCGTTCCTGGTCGGCCTGCTGGTCCTCGTACTCGCCTGGTACATCCACAAGCACGTCGAGGAGACCCCGGAGTTCCGGGCGGCCGAACGGGCCCTGGCCGAGAAGGAGAGGGAAGAGAAGGGACAGACAACAGAACAGGGAGCAGGCAAGGGAAAGGGCGACGACGGTGCGCGGAACTCCCCGCTGCGCACCATCCTCCGCGGCCACCTCGGCACGGTCTTCCTTGCGGGCGGCTCGTTCGCCGTGAACACCGCGACCTTCTACATCCTGATCACCGGCGTCCTCGACTACACGACCCGCGAACTCGACATGAACCGCGGCGCCGTCCTCACGGTCTCCCTCTGCGTGAGCCTCACCCAGCTCGTCCTGATCCCCGCGTCCGCCGCGCTCTCCGACCGCATCGGCCGCATCCGGATCTACGGTCTCGGTGCGGCCGGCATCGCCCTGTGGGCCGTACCGATGTTCCTGCTGATCGACACGGGCTCGCTGCTGTGGCTGGCGGTCGGCACGTTCGTCGGCAGCTGTTTCCTCAGCATCATGTACGGGCCCCAGGCCGCCCTGTTCGCCGAGCTGTTCACCCCCGAGATGCGGTACACGGGCGCCTCGCTCGGCTACCAGATCGCGGCTGTGCTCGGCGGCGGACTCGCGCCCTTCGTGATGGTGCTCCTGCTGGAGACGACGGGCACATCGATGTCGGTGTCCGCGTACATCATCGGGCTCGCCGTGATCGCGCTCGGATCGATCAAGGTCCTTGCGGACAGGGCCCGTTCACGCTGAGAAGCCGTGCCGCCTAGGCCTGCTCGCGCTGCGGCTCCGGACTCGTCTCCGGGGCCGCGGCGACCGGCCCGGCGGCAGCCGCAGGCCCAACTTCCGCCGCCACGGCGGCCGTTCGCGGGCGCGACCGCGACACCGCCACCCCCGCCAGACACACCAGCCCGCCGACGAGCGTGATCCAGCCCGGCACCTCGTCGAGCGCCACCCAGGACATCAGCACCACCAGCGCGGGCACCGCGTACGTCGTGGCACCCATCTTCCCGGCCGTCGTACGGGCCAGCGCGAACGCCCAGGTCGTGAACGCGAGGGCGGTCGGGAAGACGCCCAGATACAGCATGTTGAGGGTCGCGGACAGCGGGGCGTCGGCGGCGTCGGACACCAACTGCCCCGCGAACGGCAGACAGGCCACCGCCCCGATCGCACAGCCGAACGTCGTCACCTGGAGCGCGGAACCGTGCCGCAGGGCCGGCTTCTGGGCGACCACACCGCCCGCGTACGCCACCGCGGCGAGCAGACAGAGCAGCACGCCGAGTACGGAGGCGCTGCCCTCGCCCGACATCGACAGGCCGACGACCGCCGCTCCCGCGAACGACACGGCCATCCCGGCGAGCAGCCTCGGCGGCAGCCCCTCCTTGAGCAGCCACCCCGCGAGCAGCGCCATGACCAGCGGGCCGACGTTCACCACGAGGGCGGCGGTGCCCGCGTCGACCTTCTGCTCACCCCAGTTGAGGACCACCATGTAGAGCCCGAACCAGAGCAGCCCGGACACCACGATCCCCGGCCACGCGGCGCGCGGGGGCAGTCCCTCCCGGCGTATCAGGCAGATCACGCCGAGGACGAGCGCCCCGGCGAGCAGCCGGCCGAGCGCCAGCGCACCGGGCGCGTAGGCCTCGCCCGCACTGCGGATGGACACGAACGCGGAGGCCCACAGCAGCACGGTGATTGTCGCGGCTGTGGCCGCGAGCAGTTCTGTGCGGCGGGCGGACAGGAGAGGCTTCATCACTTTCCAGAGGCTAGGTGGGGTTGCGGGAAAGGGCTCGCGGTTTTTGGACGGGGCGTTGTGCTCCGCTGGGTGGCGTTGTCTGTCTGCGGGTCGGTGCGGGCTGAGCGCGCAGTTCCCCGCGCCCCTTGAGAGGCGCCTTGGGGGCGGGTCAGTGGAGAGTCTCGGGCTGGATTCCCAGGAGTTCCGCCAACGCCCGTTCGCCCTCAGCCGTGACCTTTACCGCTCGCTCCGAGCCGATGCGAACGCACCAGCCCGTGTCCAGGGCATGGCGGCACAGGGCCGCTCCCGCGATGCCGGCGAGGTGCGGGCGTCGTTCCGTCCAGTCCAGGCAGGCCCGGGCGAGCGGGCGGCGTCCGGTGCGTACGAGGGGGACGCCGAGGCCGTCGAACCAGCGCACGCCTTCGTCGGTGAGCGCGAACCCCGTGTCCTGCCGGAGCAGTCCGAGGCCGGTCAGCGCGTCGGTGACGGCGATGCCGAGGCGGCCGGCCAGGTGGTCGTAGCAGGTGCGGCCCCGGGCCATCGCGCTGCCCGCGCCCGCCTCACGCAGGGTGCGAGGGCGTACGGCGGCCGTCGGCGAGACCTGGGCGGCGAGGTCCTCGACGAGCTGGGCGACCCGGGCGTCGGCCAGCCGTACGTACCGGTGCCGCCCCTGCCGCTCCTCGGCGAGCAGCCCGCCCGCGACGAGCTTGCCCAGGTGCTCGCTGGCCGTCGACGCGGCGACCCCCGCGTGCCGTGCCAGCTCCCCGGCGGTCCACGCCCGCCCGTCGAGCAGGGCCAGCAGAAAACCGGCCCGCGTCTCGTCGGCGACGAGAGAGGCAAGGGCGGCGAGCCCAGCGGCCCCGGTCCGTGAGGAGGTCATGCACTCAGGATGCGCGACGCACAGTTCGGCGAGCGCCGAACGTTGAGCGCCCCGTAAGGGGCGTGGGGAACTGCGCGACAAGCCACATGCGGCCCGCAGACAAAGGAAGGCATGCGGAACCCCTACTCCCCCCGCAGCCCCTCGAACTGCAGCGCCAACCCGTCCAGCAACGCCCTGAGCCCCGTCTCGAAGGCCCGTTCGTCGATCTTCTCCTGCTGTTCGGCGAGGAGATGGGCCTGCCCGAGGTGCGGATAGTCGGCGGGGTCGTACGCGGTCTCGTCGTCCACGAAGCCCCCGGCGAACGATCCCAGCGCGGAGCCCATCACGAAGTACCGCATCAGCGCGCCGATGGACGTGGCCTGCGCCGGGGGCCATCCCGCCTCGACCATCGCACCGAAGACGGCGTCGGCGAGCCGTAGTCCGGCCGGGCGGCGGCCGGGGCCGCGGGCCAGGACCGGGACGATGTTGGGGTGGTCGCGCAGGGCGGCCCGGTAGGAGACGGCCCAGTCGTGCAGCGCGGTGCGCCAGTCGCGCCCGTCCTCGAACATCGACAGGTCGACCTGCGCGCTCACGGAGTCCGCGACCGCCTCCAGGATCTGGTCCTTCGTCCGGAAGTGGTTGTAGAGGGACGGACCGCTCACGCCCAGTTCGGCGGCGAGCCGGCGCGTCGAGACCGCGGCCAGGCCCTCGGCGTCCACCAGCGTCCGGGCCGCCCCGACGATCCGGTCGGTGCTGAGGAGGGGCTTGCGCGGTCTGGCCATGGCGCACATAGTAGGGCTGCGAACCGGAAACTAGCAGTGCTAATTTAATGCTGCAGCAGTCATGTCGCGGCCGTCACGTGGCCTTCGACACGTGGCCTTCGACCGGGAGGACTCGTCATGAACCTGGGGCTCAGCGAGGAGCAGACCGCCGTCCGACGGCTCGCCAGGGACTTCGTCGACCGGGAGATCGCCCCGCACGTCGTCGCCTGGGACCGGGCGGAGGAGGTCGACCGCTCGATCGTGAAGAAGCTCGGCGACATCGGCTTCCTGGGCCTCACCGTCGACGAGGAGTACGGCGGATCCGGCGGCGACCATCTCACGTACTGCCTGGTGACGGAGGAGCTGGGCCGGGGCGACTCCTCGGTCCGCGGCATCGTCTCGGTCTCCCTCGGCCTGGTCGCCAAGACCATCGCGTCCTGGGGGAGTGAGGAGCAGAGGCGGCAGTGGCTGCCGGGGCTCACCTCGGGTGCGTACGTCGGCTGCTTCGGCCTCACCGAACCGGGCACAGGGTCCGACGCGGGCAACCTGTCGACCAGGGCGGTGCGCGACGGCGACGACTACGTGATCAGCGGCAGCAAGATGTTCATCACCAACGGCACCTGGGCCGACGTCGTGCTGCTCTTCGCCCGCTCGACCGACGCCCCCGGCCACAAGGGCGTCTCCGCCTTCCTCGTACCCACCGACACCCCCGGCCTCACCCGCCGCACCGTCCACGGCAAGCTCGGACTGCGCGGCCAGGCCACCGCCGAGCTGGTCCTGGAGGACGTCCGCGTGCCGGCCTCCACGATGCTCGGCCCCGAGGGCAAGGGCTTCTCCATCGCCATGTCCGCGCTGGCCAAGGGCCGGATGTCCGTCGCGGCCGGCTGTGTCGGCATCGCCCAGGCCGCGCTGGACGCCGCCGTGACGTACGCGACCGAGCGCGAGCAGTTCGGCAGGACGATCGCCCACCACCAGCTCGTCCAGGAGCTGCTCAGCGACATCGCCGTGGACGTCGACGCGGCCCGGCTGCTCACCTGGCGCGTCGCCGATCTCGTCGACCGGGGCGAGCCGTTCGCCACCGAGTCCTCCAAGGCCAAGCTCTTCGCCTCGGAGGCCGCCGTGCGCGCCGCGAACAACGCCCTCCAGGTCTTCGGCGGCTACGGCTACATCGACGAGTACCCGGTCGGCAAACTGCTGCGCGACGCCCGCGTGATGACCCTGTACGAGGGCACCAGTCAGATCCAGAAACTGGTCATCGGCCGTGCGCTGACAGGGATTTCGGCCTTCTGAGTACGCGTCTGAGTACGCGAGCGGATGTGGTTCCCGCCACGTGGGCCGACTCTGGTGCGCATGAGTGAGACACCGGTCAAGCAGCAGAACACCGCCGCCTTCTACGGCCAGGCGGTCCTATCGTTCGGCGTCGCCGTCGTCGCCACCACCATCGGCATCTTCAAGCTGGAGGCCGACACCTGGGTGCGCGCATTCCTGGGGATCGCCGTCCTCTACCTCGTCACCTCCGCCTTCACCCTCGCCAAGGTGATCCGCGACCGTCAGGAGGCCGGGCAGATCGTCAGCCGGGTCGACCAGGCCCGCCTGGAGAAGCTCCTCGCCGCACACGACCCCTTCGAGAAGCTGTGAAGCGCCGAGGCGGTTTTCCACGCCTCTGATCGGGCACTCTAAGCGCTCGCTCAGCATCGGAGGTATGGTGTTCGTTCTGCCAGTGGAAGGGGCGAACCAGCGATGAGTACGGCGGAGGAGACGGCCGGTGCGGAGATGCCGCCGTGGGCCGAGGTCACCCCGGACGCGGCCCGGCGGCTGCTCGTCGCCGCCGTGGAGGCCTTCGCCGAGCGCGGGTACCACGCGACGACGACCCGTGACATCGCCGGCCGGGCGGGGATGAGCCCGGCCGCGCTCTACATCCACTACAAGACCAAGGAAGAACTGCTCCACCGGATCAGCAGGATCGGTCACGAGAAGGCCCTGGAGATCCTGCGGACGGCGGCCCAGGGTGAGGGCAGCGCCGCCGAGCGGCTGGCGGACGCCGTGAGCTCCTTCGTCCGCTGGCACGCCGGCGGGCGGACCACCGCACGGGTCGTGCAGTACGAACTGGACTCGCTCGGCCCGGACGCCCGGGCCGAGATCATCGCCCTGCGCCGCCAGGTCGACGCCGAGGTCCGCGGCATCATCCAGGACGGCGTGGCCGCGGGCGACTTCGACGTCCCGGACGTCCCGGGCACCACTCTCGCGGTCCTCTCCCTGTGCATCGACGTGGCCCGCTGGTTCAACGTCAACGGCACGAGGACCCCGGACGAGGTGGGCACCCTGTACGCGGACCTGGTTCTGAGGATGGTCGGGGCCGAGCCCCGTTAGGGGCGCGGGGAACTGCGCGACCTGGGGGCACCTCCCGGCCGAAGGCTGGGGGACCACAACGGACCCGCAGTCAACACGCGACCGGTCAGAAGTAGTACCGAGACACCGACTCAGCCGCACAAACCGGCTTGTCGCCCCCCTCGCGCTCCACGGTGAACCCGACAGACACCTGCACACCACCAGGCACCTCATCAACCCCCGTGATCTTCGCGGTCGCGCGCAGCCGCGACCCCACCGGCACGGGAGCGGGAAAACGAACCTTGTTCGTCCCGTAGTTGACGCCCATCTTCACCCCCTCGACCTTGATCAGCTGAGGCCCGAACAGCGGCAGCAGCGACAAGGTCAGGTACCCGTGGGCAATGGTCGTCCCGAAGGGACCCGCCGCGGCCTTCTCGGGGTCCACATGAATCCACTGGTGATCCCCTGTCGCGTCGGCGAACAGATCGATCCGCTTCTGGTCGACCTCCAGCCAGTCGCTGTACCCCAACTGCTCGCCCACCGCCGCCTTCAGTTCGTCGGCGGACGTGAAGATCCTCGGCTCTGCCATGTCCCTGGCCTCCCGTGTAGCAATGTCTGAGCAGATGTCTAAGCAACTGCTTAGCATGGTAGGGCGGGGGGTTCCCTGTCAACGGACCGGAAGCGTGACGAGTGACGCGTGACGCGTGACGCGTGGCGAGTGACGCGTGACGCGTGACGCGTGGCGAGTGACGAATGCCGCGCGACGAGGACGGCGGGCGAGGTAGGCCCACGGCATGGGTAGGCTTCGAGGGGTGCCCCAGATTCCCGAGAAGATCCACGAACTCACGGTCGGCCAGTTGTCGGCCCGCAGCGGCGCCGCCGTCTCGGCCCTGCACTTCTACGAGTCCAAGGGCCTGATCAGCAGTCGCCGCACCACAGGCAATCAGCGCCGCTACCACCGTGACGCACTGCGCCGGGTCGCGTTCGTACGGGCCGCGCAGCGCGTCGGCATCCCGCTGGCCACGATCCGCGACGCGCTCGCCGAGCTGCCCGAGGAGCGCACCCCGACGCGCGAGGACTGGGCCCGCCTCTCGGAGGCCTGGCGGTCCGAACTCGACGAGCGCATCAAGCAGTTGAGCCGCCTGCGTGACCACCTCACGGACTGCATCGGCTGTGGCTGTCTCTCGTTGGAGACCTGCGTACTGTCCAACCCCGACGACGTCTTCGGCGAACGGCAGAGCGGCTCCCGGCTGATGGTGGAACGCCCGGGCGCCAGGAAGCGGCGCGAGCAGCCGGATGAGGAGCCCAGGGACTGCGGCTGAAGCGGCCCCCGGGTTCCTCTCCTCACTCGTACTCCGTGCCGCCCTTGCGCGTCAGATACGCCGGGCTGACCGCCTTCGCGACGGCCCGGCCGCCCGTCACCGGGCTGTACCGCTCGGTGGCGGGCCTGATCACGACACCCTCGCGCAGGTGCAGCTCGCGCCCGGAGACCGTCTCGCACCCGGAGGCGAACTCCAGGACGCGGCCGATGTCGTACGGGCCCTCGTAGAGCCGTGGCACGAGCGGCAGTTCACCCGTGAGCAGCTCCGTCGCGTCCAGCCAGCGGACCTCGCCGTCGATCTCCGCGGACACGTCGAACACGGCGTATCCGAGCGGCTCGCGGCGGCCGTCGGCGCCGTAGGTGAGGTCCTGTACGCCCGCTCCGTACACCTCGCCGAAGACGCCGACCCGGCGCGCCCCGAGCCGCTCGGCGAGCCGGGCCGCGGCCGCCGCGACGCCGTGGCCGTGTATCGCGCGCCAGTACAGGTTGCGCGGGTCCTCCGTCAGGGCCAGGTACTTGGCGCCGAAGCCCTTCGAGGAGACCTGGACGCGGCCGTTCTCGGCGAAGTACGTGAGCAGGCAGGCCGAGCCGTGCAGTTTCTCGGTCAGCACCACGTCCTCGCCCGGGGCGAAGATGTCCGGGTAGCGCTGGATGTTCTCGATGTCGACCCAGGGGAGCAGATCGGGGGCCGGCTCGACTTCGCCGTCCATCGTGGGCGGTATCGGCGGCACCCATTTGGTGATGCCGAGCCGCTCCGCGAAGTCCGTGCCGTCCGCGGCGGCCCGCGCGAGGTCGACGTCGGCCAGCGCTTTCGGCCGGCAGACGATCCCCTGCGACAGCTCGCCGCGCAGCCGCACCGCCTTCACCCGGTCCGACCTGCTGCCCGCGAGGCGTCCGGTCAGGCCCAGCTCCTCGATCAGCTCCTCGGGCAGCACGGACTGCTCGGGGATGTAGACGGCGGTCTCACCGGTGCGGTACACGCCCTTGGCGACGACTGCTCGGTACAGGCCCACCTGGGCCAGTTCGAGCGCGTCGGCGTTCGGATGCTCGTGGACGGTCAGCACTTCGGCGGTGACGCGCAGCGTCGACATGGTGGGACTCCTCGGGTTCCTCAGACCGGTTTCATCGCCTCCAACTGTCCGTACGGGAAAGGGGTGGAGCGAAGGATTTTGGTGCTGGTATGTGCTCCGCCGGGGAGGGGGTGGTGATCTGCGGGCCCGGTGGGGGCTCGTCGCGCAGTTCCCCGCGCCCCTTTCGGGGCGCGCCCCCCTTACGGCGTGCGCTGCGCTCTCTCGTACTGGGCCAGTCCCTCCGTGACCAACTCCGCATTGGACAGCGCCCGTTGGCCGTTCGGCAGGAACAGTGTGTCCTCCAGGCCTATCCGTGTCGCGAGCCCGAGGCGTCCGGCGAGCCGGAGGACGGGCCAGGTGCCGCCCTCCTCGCCGTGCAGCAGGACGGGACGGCCGTGAGTGACGGTGAGTGCGGCCAGCAGCTCCCGGGCCGAGTCCTCCGCCGTGTCGGGATTCGGGTCCGTCACCTCCGCCAGGACGCGCAGGACCCTTGGGGCGAGTGGTGAGGCCGCGAAGCGGGCGGCTCCGTCCGTGGCGGACCAGATGCCTGCCTCCACGGCCACGCCCCGCTCCAGGAGCGCGGCGGCGACCTGTTCGGCTCCCGGCTCGTGCCAGTTGACCGAGGCGTGGTCGGGCAGGACGGTCCACTCGTGGACGCGGGTGACGCGGGCCGCGGGGTCGGGCTCGGCCCAGGCGCCGGTGGTCACGCCGACGGGGACGGCGACCCGGGAACGAATTTCCTCAAGCGTCACTGCAACCGCTTTCGGCGACAGCGTGTCCTCTCCACAGGGGGACTTGGGATGTACATGGATGTCCGACGCCCCGACCGCGACGGCCTCCGCCGCGGAGTCGGCCATCGCCCCCGGCGACAGCGGCACGAGAGCGCCGTCACCGGACCCGCGTCCCCCGTTCACACACACCTGCACCATGCCCCCGATGGTGCCAGGCGCCACTGACAACCGGAGATCGAAGGAGGAACAGGCGATGAGCCTCGCCATCTGCTCGCTCAAGTGGGAAGCCGCGCACACGGGGGCGCAGACCATCACGTACGACAGCGACGGGTACCACCTCGTGCGCTTCCCGTACGTCACGGGGGAGGAGCAGTACGACCCCTGGAACATGCACGACCCGGCGCAGGGCGGCGACAGCGCGTCGACGTTCCCCGACGCCCGTTCGGGCCTGATCTGGCCCAGCCACGACGGCTGGGGCGTACTGTCCGCGATGGTCTTCTGGGAGGCGGACTCCGCCGGACTCGAGTACCGGGCACGCTACGTCCGGGACCCGCTGAACCTCTCGACCGGCTACAACTCGACGGCCACGACCGACATCGCACCCACCCGGGGCGGCCAGTACCGCACCTACATGTGGCAGATGTTCGTCCACCCGGGGACACCGCTCGGCCTGAAGATCTCCGTGCGCGGCGCGGGGGACGTGAAGGTCTCCACACCGCTGATGCTGGCCGAGTTCAAGCTCGCCATCCACACCGACGTCAAGACGCCGTAGTCAATCGCCCGGGGGTGCGGTTCCGCCGGCGCACCCCCGGCACGCCTAGCTCGCCACCGACACCAACAGACGCCCTCTTCTGGCTTCTGCCAGGGCCTCGGGCGTGAGAACCGGCCGCGGGACCACGATCCCGCAGGCCGTGCAGACCGGGCCCGTGGACGGTTCGTGGGCCAGGTCGTACTTCCAGGTGAGGCGCTCGCCCGAGCAGACCGGGCAGACGGTGCCCGGCTCGCGCTCCAGGGCGGCGATCAGCCGGCGCAGCACCTCGGCCATCGGCTCATGGGGGTGGACCCGCGGGTCGTCGCACCAGGCGACCCCGAAGCCGCCCCAGGTGAGCCGGTGCCAGTCGTCCACGCTGCCGGGGCTGCGCAGACCGTCGTGCTTCTCCTTCTTGCGGCGCTGTGCGAACTCGACCTCGTAGGCGAGCCATACGGAGCGCGCCTCCTCCAGTTCGTCCAGTGCGGCCACGAGCCGCGCTGGATCGGGGGACCTGTCCTCGGGGCCGAACCCGGCCCGGGAGCACAGATGGTCCCAGGTCGCCCGGTGACCGTAAGGAGCGAACCTCTCAAGGCACTTGCGCAGTGAATAGCGCCGCAGTGCCAGATCGCTCCTCGGGTCGCGCACCTGTCTCGCCAGACTCCGAAAGCCGGCCATCGCCCTGCACCTCCGTCACACCTGCACCTGTACTTCGGTCACTTCGGCGTCGTCGAAAGGACGTCGCCGAATAGACGTATCGACACGCGATTCGGCTCCATCTGTTTTTCGGCGACTGTCAAAAAGCCGCCAATCGGGCGGTTTCGGACTACCCGCCAGACGGTTCTCGGCCGTCCACCGTCTGCTTCTCGCCGTCGGCCAGGGCGGCCGGCGGTGCCTCGGGGGATCCGTCGACCCCTCCGACGCCAAAAGTGACGCATGTTCATCTTCAAACGCGGGGATACCGGCGGTAACGTCCGGCTCACCCCCGTCGCGAGGAGCCAGCCATGCCCCGGCGTACCCCACGCACCATCCTCGACAGACAGAGAACTCCCCGCAGATTCACCAAGTTCCTCAAGGGCGCATCCATATGCGCGCTCGTTGCCGGTCTTTTGTCTCCGCTTTCCCAGACGGCCGTCGCGCAGCCCCCCTCGGCGGCGGCCGCGGCCGCCGCGAACGACTACTGCGGCGGCCGGTGTTCGGACATCCTCCCGGCGGGCCAGAACGGCAACGCGACCCTCGCCGAGATCCTCCTGAACCAGGCCTTCGGCACCCAGCCCGCACACGCGGACGACCAGCTCGCGCCCTATGGCAACCTCGCGTCGGGCTACTCCGGGCTCACCGACGCCAAGATCAACGACTTCTTCAGGGACGCCTCGTTCGGGGTCCCCGCCGACCAGGTCGAGTCGACCCTGAAGCCCGCCGGACGCACCGACGTCACGATCGTCCGCGACAAGAAGACCGGTGTGCCGCACATCACAGGCACCACGCGTTACGGCACGGAGTTCGGCGCCGGATACGCGGCCGCCCAGGACCGGCTGTGGCTGATGGACGTCTTCCGGCACGTCGGACGCGGCAAGCTGACCCCCTTCGCCGGCGGCGCACCCTCCAACCAGGGCCTCGAGCAGGAGTTCTGGCGCCACGCCCCCTACACGGAGGCCGATCTCCAGGCCCAGATCGACAACGCCGTCGCCACGAACGGCGCCCGCGGCCAGCAGGCCCTCGACGACGTCAAGGCCTACATCGCCGGCATCAACGCCTACATCGACGCCTCCGACAGCGGCCGCTACTTCCCCGGCGAGTACGTCCTGACCGGTCACAAGGACTCGATCACCAACGCCGGGACCATCGAGCACTTCAAGGAGACCGACCTGGTCGCCCTCGCCTCCGTCATCGGCGCGCTCTTCGGCTCCGGGGGCGGCGGCGAGGTCAACAACGCCATCTCACTCCTCGCCGCCCAGTCCAAGTACGGCGTGGAGGAGGGGACCAAGGTCTGGGAGTCCTTCCGCGAGCGCAACGACCCCGAGGCGGTCCTCACCGTCCACAACGGCGAGAGCTTCCCGTACGCCACCAAACCGGCCGACCCCCAGGGCGAGGCCCTGCCCGCCGCGGGCTCGGTGGCCCAGGAACCCCTGGTCTACGACCGCACGGGCAGTGCGGCCACCACCGCAGCCACCGGGACATCCGCCGCGGCGACGGCGAGCGCCCTCAGCTCGGCGAAGCGCGGTATGTCCAACGCCCTCGTGGTGAGCGGCAAGAGCACCGCGAGCGGCAACCCGATCGCCGTCTTCGGACCGCAGACCGGCTACTTCGCGCCACAGCTGTTGATGCTCCAGGAGATCCAGGGCCCCGGCCTCAGCGCCCGCGGTGCCTCCTTCGCGGGCCTCAGCATGTACGTCGAACTCGGCCGCGGCCAGGACTACGCGTGGAGCGCCACGACCTCCGGCCAGGACATCATCGACACCTACGCGGTCGAGCTCTGCCAGGACGACACCCACTACCTCTACCGCGGCACCTGCACGGCCATGGACAAGGTCGAGCAGACCAACGCCTGGAAGCCCACCACCGCCGACGGCACCGCGGCCGGCTCGTACCGCATGCAGGTCTGGCGCACCAAGTACGGCCCGGTGACGCACCGCGCCACGGTCGACGGAAAACGGGTCGCGTACACCACCCTGCGCTCCTCCTACATGCACGAGGCCGACTCGATCATCGGCTTCCAGATGCTCAACGACCCGGACTACGTGAAGAGCCCTCAGACCTTCCAGTCGGCGGTGCAGCACATCAACTACACCTTCAACTGGTTCTACGCCGACTCGCAGCACACCGCGTACTACAACAGCGGCGACAACCCGGTCCGCGCGAGCGGTGTCGACGCCGAGTTCCCGGTCTGGGCGCAGCCCGCGTACGAGTGGAGGAACTGGACGCCCACGACGAACACCGCCGACTACACCCCGGCGTCCGCCCACCCCAACTCCATCGACCAGGACTACTACATCTCCTGGAACAACAAACAGGCCAAGGACTACACCACGGCTCCCTGGGGCAACGGCTCAGTCCACCGCGGCAACCTCCTGGAGGACCGGGTGAAGAAGCTGGTCACCGCGGGCGGGGTGACCAGGGCCTCGCTCACCAAGGCGATGGCCGACGCGGCGCTCGCGGACCTGCGCGCCGAGGACGTACTGCCCAAGCTGCTGAAGGTGGTGAACAGTTCGCCGGTCACCGACACGGCGGCAGCGGCGGCCGTGACGAAGCTGTCCGACTGGGTGACGGCCGGCGCCAAACGCAAGGAGACCTCGGCCGGTTCGAAGGCGTACGCCAACGCCGAGGCGATCCGCATCCTGGACGCCTGGTGGCCGCTGCTGGTGAAGGCCGAGTTCGAACCCGGCCTCGGCAGCGACCTCTACACCGCCATGACCAACAACCTCCCCGTGGACGAGCCCCCGTCGGCCGGACACGGGCCCACCGGCTCGCACGCCGGAAGCTCCTTCCAGTACGGCTGGTGGAGCTACGTCCACAAGGACATCCGGGCGGTGCTCGGCGAGACCGTGGAGGGCGGACTCGCCAAGCCGTACTGCGGCGGCGGCAGCCTCGGCGCCTGCCGGACCATCCTGATCAACAGTCTCAAGGAGGCCGCGGCGAAGACCGCCGCCCAGGTCTACCCGGGCGACGACCTCTGCTCGGCCGGCGACCAGTGGTGCGCCGACTCGGTCAATCAGCGCACGCTGGGCGGCATCAAGCACAACAAGATCAGCTGGCAGAACCGGCCGACCTACCAGCAGGTCGTGGAGTTCGCCTCGCACCGGTGACGACAGGGCACCAACTGGCGGCGGGTCACCGGATACGGCCCGCCGCCAGCACCACCTGCGCCAACTCCCGGTGGCAGATGTCGCTGTGGGCCCCCGACGGGGCTCCGCCGCGTTTCACCACCGCGGACGCGTCGATGTTCACGCACCCCGACACGGGCAGCTTCGCCCGCAGCGCGTCGGCGAGCTTGAACGCCTTGGTGCCCGCCACCGCCTGCACCCCGTCGAACCCCAACGCCCCCCACTTGCTGCCCAGGAGACGGGGAAGCCGGAGGTCGACGGCGGAGTTGCTGTCGCCCGCCATCCGGGAGGCCATCGGGTAGATCGTCCCGAGCGCCGAGTCGAAGCGCGAGAAGCAGCAGACCAACGGGCCGTCCACACGGTCCTGTTGACCGTGCAGGACGCCCTTGCCCCGCGCGTCGTGCGGCAGCCGCGCCGCGAACGCGTAGTGGGAGAAGGCCGCTTGGAGCAGCGTCACCGACTTCACGTTCCGTACGCCCCTGGGCAGCCCGCGCAGCGCGAACGACACCAGGCGCCCGCCGAAGCTGTGCCCCACGAGATGCACCCGCAGCCCGGGCGCCACCTGCGAGAGCCGTCCGACCAGCGGGCCGAGCCCGCGCTCACCGACCGCGCCCGCGCGCCGCTTCATGGCGAAGTACGTTGCCTGCCGCAGCAGTTCATGAGCGCCGTCCCAGACCGGCGGAATCCCGAACGAGGCCTGGAGTCCATCGGCTCCGACCCCGGACCCGGCCCCGACGCCGACCGCGAGCTCGCCGTCGGCGCCGGCCCGTTCCTCCGCCAGCGCCCGCGCGAACTCCCGGCACATCTCCGCCGTGTCTCCGAGGAACATCTCCGGGTCGCACTGCGGCCCGGCCGCCGCCACGGTGTCCGCGGCGAACGCCGTCCCCGGCGCCTCGGGGTGCAGCTCGACGAGCAGCCGTACCAGCCGCCCGAACTCCTCCAACGCGGCTTCCTCGTCCGGCTGTTGGTCGAGCATCCGGGCGAGCTGGTCGACCAGGGTGGCCCGGCCGGGGAAGACCTCCAGCAGACCGCCGCGGGTGCCCTTGTCCAGAGCCGGTCCCACCGTCGCCGCCGTCACCGTCCGCTCGAAGTCGGGGATCGGCTCGTCCGAGAACCGCATCGACGGCCACACCACGCCCACGAACCCGAGCCGCGCGTCCGGCGCGAGCCCGGGGAACGGTTCGAAGAACCGGCTGTAGAGCCGCGTCGCCCCCGACCGGTCGCTGTTCCAGCCGTGCGCGAACACGATCAGATCCTTGACGCCCCGCTCCGGCGCCTCCTTCAGCAGCCGCTCGCGCTGCCCCGCGTTCACATCCCCGTCCGCGTCGAACGTCAGCTCCCAGTAGGGAGTCACACCCACTTCCGGCTCCGCCATGACGAGCCTCCTTCGGCCCCCGCAACCCGCGCATATGCGGGCATCGTCCCGCCGCGGAGGGGAGTTGGCCATACGTCAGGTGCGGTCCGACCGGCCCGAACTCATGTCTCAGCGATAGAGGAGGTACTTCCCGCGCATCCGACGGAAGGCCGCCAGCTCGCCCTGCCACGCCGCCACGACCTCGTCGGCACCCGCGCCCGCGTCGATCATCGTGCGGACCCGCGTGGACCCCGTCAGCTTGTCGATCCAGTTGTCGGGGCGCCAGGCGAAGCCGCTCCACACCTTCTTGGCGGTCACCAGCAGCGCGATCCCGGTGCGTACGGGGTCGTACGCGGCCCGGTCGTGGACATGGATCTGTACGCCCCCGACGGTCTTGCCCTGGAACTTCGAGAAGGTGGGCGCGAAGTACGCCTCCCTGAAGTGCACACCCGGCAGCCCCAGTTGCTCTGCCTCTGCGGCCCACCGCCGGTCGATGCCCTCCGCGCCGAGCAGCTCGAAAGGCCTGGTCGTTCCGCGCCCCTCCGACAGGTTCGTCCCCTCGAAGAGACACGTCCCCGAGTACACGAGCGCGGTGTCCGGCGTCGGCATGTTGGGGCTCGGCGGCACCCAGGGGAGACCTGAGGCGTCATAGAAGTCCGACCGCTTCCAGCCCGACATCAGCACGGTGTCCAGTGGCACCGGCGCCGCGAGGAACTCCTTGTTGAACAGCCGCGCCAGCTCCGCCACCGTCATCCCGTGCGCCTGCGAGATCGGCTCCCGGCCCACGAAGGTCGCGAACTCCTTGTGCAGCACGGGGCCCTGGGCGTTCCGGCCGGTTACCGGGTTCGGCCGGTCGAGCACCACGAAACGCTTCCCGGCGAGCCGGGCCGCCTCCATGCAGTCGTACAGCGTCCAGATGTACGTGTAGAAGCGGGCGCCCGCGTCCTGGATGTCGAAGACGACGGTGTCCACGCCGGAGGCCGTGAAGATGTCGGCCAGCGGCTGTCCGCTCTTCAGGTAGGTGTCGTAGACCGGGAGGCCGGTCGCCGGGTCGTCGTAGCGGCCCTCGGAGCCGCCGGCCTGGGCGGTGCCCCGGAAGCCGTGTTCGGGGCCGAAGACGGCCACCAGGTTCACCCGGTCGTCCGCGTGCATGACGTCGACGATGTGGCGGACGTCCCTGGTGATGCCGGTCGGGTTGGTGACGACGCCGACGCGTTCGCCTTCGAGGAGGGCGTAGCCGTCCGCGGCCAGGCGTTCGAAGCCGGTTCGCAGGTGGCGGGCGCCCCTTTGTTCCCGTGGTTCCTGGGCGGCAGCGGCTGTGGTGGGCGGGTTTGCCGAGAACGCCGCCGCGGCGGTTGTGGCGGCGAGGAGACTCCGTCTGGACAGGCGGCGCATGTGGTGACCTCCGTTGCTGACGCGGAAGGCTGGCAGGAGCACGCTAAGGGCTCCGCCGGTCGTTCGTAAGCTGCGGGTGCATTGTGGCTTGTCGCGCAGTTCCCCGCGCCCCTTACGGGGCGCATACCGACCGGTTAGTCTGATGGTCGAGCAGAGCCTCATCTCGTCGTGTCGAAGGAGACCGATGGTGGAAGCCGTGCAGGGTGCCGGAGTGGTTGTCACCGGAGCTGGAGGGGGCATCGGGGCCGCGTTGGCGCGGCGGTTCGCTGCCGAAGGGGCCCGGGTCGTCGTCAATGATCTGGATGCCGGGAAGGCGAAGGCCGTTGCCGCGGAGATCGGGGCGATCGCCGTTCCGGGGGACGCCTCCGCGATCGTGGCCGAGGCCCAGGACGCCCTCGGCGGCACGGTCGACGTCTACTGTGCCAACGCCGGGCTCGGCTCCGGAGGCTCGGAGGCGGCTCCCGAACAGGTCTGGGAGCTCGCCTGGGACGTCAACGTGATGGCCCACGTCCGTGCGGCCAACCAGCTGATCCCCGGCTGGCTGGAGCGCGGCAGCGGCCGTTTCGTCTCCACCGTCTCGGCGGCCGGGCTGCTCACCATGGTCGGCGCGGCCCCGTACAGCGTCACCAAACACGGTGCGTACGCCTTCGCCGAGTGGCTCTCCCTCACGTACCGCCACCGCGGAGTGAAGGTCCACGCGATCTGTCCGCAGGGTGTCCGCACCGACATGCTCGCGAGCACCGGCAGCGCCGGGGATCTCGTCCTCGTGCCGACCGCCATCGAGCCCGAGGACGTCGCCGACGCCCTCTTCGCCGGGATCGAGGAGGACCGCTTCCTGATCCTGCCGCACCCCGAGGTCGCCGACTACTACCGGGCGCGGGCCACCGACCCCGACCGCTGGCTGACGAACATGAACCACATCCAGCAGAAGTGGGAGGCGGACGGCCGGTGACCACCTCCCTGTACGCGGCCCAGCCGTGGCTCGCGCTCCTGAACGACGCCCAGCGCGGACCCGTCAGCCCCGCCGACTCACCCGTGCACGCCCTGCGCCGGGCCGTCGCCGAGGCCCCCGACCGCACCTTCCTCACGTACTTCGACGGGCGCCTCGGCTACCGCGAGGTCGACGAGCTGAGCGACTCCGTCGCCGGCCACCTCACCGCCCGCGGCCTGGAGCGCGGCGACCGGGTCGCCGTCCTGCTGCAGAACTCCCCGCTCTTCGTCCTCGCCGTCCTCGGCGCCTGGAAGGCCGGCGCGACCGTCCTGCCCGTCAACCCGATGTACAAGTCGGGCGAGGTCACCCACGTCCTGCGGGACGGCGAGGTCACCGCGCTGATCTGCTCCGACCGGGCCTGGGAGTCGTATCTGCGCGAGACGGCCGCCGACTCGCCCGTACGCGTCGTGCTCACCGGCTGCGAACTGGATCTCCAGTCGCGGGACGACGCACGAGTGCTGAACTTCGAGCGACTGCCGAAGGCCCCGGACGCCGACGACCTGCTGACCGTCGCGCGGGCCGGGCACAAGGCCCCCGAGGGCCGCGACCCCGGCCCCTCGGACGTGGCGCTGATCAGCTACACCTCGGGTACCAGCGGCGCCCCCAAGGGAGCCACCAACACCCACGGCAACATCATGTACAACGCCGAGCGGCAGCGGACGGGCCTCGCCCTGCCCGAGGCACCCGTGTACTTCGCGATGGCACCGCTGTTCCACATCACCGGGATGGTCTGCCAGTTCGCCGCGTGCCTCAACAGCGTGGGCACGCTCGTCCTCGCGTACCGCTTCGAGTCGGGTGTCGTCCTCGACGCGTTCGCCGAGCACCGGCCCCACTACACCGTCGGTCCCTCGACCGCCTTCATGGCCCTGGCCGCCCACCCGTCCGTCACACCGGACCACTTCTCCTCCTTCGTCAACATCTCCTCCGGCGGCGCGCCCGTGCCGCCCGCGCTCGTCGAGAAGTTCCGGGCGGGCTTCGGGCCGTACATCCGCAACGGGTACGGACTCACCGAGTGCACCGCGCCGTGCGCCTCGGTGCCGCCCGGTCGCGAGGCCCCCGTCGACCCGGTCTCAGGGACGCTGGCCGTAGGTCTGCCGGGGCCCGACACGGTGGTGAGGATCGTCGACGACCAGGGCGCGGAGGTCCCCTTCGGGGAACAGGGCGAGATCCTCGTACGCGGTCCGCAGGTCGTGCCCGGCTACTGGCGCCGGCCCGAGGCCACCGCGGAGACCTTCCCCGACGGCGAACTGCGCACCGGCGACATCGGCTTCATGGACGCGGACGGCTGGCTCTACGTCGTCGACCGCAAGAAGGACATGATCAACGCGTCCGGCTTCAAGGTGTGGCCGCGGGAGGTCGAGGACGTCCTCTACACCCACCCTTCGGTCCGCGAGGCGGCCGTCGTCGGGGTGCCCGACGGATACCGCGGCGAGACCGTCAAGGCGTACATCAGCCTGCGTCCGGGCGCCGAAGAGGACCCCGCCGCACTCGCCGCGTACTGCAAGGAGAGACTGGCTGCCTACAAATACCCGCGCCAGGTCGAGATCCTGCCCGACTTGCCGAAGACGGCAAGTGGGAAGATCCTCCGTCGGGAGCTGCGTTCACGGTCGCAGGGTGGTCGGTAGACCGCCGTCCGGTGGCCGGTGACGGCCGGCGGACCACGGAAACAGAACTCCACACAGAACACTGGAAGGCAGGTGGCGGCAGTGCCCAGGACGACGGACGGGGACGGCACGCCCGTCCCGCGGCGGCTGTTGGCGGCCGCCACCCGGCTCTTCGCCGAGCGCGGCTACGACCGCACCTCGGTCCAGGAGATCGTCGAGGCGGCCGGTGTCACCAAGGGGGCGCTGTACCACTACTTCGGCTCCAAGGACGACCTGCTCCACGAGGTGTACGCGCGTGTGCTGCGGGTTCAGCAGGAACGGCTCGACGCCTTCGCCGACGCGGACGCGCCTGTCGAGGAGCGGTTGCGGGGGGCCGCCGCCGATGTCGTCGTCACGACGATCGACAACCTCGACGACGCGGCGATCTTCTTTCGCTCCATGCACCACCTGAGTCCCGAGAAGAACAAGCAGGTACGGGCCGAGCGGAGGCGGTACCACGAGCGGTTTCGCGCGCTGATCGAGGAGGGGCAGGAGGCCGGGGTCTTCTCGAAGGCGACTCCGGCGGATCTTGTTGTCGACTATCACTTCGGGTCCGTGCACCACCTGTCCACGTGGTACAGCCCGGAGGGCCCGATGACCCCGACAGAGGTCGCCGACCACTTGGCGGACTTGCTGCTGCGGGCGCTGCGGCCGTAGGGCGGGGGTGGCTTGGCGGACCTTTTTTCGCCCCCGCCGCCCTTACCCGTCCCGTCCCTGGGGGCTGCCGCCCCCAGACCCCCGCATCGCGCTGACGCGCTCGTCCTCAAACGCCGGACGGGCTGAAGGTGTCGGCCCGGGCTGCGGAAAATCTAGCCTCTCCGGCGTTTGAGGAGCGGGGGTTTGGGGGCGGAGCCCCCAAGCAAGGGACGGGAATGGGTAGGGGCGGCGGGGGCGAGGAAGGCCTTGTCCCCGCCGCTCGAGGGTCAGACGTATCGCTTCAGTTCCCGGCGCGCCAGCGACCGCTGATGGACCTCGTCCGGACCGTCGGCCAGTTTCAAGGTGCGCGCGCCGGCCCAGAGTTCGGCGAGCGGGAAGTCCTGGCTGACCCCACCCGCGCCGTGCAACTGGACCGCCTTGTCGATGATGTCGACCACCGTACGAGGCGTCGCGATCTTGATCGCCTGGATCTCGGTGTGAGCCCCCTTGTTGCCGACCGTGTCCATCATCCAGGCCGTCTTGAGCACGAGCAGACGCAGCTGCTCGACCGCCACCCGCGCATCCGCGATCCAGTTGTGCACGACCCCCTGCTGGGCCAGCGACTTGCCGAACGCCGTACGCGACACCGCCCGCCGGCACATCAGCTCGATCGCCCGCTCGGCCATGCCGATCAGCCGCATGCAGTGGTGGATACGGCCCGGACCCAGCCGCGCCTGCGCGATCGCGAAGCCGCCGCCCTCCTCACCGATGAGGTTCGAGGCCGGAACCCGTGCACCGTGGAAGACCACCTCGGCGTGACCGCCGTGGGAGTGGTCCTCGTAGCCGTAGACCTGCATGGCACGCCTGATCTCGACGCCCGGGGTGTCCCGCGGCACCAGCACCATCGACTGCTGGCGGCGGATGTCCGACCCGTCCGGATCCGTCTTGCCCATCACGATGAAGATCTTGCAGTCGGGGTTCATCGCCCCGGAGATGTACCACTTGCGCCCGCTGATCACATACTCGTCACCGTCCCGCTCGATCAGCGTGGTGATGTTCGTGGCGTCGGACGAGGCCACCTCGGGCTCCGTCATCGCGAACGCCGAACGGATCTCACCGGCGAGCAGCGGCTCCAGCCACTGCTTCTTCTGCTGATCGTCGCCGAACTGCGCGAGCACCTCCATGTTGCCGGTGTCCGGCGCCGCGCAGTTCAGCGCGGTCGGCGCCAACTGCGGGGAACGGCCGGTGATTTCGGCGAGCGGAGCGTACTGGAGGTTCGTCAGCCCTGCCCCGTGCTCGGAGTCCGGGAGGAAGAGGTTCCACAGGCCCTGGCGGCGGGCCTCCGCCTTCAACTCCTCCACCACTGCCGGGGTGTCCCACGGCGAGGCGAGCTGCTCGCGCTGCTCCTGGGCGACGGCCTCCGCCGGATAGACGTACTCGTCCATGAAGGCGAGAAGCTTGGCGCGCAGCTCCTCGGTGCGTGCGTCGAATGCGAAGTCCATGGCCGGTCAGCCTTCCTGAAGAGTGGTCAGGCCGTGCTCGATGAAGACGGGGACCAGCTCGCCGATGCGGTCGAAGCCCGCGCCGACGGTCTGGCCGAGTGTGTAGCGGTAGTGGATGCCCTCCAGGATCACGGCGAGCTTGAACCACGCGAACGCCGTGTACCAGGCGACGGCGGACACGTCGCGCCCCGAGCGCGCGGCGTACCGCTCGATCAGCTCGGCCGGCTCCGGATGCCCGGCTGCCCTGGCCGTCGTGGAGACCGGCGAGTCGGGCATCCCGAGCGGGATGCTGTACATCACCAGCAGCCCCAGATCGGTCAGCGGATCGCCCAGCGTGGACATCTCCCAGTCGAGAATCGCCTTGATCTCGTCGTCCTCACCGATCAGCACGTTGTCGAGGCGGTAATCGCCGTGCACGACCGTGGGCGTGGGGGAGTTGGGCAGCTCGCGGCCCAGGGCGGCGTGCAGTTCGTCGATGCCGGTCAGGTCGCGGTTGCGGGAGGCGTCCAACTGCTTGCCCCAGCGGCGCAGTTGCCTGTCGAGGAAGCCCTCGGGGCGGCCGAAGTCGGCCAGGCCCACCTCGGCAGGGTCCACCGCGTGCAGCTCGACCAGCGTGTCCACCAGGCCGAGTACCGCGCCGCGCGTGCGCTCCGGGCCGAGCGGGGCCAGTTGTTCGGCGGTCCGGTAGGGCGTGCCCTCCACGAAGTCCATGACGTAGAACGGTGCGCCGAGCACCTCCACGTCTTCGCACAGCAGGCGTGTGCGTGGTACGGGTACGGCTGTCGGGTGCAGTGCGCTGATCACCCGGTGCTCGCGCTTCATGTCGTGTGCCGTCGCCAGGACATGGCCCAGCGGGGGGCGGCGTACCACCCACTTCGAGGTGCCGTCCGTCACCGCGTACGTGAGGTTCGACCGTCCGCCCTCGATCAGCCGGCCGGACAACGGGCCGTCGACCAGTCCGGGCAGCTCGCTGTCGAGCAGGCCGCGCAGCCGGTCGAGATCGAGACCTGGCGGGTGGTCTGAACTCATCGTGTTTCCTCCGTACGCCGGAAATCGGGGCTCCCACATATGATGCCGACCGGTCGGTATGCAGTCCAGTGCGGGGGCGAAACGTGATTGGCGTCTCGGTCGCGAAGAACCCCCCGAGCCGTCGGTTGCGACTCGGGGGGTTCCTTCTTTCGTGCCCGGCGGTCGCCTAGTGGTCGTCCCAGTGCCCGTCGTGCCGGGCGTGGCGATGACCGTCATGAACGTAGTCGACGTGGTCGCCGTGCGTCACGGCCGGGTGTCCGCAGTCCTTGCCGTGCTCGTGGCTGTGTGCCTCGTGGGCTACGTGCCCGCCCGGCTCGCACTCGTCCCAGTGTCCCGAGTGCTGCCGGTGCAGGTGCCCGTCGTGCGCGTAGTCGACGTGGTCGCCGTGCGGCACCTCGGCGTGCCCGCAGTCCGGGCCGTGGGTGTGTTCGTGGGCGGTGTGTTCCTGGTGGAGGGTGGTCATGGTGCTCACCTTCGGAGGCGGTGCGGAGTGTGACGCCGGTCAGGCTAGCCAGATAAAAGCCGCATATCTGTCCAAAATGGTGTGCGTGTTGTCTGGCTGCCTCGGAGGGGTGAGCGGGCGGGGCGTCTCAGAGGACGAGGGCCACCGCGCATGCCGCCAGTGCGACCGTGCAGAGAACGGCGGTGCCGGCGTGTCTCGGTGTGAGCGTGGTCGGCTCGCCGCCCTCGGCCAGTACGCGGATCCTGCGGTGGGCCACGGCGAGGAAACTCAGCCACAGTCCGCAGCAGAGCGCGGCCACCGCGATGCCTGCCGTGGTCGGGCCGTCGTGCAGTGCCGATTTCACGGCCAGCACGGCTGCCACGGTTCCGGCCAGGGTCGTACGGCGCCATGCCAGCCGTGTGCGTTCCGGCTGCAGGCCTGGGTCCCGGTCGTCCTGGGGCTCCATCACCCCTCCCAGCCGAACAGCACGACCACGACCATGGCGAGGGCCACGACGGCCACGCCGATGCTCAGCAGTGCCGGGAACCGTGACACCGGGAGGTCCTCGCCTCTTCGCATCGCCTGCTCGCACCGCACCCAGTGGTTCACTGCCCGCAGGGCGCACAGCACCCCGGCGCCGAGGAGTCCGAGCGCCAGGCCGGCCCGCCAGGCCCACCGCAGGTCCGGAAGGAACTGGTCCACGGCGAAGCCGCCGCCGATCAGTGCGAGGGAGGTCCGCAGCCATGCCAGAAAGGTCCGCTCGTTCGCCAGCGAGAAGCGGTAGTCGGGTGTGCTGCCGTCTTCCTTGATCCGCTCAGGTGCGAACCACAACCGGATGTTCCGCCTGAATTCGATCACGCGCAGGACCTTACCCATGGCCGGGGTGGCGCCTGATGTCGGTGGGTGGGGCGGGGCCGCGCCGGTATGTCACGTTCGCGACTGCTGGGCATACTGCCCTGAGTTTCATGGTGGGCGTTTCCAGCGGGAGCTGTACGTCGCGAACGTTGACATACCGGCACGGCCCCGCCCCGCGCGCGTCTGCGTCTGCGGCCCGGTGGGGGACGGCCGTCCGCCGCCGTACGGCCCGAGGGGACGTGGCGGGGTGTCCGCCCGCAGCGGCTGGCGTGTCCGCACCGGGCACCCTGCCAGCCAACCCAATCGCGCCAGACCGAGGACGGATACCCCGCCACGTCCCCGCCCCAACGACGACGCCCAGGCACACGACCACAACCCACGGACGACCAACCCCTCAGCCCCCTCCCACCCAGGGGCGCGGGGAACTGCGCGCTCAGCCACAGTGTGCTCGCAGATATGAGCCGGCCCCAGCCCCCTCTCACCCAGGGGCGCGGGGAACTGCGCGACCAGCCCCCACTCGGCCGGAGACGAAACTCAACCCCGTTCCCGCAAAGCCCGCAGCCGCGAATACGCTGCGATGCCGTCCGGTACCCACTCCCACTCCGTCAAGCACCGCCGCACCTCCGCCTCCGGGAGGAAACCGTGCCAGGCGACCTCTTCGGCCTGGGGCTTCACCGGCAGTTCGCAGAGCACCTCGTACACCGCCGACCACCAGGACTTCCCGGCCCCGTCGTCGTACAGGAACTTGAAGAGAAAGGTGGGGCGGGGGAGCCCGGAGACGCCGAGTTCCTCCTCGGCCTCCCGGAGCGCCGCTTCGTCGTACGTCTCGCCCGCGCCAACGACTCCGCCCACGAACATGTCGTACAGGGAGGGGAACACCAGCTTGGTCGGTGTGCGCCGGTGGATGAAGAGGCGGCCTTGAGCGTCCTTGACCTGGATGAAGGCGCAACGGTGGCGCATTCCCTGTGTGTATGCGTCTCCGCGTCTGGCTTGGCCTACGACCTCGTCGTGTTCGTCGACGATGTCGAGGATCTCGTCGGCCGAACTCATACCTGGACCCGAACTCGTTCCTTGGGTGCCGCGCCGCTCGGCATCGCGGGGTGCATGCCCAGCAGCACCACGCCGACCACGATCCCGGCGAGGCCCAGGACCTCCCAGGTCAGAGCGCCCGCGTCGGTACGGAGCCGGTCCCCGAGGAAGCCCACCCCGCAGGCGATACCGGCGAGAGGCTGCGCGGCGGTGAGTGCGGGCAGTGACATTCGGAGGGGTGCCGTCTCGAACGCGCTCTGGACCAGTACGAGGCCTGTGATGCCGAGTGCCACGACCCCGTAGACCTGCCATCCCGTGGCGAGTGCGATCCAGCCGCCGTCGGAGAAGCGTTGGCCGCTCACGCGGGTCAGGGCGTCCTGGACGCCGTAGAGGAGTCCCGCGGCCACACCGAGCAACACCGGCCCGGCGCTCAGCAACGATCGCTTGGCGTAGGTGGTGAGGAGCAGGGCGAGGCCGAGTACCACGCCGATGATCAGCCACTGGCGGAACGGGTCCGTGCGGGCGTCCCCGCCCTGGGGCTGGCCGGCCACGATAAATGCCGTTACGCCGCCGGCGAGCAGCAGGAGTCCGGCCCAGCCCTGTCGGCCGAGCGGCTGTCGGGTCTGGCGGCGGGAGAGTACTAGTGCAAATACCAGGTTCGTCGCCAGCAGTGGTTCGACCAGGGAGATCTCGCCGTTCGAGAGGGCGATCGCGCCCAGCACCATGCCTACGACCATCAGCCCGATGCCGCCCAGCCAGCGAGGCACCCGCACCAGGTCGAGGAGCAGGCGGGGGGAGAGGAAGTCGCCCAGCGGCGCGTGCGAGGCGGCGTTCTGCTGGAGGACGAAGCCGAAGCCGAGACAGCAGGCGGCGCCGATGGAGAGGAGGAGAACCAGGACCGACACGCTGCGTACCTCGGGGATTTCGGACGGTGGCGGGGCGGGGTGCGGGTATCGACCGACTGTAGCCCGAGTCCGCAGAACCCGGCAGTTGACTGGGTCACTCCGTTGCCCAAGGATCTGACCGACCAGTAACAAGGCCGAGGAGGACCTGCTCATGGCGTACGACGCAGATGTGATCGTGATCGGGGCGGGCCTCGCCGGGCTCGCGGCGACCGCGGAGCTCGTCGACGCGGGGCGCAAGGTGATCCTTCTCGACCAGGAGCCGGAGCAGTCGATCGGCGGCCAGGCACACTGGTCGTTCGGCGGGCTTTTCTTCGTGGACTCTCCCGAGCAGCGCCGGATGCGGATCAAGGACAGTCACGCGCTGGCCCTCCAGGACTGGATGGGCACCGCGGGCTTCGACCGCCCGGAGGACCACTGGCCCCGGAAGTGGGCCGAGGCGTACGTCGACTTCGCGGCCGGCGAGAAGCGGTCCTGGCTGCACAAGCAGGGCGTTCGATGGTTTCCCGTGGTGGGGTGGGCCGAGCGGGGCGGATACGACGCCAATGGGCATGGCAATTCCGTGCCTCGGTTCCATATCACCTGGGGGACCGGGCCCGGTCTTGTCGCGCCCTTCGAGCGGCGGGTGCGGGCCGGGGTTGCCCGTGGGCTCGTGCAGCTCAAGTTCCGGCATCGGGTCACCGGGCTGTCGCGGAGTGCGGGTGCCGTCGACACCGTGAGTGGGGAAGTTCTGGAGCCGTCGGACATCCTGCGGGGGCAGGCCAGTGGGCGCGCTGTTGCCGGCGCCTTCGAGTTCAGGGCCCAGGCCGTGATCGTCACGTCCGGTGGTATCGGCGGGAACCATGATCTCGTGCGGGCCAACTGGCCCGAGCGGCTGGGTGCGCCGCCCGAGCGGATGATCTCCGGTGTGCCCGCGCATGTGGACGGTGAGATGCTCGGCATCGCGGAGGGCGCGGGCGCGCGGCTCATCAATCGCGACCGCATGTGGCACTACACCGAGGGCATCCAGAACTGGAATCCCATCTGGGAGAAGCACGGCATCCGCATCTTGCCCGGGCCGTCGTCGCTGTGGCTGGACGCGCGCGGCAAGCGGCTGCCGGTCCCGCTCTTCCCCGGCTTCGACACCCTCGGCACGCTCGAACACATCATGAGGACCGGGTACGACTACACGTGGTTCGTGCTCGACCAGAAGATCATCGGCAAGGAGTTCGCGCTCTCGGGTTCCGAGCAGAACCCCGATCTGACGGGCAAGTCCGTCAAGGGCGTGTTCCAGCGGGCGCGGGCCGATGTGCCGGGGCCGGTGCAGGCGTTCATGGACAAGGGCGTCGATTTCGTGGTGGAGAAGGATCTTGGTGCTCTGGTGCGGGGCATGAATGCCCTTACCAAGGAGTCGCTCATCGACGAGGGCGAGCTGCGGCGTGAGATCACCGCGCGCGATCGGGAGATCGCCAATCCGTTCACCAAGGATCTCCAGGTCACGGCCATTCGCGGGGCCCGCGCCTATCTCGGCGACAAGCTGATCCGGACGGCCACTCCGCACCGCATCCTCGACCCCAAGGCCGGGCCGCTCATCGCCGTACGGCTCAACATTCTGACCCGCAAGACGCTCGGCGGTCTGGAGACCGACCTCTCGTCCCAGGTGCTCACCGAGGGCGGTGACCCGCTGTCCGGGGTGTACGCGGCGGGGGAGGCGGCCGGGTTCGGCGGCGGCGGAGTGCACGGATACCGGTCCCTGGAAGGGACGTTCCTCGGCGGATGTCTCTTTTCGGGGCGTGCGGCTGGGCGTGCCGCGGCGAAGGCCGTCGGCTGACGGTGGGGTTGCGGCGGCATCAACTGGGGGCCGCCGACAGGTTGTTGACGCGTGTAAAGCAATGTCCGGGCTTGACGTGAACCGTTGGCTGGGGGTTGGCTGTCCGTAATTGGCCCCTGACAGAATCCAACCTCCGGTAAATGTCAACCGGTTGCACAAAATGCCCACTGAATTACCGCGTCGTGTGAGGAAGTTCCGCGGTGTCTCCACCCCCACCACCCCTGGGACGCGGTCGCAAGCGCGCGGCCCAGGCCTTCGACGCCGCGCTCGACGACGCCGAACTCGTCGCCGCCCGCGCCGCGTTGGCCCAGGGCCGGTGGACAGCCGTACGCGGACTGCTCGTCGAGACCGGCGACGACTGGGACCGCCGCGGTCACCGCGTCACCACCCTCGCGCAGGAGTCCAGCACCCAGGCCTGGGCCCGCGACTGGCTGGTCGCCGAGCCCGAGTCGGGCGACGCCTCCGTGCTGCTCGCCCTCGCCACCGTGCAGCGCGCCCTGAATGGCAAGGACAAGCCCGCCCGGGCGCGCGAGGCCTGTCGTGTCGCGGCCGGACTGCTGCCCGCCGATCCCACGCCCTGGCTCGGGCTGCTGATGCTGGAGCGCGTGCTCGGCGGCGAGCAGGACGTGGTCCAGCTCTTCGACGAGGTGCGGCACCGGTACGCCGACCACCACCACGCTCACCATCTGATGGTGGCCCGGCTCGCCGAGCGAAGACCTGACGCCGGGCAGGACCCGCTGCACGAGGTCTACGACTTCGCGACCTGGTCGGCCGAACAGGCCCCCGCCGACTCGCCGTTGGCCATTCTTCCCGTCGTCGCGCACGCCGAGCGCTATCGCGTCCTGGCAGCCGCCGGAATCGAGCCCGCCGATCCGGTGGCCTCGGGACACTGGGTCGGGCGCCGGGCCCGTCAGGTGATGAAGGCGGCCTTCGACTGGTGGCTGGAGTGGGAGCGCGACGACCATCCGCGCAGCCAGATCGACCTCAACTTCCTTGCCCACGCCAAGTTCTGCGAGGGCCGGGGCGCCGAGGCCGCCGCCCTCTTCCATCGCATCGGGCCGTACGCGACCCCGGTGCCGTGGTCGTATCCCGACCACGACCCGCACAAAGCCTTCCGTGCCGCACGCGACAGCGTGCTCGGCACGGTCTGAACAAACCCACCCCTGGACGCTGGAACATCCGAAAGGACAACCCCGCCATGACGACGGGCAGTTCGCAAGCCTCAAGTGCGTCGAGCACGAGCAGACAGGCCGCCGCCGACAGCGGCATCAGCACCTTCAAGGGCCAGGACCGCGCACTGCGTTCCGACCGGCTCGGCACGGGGGGCCTGCTGCTCTCCGTCCTCGCGGCGACCGCCCCGCTCATGGTGGTCGCGGGTGTCATGCCCACCACATTCGCGGTGATGGGCATCGTCGGCCAGCCACTGCTCTTCGTCCTTCTCGGCATCGTGCTCGTCCTCTTCAGCGTCGGGTACGCCGAGATGAGCCGCCACGTCCACAACGCCGGTGCCTTCTACGCGTACATCTCCCGAGGCCTCGGCGGCACCGCCGGCTCGGGTGCCGCGGCGGTCGCGCTCGTCGCGTACAACGCGCTGCAGATCGGCATCTACGGCATCTTCGGCTTCGAGGTGTCCGGCCTCTTCGCCACCTATCTCGAGGTCGAAGTCGCCTGGTGGATACCGGCGTTGGTGGCGGCCCTCGTCGTGGGCGCGCTCGGCTGGCTGAAGATCGACGTGAACGCGCGGGTGCTCGGCGTACTGCTGGTCATCGAGGTCGCCCTTGTTGTTATTTTTGACATCGCGGCCGTCGCCGACCCCGCCAAGGAGGGTCTGTCGCTGCACGCCTTCAACCCCGACACCCTCACCGGCGCCGGGCTTGGCACCGCCCTGTGCTTCTGCATCGCCGCGTTCCTCGGCTTCGAGCAGGCCCCGGTGTACGCGGAGGAGACCAGCCGTCCGCACATCCTGGTCCCGCGCGTGATGTTCCTCGCCATCGGCTTCGTCGCCGTCTTCTTCGCGATCAGCTCCTGGGCGCTGACCGTCGCCGCTGGGCCCTCCGCGATCGTGGGCACCTCCCAGAAGCAGAGCGCCGGACTGCTGTTCTTCCTCACCGACGAACGGCTCGGCGGGACGTTCACCGATGTGCTCCATGTGCTGTTCGTGACCGGCATGTTCGCGGCGATGCTCAGCTTCCACAACGTCGTCGCGCGGTACGCCTTCGCCATGGGCCGCGAGGGCCTGCTGCCCTCCGTCTTCGGCCGGACCACGGGAGCGAGCGGCGCGCCCGGCACCGGATCGCTGCTCCAGACCGTCATCGCCGTGGTGGTCGTCGGGGCGTTCGCCGTCTCCGACGACAAGCCGACCGGCGACCCGACCGCGCCTGTGCTGCAGCTCTTCACCTGGATGGGCAACGTCGGCGCCCTCGGCGTCATCCTGCTGATGGCCGCCGCCTCGCTCTCCGTCGTCGTGTTCTTCGCCCGCCGCGGCGCCGCGGGAGCACAGGCCTGGCGCCTCGTGGCCTCCGTGATCGCCGGTGTCTCGCTGCTCGTCATCGCCGTCTACACGGTCAAGGACTTCGACGTCCTCGTGGGCGCGGGCCCCGGCTCCTCGCTGAGCTGGGTACTGCCCGGCATCATCGTGCTGGCCGCCGTGGCGGGCATCCTCCAGGGCCTGTTCCTGCGGGCCCGCAAGCCCGAGGCGCACGCCAGGATCGGGCTCGGCAACGAGGCGTTCCAGCTGGAGAAGGCGGCCGAGGCCGACGAGTGAGCGGCTGGACGGCGGTACTCGGCTCATGGGTGCCGCACTTCTGAGAAAGCCGTAAGAAGTGATTACGGAACTCTGACGGACACCCTTGGCCCCTGGCATCCGGGGGCCGGGGGTGTTCGAATCAATAGGTGAACACGGAACAACCGACCGCGTCGGATCCGGAGGGGAGCGGCACCCCTGTGGGGCGGCGGCTCATGCTCGGGATGCTCGGACTGGGCGCCTTGGGCGTGGCCGCCGCGCCCACGCTCCAGCGGGGTCTGGAGTCCTTCCTCGGCGGTGCGGCGGACAAGGACCCGACCGGACTGACCGGTCTGCTCCCCAACGGTGGCGGCTTCCGCTACTACTCGGTCGCCTCGTCCGTCCCGCACAAGAACGAGGACACCTACCGCCTCAAGATCGACGGCCTGGTCGACCACCCCGCCACGTACACGCTGGCCGATCTGCGTGCCCTGCCGCAGACCCGGATGGTCCGCGACGTCCAGTGCGTCACGGGGTGGCGAGTGCCCGACACGCCCTTCGAAGGCGTACGGCTGTCCCAGCTGCTGGACGCCGCGGGGGTGCGCTCTTCGGCCGGGGCCGTACGGTTCACATGTTTCGACGGCGCGTACTCGGAGAGCCTGACCCTGGCCCAGGCCCGCCGTGCCGACGTCCTCGTGGCTCTGCGTATGCAGGACAAGGACCTGAACCACTCCCACGGTGGTCCGGTCCGTCTCTATGTCGCTCCCATGTACTTCTACAAGTCCGCGAAGTGGCTCTCCGGGATCACCCTCACGTCGGACGTCCGGCCCGGCTACTGGGAGGACCGGGGATACGACGTGGACGCCTGGGTGGGCCGCTCGAACGGACGTGACGATGACGCGACCTGAGACCGATGCCCCGGGGGCGCCCGACCGGGCGGCGAACGCCGGGGAGCGGTTTGCCGGTTCGGTGCGGGTGCCGCGGTTCTCGCCCGCCGAGCGGTGGGTGCACCGGGTGACGGCGGTGTTGATGGGCGTGTGCGTGGGGACCGCGGCCTGTCTCTACCTGCCGCAGCTCGCCGAACTCGTCGGGCGGCGCGAGCTGGTTGTACGGGTGCACGAGTGGTCGGGGCTGTTGTTGCCGGTGCCTGTCCTGGCCGGGCTCGTATCGCGGGCCTTCCGGAAGGATCTGCGGCTGCTCAACCGGTTCGGGGCGCACGATGGCGTGTGGCTGCGGGCGGCTCTTCGGCGTGATGCCCGGCCTCAGTCGCGGCCGGCCGGGAAGTTCAACGCCGGGCAGAAGGTGTACGCGGCGTGGATCGCCGGGGCCGTTCTGGTCATGCTCGGGACCGGGTTGTTGATGTGGTTCACGCATCTCGCGCCGCTCGTGTGGCGCACGAGTGCGACGTTCGTGCATGACTGGCTCGCTCTGACCATTGGGCTTGTTCTTGCCGGGCACATTGGGATGGCCATGGCCCGTCCGGAGGCCCGGCGAGGGCTCCGGACGGGGTCGGTCAGCAAGGAGTGGGCGGAGGAGGAGCATCCGCTCTGGCGCCCGTAGGCCTCCGGCAGCCTCGCGCCCCTAACGGGGCGCCGGTGCCTCGAAGTCCAGCAGTACCTTGCAGGACTCCGCTCGGTCTGCCGCCAAAGTGAAGGCCGATTCCGCCTCGCTGAGGGGGACCACCGCGCTGACCAAGTGGTCGAAGCGGGGCTCTCGGGCCAGGAGCGTGAGGGCGTCGTCGAACTCCGTGTCGAAGCGGAAGGCGCCTCGGAGTTCGATCTCCCGGCTGACGACGAGGTTGCCCGCGAAGGGGGACTGGCCGGGAGGCAGCATGCCGAGTTGGACCACGACCCCGCCACGGCGTACGAGGCGCAGGCAGGTGTCGAGGCCCGCCGCGACGCCCGAGGCCTCGATGGCCGCGTCCACCTCGGAGGGCCAGGCAGGAGCGGACGGGTCGTCCGCGCGCAGGGCCTCGTCCGCGCCCGCCGCCACCGCGTACTCCAGGGCGCGCGGGAGCAGGTCCGTGACCGTGACCCGTGCCGCTCCCGCCGCCTTCGCCGCCGCGACGACCAGGCAGCCGATGGGGCCGGCACCGGTGACCAGTACGTGCCTGCCGGTCACGTCTCCGGCCCGTCGTACCGCGTGGAGTGCGACGGAGAGCGGTTCCGCCAACGCTGCCCGGCGCAGGGGGAGTCCGGCGGGGATCGTACGCAACTGCTCGGCGGGGACGACGACTTGGGCCGCGAAACCGCCCTGGACGTGGGGCGTGCGGGCCGCGCTGCCGAGGTAGCGGGTGTCGCGGCACACGTTCCGGCGGCCGTCGGAGCACTCGGGGCACACCCCGCAGGGCGTGGCCGGGTGCACGGCAACGGGCGTGCCGGGGGCCGGGCCTGACGTGCCGTCACCGTAGCGGAGTACCGTCCCGACCACCTCGTGGCCGAGGACCATCGGCTCGCGGAGGCGGAAGTCGCCGACGCCGCCGTGCCGCCAGTAGTGGAGATCGGAGCCGCACACCCCGCCGTACCGCACGGCGACGAGGGCCTCGCCGGGGCCGGGGGAGGGGACCGGGAGTTCGTCCACGCGCAGGTCGTCCTGGCCGTGGATCACGCAACCGAGCATCAGCACACACCCTTTCGGGGAAACTTCAGACTTTCGGAGCCCGTGTATCCGAGAGCTCACGTTCGGAGAACTCAGAGAACGCTGGTCATGCCGCCGTCGACGTACAGGATCTGTCCGCTGACGAAGTTCGCCGCCGGGGAGGCGAGGAACAGGACTCCGCCGACCAGGTCCTCCGTACGGCCCCAGCGGCCGGCCGGGGTCCGGCGGCGGACCCAGGCGCTGAACTCCGGGTCGTCGACGAGGGGTTGGGTCAGTTCGGTCTCGATGTAGCCGGGGCCCAGGCCGTTCACCTGGACGCCCTGCGGACCCCAGTCGGCGCACATGCCCTTGGTCAGCATCTTCAGCGCGCCCTTGGTGGCGGCGTACGGCGCGATACCGGGCCGTACCACCTCGCTCTGCAGGGAGCAGATGTTGACGATCTTGCCGTGTCCGCGCGCGGTCATGCCACGGGCGGCCTCGCGGCCCACGAGGAAGGCGCTGGTGAGGTTGGTGTTGAGGATGCGGTGCCAGTCGGCGTCGGCGAACTCCAGGAGCGGGGCCCGCAGTTGCATCCCGGCGTTGTTGACGAGGATGTCCAGCGGGCCCACCCGCTCCTCGACGTCCGCTATCCCGGCTGCCACCGACGGGCCGTCGGTGACGTCGAAGGCGGCCGTGTGGATCTCGCCGGGCAGTTCCGCGGCGGCCTTGGTGAGGCGGTCGGTGTCGCGGCCGTTCAGAACCACCGTGCAACCGGCCTCGGCGAGGCCCCGGGCCAGTGCGAGGCCGATGCCCCGGCTGGACCCGGTGACCAGTGCCCTGCGGCCGCTGATGTCGAAAAGAGGGTGAGTCATCGCCGTACAACTCCCGGGTTTCGCGCTAGATCACTAGGGACAGCAGGAGGACCAGGCCGCCGGCGACCACCGAGATGATGGTCTCCATGACCGACCAGGTCTTGATGGTCTGGCCGACGCTGAGGCCGAAGTACTCCTTGACCAGCCAGAACCCGGCGTCGTTCACGTGCGAGAAGAACAGTGAACCGGCGCCGATGGCCAGCACGAGCAGTGAGGCGTGCGCGGTCGACATGTCGGCCGCGAGCGGGGCCACGAGACCGGCCGCAGAGATGGTGGCGACGGTCGCGGAACCGGTCGCGAGCCGGATCGCCACCGCGATCAGCCAGGCGAGCAGCAGCGCGGGTATCGACCAGTCCTTGGATATGTCCAGGATCATCTGGCCCACGCCGGAGTCGATCAGCGTCTGCTTGAAGCCGCCGCCCGCGCCGACGATCAGCAGGATGCCCGCGATCGGGCCGAGGGACTTCTCGACGGTCGAGGAGATCCGGTCCTTGGTGAACCCGGCCGCCCGGCCGAGGGTGAAGATGGCGACGAGCACGGCCGCGAGCAGGGCGATCAGCGGCGAGCCGATCACGGCGAAGACGCGCTGCACCATGTTCTCGGGGTCGTCGATGACGATGTCCACCAGCGCCTTGGCCAGCATCAGCACGACCGGCAGCATCACGGTGGCGATGGTGACGCCGAAGCCGGGGCGCTTCTCCAGGTCCTCGGAGGCGCGCTGGGGAATCATCTTTTCCGGCGCTGGGACGTCCACCCAGCGGGCCGCGTACTTGGAGAAGACCGGGCCCGCGATGATCACGGTCGGGATGGCGACCAGGATGCCGAGGGCGAGGGTGACACCGAGGTTCGCCTTGACCGCGTCGATCGCGACCAGCGGGCCGGGGTGCGGCGGGATCAGCCCGTGCATCACGGACAGACCCGCGAGCGCCGGGATGCCGATGCGCATCAGCGAGTAGTTGCCGCGCTTGGCGACCATCAGGACGACCGGGATGAGCAGCACGATCCCGACCTCGAAGAACAGCGGCAGTCCGATCACCGAGGCGATCAGCACCATCGCCCACGGCATCGAGCGGCCGCCCGCCTTGGCGAGGATCGTGTCGACGATCTGGTCGGCGCCGCCGGAGTCCGCGAGCAGCTTGCCGAGGATCGCGCCGAGCGCGATCAGGACGCCCACACCGGCCACGGTCGAACCGAGACCGGCCGAGAAGCTGGCGATCGCCTTGTCGAGCGGTGCTCCGGCGAAGGCGCCGAGCGCCAGCGACCCGATGGTCAGGGCGAGGAAGGCGTGCAGCTTGAACTTGGTGATGAGCAGGACGATGACGGCGATGCCCGCCAGTACGGCGATGCCCAGCTGAGCGTGGCCCGCCGAGGTGATCGGCTCGACGGGGTCCGCTGCCAGCATCTCGACGCTGAGTCTGGTCACGGTGGTTTTCCTTGGGGGAGGGGAAGACTGTGGGGATTGGGAGGGGGTGGTCCGTGGGTGTTGCCCGTCCGGCCGCGGGAGTTATCCGTCGAGGCCGCTCAGCGCGGTCATTGCCCGGTCGGTGATCTCGTCGGGGCTGCCCGAGACATCCACGGCGACACCCGTCTCGTCCGCCTGGAGCGGCTGGAGGGTGGCGAACTGGGAGTCCAGGAGTGCCGTCGGCATGAAGTGGCCCTGGCGGTGCGCCATCCGGTCCTCGATGAGCTTCCGGTCGCCCGTGAGGTGGACGAAGACGACCCCGGGAGCGGCCGACCTGAGCCGGTCCCGGTAGCTGCGCTTCAGTGCGGAACTGCTGACCACCCCGCCGAGACCGGCCCGCCCGTGCGCCCAGGCGCCGATGGCGTCGAGCCAGGGCCAGCGGTCCTCGTCGGTCAGCGGTGTCCCGGCCGTCATCTTGGCGATGTTGGCCTCGGGGTGGAAGTCGTCGCCCTCGGCGTAGGGAACGCCGAGCCGCTGGGCGAGCAGGGGACCGATGGTGGTCTTGCCCGTGCCCGCCACTCCCATGACCACGACGACGTGGGGGGTGTTCATCACTGCCTCGCTGTCTTCTTCGACACTCGGATTCGGCTTCCCGGTGTCGACATCTCGATGCCGGATGTACGTCAGGTGCCGCATCCGTCACGACACTGAAACCCATAGGTCAGATGAATTCAAGAGTCTGTGACGTATAAGTCTGACTTTTTGTTCCCGTCGTCAGCCTCGTAGGCTGAACCTCATGAGCACACCGGGCCGGGGGCTGCACGGCCATGTACTGGAGAGCCTCGGTCCCGCCATCACCGCGGGTGAGTACCCGCCGGGCAGCGTGCTGCGCACCGACGAGCTGGCGCAGCGTTTCGAGGTGTCACGCTCGGTGATGCGCGAGGCGGTCCGGGTCCTGGAGTCGATGCACCTCGTCGAGTCCCGTCGCCGGGTCGGCGTCACCGTCCGTCCCGCGAACGAGTGGAATGTCTACGATCCCCAGGTCATCCGGTGGCGGCTGGCGGGCGCCGACCGGCCGCGCCAGCTGCGCTCGCTGACCGTGCTGCGGTGTGCCGTCGAGCCGGTCGCCGCGGGGCTCGCCGCCAAGCACGCCACCGCCGAGCAGTGCGCCGAGCTCACCGAGTGCGCCCTCGGCATGGTGGCCAATTCGCGCGGCCACAAGCTGGAGGGGTACCTCGTCCACGACGTGGCCTTCCACCGGATAGTGCTGAACGCGTCCGGCAACGAGATGTTCGCGCGGCTCGGTGACGTGGTTGCCGAGGTTCTCGCCGGCCGTACTCACCATCAGGTCATGTTCGAGGACCCCGACCCCGCGGCCGTCACGCTTCACGTTCAGGTCGCTGAGGCGATTCGTGGGGGTGACGCGGTCCGGGCGGAGGAGTTGACGCGGGAGATTGTCGTGGGTGCGCTTCAGGAGTTGGACGTTTTGAGTCCTGAGGCCTGAACTTCTGGGTCTTGGTGGGTAGTTGTTCGGCTGCGGGTGCGTTGGGGCTGAGCGCGCAGTTCCCCGCGCCCCTTTCGGGGCTATGGCTGGTCGCGCCCACGCGGCGGAGCCGCAAATGTGCACAGCCCCGCGCCCCTTTGGGGACGCTACTCGCTGATGTCTCCGTCCACGTACACCCATGCCCCATCGACCCGCTCGAAGCGGCTGCGCTCGTGGAGTGAGCCGCCGGTGTACGACGCCCGGAAGGTCACCGTTCCGGTGGTGTGGAAGGCCGTGCCCTCGGTGGTGGCGAGGATCTCCAGGCCGGTCCAGCGCATGCCCGGGTCGAGGTCGAGGCGGGCCGGGCGGGTGCGCGGATGCCAGGTCCGCAGCAGGTACGCCTCGTCGCGCTTCACGAATGCGCAGTAGCGCGAGCGCATCAGCGCCTCGGCGGTGGGGGCCGTGCCCTGACCCCGATGAAATCGGCCACAGCACTTTTCGTACGTCTCCGCAAGACCGCAAGGGCAGGAGGGGTTGTGTGCGGGGGCGGAACGGCGCTGGTTGCGGGATTGCGGGGTGCGTCGGGACATGCGCCCCATTCTGCTGCACCACGGCCTGTGGGGGATCCGTGAATCAGCTGCCGCGACACGAGTACATCGTGTGCGAGCTGTGCGCCGTGCTCTTCATCGAACCTCCTCCAGGCGTGGCGTGAACATGCCTTGCATACGCAACTGCCGACACAGCACGGTGGATTGAGCACTTGAGCATCAGGAGTCACAAGCGTGCTGCTTGACCCCGGACGGCCGTCCGACCGGGGCACTGACGGGGGAAAGCTGATGCGGTGCCGCGGTCCGGTGCGCACACGCGTGTCCGGAGACCTCCGCGTGCGCCGTGAAACAAGACGTCTCCCTCTGCCGCCTCTTGGTGCCTTTCACCCGGTGCCCGAGAACGGATTAGGAGGGGGAATGCCGATGAGCGCGGTGAACACTGCCAGGCCGACGTATCCCGGCGTCTACGTCGAAGAGCTTCCCAGCAGCGCCCGGACCATCTCGACCGTCACCACCTCGGTGACCGCCTTCGTGGGGCACACCCGGCGCGGCCCGCTGAACGAGCCGGTGCGCGTCACGAGCTTCACCGAGTTCGAGCGTCGCTTCGGCGGCCTGAGTTCGCAGAGCGCCGTCGGTTACGCCGTGCACCAGTTCTTCGGCAACGGCGGCACGGTCGCCGTGATCGTCCGCGTCGCCAAGGCGGGCAGCGGCAAGGCCGCCCGCGTCACCCTGGAGTCCACCGAGGGCCACAGCGAGTCCGCGGTCCTCGAAGTGCACGCCAAGGAACCCGGCGTGTGGGGCAACGGCCTGCGCGTCGCCGTCGACTACGACACGCCCTGCCCGGACGAGACGTTCAACCTGCGGGTGTACGACGCGAGGGGCCAGGCCCGCGAGAGCTTCACCGGGCTGTCCATGGACGCCTCGCACGGCCGGCACGCGCCGACCGTGATCAACGCGGGCTCGCGGCTCATCCGCGTCGAGGCCGTGGGCGAGGGCCGCCCCGACCCGTCCGGCACCGTCTCCAAGCCGTTCGGGCATGAACTCCCGGACCTGGCCGTCGACTTGACCGTGAAGATCGGCGAGGTCGAGCGCGAGTTCACGCTGTACGACCCCGACTGCGACGGCGAAGCCCCGTCCAGCGTGGCCGAGTTGGCGCTGCTGCTCGAACGCAAGCTGCGGGCGCTGCCCGACGCGCCGGGCAAGCACGCCTTCGCGGGCGCCGAGGTCACCGCGTTCGGAAAGCGCCTCCAGGTCGTCGCGGGCTCCACCGATCCCGAGGACATCGTCCGCTTCGTCGGCGAGTGCGCCAACGACCTGGGCCTTGAGGCCTCCGTGAACCCGCCCGTCTTCCCGCTGGAGGGCGGCGAGGACGGCGAGGCGCCCGGACCGCGCGACCTCATCGGCAGCGAGGCCGACAAGACCGGCATCCAGGCGCTGCGCGGCGTCGCGGACGTCAACCTGCTCGTCCTGCCCGAACTCGCGGCGTACGAGTCCACCGAGGACGCCATCACGGTCGTCTCGGCGGCCCAGCGGCTCTGCCAGGAGCGGCGGATCTTCCTCCTCGTCGACGCGCCCGGCACCTGGGTCAGCGTGGACACCGCCCGCGCCGGACTCGCGGCCTTCGACGCCGTACGCGGCAACCACGCGGGCCTCTACTTCCCGCACCTCCAGCTCACCGACCCGCTCACCGGCCGGCTGCGCTCCTTCCCGCCGTCCGGCGCCGTCGCCGGGGTCTACGCGCGCACGGACTCCGAGCGCGGGGTGTGGAAGGCGCCGGCCGGCACCGAGGCACGGCTCGCGGGCGTGCACTCCCTCACGGTCAACCTCACCGACCGCGAGACCGGCCTGCTCAACCCGCTCGGCGTCAACTGCCTGCGCACCATGCCGATGGTGGGCCCGCTCGTGTGGGGCGCGCGCACCCTTGAGGGCTCCGACGCGCTCGACAGCGAGTGGAAGTACGTACCCGTGCGGCGGCTCGCGCTGCACGTGGAGGAGAGCCTCCAACGCGGCCTGCAGTGGGTCGTGTTCGAGCCCAACGACGAGAACCTGTGGCAGCAGATCCGCCTCGGCGCCTCCTCGTACCTGCACACGCTGTTCCGTCAGGGCGCCTTCAAGGGCGGCACGCCGCGCGAGGCGTACTTCGTCAAGTGCGACCACGACACCACGACGGACGAGGACATCGCGAACGGCGTCGTGAACGTCCTGGTCGGCATCGCGCCGGTCAGGCCCGCCGAGTTCGTGATCGTCAGGATCCAGCAGACGTCCGGCCAGTTCGAACTCTGAGTCCGAACTCTGAGTCCGAACTCTGAGCCCGATGAAGGTGACGGAGAACGTGACGGAGAACGTGAAGGAAACCGATGGCTGAGTTCACTGTCAACGCCCAGCGCTTCGACCCGTACAAGAACTTCAAGTTCCTTGTGCTGTGGGACGGTCGTACGGTCGCGGGCATCAGCAAGATCAGTCCGCTGAAGCGGACCACCGAGGTCGTCAAGCACCGGCACGGCGGCGACCCCAGTTCCCCGCGCAAGTCGCCGGGGCGCTCGGAGTTCGAGGGCATCACCCTGGAGCGCGGGGTCACGCACGACCCCGAGTTCGACCGCTGGGCCAACAAGGTCTGGCAGGTCGGGGCCGGTCTCGGCTCCGAGGTGTCCCTCGCCGACTTCCGCAAGGACATCGTCATCCAGGTCCTCAACGAGGCCGGTCAGGTCGCCGTCTCGCACAAGCTCTACCGGACCTGGCCGAGCGAGTACCAGGTCCTCGGCGAACTGGACGCCAACGCCAACGCGGTGGCCATCCAGTCGCTGAAGCTCGAGTGCGAGGGCTGGGAGCGGGACTACGAGGTGCCCGAGCCGGAGGAGCCCTCTTTCCTCAACCCGGCTTGAACGGCGGCGCGTTGAACGACAGATGGGCCGCGGGGACGGCGGGGCGGGTACGGAACGGGGGCGGGCATGACGAACACTCGGGCGGCTGAACTGCTCACCACCTGGGAGACCGGGCTTGCCCAGGCCCCGTCCGGACGCGCTCTGCTGCTGCACCGTGCCGCACGCCCCGACACCGGCGGCGAGAGGCTGTCCGCGCTGCCGGTCGGCGAGCGGGAGGCGGATCTCTTCGCCCTGCGCCGGACCCTGTTCGGTGAGCGGATGCAGGTGCGCCTCGTCTGCTCGGCCTGCGGCGAGGACATGGAATTCGACCTGGACGCCGGGGAGTTGGCCCGTTCGACAGGCGCTCCCGCCGAGCCCTCGGTACAAGTCGCCGAGGACGGCTGGGAGATCGAGTTCCGGGTGCCGAGCGTCGCCGACCTGACGGCGGCCGCCCGGCACCCGGATCCCCGGCGGGCACTGCTCGCCCGTTGCGTCGTCTCGGCGGTGCGCGGCGGGGTGGACGTCCCCGCCGACGCGCTGCCCGAGACGGTGCAGCGGCGGCTCGCCGAGGCGGCCCAGGAGGCCGACCCGGGCGCCGACGTCACGCTCAACGTCAACTGCCCCGAGTGCGGAGCGGCCACCCGGGCCGAACTCGACATCGCCTCCTACCTCTGGACCGAACTGGACGCCTGGGCACGGGACGTGCTCCTCGACGTCCATCTGCTCGCCACCGCCTACGGCTGGAGTGAGCCGGAGATCCTGGCGCTCAGCCCGCTGCGGCGCCGCTACTACCTGGAGCTGTGTGCGGATGTCTGACTCCGTGGGAGGGCACCCCGTGAACGAGGGGAACGTGGGGGAGTCCCGGGCGCCCGACTTCTTCGACCGGCTGCTCGCCCGGCACACCCCGGCCGCCGCACCGCGCCCCGGCGTGGCGCGCGTACGCCCGCGGCTCGCCGGACCCTTCGAACGGGTCGAGGCGGTACGGGCCGGCGCACAGGAGCCCGAGACGGCCGAGCCGCTGTGGCCGACCTCCGCCCAATCCCCCACGTCCGACGCCGACTTGGCACGCCCGGCGGTCCGCGAGGTCCAGTTCCGCACGGAGCGCGAGCGGACCGTCGTACGGCCCGAGCGGGCGCCGTCGGACGAACCCGCACCCCGGCCCGTGGCCCAGGGCCTGCCCGAGGCGCCGCTGCTCAGACCCGCCGTGCCGGTGGCACCGGGACCGCGGCCCGTTCCCGACACCGCGCGGCGCTCCGCCGGGCGGGGCGAGCCGGAGCGGTCCTCCCCGAGCGCGGTGTCCGTGCCCCTCCCCTCGGGTGCGGCCACCGCTTCCCCTGCCGCCGTGTCCGCCGCGCTGCGACCCAGCCCGGCGGACACGGCGGCTGCCCGGGACGCCGTACGGCAGGCCGCGGGCCGACGGTCGGGCCGCGGGGGCGAGCAGGTGGTGCACGTGCAGATCGGGCGGCTCGAAGTGACGGCGGCCGGTCCTGCGGCGGCGGGTGGCGGGAGCAGGGGTGCCGCTGCCGCGGCGCGGCCGGGGGCGGCGCTGAGCCTGGCGGACTACCTGGCGAGGGGGCGCGAGTGAGGAACGTACGACGAGACGACCGCCGGAGTACCGCGGGTGGACATGGTGATGCTGAGGAACTTGGGACTGAGGAACTGACGTCATGAGCAACGCACTTGCCATCGCCCACGTCACCCAGGCCCTCGCCCTGCTGATCGAGGCCAATCTCCAGCCCGACATCGACATGGCCGTCAAGGTCGAACCGCGCAAGCCGTCGGCCGATCCGCCGGCCGACCCCACCATCACCGTGTTCCTGTACCAGGTCACGCCCAACACCTCGCAGCGGAACAACGACCTGCCGACGCGCGCGTCCGACGGCACGCTGCTCAAGCGGGCCGCCGCCGCACTGGACCTGCACTTCCTGATCAGCGCCTACGGCGAGGAGTCGGAACTGGTCGGGCAGCGGCTGATCGGGTCCGTGGTGCGCACGCTGCACGAGATACCCGTCCTGCCGAAGGACATCATCGAACTCGCCGGGGAGAAGCCCTACTTGGCGAGCAGCGACCTGGCCGAGGCGGCGCAGCGGGTGCGGTTCTCGCCGACGGTGATGGACATCGACGAGACCTCGAAGCTGTGGGGGATGCTCCACCAGACCCCGTACACGCTGTCGGTGGTGTACCAGGCGGCTCTCGTCTTCATCGAGGGGCGCGAGGTGCCCGTGCCGGCGAAGCCGGTGGAGGGGGCTGGGGTACGGGTGTTGCCGTTCGGGGCGCCGGGAGCCCCGGGAGCGCCGGGGGTGCCGGTTCCGCCGGGCGCGTCTGCGAATGGGTCCGCGTCCCGGGAAGGCGGGGCTTCCGAGGAGGCGTCCGGTGGGGCGGGGACGAAGGCTGTCGTCCAAACGCCCGCCAAGTCTGCGGCCGAGCCCGAGCCCGAGCCCGAGCCCGAGCCCGAGGCCAAGCCCGCCGCGAAGGCCGCGGCCAAGACGCCGGCGAACGCTTCCACGAAGGCACCGGTTAAGGCCGCCGCCAAGGCGCCGGCCCGCGCCCGCAAGGAGGGGCAGCCCAACAAGCAGGCGCAGCCCAACAAGGCTGCCCAGACAGGCAAGTCGGCCCAGTCCGGCAGGTCGGCGCGCGGCGCGGCCAAAAGCACGGGGGCTGGGCCCTCCACACCCTCCGCATCCTCCGCGGACGCCTCAATGGCGGACCCGACGGCCGGCGACGGCCCCGAGGGCACGGAGGACTGAGGCGGCGTGGGAACGACGGGGGCAGACGAGGGCATGGGGACGAACGGGACGGGCACACCCGGCACGGCGGGCGGCGGCACGACGCTGACCGCTGAGATCCGCCGTGTCCTGGCCCGTGTCGACGCCCACGCGGCTCATGCGGCTGGTGCAGCTCGTGCATCTCGTGCGGCCCGTGCCGCCGAGTCGGCCCCGGCGACGGGCACGGGGCCGGAGCCGGGATCAGGCTCTGGAACGGACTCGGAAGCCGGATCCGGCCTGAGTGCGGGCTCGACGCCCGAGTCCGGCACTGGCGCTGGCACTGGCGCTGGCACTGGCGCTGGCACCGGTCCCGGCGCTGGCCCCGGTCCCGGCGCCGGCCCCCGTCCCGTTGGGCCGGAGGACGCCGGTCACCCCGTGCAGCACCCGGCGGGCCCCGCCACCGCGCCCCTCGACGCCCTCGTCGCCTGCTTCGGGCTCAGCGCGTTCGAGCGGGACCTCGTACTCCTCACCGCCGCCTACGAGTTGGACGCCACGACCGCCGCCCGGTGTGCCGCGGCGAGCGGGGACCCGGAGCGCGCGTACCCCACCTTCTCGCTCGCGCTGGCCGCTCTCGCCGGACCGCACTGGAGTGCGCTGACCCCGGTCGCGCCCCTGCGCCGCTGGCGGATCGTGGAGCTGGACGACGACTCGCGGCTGACGCTGTCCCGCCTGCGGCTCGACGAGCGCATCCTGCACTTCCTGCTCGGCTCGCCCTACCTGGACGCCCGCCTGCACGGCCAGTTGCGCCGCACGCCGGTGCCGGACGAGCTGCCGCCGTCGTACGACCTGGCCGCGAGCCGGGTCGCCGCCGGCTGGACGACCGGCGCGCGGCCGGACGCGCCGCTGCTCGTCGAGGTGGTCGGCGGCGATCTGCGCAGCCGGGCCGACATCGCCGCCGCGGCAGCCGCCCGCTCCGGGCTCGGTCTGTACGCGATGAGCGCCGAGGACATCCCCACCGACCCCGCGGAACGCGACCGGCTGTCCCGGCTGTGGCAGCGCGAGGCGATCCTGCTGCCGGCCGCCCTGCTCGTGGAGGCCGGTGAACTCGACCGTGACCAGCAGGCGGCCACTGACGCGTTCCTCGCCGGAGCCGCCGTCCCCGTCGTCGTGTCCAGCGCCGACCCGCGCCGGACGGACCGGCCGCACGGCGAACGGGTGGCCGTGCCGCGCCTGGACGACGAGGAGCAACTCGTCCTGTGGACGGGCGCGTTCGAGGGCGTAGCCGAGATTCCGGAGGGCGAACTGCGGTCGCTGGTCGCGCAGTTCCAGCTTCCGCCCCATGTCGTACGTGCCGCCGCAGCCGCCGTACGCCGTGATCTGCCCGGCGAGGACGAGCTGGACGCCGGTCGACTCGCCTGGCGTGCCGGAATGAACGAGGCCCGTGTCGGCATGGACGACCAGGGCCGCCGCATCGAGCCCGAGGCGGGCTGGGACGACCTCGTGCTGCACGAGCGGCAGACGAGTGTGCTTCGCGAGATCGTCGCCCATGTGCGTCAGCGGGCAACTGTCCATCAGGAGTGGGGATTTGCCGAGACCCTGCGCCGAGGGCTGGGCGTGACGGCCCTGTTCGCGGGCGGTTCGGGAACGGGCAAGACGCTCGCCGCCGAGGTCATGGCCAAGGAACTCGGGCTCGACCTCTTCATCGTCGACCTGTCCCAGGTGGTCAGCAAGTACATCGGCGAGACCGAGAAGAACCTGCGGAAGGTGTTCGACGCCGCCGAAGCCGGTGGCGCTCTCCTCCTCTTCGACGAGGCCGACGCGCTCTTCGGCAAGCGCAGTGAGGTCAAGGACAGCCACGACCGGTACGCCAACCTCGAAGTCAGCTATCTGCTGATGCGGATGGAGGCCTACCGGGGCCTGGCGATCCTCACCACCAACATGAAGAAGGCCCTGGACACGGCGTTCATGCGGCGGATCCGATTCGTCGTCGACTTCCCGTTCCCGGCCGAGCACGAGAGGGCCGAGATCTGGCGCCGGGTCCTGCCGTCGCGGACCCCGACGAAGGGCATCGAGCCGGAACTGCTGGCCCAACTGACCGTCGCGGGCGGCTCGATCCGCAACATCGCCCTGTCCGGCGCGTTTCTCGCCGCCGAGGAGGGCGACCGGCTGCAGATGCGGCACATGCTCGCGGCGGCCCGCACCGAGTACCTCAAGCTGGAGCGCTCCCTGACGCCGGGGGAGGTCCGCGGATGGGTGTGAGCAGGGACGCGGGCAGAGGTGTAGGCGGAGACGCGGGCAGGGGCGTAGGCAGGGAGCCGGGCGCGATCCGGGTGAACGTCGGCGAGCTCGTCCTCGACGGCTTCCGCGTGGACCCCGACCGGGTGTCGGCCGCGTTCGAGCACGAACTCGCCCGGCTGGTACGCGAGCGTGGCGTACCCCTGGCGGCGGACGGTGCGGTGAGCGTGGACGCGCTGTCCGGGCTGCCTCCGCTGCCCGCCGGGCTGTCCGCGCGTCGGCTCGGCCAGGAGCTGGCGCGCGCGGTGCACGCGGGGCTCTCCGGTCGTGGGGAGGTGACGCCGTGAGCAGCAACTCCCGGACCCAGGACGGCCGTTCGGAGCAGGCCGCCGAGGAGCGCCGCCGCAAGCGCAAGGAGCGTGCGGCCAAGGCCCGTACGCCCGAGCCGAAGGACATCGTAAGCGGCGCCGGACAGCCTCTGGACGTAGGCGTACGAAGGGAGTTGGAGGAGCAGCTGGGCCACGACCTCAGCCGCGTACGGCTGCACACCGGGCGGGACGCCGGGCAGCTGACCGAGTTGCTGGGAGCCGACGCGGTCGCGGTCGGCCAGGACATCTTCTTCCGCGAGGGCGCCTACCGGCCCGGCACCGTCGACGGTCAACGCCTGCTCGCCCATGAGCTGTTGCACACCGTTCAGAACCCGGACGGTCTCGGCGCGCTGCGCGCCGGCCGCGACCCGGGCGCGGTGAGCCTGCCCCAGCAGGCCATCGAGCGTGAGGCGGAGTCGGCCGCCCAGGACCTCGTACGCCCGGCCGCCGCCCAGGAGCCAGCGCTGGAGGTGGCGGAGGGCCAGGCCACGCCCGGCTGGCTGCGGTACGCCACCGTGGACGCCGACCGGAACCGGCTGGAGCAGATCGACCCCGCCACCCTCGTCGACCGGCTGACGAACTCGGTCGTGCGCTCGCTGCGCGGCGACCCGGAGGACCGCTCCAAGCGCACGCGACGGCAACTCGCCCGGCTGCCCGAGGAGTTGCTGGACGGTGTCCTCGACCGCCTGGAGGACCGGCTGCTCGGCTCGGAGCACGACAGGGTGCTCGACCTGGTCGAGGAGATCGAGGCCGACGGGGATCTTCCGGAGGAGACGGACTCGTACGACGCCCCGGCCGTCGAGCCGGACGCGGTCGAGGAGTTGCGGGTCGAGCGGGAGAGCGAGCGGCGTTCGGTCGAGGAGGACCGGGAAGAGGAGCGGAAGCCCGGGGCGGCTCCGGGGCCGGAGAAGGAACCGGCCGGTGAGGAACGGGCCGCCGGTTCGACGCCGGAGAACTCGGCGCCGGGGAACGGGAGTTCCGCGCCGGGTGGTGATCGGGAGCCGAGCCCGGGTGTCGGCACCGGCGCCGGTAGCGGGGCTGAGGCAGGCAAGGGGAGCGAGGGCGCTGGGCAGCCTTCGGGCGGCGGTACGGCCGAGAGCGCGCAGCAGTCCGAGACCGGCGGGAAGGCGACCGCGGGCTCCGCTCAGGGCGAGGTGGCGAAGTCCGAGCAGGGCAAGGGCGAGAAGAAGGAAGCCGGAGAGGGCAAGGCCGGCAAGGAGGACAAGGGAGCCGAGGGGGAGAAGAAGGGGGAGAAGAAGGAAGAGCAAGAGGCCTCGGACCGGCAGGAGGCTCCCGCGGTCGGCAAGGAGGAGTCCGCGGCCAAGAACCGGCCGGGCGCGGTCGACGCGCTCGTGGCGAGCCAGAAGGTGAAGCCGCAGGACAAGGCCGGGCAGCCGAAGCCGGCGGGTTCTCCCACGGCGGCGGGCAAGGGCAGTGGGCAGTCCGGCCCGCTCAGCAGGCTCGACGGTGTGCGCAACCAGGATCTCGAAGGCCCGGAGGAGACGGCCGACGAGAACCCGTTCGGCTCCGGCAGCGAGTCCGAGGTCGAGGTCGGCGGCGGGGAGAAGAGCGCCTGGGACATCAAGCTCCAGCCCGAGGACTTCATCCCGGAGCAGGATCCCGACGTGTCCGGCGTACCGACCGCGGACGAGGCGGATCCGGCCTCCGCCGCCGGGGCGGCCGTGCCGTCGTCCGCCGCGCCTCCGGTCACGAAGGCCGACAAGGTGCAGGCGGAGCGGGACGCCGAGGACGCCGAGGACGCGGAGGAGGCGGAGTCCGAGGAGGAGGGCGCCGCAGACGGGTCCGCCGACACGGAGGCCGCGCCCGAAGGCGAGGATGCCACCGTCGGAGACGGGCAGCTCGGCGGTCTCGCGCTGGAGCAGGCCGCCGCCCCGCCTCCCGTACCGGGTTCGGTGTCGAAGGACCCGAAGAGCGGCGCCGACCCCAAGGCCGGGCCCGTGTCCGCGCAGACGGCTGTGCAGGAGGCGCCGGGCAGGTCCGAGGACGGGGGCGAGGCGCAGGAGACGGCCGCCAAGGAGGAGAAGGGCACTCCGGCCGCGGGCGACAAGTCGGCCGGCGCGCAGGAGAAGGCATCTCCGCAGGCGGGCGGCGCCCAGTCGGGCGGGTCCGAGGCCTCGGGCCGACAGGAGCAGAGGAAGTCGGAGTCCGGTCAGGCGGCTGCGGCTGCGGCTGGGTCGGCGGGCGGGCAGGCTCAGGGGGCCTCGTCCGCTTCGTCCTCGGCTTCGTCGACCTCGTCGGCTTCCGGGGGTACGGCGGGCAGGAATGAGCCGGCATCGGACGCTTCGAGTGCTTCGTCCGCGCGGGACAGCCATGTCTCCGGCGGCTCGTCCGGAGGCGGCACCCAGAGCCAGTCGTCGGGCGGGGGGAGCGCGAGTGGCACGGGGAGTACGGCGACTTCGCAGGCCCCGGCGGTGCAGGAGCCCGCGCCCGCCGCTCCGGAACCGGTCCAGGCGCGCGAGCCGTCGGCGCAGGAGGAGGCCGCCCCGGCCGCCGCACCCGCTCCCAAGGCTGCATCGGCACCGAAGTCCGGGACCAAGTCGGCGCCCGCCAAGGGTTCGCGCGGCGGAGGTTCCGGTGGAGGCGGCGGTCGTGGTGGCGGCAGCGCGGCCGTGCCCGCCGCCAAGGGGAAGGGCAAGAAGGACTCGGGCCCGGCCCCGAACCTCTCCCAGGTGTCCCCTGAGGCAGGCCTGTCCACCGCCTCGAATCTCAAGCCCCACAAGGCACTTGAGGCCATGGGCGGCGTGGGCGGGTCGGTGGACCGTACCGTCGGCGACGAGCACAAGGCGCTGGCCGCCGCGCCGCCCTCGACGCAGCGCCCCGCCGGCGCGCCCCAGACGCTCCAGGGCAGGCCGAAGGCCGACGCGCCCGCCCAGTACTCCCAGGACGCGGCGCAGAAGTCCGAGGCACCGGCGGAGGAGAAGGCCGAGGTCACGGGGGCCAAGGAGCCCGAGGGCCAGATCGAGGCCGAGAAGGCGGAGGAGCCGGGCGGCTGGGACACCTTCAAGATGGCCCTGGGCTTCGGCATCGGCTGGCTCGCGGACAAGCTCGGCTTCGAGGTGGACGCGCAGGAGCTGGCGGCCAAGTTCGCCGGGCTGCCGACGAAGGACGAGGCGCTCAAGCAGGCCCAGGCGGGCAACGCGCCGGGCGTGGAGTTGCAGGGCGAGGCTGACCAGACGGCGGGCGAACAGGGTGCCGCGGTCGACACCAAGGGCCAGGAGACCGTCACGACGGGCCGTGACGACGCGGCCCGCCCGATGGGGGAGAACCAGGTCTACCCCGATGTCCCCAAGGAGCAGCTGAAGGCGAAGGTGCCCGGCCCCGAGGGCGGCAAGGGGGGTGTGCCGGAGGGCGGCGCGTCCACGGGAGCCGTACCCGCGGAGGCTGCCTCGGAGGTCGCGGAACACGACCGGGGACCGCAGTTCAAGGCCGCGTTCAGCGACGGCCAGAAGGGCATGTCGGAGGGGCGGCAGACCAAGGACCGGGACTTCCGCGACTCGCAGGCGAAGCACAAGCAGAAGGTCGACGCCGAGGTCGCGGCGAACACCGAGAGCCAGGCGGGCGAGCGCGAGAAGGCCCTGAGCGATGTCACCGCGCAGCGTGCCGACTGGCGCAAGGAGCAGGACGAGGAGCTCAAGAACCTCGGTACGAAGAAGAGCGAACGGCACGACAAGGTCCGTAAGGACGTCCAGGACAAGGAGAAGAAGACCGACGACGACGTCGACAAGGAGAAGAAGGACGGCGACAAGAAGATCCAGGACGAGAACACCAAGGCTGAACAGGACGCCGAGAAGAAGCGCGACGACAGCGTCAACGATTCGGGCAACTGGATCAGCAAGGCCTTCGACTGGATCAAAGAGAAGGTCATCGAGATCAAGAACGCGATCGTCCGCGTCATCAAAGCGGCGCGTGACGCGGTCGTCGGTTTCATCAAGAACTTCAGGGAAACGGTCGAGCGCTGGATCAACGAGGCGCGCAAGTTCATCGTCGACGCGATCAAGAACCTCATCAACGACCTGATCGAGTTCGCGAAGGCGCTGGTCCGGGGAATCATCGAACTGGCCAACCGCATCCGGAAGTTCATCAGTGGGCTGATCTCGGCAGCGATCGCCATGGTGAACCGGCTGGCCAAAATGCTGAAGCAGATCATCACGGATCTGCTGCACGCCATCGGAAAGCTCCTGGGCAGCATCCTCAGCATCCTGAAGAAGATGCTGCTGGACGTCATCAAGGCCGTGATAGCCGCGGTCAAGACGGTCCTTGAATACGCCTCCAAAATCCTGGGCGCGCTCGGCGAGTTCATGATGATCGCGGTCGATTTCCTCTCCGACCCGGGCGGCTGGCTCAGTGGCGCCAAGAACTCCGCTGTGGACGGGGCGAAGAACCACCTCTTCCGCGAGGTCCAGGCGGCCGTCAAGCAGTGGTTCCAGTCGAAGATCGAGGAGATCCTCGGCATTCCCAAGGCGATGATCGACAAGCTCATCAAGGGGGGCTTCACCCTGGAGCGGATCGTCAAGGAGACGTGGGACGCGATCGTCCCCCAACTCCCCTTCATCATCGGCGAGATCGTCATCACGAAGGTCATCGCGAAGCTCATCCCCGGCGCGGGGTGGGTGATGGCGGTCATCGACGCGATCCGCACGGCGATCGGTGCCCTCAGCGAGATCCTGCGCGCGATCGGCGCGGTCATCACCTGGCTGAAGGCGGTCCGCCAGGGCGGCGCGGGCATCCTCTTCGCCAAGGCGGTCGCGGCCGGCATCGTCGCCCTCCTCGAACTCGCCTACGAGTTCCTGCTGAACGGCATCGGCAAGTACGTCGCGAAGGTGGGCCGCCGCCTCAAGAGCGTTGCCCTGAACCTGGGCAAGGAGAAGCGGGGCGGGGGCAGGGGACCGGCGGGCCAGGGCTCGGACGACAGGGGCGATGAGAGGAGGACCGGGCCGCGGCCCGATACCTCGACCAGGCCCAAGTCCGGTTCCGGCTCGGCGGCCACTCGCCCGACGACCGGCCGCCCGCCGACGAGCCGTCCCACGACCGCCGGGCAGCGCCCGGGCGGGACGCCCGACCCGAGGAAGCCCACGGTCGCCGCTCCGGCGAAGCCCACGTCACCCGGCGGCCCCGCCAAGGACGGCACCACGCCCGGCCCCGGGACGCCCAAGTCCCCGGCCGCCACCAAGAGCCCCACGTCCAAGGACAAGAACGGCCGCCCGAAGGACAAGGAAGACGACAGGCCGGACACCCGCCCGACCCCGTCCCCGAAGCCCAAGCCCCAACCGGCCCCCCGGCCGAAGCCGAAGCCCGATCCGGACACGAGCCCCCGCCGGAAGGACGACGCTCCGGGCAAGCCCAAGGAGGACCAGGGCCCTACGCCGCCCAAGCCGGACGGCAAGACCCCGGACAGGCCCAAGGACCAGGACCCGAACGGGCCCGCGGGCAAGGACGGCGCCGGCGACAAGGACGGCTCCGGGAAGCCCAGGGCGGACAAGGACGCACCGGGCAAGGCCAAGACGTCCAAGGACGGCACCAAGCCGAAATCCGACAAGGACGGCACCGGCAGGCCCAAGTCCGACAAGGACGGCAACAAGCCAGGCAAATCCAAGGACGGCGACGGCAAGAAGCCGAAGCACGACAAGGAGAACGACGGGAAGTCGATGTCCAGGGACCCGGAAAAGGTCCGGCAGGACAAGAGGGGCAAGCAGGACAAGCAGGAGAAGAAGGAAGAGCGGAAACAGGAGGAGGACTCGAAGGAGTCCAAGGACGACCGGCTGCGCAAGATCGTCGCACGCATTCGCCCTCGCATCGAGGCGAAACTGAGAGAGGGAATCGCGACACGGGATCATGCCGCTCTTCTCGAGCAGTTCCGCACTTGGTACCGATTGACTCGGCTTTACAAGCAGGGTGGGGCGAACTTCGACGTCCAGGCTGTTCTCAACCCGGAGATGGAAGCGGCCGACGGGGTGACGGAAGACGGTATCGACAGGGACAAGCCTCTGGAGTTCCCGGAGCCCGACAGCCGTGGGAACTTCGTCGATGGCGCGCTGCCGAAGAGCTTCAAGCACGACTTCATCAACAAGAAGTGGTCGCGTGGCGGGCAGTACCCACCCGGAAAGGACGCACGTCTCGGCATCCTCGGATTCAGGCATCTGCTCGCCAAGGACGAGAACGACGAGGACCTCCGGGAGCCGCGGGGCTTCTTCCAGTGGGATGCGATGCACCTGCTCCCGAGGGAACTCGGCGGACCGGCGGGCGGCTCCAACTTCGTGCCGGCCTACAACCACATCAACAGGAACTTCTATTCGGCCTTCGAGGAAGGCGCGGCCAAGGCGTTCGGGCAGACCTCCAAGGGCGACAAGCCGGGCTACTACCAGATTGATCTGTCCCGATTCGAGGGGCCGTCCGATCAGTACGAGGACGGCGTCTACCCGGCCGGTTTCCCGAAAACTCTGCAGGCGAGGTGGGCCACGTACGAACACACGGGCGAGGGGACGGGAAAGAACCCCTCCGAGTGGAAGCCGGAGACCGAAGTGGTGTCCGCCGTGCTCGACCAGTTCCCGGAGCCTCCCACGACGAAGCGTCCCCTCGTCGATGTGAACACCGACAGGAACCGCACCAATCTGAAGGCGGCCTTCGCCGGCACCAATGACGATCTCGTCCTCGCGGTGTTCAAACTGCGACCGTTCTCCGACGTGGCGGACATGCAGAAGAGGATCGGGGAGTACATCGCCAAGCAGACCGGGAAGCCGCTGGATCCCAAGTATGTGAAGCGGATGAAGAACAACTTCAATCGAATATTCACTCTCAGTTAGTGCCAGTCCCACCCCAGCCCCCCCAAGCCCCCTCAGCTCCCCCAGTTCCCCCAGTTCCGGAAAGGCGTCGATCGGTGCGATCACTCAATCAACTGGAAGAGCGGCATGTGGCCTCGCTCGCCGACCTGCGCGGCGCCGACTCCATCACGCTGCTCGACGAACGGCGTGGCGAGATCGGCCCCGGCTTCGTCGACGCCGAACCCCTCGACATGTTCGAGGACGGCTGGAGCGACCTCAGGGTCGACCCCGAGATGCTCGCCGAATCGCTCAGGTTCGAGATCGCCGCCCACTGGGAATCCGCTCCGCCGCTCCCTGAGTTCTCGGGAGAATTCCGCGTCCCGTCCCCCATGGAGATGGTGACCCAAGGGCCGAGCCCCTCGCTCGACATGCTGAGCACGGAGTTCCAGAGGGAATTCGTGTCCCACATGCGGTACTTCGACAACGCCTATGAGTCGAGCAGGGGGTTCATGACCTTTCTGCGCATGGAACCGGGCTCGTCGCCCATGGAGGTCTGGTTCTCGGATCTCGTGGGGACCGGGAACGAACCCTTTCCACCCGGTTACGTCAGGCTCGACCTCACGTTCACCGAGTACGTGGAGACACTGCTGCTCACCAAGGGGCTGTACGGATGGCAGTACCTCTTCGCGGACGTCTCCTTTTCGGACCCCGCCCTGGAACACCTCACGAACGGGCTGCGCAACGGTCTCGACGCGTTTCCTGAAATCTTCCCCGGTCCGGACTACTCGCCGTTGCTGAGCCGCCTGGAGGCCCGCCAATGACCCGCTACGCCGACATCCCCAAGCCCATCCGCTCCGGAATAGTCGTGGTCGACCCCGACCGAGGTACGCCCCAGCGGATCATCGTGCTTCAGTTCAATCCGGACACCCTCGAACGCAGTCTCAGTCCCCAGTCGGCGGGAGGCAGTGGGGACTCCGGTGGAGGAGGCAGCGGGACCGGAGACCGTAACGAGGCGCTCCGACTCAAGGGCCCCGCCCAGGAGACCTGGAAGTTCACCGCGGAGATCGACGCGACCGACCAGTTGGAGGTGGCCGCACCCGACGGCATTCACCCCCAACTCGCCACGCTCGAAATGCTGCTGCAGCCCACGACCCAGCAGATACGGGACGCCTCGCGGCTCTCGCAGAAGGGGACCATCGAGATCAGCCCGATCGAGATGCCGTTGACGCTGTTCACGTGGGGGAGCAAGCGGGTGATGCCCGTGCGGCTCACCGAGCTGTCCATCAACGAGTCCGCCTTCGACGTGAACCTCAACCCGATCCGGGCCTCGCTCGGCATCGGGCTCAAGGTGCTCACCGTCAGCGACCTCCCCGCCGGACACCGAGGCGCCGACCTCTACATGGCCCACCTCGCGCAGAAGGAACGCCTCGCGGCCGCCGCCCGCCGGGGCAGCCTCGGCGGACTCGGCCTCACCGGCGGGGACATCGGCGGCACGGCAACACTGAGCGGAAGGGGCTGAGTCGGAAGCCATGGCTGACATCGAGCCGTACGAGAACGCCCTGGACGCGATCCCGGGCGCCCACCCCTACCCCCGCACCAGCCGCTACCACGACGCCGAGATCGGCATCCACCGACAGGCGGACGGGACCGAAGTCCGGTACGCCAAGCGCCGGTTGCTGCCCCCGTTGGCCGAGACCGAGGACGAGGGCCAGAGCCACACCGTCAGCAGCGGCGAACGCCCCGACCTCCTGGGGCAGCGCTACTTCGGCGACCCCGCCCAGTGGTGGCAGATCGCCGACGCCAACCCCGTACTCGATCCACGGGAGTTGACCGACGATGCGGGCAACGCCATCGAGGTGCCCCTCGCCGGCGGCTTCCCGCGCGCGGACCGGGGAGACCGGCGTGTCTGAACTCCCCGTGGGCCGGGGCCCCGTACACATCACCCTCCAGATGGGACCGAAGCTCACCCGGCCCGTCCCCGCGGAGGTGACGGAAGCCCTGCTCTCCGCCCAGATCACCGCCACCGCGGGCGAACGCAGCGGCTTCCAGCTCGCCTTCGACCTCACCAAGAACGGGCTGATCAACCGCACCCTGCTCCCGGAGGGGTTCTTCGACCCGAAGACCCGAGTCATCGTCTCCGTGAGTGTGAAGGGCACACCCGAGGTGCTCCTCGACGGCCTGATCGTGCGGCAGGAGGTCGGCGCCAGCAACCAGCCGGGGCACTCCACGCTCACCGTCACCGGCGAGGACCTGAGCCTCCTCATGGACCTGGAGGAGCGCACCGACCGCTACCCCAACCTCCCTCCCTCCCAGCGCGTCCTCGCCATCCTGCGCCGGTACTCCGACTACGGCATCCGGCCGGACGTCTACACGGAGAAGGTGTCCCAGCCACCGCACCAGGACCTCCGCGTCCACTACCAGACCGGTACCGACCTCCAGTACGTCAACGAGCTGGCCCGCGCCAACGGCTACACCTTCTATCTGGAGCCCGGTCCCAACCCGGGCCAGTCGTCCGCCCGTTGGGGCCCCGAGGTCAGGCTCGGCATCCGCCAGCACGCCCTCAACGTCAACATGGACAACAACTCCACCGTCGACCAGCTGACGTTCGCGTACGACGGCACGGCGCGGGAGGAACCGCAGGCCCGCTGGCAGGACCCCGGTACCCGGCAGTCCACACTGCTCCCGCAGCCGCCGATCAGCCCGCTGCGACCGCCCCTCGGCAAGCGGCCCACCCCGGCGCTCAAGCGCAGGACGCTGGCCGGCACCGCCAAGCAGCAGCGCGAGCAGGCCGAGGCCGAACTCCTCGCCAGGGCCGCCGTGTCCGCCGACGTCGTCTCGGGCTCAGGCTCGCTCGACGTCAACCGGCACGGCTACCTCCTGCAGCCCCGCCAGCTGGTCGGCGTGCGGGGCGCCGGACGCGCGTACGACGGCGACTACTACGTCAAGTCCGTCACGCACACCCTGCGCCCGGGCTCGTACCAGCAGAACTTCACCCTCTCCCGGGAGGGCCTCGAAGCTCGCAGCGCCTACGTCAGGCCCTGACCCACCACCGCACGCACGGCCCCGCAACACCCCACAGAGCAGGAGCAGTTCAGCATGGCGGCAACCGGCAATCGCTACCTCGGCAAGTTCCGCGGCCGGGTGATCGACAACAACGACCCGCTGCACATCGGGCGCATCACCGTCGAGGTCCCGGACGTCCTCGGCGACGAGCCGTCGACGTGGGCGCTGCCCTGTCTGCCGTTCACCGGGCCGGAGGCGGGGCAGTTCGTGGTGCCGCCGCCGGGAGCGGGCGTGTGGGTCGAGTTCGAGCAGGGAGATCCCAGCTTCCCCGTGTGGACGGGGTGCTGGTACGGCGACCAGAGCGAGCTGCCGCCGGACGCGCGCCGCCTGGTCCAGCCTGCCTCGCAGGCCAAACCGGTCGTGGTGCAGACGCCCGGGGCACACAAGATCGTGATGAGCGATCCGCCGGGCGCGGACCAGGGAATCCTGCTCCAGGCCCAGGGCGGCGCCTACATCCGCATCACCAAGGAAGCCGTGGTCATCGCGACCGGCGCGGGCGCCGAGGTCCTGCTGCGCGGCAATCAAGTGACGATCAACGAGGGCCAGTTGACCGTGCTCTCCAAGCGATAGGAAGACGGGGGACGAATCAAGTGTCCAGCGCAACAGGGGCATCCGGCGGTCTGCTCGGAACCGGTGCCGTGATCAGCTGCCCGCACGGCGGCCGCGCCACCGCCGCCACCACATCCACCTCCGCCGTGCTGATGGACGGCATGCCCGTCGCCACGGCCGAGCACGGGTACGTCGTCACCGGCTGCCCGCACACCGTCGACGGGGTGCCCGTGCCGTGCGTCGCCGTCCGCTGGACGGCCGACGGCTCCGGCGTCACGGTCGGCGGCGCGTCCGTGCTGCTCGACACCTCCGTGGCCGAGTGCTTCACGGCGGCCTTCGTGCCGCAGGGCCCGCCGGTCGTCCAGGCCGAGCGCCGAAAGGTGGCCGTCCGATGAGCCCACGCACCCGACCCCGCAGCGACATCGCGTTCCCGTTCCGGGCCGACCGCCGGGGCCGCACCGCGCACGCCCGGCACGACGAGCACGTCCGCGACCTGATCGAGCAGGTGCTGTTCACCAGCCCCGGCGAGCGCGTGATGCGCCCCGACTTCGGCTGCGGACTCCTCGACCTGGTGTTCGCGCCCAACAGCCCCGAACTCACCAGCACCCTCGAACTCTCCGTGCAGGCCTCCTTGCAGCGCTGGCTCGGCGACCTCATCGATGTGGAGGACCTCGACGTGGTCAGCGAGGACAACGCCGTCCGTGTGCATCTCTCGTACGCCGTGCGCACCACCGGGACGCGCCGCGACGACGTCTTCGAAGGGAGGGCCGCGGCATGACGAGCACGGGCACGACCACCACCTCCCGGCGGGCGAAGGCAAGGGCCGCCCAGCTCAACGGAGTTGACGCGATCGAGGTCGGCGACGACGGCCTCACCCTCACGGTCACGTTCCTCGGCAAGGCCCCGCACGGCCTGTGCGCCGAGAACGTACGCATCGACGGCGGCCGACGCATCACCGGCATCCGGGCCGTCGATGTGAGCGTCGAGCGCGAGGACGACCCCGAACTCGACGACCGGCTGTACGTCACTCTCGACAAGGCCGGCGACACCTCCCGCTACCGGCTCTCCCTCGTGGAGACCGACCCGTACGGACGCCCCGGGACCGAGCCGTACAGAGGCTTCGACCAGCGATACCACAGCGCGGCCTTCGCCTTCCGGCCCGACTGTCCGACGCCCTTCGACTGCGCCGAAGAGCCCCACGGGACACGGGAGTTCCCCGAGGCGCCCGTCGTCGACTACACCGCGCGCGACTACGAGACCATCCGCAAGCTGCTCCTCGACCGGCTCGCGCTCACCACGCCCGACTGGATCGAGCGCAACCCCGTCGACCTGGGCACGACGCTCGTCGAACTGCTCGCCTACACCGGCGACCAGATCAGCTACCAGCAGGACGCGGTCGCCACGGAGGCGTACCTCGACACCGCGCGCCGCCGGGTCTCCGTACGCCGCCATGTCCGGCTCATCGACTACGCGATGCACGACGGCGCCAACTCCCGTGCGTACGTGACCGTGGAGACCGCGGGCGAGCACACGCTGCTGCCGGGAACGTACCGCTTCGCCTCCGTCGACGTACGTACCCTCGACCCGCACGACCGTCCGGAGCCCGGCGCGGTCATCGACGACGGGGACCTCGCCGAACTCGACGAGCGCGGCTCGGTGGAGGTCTTCGAACCGGTCGTGTCCGCCGACCCGTTGGAGCTGCGGGCCGCACACAACACCATCCGGCTGTGGACCTGGGGCGGCGAGGTGTCCTTCCTGCCGAAGGGCGCGACCGCCGCGACCCTGCGCGACGAGTGGCGTGACGCCGAGACGTGTGAGGAACGCCAACTCGATCTGAAACCGGGCGACTTGCTCGTACTGGAGGAGGTGAAGGGGCCGCGCACCGGCACCCCGGGCGACGCCGACCCCGCCCACCGGCAGGTCGTGCGCCTGACCTCCGTCACCCCGGGCGTCGACCGCATCGAGGACCAGCCGGTCCTGGAGGTCACCTGGGCCGCAGGGGACGCGCTCCGCTTCCCGTTCTGCCTCGCCACGCGCGGGGGACGCGACTGCGAGCCCGTCGAGGACGTGACGCTCGCGCGCGGGAACGTCGTCCTCGTCGACCACGGCCGCTCCCTGAACTGGTGCGGCGGCGGCCTGCCGGAGACGGTGACCGTGCCGCCCGTACCCGCCGTCGTCGGCTCCTGCGACCCTCCCGCCTTCGGCTGCCGGAACCGCGACGAGGGCAACGCGCCCGCCCGGCTCATCAACTCCCTTACGGACAAAGCCGAATGTGGGGATCCGCTCACCCCGGACGACGTCCGCGAGCTGTTCGACGTCGTCGGCGAGGACGTGACCGTACGCGCCGGACTGGGCCTGGAACTCGCCGGGCAGCGGCAGGAAAGGGTGGTGCCGGGCACGGCGTACGCCCAGGCCGCGGCCCTGCGGACCTTGCTCGCCCAGTCCGTGTACCCCGGTATCGCACCCCGCTTCCGGCCGGTCCTGGGCCGCTCGCCCGTGGCGCAGACCGTGCCGTTCCCGGACCCGCGGACCGTCGCGGCCGGCCAGGCCGAGCGGATCGCCGCAATCCCCGGACGGGTCAGGCAGCGGCTCGTCGAGCTGTGGCGCAGCGCCCGTGACCGCGACGGGCTCGGCGAACAGGAGATCGCCGAACTCACCGTGATCTACGGCCTGAAGACCCTGGAGCACCTCGAACTCCACCTCCATCCGGTCCGCGCCCTGCGTGAACTCCTCTTCCGCAGCGACCAGTTGCTCGACGCCAAGCTGCGCCGCGTCGAGGTGCTCACGGCACGGGCCCGCGCGGGCACGGTCCTCGACGGACACATCGCCTGGGAGATCGCGCACAGTTGGGGACCGGCGTACGCGGCCGGACTGCACCCGGACGAGCTCGTACTGCGCGGCCCCGCCTCGGCGGCACTCCGCCACGACCCGCGCCAGGCACTGCCCGCCGTACGGCTCCAAGAGGGCGACGGTGGTGAGGTGATCTGGGAGCCGCGCCGCGACCTGCTCGACAGCACGCCCCGCGACCGGCACTTCGTCGGTGAACTGGAGGACGACGGACGCCTCGCCCTGCGCTTCGGCGACGGCCGACACGGCGCCCGTCCGACCCCCGGCACCCGGCTCGAACTCCGCTACCGGCTCGGCGGCGGAACCGCCGGCAACGTCGGCGCGGAGGCCATCAACCACCTCGTCCTGTGCGATGACAGCGACGGCGGCGACGGCGCGGAACCGCCGGTGGCCGGCGTACGCAACCCGCTGCCCGCCGTGGGCGGCACGGAGCCCGAACCGGTCGAGCAGGTACGCCAGTTGGCCCCGCTCGACCTGCGCCGCACCCGCCTTCGCGCGGTCACCGCCGAGGACTACGCGGCCCTCGCCTCCGCCCTGCCCGGGGTGCAGCGGGCCGCCGCCGCGATCCGCTGGACCGGCAGCGTCCAGGAGGCCCACGTCGCCGTCGACCCGTACGGCACCGGCGCCCCCTCGGACGGGCTGCTCGCCGAGGTGGCCCAGGCCCTGGAGGCGTACCGGCGCATTGGCCACGACCTCGTGGTCGGCCCCGCCCGGCTCGTGCCGCTCGACATCGAGCTGAAGGTGTGCGCCAAGCCGGGCCACCAGCACGGACAGATCCTGGCCGAGCTGTACCGCGTACTCGGCAACGGCCGCCTCCCGGGCGGGCGGCTCGGCTTCTTCCACCCGGACGCACTGACGTTCGGCGAACCGGTCCGGCTCAGCCGTCTGGTCGCCGTCGCGGCCGCGGTGCCCGGCGTCGAGAGCGTCCATGTCACACGGCTTCGAAGGCTGTTCCACGAGGACCGAGGAGAGAGGGAGGACGGCGTGCTGCGGCTCGGCCCGCTGGAGGTCGCCACCTGCGACAACGACCCCGACCGGCCGGAGAACGGCCGCCTTGAGATATCCCTCGGAGGTGCCCGATGAACGACGACGACTGCACCTGCGGCGGCGCGTGCGGCCATGGCGCGTCCGGTGGCGGCGCATGCGGCGGCGGCCTGTCCGGCGGCGGTATGTGCGATTGCGGTGGGGCGTGCGGCGGTCACGACGAGCGCCTCACCCCCGCCCCGCTCCACAACCCGCCCGGCCGCACGGCACTCGACTACCGCGTCGGCGAGTACGGCTCCTTCCTGGCCGCCCAGCTCGACCGGCTGGCCTCGCCGGCGTACCCGGCCCTGAAGGGGCTCACGGTCCGCACTCCCGACGACCCGGCGATCGGCCTGCTCGACGCCACGGCCGTCCTCGGCGACCTGCTCACCTTCCACTCCGAGCGGATCGCCGACGAGGCCTATCTGCGGACGGCCAACGAGCACCGCTCGCTCGCGCTGCTCGGCCGCCTGGTCGGCCACCGCCCGCGGCCCGGCGTCGCCGCCTCCACCCATCTCGCGTACAGCCTCGAACGCGATCCGCGCGCCGAGACCCTGCCCGTGGTGATCCCGCGCGGCGCGCAGAGCCACAGCGTGCCCGCGTCGGCCGACGAGGAGTCGCAGACCTTCGAGACGAGCCGTGACCTGACGGCCCGCTGGGACTGGAACGAACTGAAGGTCCGGCGCCGCCGCCCGTCCCTCGTCACCCCGGCGGACCTGGAACGCCGTTCGGAACTCTTCGTCGAAGGTACCGCCAACTCCCTCCAGACCGGCGACCAGTTGCTTTTCGTCTTCGGCGAACAGGCAGGCACCGAACCGAAGTTGCTGCCTGTCGCGAAGGTGCGGATCGACCGGGAAGACGAGATCACCGCGATCGGCCTGGCCCAGTCGGCCCCGCCCACTCTCCGGGAACTCGTCGACGAGGTACGTCGGTGGACCTCCGAACCCGAGGCGCCGGGCGACCCCGGTGACGAACCGCCCACCCCGGAGGTCCCCAACCCACGCCCGGTCAGCCGCCTGATCGAGGACTTCGACGACCAGGTCCTCGCCCCACTGCGCGCCGACCTGGACGGGATCAAGACCCCGGAGAGCCTCGCGTCCCGCCTCGCCGAGCCCGTGGCGCGCCTGGGAGAGGCCCAGGTCCTCGCAACGCCGTACGAGGATGTCGCGGCCTGGTTCGAGCAGCTGGAGGCGGTACTCGCCGAACTGGCGGAACGCGCACGGGAGTTGGCGCCCTCTCAGCCGGTGCCGCCGACGGGCGACGAGCAGGGCGCGACGACGGCTTCGGACGACCGGGGCCCGGCGGCAGCCATCGGCCAGGGCCCGGCATCAGCCGCCCTGAGCCCGACAGCCCTCACCGCCCCGAGCCCTTCCGCCACCGCCACCTCAACCCCCCTCGGCCCCCGCGAAGCCGCGTTCCAAGCCCTCGGCTCCGTCCTCCCCGCCCTCCGCGGCAAGGCCCCGGCACCGACCACCGGCGCCGAACAGCCGCGCCGCCCAGGCGGGGACACGGCCCGGCTGCTCTCGGCCCTGAACCCCGGCCTGACCGGCCTCTACCCGGCCTGGCGCACGGCCGCCGCGCCCGGCACTCCGCAACTTCTGCGGGAACTCCTCGCGATGCGCGTGACCACGGCACCCTTCGGGGCCATGGCCCCGCTCAAGCCCGTCCAGGACGACCGGGGCCGGGTCATCCGCACCGCCGACTGGCCCCTCACCGGTGCCGCCCTGGTCAGCATGCGCGTCGTGTTCGACACGGCGGGCAGGGTCCCGGTGCGCGCCGAGTTCCAGTACGTCGAGGGTGCCAGCTCCGACCAGCGCGCGGAGAACCTGCCGGCCGCGGCGCCGGTCACCTTCCGCCTCGGCGCGGGCGAGGTGGACCTGTCCACGCGCGCCGGCCAGGACCGCGAGCTGAGCTGGCTCAACCGGCGCCCCACCGACTCACAGGAGCCCGGCGTCACCGCGGTCCTCCGCGAGGGCCTGCCCAACCGCACGCTCTTCGTGTCCCGCCCGGACGCGGACGGCCTGGTCCACGTGGGCGTGCACAACGGAACGTCCGAGCAGGTCGCCCTCCGGCCGGGCGTTCCGGAGCGGTTCACGCACGGCGAGTACGAGGTGAGCCTCACGTACACCGTGGGCAGCGCCGCACCGAACGTGGAGGTGGTCATCGCCTCGAAGCCGGAGCCCACCAACCGCCGGGTCCTGCAGCTGGACCGGGTGCATGACGGCATCACGGTCGGCAGCTGGGTCGCGATCCAGCGGCCCGGCAAGGGAGTCGAGGGCGGCATCCCGGGCGACAAGAAGCTCGCGTTCGTCACCACGAAGGTCGTGGCCGCGCGGACGGCCGCCTACACCAACTACGGAATCACGGGCCGCGGGACCGAACTCGTCCTGGCCGACGCGTGGTTGGACGAGTTCGATGTCCTGCTCTCGCACATCCGCGACACCACCGTCCACGCCGACGGCGAGCCGCTGCGCCTGGCCGACGAGCCGTTGGGCGAGGACGTTCACGGCAACGAGATCGAACTCGCCGACCTGTACGACGGGTTGCGGCCGGGCCGCACGCTGATCGTCGCGGGCGAGCGCAGCGACATCCCCGGCGTGGCAGCCGTCCAGGCCACGGAGGTCGTCACCATCGCCGCCGCCGACCCGGCCGTCGATCCCCAACTCCCGGGCGACCACGTCCACACGAGGCTGACGCTCACCGCGGACCTCGCGTACCGCTACCGCCGTGAGACCGTGCGGATCCTCGGCAACGTGGTCGAGGCGACCCACGGCGAGGGCCGGGACGAGCCGATCGGCAGCGGCGACTCGGACCGCACGAACCAGACGTTCGCGCTCTGGCAGTCCCCGCTGACCTGGCTCGCCGACGACAACCCCCTCGGCGCCACCCCCGTCCTGGAGGTGAGGGTCGACGGAGTGCTCTGGCACGAGGTCGACAGCCTCGCCGGGCGCGGCCCGCGCGAGCGCGTCTACATCACCGGGACCACCGCCGACGGCCGCACCACCGTGACCTTCGGCGACGGCGTCCACGGCGCCCGCCTGCCCAGCGGCCACGAGAACATCCGCGCCCGCTACCGCTTCGGCACCGGCAGGGCCGCCAACGTCGCCGCGGGTCGCATCACCCAGGCCCTCACCCGCCCCCTCGGCGTCACCGCGGTCACCAACCCGCGCTCCGCCACGGGCGGCGCCGACGCAGACGGTCCCGGACTCACCCGGCGCACGGTCCCGTTGGCCGTCTCGGCCCTCGACCGCCTGGTCTCCGAGACCGACTACGAGGACTTCGCCCGCTCCCGGGCCGGCATCGGCCGGGCCGCCGCACGCGAACTCTTCGACGGACGGCGGCGCGTACTGCACGTGACGGTCGCGGGCACGGATGACGTGCCCATCGCCGAGGACTCGGACCTGCTGCGTGCCCTGCGCGGCGCACTCACCGAGTACGGCGACCCGAACCTCCCGGTCCGCGTGGACGTCCGCGAACTCGTCGCGCTCCTGGTCGCCGCAAAGGTGAAGGTGGCGCCGGACCACACCTGGCAGACAGTCGAACCCCGCCTGCGCCAAGCCCTGTTGCGCCGACTCGGCTACGAGGGAAGGGAGTTGGGGCAGCCCGCCCGCCTCTCCGACATCCTGGCCACGGCCCACCAGGTGCCCGGCGTCGACTACGTGGACGTCGACGTCTTCACCGGTGTCCCCGCCTCCGCGACCCCCGAGGAACTCACCAAGCTCCTCGCGAACCCGGGCCTGCCGAAGGCCTCGGTCCCGGCGCGCGGAGCGACGTACGACGAGAAGATCCACACGGTCCGCGAGAAGGACGGCGAGACGCTCTCGCGGGTCTGCGCCCGGCACGGCGTCCCGCTCGCCGAACTCCTGCGCCTGAACCCCGACATCACCGACACCCGCCGCCTGGCGAAGGGCCGTTCGGTGTACGTCTTCCGCGGCATCCGCCCGGCCCGGCTCGCACTGCTGTCGCCGAAGGCCGCGGACACCCTGATTCTGACGGAGGTCAAGTGATGGCCGCGACGGCCCTGCTGTTCCCGGATGTCCAGTGCGAGAGGGAGGCCGTGTGATGGCCAGGGAACCGGACGGACTCGCCGAGCTGCTGCCCCAGTGGCACCGGCTGCGCGACGCCCAGGAGGGCGAACCGCTGCGCGCCCTGCTCGCCGTCATGGCCGAGCAACTCGACCTCGTACGCGACGGGGTCGAGCAGGGCTACGAGGACCTGTTCGTCGAGACGGCGGCCCCCTGGGTGCTCCCGTATCTCGGCGATCTCGTCGGCTACCGGACACTGCCCGGCTACGAGCGTGTCCTCACCACCGGTCTGCGCGGCGGGAGTTCGGCCGCGCTCACCGAGGCCGTCGCTCCGCGCCGCGATGTCGCCGCGACCGTCGCCAACCGCCGCCGCAAGGGCACCCTCCACCTCCTCGAAGAACTCTCCGAGCGGGTGGCCGCCTGGCCCGCCCGCGCCGTCGAACTCTCCCGCCACGTCTCCCACCACCAGCCCGTGAAGCTGTACGGGACCGGCGGCGCCGAGCGCGGGACGCGTGGCCGCACGGCCGACCTCAGGGACAGCTCCGCACTCGACCTGGCGGGCGGCCCCTTCGGCGCGGTGGCCCGCTCGGTCGACGTACGCAGGGCCGACTCCCGTCACCGGCAAGGGGGTTGGAGCCCGGCCGGGGTCGGACTCTTCGTATGGCGGCTGAAGGCGTACTCGCTGACGTCCTCACCGGCGTACTGCATCGACCGGGCCCGCAACCTCTACACCTTCTCGATCCTCGGCAACGACACCCCGCTGGTCACCAAGCCGGTCCCGGAGCCGTCGCCCACGCACATCGCGACCATCGACAACGTCCCGGCGTTCGTCCGCCGCCGTCAGCTCCACGACCGGCTCGCCGACTACTACGGCCCCGGGAAGAGCTTCGTGATCCGCCGCGACGGCGAGGACCGGCCCGTACCGCCCTCCGACATCGTGGTCGCCGACCTGTCCGACTGGCGCTACCGGCCCAAGCGCGGCCAGGTCGCGGTCGACCCGGAGCTGGGCCGGATCGCCTTCGGCGCCCGCACCGCGCCCCGCAAGGGCGTCTGGGTCGACTACCACTACGGTTTCGGCGCAGATATGGGCGGCGGCGAGTACGTACGCGAGCGTGAGTCCAGGCCGGATGCCGAGTTCTACCGGGTCGGGCCCGGCGAGACGTACCGGCAGATCATGGACGCCTACCGCGCCTGGCAGAACGACCGCCGGGCCGGTCGCTGCGGTCCCGAGGGCATCATCGAGATCACCCACAGCGGCGCCTACCAGGAGCAGTTGGACTTCGACCTCGATCCGGGCGACCGGCTCGAACTGCGCGCGGCCGAGGGCACCCGGCCGGTGATCCGCCTCCTCGACTGGTACAGCAACCGCCCCGACGCCCTCAACATCCGTGCCGTGTCCGAGGATTGCGCGCCCGGCGAGCGGCCACGGATAGTGCTCGACGGGCTGCTCGTCGCGGGCCGCGGCATCAACGTCACGGGCCCGATGGGCGCGGTCGTCGTCCGCCACTCGACGCTCGTGCCCGGCTGGTCGCTGGAGCCGGAGTGCGATCCGCACTCGCCCGAGGAGCCGAGCATCGTCCTGGAGCGCACCACCGCATGCCTCCAGGTCGAGCAGAGCATCCTCGGCACGATCGAGGTCATCGGCGACGAGGTCTCTGAGGACCCCCTCGACATCCACATCCGCGACAGCGTCCTGGACGCCACCGCCGATGACCGAGAGGCCCTCTCGGCCCCCGACTGCCGGCACGCCCACGCCGTCCTGCACCTGCACCGCACCACCGTGATCGGGGAGATCCACACCCACGCGGTCCGGATCGCCGAGAACTCGATCTTCACCGGACGCCTCCACGTGGCCCGCCGTGGCATCGGCTGCATCCGCTTCTCGTACGTGCCCACCGGGTCCCGTACGCCACGCCGCCACCGCTGCCGGCCTGACCTGGTGGGACCCGAACAGGCCGCCTGTGTAAGGCCGTTGTTCACCTCGCAGCGCTACGGGACGCCCTGGTACGGGCTGTTGGCCGACCGGTGTGCCGAGGAGATCAGGCGCGGCGCGGAGGACGGGGCCGAACTGGGCGCCTTCCACGACCTGTACCGGCCGCAGCGCGAGGACAGCCTGCGGGCACGGCTCGCGGAGTACACGCCCGCGGGGACGGACGCGGGGATCTTCTTCGTGACCTGACCCCCGCCTGCCTCCACGCGCACCCGGCACGCGCACCCGGCACGCGCACCCGGCACGCGCACCCGGCTCGACGCGCCCCAGAACCCGCACGCAATTCCTGAACCAGGGGGATCCCCTTCATGCACGCAGACCTCTCCCGCTCCACGTTCCGCCCGGAGCGGCACTACTCCGCGGTCATCGCCCAACAGGGCCGCGTCCAGCTCGACGCCGACGCCAACGAACAGACCGCGATCCAGCTGTACCAGGCCCGCACGCTCACCGCCGACCTGATCGGGCAGCACGGCGGCCCGCGTGACGCCGCCGGTTTCCGCATCGAGTACGTCGGTGGCAGGCACGACATCGACACCCTGCACATCCACGGCGGCCGCTACTACGTCGACGGCATCCTGTGCGACGCGGACCGCCCGGCCCCCGGTGTCCCCGTACCGGACGAGGACGACGAGGAGGAGAAGGAGAAGGAGAAGGAGAAGGAGAAGGCGCAGGACTCCGCGCAGCCGCCCGCCTACTGGACCTACTGGGATCAGCCCGACGGCCACCGCGACCCGGAGAAGCCCGGCGACCGGCTGCCCTCGCCCGCCCAGGCCCCGTTCGTCGTCTACCTCCAGGTGTGGGAGCGCTCGGTCACCGCGGCCGAGGACCCGGCCCTGCGCGAGGTCGCGCTCGGCGCGGCCATGCCGGACACCGCCGCCCGCGCCAAGGTCGTCTGGCAGGTCCTGCCGCTCGCCCTCGACGAGTTGGAGACCGAGGAGCCCGAGCCGTCAAAGGAGGTCGTCCGCGCGGCCTTCGCACGCTGGGCGCAGAAGCAGGCCGGACCCTCGTCCCGCCTCGCCGCCCGCGCCCAACGGCCCGACCACGCCGACGAGGACCCCTGCCTGGTCAAGCCGGACTCCCGCTACCGCGGCCCCGAGAACCAGCTGTACCGCGTGGAGGTCCACGAGGGCGGCGCGCCGGGCGAGGGGGCCAAGGGAGGCGGTCCGAAGGAGGGCGCCACCTTCAAGTGGTCCCGCGAGAACGGCTCCGTGGTCTTCCCGGTCGACGAACTCGACGGCACCTGGGTCCAGTTGGCGTCTCTCGGCCACGACGACAAGCTGGACCTGGACGTCGGCGACCGGGTGGAGTTCACCGACACCGCGTACGCCTCCCGCCTCGAAGCCCTGCCGCTGCTCAGGGTCGAGGAACTGGACCTGCCCGGCCGCCGCGTACGCCTGTCCGCCGAGCCGGAGCCGGGCGTCGGACGCCTGCCGCACCTGCACCCGTTCCTGCGCCGCTGGGACCACCACGAGGGCCCGAGGCGCAAGGGCCGGTCTACCACCCTGCGGGGCGGGGCAGTTCCGGTCACCGAGGGGGAGTGGCTGCCCCTGGAGGACGGTATCGAGGTCTACTTCGCCAAGGGCGGCACGTACCGCACCGGCGACCACTGGATCGTTCCCGCCCGTACGGCCACGGGCAGCGTGGAGTGGCCGGTGGACCAGGCGCGCCGCCCGCTGCTCCAGGGCCCGGCAGGCATCGCCCGCCACTTCGCGCCCCTCGCCCTGGTGAAGGGCGAGGGGGAGGCCCTGGACCTGCGGCTCGCCTTCGGGCCGCTCGCCAGCAGCATCCCGGCGGCGGACGAGGCGACGCTCGCGGCGGAGACCCGGGCGCGACAGGAGGAACAGGCGGCGGAGGCCGACCCCTCCGGCGGGAGGTCGCAGACCACCGCCGAGGCGGAGTCAGCCGTGGAAGGAGACAAGTAATGGCGAAGCCCCTGACCGCGTCCAAGCTGGTGGAGATCCTGCGCGCCGAGGGCCTCACGGTCCACGAGGTGCGCAACTGGCGCCGCCACAACCGCAATTCGAAGGGCCCCTGGGGTCCGATGAACGGCGTGATGATCCACCACACCGTCACCTCCGGCACCGCCGCCTCCGTCGACATCTGCTACGACGGCTACTCGGGCCTGCCCGGCCCCCTGTGCCACGGAGTCATCGACAAGAAGGGCCAGGTCCACCTCGTCGGCAACGGCCGCGCCAACCACGCGGGCCTCGGCGACGGCGACGTCCTGCGCGCGGTGATCAACGAGTCGAAGCTGCCGGCCGACAACGAGGCCGACACCGACGGCAACCGCCACTTCTACGGCTTCGAGTGCATCAACCTCGGCAACGGCAAGGACCCCTGGCCCGAGGCCCAGAAGGAGGCCATCGAGAAGGTCTCCGCCGCGATCTGCCGCGCCCACGGCTGGACCGAGCGCTCCGTCATCGGCCACAAGGAGTGGCAGCCCGGCAAGCAGGACCCGCGCGGCTTCACGATGGACGGCATGCGCAAGCGCATAGCCGAGCGGCTGCGCGGCAAGGGCGACAGCGGCAAGCCGGCCCCCGACCCGAAGCCCGCGCCCAAGCCCTCGTACGAGCCCTTCCCCGGCGGTGGCTTCTTCCACATCGGCCAGAAGTCCGCCGTGATCACGGCCATGGGCCGCCGCCTCGTCGCCGAGGGCTGCGGTCGCTACGAGAGCGGCCCCAGCCCCGACTGGACCGAGGCCGACCGCAAGTCCTACGCGGCCTGGCAACAGAAGCGAGGCTTCAAGGGGAAGGACGCGGACGGCATCCCGGGCAAGGTCACGTGGGACGCGCTGAAGGTGCCCAGGTCGGGCGACTGACCGGCGGCCCGACGCCGCGCCGGGGCCGCGAACGAGCCGCGGACCGGGCCAAGGGGGACCCGGCCGGGGATCAGCCGCCGGTCACCTTCGGCGCCCACGCGCACGCCTCGACCGCCGCCGCCAGCACGGCCCGGTCGGTGGCGGTGAGGGCGTACGTGTCCGGCGTGCCCGACGGCGCGTCCAGGTGCGGGCGGACCCGGTCGGCGTCGGCGGCGGTGAGGGTGGAGAGCGGCTTCATCAGCAGGTTGAGCGGGTGCTCCAGGTCCTGCACGATCGTCGAGTAGAAGTCCGTCGAGGAGTTCCTCGTGGAAAGCGCGAGCATGCCCTCGTACACCGCCAGCCGTCCGTACGGCGACGACGCGAACTTCCCGACGGCGCGCGGGAGCGCCAGATCGTCGTCCTTGCTGTCGGGCCCCGCCTGCACCAGGAAGGGCGGGGCCGGGGAGCGTTCGAGGGTGGCGATGTCGTAGTGGTAGTTGACGTTGCCGCCCTCCGCCACCAGGAGGTTCCACGGAGCCACCGGGTTGAGCCGGAAGAACGTACGCGGTGACGAGTGCCAGCCGTCGTGCAGTCCGCGCAGACGGCCGCCGATGACCTGCCAGCGGTACAGACCCCCGTCGTAGCCGGCCGTGACGATGGAGTCCTCGGTGAAGGTGATCGCGTTGATCGAGCCGTGCCGCATGGACTCCACGACGATGTCGTGCATCGGCTGCAGTCTGCTGTCGGTGACGAGGATCCGGGTGTCGTCCGCGAAGGCGATCCGGGTGCCGGTGGCGTCGACGGCGAACAGGTCGGCACGCCGGAGGCCGAACTCCCGCAGATTGAGCTGTTCCTGCTCGCCGTCCGCGAGGGCGAAGGCGACGCCGTTCAGCTTCGTGCCCATCACGAAACCCGTCGCCGTCGCCTCCACTACCGCGTCCAACAGGCCGCTGCCCTGGGCCAGTACGGCCTCCCGGCCGGGTGTGTACTCGACGACCTCCGTGTCGCCGCGGTAGCCCCCGCTGTCGAACTCCCGCCGGGCCACGACCGTTTCGCTGTCGATGGCGCACAGCGACCAGTGCTGCGCGGGCCCCTCGTACAGCGTCGACCGCACACCCGTCCGGTCGACGGTGACGACGCGCGAGGTGTGCGCGTCGCGGCCCTTGAGATCGAGCGCCACGACCGGATGCCGCACGGAGAAGCCCACCGGACTGGCGAAGCCCAGCGTGTCGGACAGCCGGTGGGTCGTACGGTCGAACAACTCCGCCCCGAGCTTCGTCGCTTCCCTGGGCGGGAGCCCGGTGAGCACGTCCGCCAAACGGGCGTCGGCGTCGGACGGCGGGTCCCACTTGCGGCGTTTCAGATGGGCCGCCGCGCCCACTGCCTGGGGCAGTGGCAGGGAGAGGATCAGCCACCACAGGGTGCGCCAGTCGCCCTTGCGCGCCACCTTGCGCGCCATTCCGATCGGATCCGGACCACCGTCGATGCGCGGGATCACCGTGTGCCGCCTCCCCGTTGGTGAGCTTCCACCCCTGGCCACCGTCCGGACACATTTTGTCGCAGGTGACACGGTGAGAGCCAGCGCGTTGTCACGTGGGGAACGTGGAGAACCAGCAACCAGTAGCCAGCAGGCAGCACGTTGTCAGGTGGAGGACCAACGGCTTGTCACGTGGAGAACCAACAGGTTGTCAGGTGGAGAACCAGCCGCCCGGCTTGATGTCCACCCCGAGCCTGCGCAGCGTCGCGTCCTTCAGCCGCGGGTCGAAGTCGCCCAGTGCGTTGGCCGCACGGACCTGTACGGAGCGGCCGGCCTCCGGTGACTCCGCCAGCTCCCGCAGCAGCCGCAGCCCCTCCTCACGGTCCACGTCCGCCAGGGCGTGCGCGGCGACCACGCGGACCTCGCCGGCCGACTCGACGGCGTACGACCGCAGAAGAGGCAGCCCCGCCTCCCGGTTGCGTCCGGCGAGCAGCGCGGCGGCCCGGATGCGCGGACCGTCGTCCCAGCCCGGCTCCCGGGCGAGCGCGGCCAACCGGGCCTCCCCGTCGGCCGGTTCGTAGTGGGCGAGCTCAAGTGCCGCGCGCAGCCGGTGCGGGGGTTCCTGGCCGGCGGCGCGGGCGATGGCGTCCAGTGCGCGAGCCCCCTCCGCGTGGTCGTGCTGCGCGAGAAGCACCGCGGCGTCGCAGCCGTAGCGGCCGTGCAGGGCGCCGTCGGCGAAGTCGCGCAGGAGGAGTGTGCCCGCGTCCGTCCGGTAGCGGGCGAGGCGGTGCGCCGCCTCGACGCGGTAGCCGGCGTCGACCCGTTCGTCGCGGGCGATGCGCTCAAGGAGCAGCGTCGCCTCGGTCCGGGTCCGGTCGCCGTCCTCGGCCGACGAGGCGAGCGCGTCGGCCGCGTACACCCGGCTGTCCGCGAAGAACCGCCCGTCGGCGGCGAACCGCCGCAGCCAGTCGGTCCCGGCCGTCGGGTCGTGGGCGCACAGCGCGATGGCCGCGTCGACCTTGGCCACGTCGGGGCAGCGCGGGTCCGCGACCAGCGCGCGCAGCCGGGACGTACCCGCGGCGGTGTCGTGGTCGGCCAGTCGGGCGGCGGCCACGGCGCAGTGCCGGGACGGCGCGTCGTCCGCGAACCGGGCGAGCAGCTCCGTGCCCTCCGCCCGGTCGATGTGGGCCAGGTACCACGCTGCGGCGATCCGCAGGTCCAGGGGGTACGAGCCGTCGTGCGCGAAGGTCCGCAGCAGGTCCGTGCCGCGCGGGTCGTGACCGGCCAGGGCCCCGGCGGCGTTGATCCGGTCCACGGGCACCGAGCGGGGATCCGTCGCCATGTCGTGCAACCGGCGCTGCTGTTGCGGCAGATGCGCGAGAGAGGAGTGGGTCCCGCGCCAGTTCCGGACGACCGGGGCCGTGTCGGGCTCCTGCTCGTCGGTGCGGCGCCACAGCAGCTCGAGGATCCGGCCGCGGGTGTCCTCGTCGCACATGCCCTCCGCAAGCAGTGACGCCGCCTGCTCGACCCGTTCGGGATCGGCGGCCAGCTCGCTCGTGATGCGGCGCCGTACGTCGGGCGGATGACGGTCGAAGGCGAACAGCGCGGCGACCCGGGTGTCGGCGTCGGAGAGGGCGTCGCCCCAGGTGGCGGGATCGGTGCCGTAGCGGTCCCGGAGGTGGTCCGCGGCCAGGTACTCGGCGAACGTGCGGTGCAGGAAACGGGGATGAGCCGTATGGACGTCGACGACCACCCCGGTGGCTTCGAGCAGCGCGGTCACCGCCCGGCGCCGGTACGGGTCGCCGTCGGCGGGTTCGACGGGGTCGGCCGGGTCGGCCAGCAGTCCCGTGGCGGCGCCGACGATCGGTGTGCCGTGCCGCAGATACGTGTCGGCGAGGTCGCCGAGGAAGCCGCGCAGCGCGACGGTGACGGCGGCATGCAGCGGGGCCTCCCGCGCGTGCCGCTCGCGCAGCCTGCCCAGCAACTCCTCGATCCGGTCCCGCAGATGGGGTTCGTACGGGCTCTGCCGCTGCGGGAAGCGGCCGAGGAACTCCGCCACGGCGCGGGCGTACAGGTCGACCCTGCGGCTCTGCACGCGCGGTTCGCCGCCCGGGTCGAAGTACTGGCCGACCGCGAGATGCGCGAGCAGGGGCAGCCGTACCAGGTCGAGCATGCCGTTGCCCCGCACATACGCCAGGAACTCCGCCGCCCGCGCCGCGGCCTGCTCGTGGACCCCGGGGTCCAACAGCCGTTCGGGGCCGCCCGTCTGATGGGCCATCACGAATCGGCGCAGCTGCTCCACGGTGAACGGCTGCAGCCGGAACTCCGTGGCTCCGGCGCCGGCCAGGCCGCGCCAGGCGCTGTCGTGCAGGCTGCGCGCGGACAGCAGCAGTCGGCGTTCCATGCCGGGCCCGCTCGCGCTCTCCCGGGCCGCGGCGAGCAGGACCTCCATGACCTGCCGCCAGTCCTCGGGCCCGGTCACCTCGTCGAGCGCGTCCACCATCACCAGCACCCGCGCGCCCGGCACCGGCGGCTCCGCGTCCAGCAGGGCCCGCGCCCCCGGCCCCGCGGCCGACGCGATCGAGTCGTGCCCCACGAGTTCGCGCGCGGCGATCCGCAGCGGGAGCAGCGGCCCGAACGGTGCTCCGTCCGGTCCGTTCGCCCGCGTCGCGCCCCGCCACCACTGCCAGGCCGTGGCCTCCACGTACTCCAGCAGGCTGGACTTGCCGACCCCCGCCTCCCCGGTGACAACGACATGGCGGACGGTCGGATCGGTGAGGAGCCGCTCGACGGACACCGGCTCCCCGGTGACCCGGAGAGGCCCGGCCGGGGCCTGGGCGTCCCGGTCGGCGGTGGTGTCGAGCCGCTGCTGGGTGTAGACGCGGGAGAGTTCGCCGGGCTCGGCGGCCCGGTAGGTGAGACCGCCCCGGTCCCGCACCTCGTCCGGCGCGGGAGCGGCGGCGAGCAACTCGGGCGGCAGCAGCGGACGGTGGCCCCGGCGCCAGAACCGTCCCTTGGTGCCCGGCAGCCTCGGCGAGGCGCTCCGGCGACCGTCCGTGCCCGGGAGCCGCGCGCCGTCACCGGAGCCGGCCCGCCCCTGATCCCGCTCCGGCCGCTCGATCCGCCCGTACGCCCATGCGCCGGCTCCACCGGCCCACCGGATCCACTCCGCCAGCAACGGATCGTCCGCGAACGTCCGCGCGGGCACGGCCCGCAGCTCGGCGACGGCTCCGGAACCGCTACCGGCGTCGGCGGTGACGAGTCCCACCAGCCGGTCCCCGGCGAACAGCGCGGCCCCGGACATTCCCGCCCAGCCGCTGCCGGGCGTCGGCCGCGCGAGCGCGCCGGTCGTGATGACCCAGTGCCCGGACCGCACCCCCGACAGCGGGTGCACCACCCCGCCGAACTGCCGGGACTCGCGGACCCTGTCCACCACATCGTGGTCGGGGAAGCCGACGGCGGTGACCTCGACCGGGTCGGCGGAGACGAGATCGGCCCAGTACGTCGTCGCCCACCCGGCCGACGGCGTCGCCCGGTCGGCGTCCTCGGTGACCAGCAGCAGCGCCACATCGCACTCGGGCCGCCACCACACCGTCACCGCGTTCCGGAACGGCCGCCCCGCGGAGGCGTCCGCCAACGCCCGTACCCGGCACGGCTCGCGGCCGTCGGCCAGCTCGTCCAGCGCCGCCGGGGACAGGGCGCGGCGAGGCGGTGGGGCGCCCGGAGCGCTCTCGCCGACAGGTGCCGTGCCCTCGGCCGCGTGCCACACCGTGAGTACGAGCTGCGGCGTGACGAACCACCCCGAACCCACCACGCCGGCCCGGGGGTTGAACACCTCCGCGACACGCTGAGCGGTCAACGGCACGTCCAGGTCCTCCTCAGCGCGGCTCGCCGTCGACGTCCGCGGTCACGCGCACGGGACCTTCCCCGCCCGCCGCCACCGGGTTGAGCGTGAGGGACAGCCGGTGCGTCGTCTCCGACGCGGCCTTTCCCGCCGCCCCGAACGACACCACTCCGAAGCTCAGTCCGCCGCTGCCCGAACCCTCGCGCGTGATGGCGAGCGCCAACTCGACGTCCACCTGCCCGAGTTCGAACTGCAGCGGCTCTCCGCTGCCGCGCGCCATCGCGGCCGTCAACTCGGCCCGCAACGCCTCGATCGTCTCGGCAAGACCACCGGCAACAGCCCCGCTCTCACTGCCCATCGGACGACCCCCGTGACTTCGCTGCACCACCGTGAACACCGTCCATGATGACACCCGCGTCTCCCGGCACCCCTTGCCCGGGGGAGAGTCGGAGCCCGCCGGGCGCTACGCGGAGTCGGCGTTCGAGGGCGGATACGGCGGCCGCGCCGGAATCGCCGCCGAGGGGGACGGCAACGGCGGCAACGCCGTCTCGTGCAGCCACGACCGGAACAGGTCGTCCAACGGCTCGGTCGCATACCGGGCCACATGCGTCGTGAAGGCCGCCGTGGTGACCGTGCCACCCCGGTGCACCGACGCCCACCCGCGCAGCATGCGGAAGAACGCGTCGTCCCCCAGCGCACACCGCACCGCGTGCAGCAGCAGCCCGCCGCGCTCGTAGAGCCGGTCGTCGAACATCAGCTTGCGGCCCGGGTCGGACAGCCTCAGGTCCTGCGGCAGCGCGGACAGCTTGCGGTGCGCGAGGCGCGCGAGCGCCTGGGCGTCGCGCCCGCCGGACCGCTCCGACCACAGCCACTCCGCGTACTTCGCGAACCCCTCGTTCAGCCAGATGTGCCGCCAGTCGGCGATGCTCACACTGTTGCCGAACCACTGGTGGGCCAGCTCGTGCGCCACCAGCCGCTCCGAACTCCGCCTCCCGTCCACGTGGTTGGCGCCGAACAGGGAGAGCCCCTGCGCCTCCACCGGGACGTCCAGATCCTCCTCGGTGACCACCACCGCGTACTCGCCGAACGGGTACGGGCCGAAGAGCTCCTCGAAGAGCCGCATCATCGAAGGCTGCCGCGCGAAGTCCCGGGAGAACTCGGTGAGCAGGTGCGCCGGAATGTGCCCGGCCTGCGGGACACCGCCGAGACCCGGATCGCCGAGCAGCACGGTCTGGTACTTCCCGACGGAGAGCCCGACCAGATAGCTGGACGTGGGCGCCGACTGCTCGTACACCCATGTCGTCGTGGACGCCTTGGTCGTACGGGTCAGCAGCCGGCCGCCCGCCACCACCGAGTAGGCCGACGGCGTGGTGATCGAGATCTGGTACGAGGCCTTGTCCGCCGGGCGGTCGTTGCACGGGTACCAGGACGGCGCCCCGACCGGCTGGCTGGCCACCAGAGCCCCGTCCTCCAGCTCCTCCCAGCCGAGCCCGCCCCACGGGCTGCGCACCGGCTTGGGGTTGCCCGACCAGTGGACCTCGACGGTGAACGCGGCACCGGCCCGGACGGGCTTCGGCGGGCGGATCCGCAGCCTGCCGCCGCGGTGCGTGTAGTGCGTCGTCCGCCCGTCGACCCTGACCCGGCCGATCCGGAAGTCGGCCAGGTTCAGCTGGAATTCGGCGACCGGCGACCGCCCCGCTATGGCGTTCAGGCGCGCGGTGCCGGACAGCCGATTGGGTCCCGGACGGTAGTCCAGGGCGAGTTCGTACCGATGCACCCGGTAACGGGGATCACCGTTCGCCGGGAAGTACGGATCCGCTCCCACTGTCTGCTGAACCACTGAAGTGTCTGCTCCCTGCGCTGTGCTCGTACGGCGTGCCGGTGTTCCCTCCCCGGGCGCCGTACGGGCCGCGCCTAGGGACGCCATGCCTCGATCGGGTTGCCCAGCCAACGGGTGTCGTCGGGTACGGATTCCGCCGCCATGACGAGGGACGCGGGTCCCAGTGTGCTGCGCGCCCCGACGGTGCTGCCGGGCAGAACGATTCCGCCCGGGCCCAGGGTGGCGCCCTCACGGAGGACCACAGTATCCGTCCGCAAGATCCGGTCGTGGAAGAGGTGGGTCTGCAGCACACAGCCGCGGTTCACGGTCGCCGCGTCCTGAAGCGTCACCAGGTCCGTCTCGGGCAGCCAGTAGCTCTCCACCCAGACGCCCTTGCCGATATGGGCGCCGAGGCCGCGGAGCCACAGGTTCATGACGGGAGTACCCGGCACGGACCCGGCCAACCACGGCACGGCGACGACCTCGACGAAGGTGTCGGCCAGCTCGTTGCGCCACACGAAACCGCTCCACAGCGGGTGCTCACCGGTCCGGTGCCGCCCCACGAGCAGCCACTTCGCGATCACGGACAGGAGGCCCGCGGCCGCCCCGGCGCCCAGCAGCACGACTCCGGCGAGCGCCCAGGCCCAGGCCCCGAGCGCGCTCAGCGCGGCGATCGTCAGCACGGCCAGCGCGGCCGAGCAGAAGACGGGCACGATCCGGCACAGCTCGACCAGCCCGCGCGCCCACAGCAGCCGCGCCGGAGGATCGTACGTACGGCTCTGGTCGCCGCCCTGCGTCGAGCGGGGCAGCTTGACCGGCGGCAGGCCCAGGTAGGAGCTGCCCTTCTTGGCCTTCTTCGGTGTCGCGGACAGCACCCCGACCAGACCGCCGTCCGGCACGGAACGGCCCGGCGCGGTCATCCCGGAGTTCCCGAGGAAGGCCCGGCGCCCGATCTCCGCCCGCCCGATCCGCATCCAGCCGCCGCCCAGTTCGTAAGGCGCGGTCAGTGTGTCGTCGGCCAGGAACGCGCCCTCGCCGACCGTCGTCAGGCTCGGCAGCGCGAGCACCGTCGACACCTCCGCGCCCCGCCCGATCCGCATGCCAAGGAGCCGCAGCCACACCGGCGTGGCCAGCCCGGCGTACAGCGGGAACAGCGTCTCGCGGGAGCGGTCCATCAGCTGCGTGACTGTCCAGGCCTGCCAGCCGATCCTGCTGTGCGTGGGATGCGTACCGGGCCGCAGCCCGAGACTGAGCAGTCGCACGGCGACGAGCAGGATCAGCGCGTACGTGAGACCGAAGGCCAGCGTCGCCGGTACCAGCGCGACCGCGGCACCCCGCAGCGCCTCGCCGAGCCCGGCGTCCGGAGAGACGAAGACGCTCGCCACGAGCAGCGCGGCCAGGCCCGCGACCAGCGGCAACGCGGAGAGCGCGAAGCCGGTCGCGCCGTACATCACGCGCCAGTACGTACCCCGCTGCGGGCGCTCTTTGGGCCAGTCCCGCTTGGCCTTGCCGAGCTTGGCCGCGGGCGCTCCGGCCCACCGCTGACCGGTGGGGATGTGCCCGGCCACGGCAGAACCGGGGGCCACCTCGGACCGCTTGCCCACCCGGGCACCCGGGAAGAGGATGCTGCGGGTGCCGACCACGGCGTGCGCACCGACCTTGACGGGGCCGATCTCCAGCCGGTCGCCGTCCAGCCAGTGCCCCGAGAGGTCCACCTCGGACTCCACGGCGGCACCCCGGCCGAGCTTGAGCATGCCGGTCACCGGCGGCAGCGAGTGCAGATCGACGTCGGAGCCGACCTTGGCGCCGAGCGCACGCGCGTACCGCTCCAGCCACGAGCCCGTCAGCGAGGTCGCCCCGCTGAACTCGGCCAGCCGCTCGGCCGTCCACAGCCGCAGATGTACGCTCCCGCCCCGCGGATACCGCCCGGGCTTCAGACCGCGCAGCAGCAGCCGCGCACCGCCGGCCGCGATCGCGAGCCGCCCCGGCGGACTGAAGAGCAGCCCCGCCCCGACGGCCACGACCCACCAGGAGGCGGTCGGCACCCACGGATACGGACCGAACCAGTGCAGTACGTTGCCCAGCGCGGCCAGTGCCACGGTCCAGCGAAGCCCGAGCAGGGTGAACAGCGGGACGAGCACCAGCAGTTGGACGACCTTGGCGCGCAGGGGCACCGGCGCGATCACGCGGGCGGCGCTGTCGCCCTGCACGGACTTCTCCAGATGCCGGGCCAGCTTGCGCAGCACGGGCTGCTGGTAGATGTCGACGACGGCGGCGCTGGGGTAGCGGGTGCGCAGCCGGGTGGTGAGCTGGGCGGCGGCGAGACTGCTGCCGCCGATCGCGAAGAAGTCGTCCCGCGCCGAACCGACGGGGATGCCGAGCACCTCGCTCCACTGCTCGGCGAGCCATGCCTCGGTGCCGTACAGCTGCTCGGCGGGCCCGCCGGTCTCCAGGCCCTCCAGGGGCCACGGGAGGGCGTTCCGGTCGACCTTGCCCGAGGTCCGGGTCGGCAGGTCGGCGACCGGCGCGAGCAGCGGGACCAGGGCGGCGGGCAGCTCGGCGCGCAGCTTCTCGACGGCCGTCGCGTGGTCCCAGCCGTCCTGGGTGACGACATAGCCGACGAGCAGCTGGTTGCCGCTGCGGGCCGTCCGCACGGCAGCCGCGGCACCCGCGACCCCGGGCAGCGCCTGGAGCGCGGCGTCCACCTCGCCGAGTTCGATGCGGCGCCCGCCGAGCTTGATCTGCTCGTCGGCCCGCCCGAGGAAGACCAGCCCCTGAGGCTCGGCCTTGACCAGGTCACCGCTGCGGTAGGCGCGCTCCCAGCCGAGCGACTCCAGCGGGGCGTACTTCTCGGCGTCCTTCTCGGGGTCGAGATAGCGGGCCAGGCCCACTCCGCCGATCACGAGCTGACCGCTGCCGCCCATCGGGACCGGCTCGCCGGACTCGTCGACGACGGCCAGCTCCCAGCCGTTCAGCGGCAGCCCGATACGGATCGGCTCCTCGCCGGTCATCAGGGAGGCGCAGGCGACGACGGTGGCCTCGGTCGGCCCGTACGTGTTCCAGACCTCGCGGCCCTCGGTGACCAGCCGCTGCACCAGCTCGGGCGGGCATGCCTCGCCGCCGAAGATCAGCAGCCGGACCTCGTTGAGAGCCTCCGGCTCCCACAGGGAGGCCAGCGTCGGCACGGTGGAGACGACGGTGATCTCCTGCTCGACCAGCCAGGACCCCAGATCGGCGCCGCTGCGCACCTGGGAGCGCGGCACGGGCACCAGACAGGCCCCATAACGCCAGGCCAGCCACATCTCCTCGCAGGACGCGTCGAAGGCGACGGAGAGGCCCGCCATGACCCTGTCACCCGGACCGATCGGGTCGTCGGTCAGGAACAGCTCGGCCTCGGCGTCCACGAAGGCGGCGGCGCTGCGGTGACTGACGGCCACGCCCTTGGGCTTCCCGGTCGAACCGGAGGTGAAGATGATCCAGGCGTCGTGCTCGACACCGGGCCGCGCGGCAGGCGTCTCGCTGCGCCCCTCGACGGTCAGCTCGTGCCCGGCGCCGACGACGGCCCGCACCCCGGCCTCACCGAAGACCAGCTCGGCCCGCTCGTCCGGGTCCTCGGCGTCCACCGGCACATAGGCGGCGCCCGCCGCGAGGACGGCCAGGATCGCCACGTACAGCTCGTTGGTCCCGGACGGGACCCGGACGCCCACGCGGTCCCCGAGGCCCACCCCGGCGGCGCTCAGCCGCCGCCGCAGGGCCTCGACCTCTATGGCCAGGGCGCGGTAGCTCAGGCAGCGGTGACCGTCGTCCAGCGCGGGCTCGTCGGGGTAGGCCCGTACGGACGCGTCGAGGATGTCGACGAGGGTGCGGGGCGAGGCGGCGGAAGCGGCGGTGAAGCGGGCCGGGTCGCCGAACTCGGCGCGCACCTCTTCGTCGAACAGCGCTAGTGCGGGTCCTTGCTCGAGGGCTGCCATCGGGTCCTCACGTGTCGTTCCCGGTACGTCCGGGGGAGCCGGCGGGCCCGCAGGTACGCCTGGGGATATTCCGGTCAGCTCCAAACAAGCGTGTAATTTTAGTACGACGCTAGCCCCGGACCTGCGGCTCAGCCATGTGAGGAGGCCCCAGGAGGGGCTGGAGAGCGCTTGCCCCAACGCTCTGACGTGGGGGTACGTCATCCTGACGAGATCTGCCCCACACATGGCCGTAACACCGTCGAGCCAGGGGGCGTGGACAATGAGTGAGGGCCGCGACCAGCCGGTCGCGGCCCTCACTCGTCTCGTGTGTCCGAGGGGGGACTTGAACCCCCACGCCCGATAAAGGGCACTAGCACCTCAAGCTAGCGCGTCTGCCATTCCGCCACCCGGACAAGGTGTCTGTCGCGCGGGTTTCCCTCGCGGCGACGGAGGAAACATTACCAGGCTTTCGAGGGCCCCCGATCACGGGGCGACGGCCCTCCGGTCACCGGTCGGCGGGCGTGAACGACGTGTGACGGGCCTGGTCCGCCCTTGGGGTGGGCAGGGTCCGGGAGGGAGGATGGGGAGACCGCCGACGGGAACACCGCCGGAAGGCAGCGTGGGAGGAAGCAGCGTGAGTGAGCCGGACACGAGCAGGAGCGTCACGGGTGAGGACGAGGTCGTCGACCTCTGCCGCGAGCTGATCCAGATCGACACCAGCAACTACGGCGACCACTCGGGCCCGGGTGAGCGCAAGGCCGCCGAGTACGTCGCGGAGAAGCTCGCCGAGGTGGGACTCGAACCGCAGATCTTCGAGTCGCACCAGGGCCGTGCCTCCACGGTGGTCAGGATCGAGGGGGAGGACCGCTCGCGGCCCGGGCTGCTCATCCACGGCCACACCGACGTCGTACCGGCCAACGCGGCGGACTGGACGCACCACCCGTTCTCCGGCGAGATCGCCGACGGCTGTGTGTGGGGCCGCGGCGCGGTCGACATGAAGGACATGGACGCGATGACCCTCGCGGTCGTACGCGACCGGATGCGCAGCGGCCGCAAGCCGCCCCGCGACCTGGTGCTGGCCTTCCTGGCGGACGAGGAGGCGGGCGGCAGGTTCGGCGCCAAGCACCTCGTCACCAAGCATCCGGACCTCTTCGAGGGCGTGACCGAGGCGATCGGCGAGGTCGGTGGTTTCTCGTTCACGGTCAACGAGAACCTGCGGCTGTATCTGGTGGAGACGGCCCAGAAGGGCATGCACTGGATGAAGCTGACCGTGGACGGCACCGCCGGACACGGTTCGATGATCCACAAGGACAACGCGATCACCGAGCTGTCGGAGGCCGTCGGCCGGCTCGGCCGGCACAAGTTCCCGGTGCGCGTGACGAAGACCCTGCGGCACTTCCTGGACGAGCTGGGCGACGCCCTCGGCACCGAGCTGGACCCGGAGAACATGGACGCGACACTCGCCAAGCTCGGCGGTATCGCCAAGCTCATCGGCGCCTCGCTCCAGAACACCGCCAACCCGACCCAGCTGGGCGCCGGTTACAAGGTGAACGTGATCCCGGGCCAGGCGACCGCGCACGTCGACGCCCGCTATCTGCCGGGCTACGAGGAGGAGTTCCTCGCCGACCTGGACCGGATCCTCGGCCCGAACGTGAAGCGCGAGGACGTGCACGCCGACAAGGCGCTGGAGACCACCTTCGACGGGGCGCTGGTGGACGCCATGCAGACCGCGCTGTCCGCCGAGGACCCGATCGCCCGGGCCGTCCCGTACATGCTCTCCGCCGGCACCGACGCCAAGTCCTTCGACGACCTCGGCATCCGCTGCTTCGGCTTCGCCCCGCTGAAACTGCCGCCGGAGCTGGACTTCGCCGGGATGTTCCACGGTGTCGACGAGCGGGTCCCGGTCGACGCCCTCAAGTTCGGGGTGCGGGTGCTCGACCGCTTCATCGAGGCGTCCTGAACCGCCGCTGCCGTGAAGCGTCCTGAATTAACCCGCTGAAACGACACTCCAATAATCGCCAGCGCGTACGGGGCCGACTGAGAAGAGTGAATGGGCTCATAAGCTCGTAGCCCTATTACTCCCTCCTCGTTACAGGTGATGCGATCCGCGGCTGGGATCGCATTGCCAACAAGGAGGAATAATGATCAAGAAGATCGTCGCCGCTGCTGCTGCCACTGGTGGCATCGTTCTCGCCGGTGCGGGTATCGCGGCTGCCGACGCCGGTGCTCAGGGTGCTGCCGTGCACTCTCCCGGTGTGCTCTCGGGCAACGTCGTCCAGGCGCCCATCCACGTGCCGGTGAACGTCTGCGGCAACACGGTCTCCGTGATCGGGCTGCTGAACCCTGCCTTCGGCAACACCTGCACCAACGTCTGACGTTGTGCCCACCTCATGAGGGCCTGCACCCCATGAAGGCCTGAAAACCCATGAGGGTCTGAGTCCGCGGCCCCGGAGCGCACGCCATGCGCTCCGGGGCCGCCGACATTCCGTGTTCAGCATTCCGCAATTCCGCGCCCGCGCATCCCGGCGCGTGCGCGTTCCTGAAGCCGCACGGCTTACAAGGATCACAAGGCAGGGAAAAGCTATGCGACAGGTCACCCGCAAAGGCCTGATGACGGTGGCGGCCGCGACCGGAGTCCTCGCCGCCACCGGCGGTTACGCGCAGGCCGACTCGGGGGCGCACGGCAGCGCCTCGGACTCCCCGGGCGTGCTCTCGGGCAACTCGGTGCAGGCGCCGGTGCACGCGCCGGTCAACGTCTGCGGCAACACCGTGAACGTCGTCGGGGTGCTCAACCCGGCGGTGGGCAACAAGTGCGCCAACAAGGGCGGCGGCTCCGGTCACCACCACTCCGGCGGCGGTTCGCACGCCGGTTCGCACGCCGGGGGGCACACGAGCAACTCGCCCGGCGTGGGCTCGGGCAACCACGTCCAGGTTCCGGTGGACGTGCCGGTCAACGTCTGCGGCAACAGCGTCTCCGTCGGCGGTGTGGGCAACGCGGCCACGGGCAACGACTGCTCGAACACCGGTGGCGGGCACGGGTCGACGCCGCCCGGGTACGGCGAGCCCAACCCTCCGGGAAAGCCCGGTCAGCCGGGTGACCCCGGGGACCCGGGGCAGCCGGGCAAGCCGGGAGAGCCCGGTAAGCCGGGACAGCCCGGGGACCCGGGCAACCCTGGTGACCCGGGTCAGCCCGGTGGACCTGGTGGCCACGACGGACCGGGCCGGCCCGGTGGCGTGGACCTGGGCTCCTCGAACCCGAACGACCCGGGCGCCCAGGCCGTCTCGCAGCCCAAGGGTTCCGCGCAGCTGGCGCAGACCGGCAGTGAGCTGCCGCTCGGTCTCGCGCTGCCGGTGGGCGCGGGCGCGCTGCTGATGGGCGCCGTGCTCTACCGCAAGGCCCGCGCCTCCGCGTGAAACACCGCCATGACACGGCAACGTGAAATACCGCCATAGCGCGGCAAACTGTGTCATGGCATCACAAAAGCCCCAAGGGGCAGGTGAACACGCCCCCTCGGGGGTCGACGGAGCGGGCCCCGCACGCGCGGGGCCCGCTCCGTTTCAGTCGTCCCTCGTCACCACGTGGCACGCACCTGGCGGATGATCCGCCGGCGCAACCGCACCCTGCGGCTGCCGTCCGGGTGGAGGCTGAGGCGGTCCAACTCCCAGTGTCCGTACTCGGCATGGTCCGTCAGCAGGCGTGTCGCTTCCTTGCGGGAGACCCCGCGCGGCACATACACGTCGACAAATTCGTATTCCGGCATCGCATCTATTGTGCGTGCGGAGGCCCGGTACGGATAGCGTCTGCACTATGTCTGATGCTGCGCAGCCCACCGCTGCCGAGGTACGCGCCTCCGCCGAGGCGGTCAAGGCCGCGCTCGACCGTCACCTGGCGGCGGTCGAGCGCAGGACGGGTGAGGACGACCCGGCCGTCTACGAGGCGTTCAACGAGCTGGCCGCGGCCGCCGAGGAGTACGACGAGCTCCTCTACGACCGCTATGACGAGGTCACTCCCTTCGAGATCCCCGGCACGGAGGACGCGCTGCCGTACACCGGGCCGGAGGAGCCCAACGCGCTGAGCGTGCTGATCCGCCGGGACTACACGGTGGTGGAGCCGCAGCGACTGCTGGCGCAGGCGCAGCGGGTGGAGGCCGTGGAGGAGTCCGGGGCCGCGGCCGCGGGCTTCGACGCCGCTTCGGGCACGGTGCACGGCGCCCTGGGCGTCCTCTTCGGTGAGTTCGAGCCCGACGAGATCGCCTCCCGGCACAAGGAGTTCGGTCTGGAGGAGGGCGACTCCACGCTGTGGGTCACCGCCGCGGACGAACCAGCCGAGGCCGGCGAGTGGCTGGAGGCACCGTTCGACCACGCCGATCCGCATCAGGTGCTGTGCCGCTTCGACGTCAGCGCCGTCTTCGACGAGGAGGCCGGGGTGGACCTCGACGACGACATCGAGGACGCCGTCGAGCCGGAGCTGGACGAGGACGAGGACCTGGAGCCGCTCGACGCGGATCGCTGAGGGTCCCGCCGGTTCGCACCTGTTCGTACCGGGCCGTATCAGTCCGTATCGGTCCGTACTGGTTCATACGGTGGCGGTCACCGGGCGGAGAGCCCGGTGGCCGCCACCGGTGTGTCCGGGGCCCGAGGCCGGGAGCCGGGGCCCGGAGAGCCGGGGCGGGCGCCGGCCGGTCGTCGGAGCGGGCGTCAGCCGGCCGCCGGGATCTGGGCCCTGAGCAGGGCCGGCAGCCGGGTCGTACGCGGCTTCGCGGCGACCTCGGCCACCGCGCGCGGCAGTGCCTGATCCACGCCGTGGACCACGGAGAGGTGCTGCTCGGCGCGGCCGAAGGCGGTGTAGATCCAGGGCCGGGTGAGCGCCTGGGCGGCGTCCCCGGGCAGGACCACGACCGCGGCGGGCCACCGGGCGCCGACCGCCTGGTGCGCGGTGAGCGCCCAGCCGTGCCGCACGGTCTGCTCCACCCGCTCCTTCGGCACGACGACGGGGGCGCCCGCGCACTCCAGGTGCAGCCCGTCGGCGTCGGCCTTCACCACCTGGCCCGGGACCGTGCGGCCCGGCGCGGGGGAGTACGCGATCCGGTCACCCGGGTCGAAGCCGCCGAAGCGGCCCGGGCCGGGGTTGAGCCGCTCCTTCAGCGCGGTGTTGAGCGCGCGGGTGCCTGCCGCGCCGCCGTGGCCCGGGGTGATCACCTGGGTCTGTTCGGCCGGGATCCCGATGGCCCGCGGCACCGAGTCCGCGATCAGCTGAACCGTGCGGTGGACCGCCTCTCCGGCGTCGCGCACCGGGACGATCACGACCTCCTTGCCGGGGGCCGCCACCTGGTTCAGCTCGCCGATGCCGATGCCCGAGACCAGCTCGCCGATGGGGCCGGGGTCGGGGGTCCGCGAGGCGACCTGCGGGCACGCGCGCGCGGCGAGCAGATCCGCGAAGACCCGGCCGGGGCCCGCCGACCACAGCACCCCGGGGTCCCCGCTCAGCACGAGCCGGGCCCCGTCGGGCAGCGACTCCGCGAGCATCGCCGCGCTCTCCACGTCGAGCTGCGGCGCGTCGAGCACGATCAGGAGGTCGGTCCGCAGCAGGCCGTCCGTGTCCCGCCCCGGGCCCTCGGCCCCGGAGAGCAGTCCGGCGACGGTGGTCACGGCCTCATCGGTCCCGGCATCGCCGGGCTGCCCGCCACCGGGATGCCCGGACGCACCGCCGTGTGTGCCGGCCGCGCCGTCGTGCGTCCGGGCGGGGCTGCCCGGACCGTCGTCGGTTTCGTGGCGCGGTCCGTCCGGCGCGCCTGTCTCGTCCTCCGCGCCGAAGCCGGGTGCCGACAACGGGTCCGAAGCCGAAGCCGAAGCCGAGGCCGAAGCCGAAGCCGAGGCCGCGCCTCGCCCCGCCCTCTCCGCGGAGGCCAGCAGCGCGGCGAAGCGGCGGCGGCCGTCCGGGGTGTGGGCGGCGGCGCACACCCGGAGGCCGAGGGACCGGGCGGACGCGGCCAGGGCCGCCGGTTCCGCGCGGGACGCCTCGCCGCCGGTGTGCAGGACGAGGCCGTGGCCCGCGACGGCGCGGATCAGCTCGGCGGCGGAGCCGGTCGCGGCCGACTCCCAGTCCGCGGCCGAACCGTCTTCCTTGGGCAGTGAGTTGACCACCCGGGCGAGACCGTCGGCGAGGCTCTCCTCGGCGAGCGCGTACCGCTCCAGACCGATGAGGACGCGGACCGGACGCTCCGCCTCGCCCTCTTCGCCCTCGCCGTCGTCCTCGGAGTGCACGGGAGCAGGCTGTGCGCCGGGCTCGTCCAGCGCGTCCTGGAAGACCAGGGCGTCACCCTCGGCGAGGGCGCCCTGCACGGCGGCGTCGGGATCGGGCACCGAGCGCTGGGCGAGGGCCGCGTGGAGCGCCTGGGCCTCCAGGGCCGTGTGCCCGGCGAGGGCCGCCTGCTCCAGGAGCCATACCGTGACCGCCCGGCCCCGCCTCTCGTCGTCGGGACCGCACTCCGCGCCGAGCAGGGCCCGGGCGAACCCGTCGGCCTGCTCGGGCCTGACCCCGGCCACGCGCAGCAACTGCCAGGGGTCCTCGCGAAGTTGCGAGGCCGCTCCCTCGCCGAGAACTGTGGCGACCTGCGCCGCCAGCGCTTCCGGGGCGCCGCCCTCGACGAGCACGGCCCGTACCGTGTCGACGGCCTCGGAGGCCAACGGCGCGGGTGTGGCGGAGGGCATGGCCTGGGGCTGGCGCACCGGCGCCGGCGCGGACCTGCGCGGCGCGGGCTCCGGCTCGCTGAAGACGCTCGCCGGGGGCTTCTCCCCGCTCTCCACCGCTCTTACGGCGGCGAGCAGATCGGCGGCCTTGCCGCTCAGGCGCGCCCCAGCCTGGACCGGCCCCTCCTTCTCCGCCTTCCGCCGCTCGATCCGCTCCCGCAACTCCCGCTGCGCGGCCAACTCGGCCTCGGCCTCGGACAACTGGGCCGCTGTGTCGGTGGCGGTGCCGTCGCCGGAAGCGCCGTCCGTGGCGGGGCCTTCCGATTCCGACGGCCCGCCTTCACCGCTGCCTGTGTCCGTCGCGTCCGTCGCGCCCGCGGCGGCTTCCTCGCCGGGGTCGGCAGACGTGTGGCTTCCGACCGCGGAACCCCCGTCGTCCTCGGCCCCCGGTCCGGCCCCGGGCCCCCCGGGCTCCGGGCCGGTCACCGGCTCGGTTTCCTCCGCGGCAGCGGGATCCGTGGTCACAGCGTGCTCCAGTCGTGATCGGGATAGTGGTGCACCGGCGCTGACACATCGTCGAGCGCTCGGCAGATCTCGTCAGGAAGACTAAGGGTCTCCACTGACAACGCGGCCGTGAGCTGCAGCGCATTGCGCGCGCCTATGATCGGGGCGGCCACGCCGGGCCGGTCGCGGACCCAGGCGAGGGCCACCTGGAGCGGCGTCACGGCGAGGCCGTCCGCGGCCGTCGCCACCGCGTCCACGATGCGGCTCGCGGCGTCGTCCAGGTACGGCGCGACGAACGGCGCCAGGTGTTCCGACGCGCCCCGCGAGTCCGCCGGCGTCGCGTGCCGGTACTTGCCCGTCAGGACACCCCGGCCCAGGGGCGAGGACGGCAGCAGACCGATGCCCAGGTCCAGCGCCGCGGGCAGCACCTCGCGCTCGACGCCCCGCTGCAGCAGCGAGTACTCCATCTGCGTACTGGCCAGGCGCGTGCGTATCCCGGGCGCCGCGAGCTGCCAGGTGGCCGCCTTGGCGAGCTGCCAGCCGCAGAAGTTGGAGACTCCGGCATAGCGCGCGCGGCCGCTGCTGACAGCGATGTCGAGGGCCTGCAGCGTCTCCTCCAGCGGTGCCTCGGGGTCGAAGGCGTGGATCTGCCACAGGTCCACATAGTCCGTGCCGAGCCGTGCCAGCGAGGCGTCGAGCGCGGACAGCAGATGCCCCCGCGACCCGTCGAAGCGCCGGTCCGGATCCGGCACGCTCCCCGCCTTCGTCGAGATCACCAGATCCCGGCGGGGCACCAGGCCCTCCATGAGCTGTCCGAGGAGGTACTCGGCCTCCCCGTCCCCGTACACGTCGGCCGTGTCGACGAGGGTCCCGCCCGCTTCCCAGAACCCTTTCAACAGGTCCGCGGCGTCGTGCTCGTCGGTGTCCCTGCCCCAGGTGAGGGTGCCGAGTCCGATGCGGGACACGCGAAGGCCGGTACGGCCGAGATGCCTCTGCTCCATGTGGGCTGAGATTACTGGCCAGAAGTCGGTGTGTGGGGCCCTGTGGACAACAGGGATGCCGTGATCCCCAGCCCGGTCCCTGCCACAAGGGTCTGCCCGGCGGATCACGCCGGAAACGCGGGGTCCGGCACGCACATCTGCGGCGTTGTCGTCAGCCGACGACTCCCCACGCTCGGCTTCGCCCGCGCGGGGCCCCCATCGCGTCGCCTCCTCCTCCGCCTTGCAGGTGCACGCGCCAGACCTCGCTCAGCCGTGCCTGCCAGGCGCCGTGATTTTCCTCCGACCTGATCGGCCGGACAGACCCTGGGCCCACCGGCGCGCTAGGGTGCCGCACAAGGGACGTTACTGATCAGTAAGGGGAATCGGCCATGCAGCTCGGGATCAACCTCGGCTACTGGGGCGCCGGAATGGACGCGGACAACCTCGCCGTGGCCAAGGAGGCCGACCGGCTGGGCTACGCGGTCTGCTGGGCCGCCGAGGCGTACGGATCGGACGCGGCCACCGTGCTCACCTGGGTCGCCGCCCAGACCGAGCGCATCGACGTCGGCTCGGCCATCTTCCAGATCCCGGCCCGCCAGCCCGCGATGACCGCGATGACCGCCGCCACCCTCGACTCGCTCTCCGGCGGCCGCTTCCGCCTGGGCCTCGGCGTCTCCGGACCGCAGGTCTCCGAGGGCTGGTACGGCGTCAAGTTCGACAAGCCGCTGGCCCGCACCCGCGAGTACGTCGAGATCATCCGCAAGGCCATGACCCGCGAGCGCCTGTCGTACGAGGGCACGCACTGGACCCTCCCGCTGCCCGGCGGCCCCGGCAAGCCGCTCAAGCTGACCGTGCACCCGGAGCGCGAGCACATCCCGCTCTACATCGCCGCGATCGGCCCGAAGAACCTGGAGCAGACCGGCGAGATCGCCGACGGCGCCCTGCTGATCTTCCCGTCCGCCGACCACCTGGAGGACACCGCGATCAAGCACCTGCGCGCGGGCCGCGAGAAGGCCGGGCTGACCATGGACGGCTTCGACGTCTGCCCGACGCTGCCGCTGGCACTCGGCGAGGACAAGGACGTACCGGCCCTGGCCGACATGTTCCGCCCGTACACCGCGCTCTACGTGGGCGGCATGGGCAGCCGCAAGCAGAACTTCTACAACCAGCTCGCCCAGCGCATGGGCTACGAGAAGGAGGCCGCCGAGATCCAGGACAAGTACCTGGCCGGCGACAAGGAGGGCGCCGCCGCCGCCATTCCGCAGCAGCTCATCGACCAGACCACGCTGCTCGGCTCCGTGGACCGCATCGCGGACCGGATGAAGGCCTACGCGGCCGCCGGGGTCACCACGCTCACGCTGGCCCCCGCGGGCTTCACGCTGGACGACCGGATCGCCTCGCTCCGGGCCGGGACCGACGCCCTGGAGCGGGCCGGACTCGCATAACACCGCCCGCGGCGGGACGGGAGAGGTTCTGCGGCCGTGGTGGGGGCTCGGGGGGTCTTCCCCGCCACGGCCGTCACGGAGAACAACGCGCCACGGCCCGCTCGGTTACGCGCCTCTCATACCCCTCGCGTCCACCGTTCGGCGGAATTGTCCGACACAGGTGTTGCCGCGCCCCTGGCTGCGCATTTGACTCGTTCTTTGCGGAGTCCCGCACGGAGGCGGGAGCTCGCATGGAGGTGGCACACATGCTTTCGGCCAAGAGTCTTTTCCAGGAGATCGTCGACAACGACGAGTCGTTCCGGCTCTTCTGTTCCATCGCCGCCAGCGGGGAGACCCAGGGAGGCTGGGAGAACGCGCGGATCGCGGCTCTCGTCCCGGAGAGCGAACGCGCCCTCGCACCCAAGATCACCCGGCACGGCGCCGACGAGGACAAGCACGGGCGGATCTTCAACGCGCTGATGAAGAAGCGGGGCGTCACACCCGTGGAGGTCCCGCCCGAGACCGACTACACGATGCTCCTGGAGAAGCACGGCATCGGCCTCGCCCACGACAAGCTCAAGCGCGACGAGCCGCTCACCGTGCAGGACATCGTCACCTACCTCTCCCACAGCAGGGTCACCGAGCAGCGCGCCGCGGACCAGATGGTGATGCTGCGCAAGGACTTCGGGGACCACCCGGAGATCGGCAAGGCCGTGCGGATGATCTCCAACGACGAGGACAACCACCTCGCGTACTGCCACGAGGAACTGCTCCGTTTCGCGGCCGCGGGCCACGGCCGGACCATCCAGCGGACCCTGCGCGAGTGCGCGCTCGCCGAGATCGGCATCTACCGGGACGTCAGCCTCGCCGTGATGGCCCACATGGGGCGCATTCTCGGCTGGTCGAAGCCCAAGGCGGCGGTGCTCGCCGCGGGCATCCACGCCATGTACCTGTACGAGCGGGTCTTCGGCTGGCGGCGCATGGTCTCGCTGACCGTGCCCGAGCGGCGCGACGCCCTGGGCGGCCCGGCCTCGACGGCACCCGAGTTCGCGTGAGCGTGGCCCACGCGCGCGTGCGGCCTCGTACGCGGCACGCGCGCGTGGAGCTCGACGGGCGCGGCTACAGCCAGCCGCGCCGCTTGAACAGCCGGAACAGGAACACTTCCAGCACGGCCATCAGCAGGATGACCGCCGGATAGGCCCACACCCAGTGCAGCTCCGGCATGTGGTCGAAGTTCATGCCGTAGATCCCCGCGATCATCGTGGGGACCGCGGCCATCGCCGCCCACGCGGAGATCTTCCGCATGTCGTCGTTCTGCCGGACGCTCATCTGCGCGAGATGCGCCGACAGCACGTCCGAGACCAGCCGGTCCAGGCCCTCCACCGACTCGTTCACCCGGGTCAGATGGTCGCTGACGTCACGGAAGAAGGGCTGCGCCTTGGCGTGGACGAACGGCACCCCCGGACCGGAGACACCCGATCCCGCGAGGCGGCTCAGCGGCACGGCCAGCGGCCCGGTGGCCCTGCGGAACTCCAGGATCTGCCGCTTGAAGGTGTAGATCCGGGACGCGGTGTACCGGGAGCCGCCGTCGTTCGGCGAGAACACCTCCGCCTCGACCTCCTCCAGGTCGGTCTGCAGCTCGGTCGCCACCTCCAGATAGTGGTCGACGGTGTCGTCGGCGATCGAGTAGAGCACCGCCGTCGGGCCGAGGCGCATCATGTCCGGGTTCTGCTCCAGACGGCGTCGTACGGCCTTGAGAGGCGAGCCCTCACCGTGCCGCACGGTCACCACGAAGGAGTCGCCCAGGAAGATCATGAGTTCCCCGGAGGAGACGGTGTCGCTGTCCGGCTCGTACGTCACCGGCTTGAGCACCACGAACAGGGAGTCGTCGTACACCTCCAGCTTGGGCCGCTGGTGCGCCTTCAGGGCGTCCTCGACCGCCAGCGGATGCAGCCCGAACTCCTCGGTGACGAGATCGAACTCCCGCTCGGTCGGCTCGTACAGCCCGATCCACACGAACGCGTTTCCCGAGGCACGCGCGGCATCCAGGGCGTCCGAGAGGTCCTCCGGGCCCTCCGTCCGGTGCCCGTCGCGGTAGATGGCACAGTCGACGATCACGGAGCGCATTCTTCCGTCGCCAGGGACCCGGCGCACTCGGGCAGCAGCAAAGGGCGTGCTGCGAAAGTCCCTCCCCCAGCCTTCGGCCGGGAGGTGCCCCCAGCCTCGCGACGCCTGGCACGCACTCTCGCCGCACCGGGCGAAAACCCGAGTACGTCCAGTACGAGGGCTTCCGCCCGGCACTCCCCCAGCCTCCGGCCGGGGGGACCCCCAGAGCACGCACCAGACGCCGCGAGGCCGGCCTTCTGGCGGACGACGGGACTTTCGCAGCACGCCCTAGGCTGGGCCGCATGCCCACCTTGATCCTCGTCCGGCACGGACGCTCCACCGCCAACACCGCGGGACTGCTCGCCGGGTGGACGCCCGGCGTGGCCCTCGACGAGCGAGGGGCCGCGCAGGCCGCCGCGCTGCCCGGGCGCCTCGCGGAACTGCCGATCGCGGAGGTCGTCAGCAGCCCCCTGCAACGCTGCCAGGAAACGATTCAGCCGCTCCTGGATGCCCGCCCTGAACTGCGGGTCCACTCCGACGACCGGATCGGGGAGGCCCACTACGGCGACTGGTCCGGGCGCAAGCTCGCCGAGCTGTCGGGCGAGCCGCTGATGGAGGTCGTGCAGGCACACCCCTCCGCCGCCGCCTTCCCGGGCGGCGAGTCGATGCGCGCCATGCAGACCCGGGCCGCCGAGGCGGTACGCGAGTGGAACGCGCGTGTGGAGCGCGATCACGGCGGTGACGCGGTATACCTCATGTGCTCGCACGGCGACATCATCAAGTCTCTTGTCGCGGACGCCCTCGGTCTTCATCTCGACCTCTTCCAACGGATCTCCGTAGAACCGTGTTCCATCACCGCGATCCGTTACACACGACTGCGGCCATTTCTCGTTCGCCTCGGCGACACCGGCGATTTCACGTCGCTCGCGCCGCGCGAGGAACCCCCGGCCGGCGACGCCACGGTCGGGGGCGGTGCGGGCGCACCGTGATCGTCGGCCGCAGTAGGGTGAAGCGGTCGAAGCAGCGCAGCAGTTGTCAGCAGCAGACGCAGTCGACGGCAGAAGCAGTCGATCGATCCAATGGAGACAGGACGTGTCCCGTCAGGTGTTCCTCTACGACCCGCCGGACCGTTTCGTGGCCGGCACGGTCGGGCTGCCCGGGCGCCGTACCTTCTTCCTCCAGGCCTCCTCAGGACCCCGGGTGACCAGTGTGGCCCTGGAGAAGACGCAGGTCGCGGCGCTCGCCGAACGGATGGACGAGCTTCTCGACGAGGTCGTACGGCGTACCGGGGGCAGCGCTCCCGTCCCGGCGATGGCCCCGACGGAGGTCTCCGACACCGCCCCGCTCGAAGCTCCCGTCGAGGAGGAGTTCCGGGTCGGCACCATGGCGCTGGCCTGGGACGGTGACGAGCAGCGCATGATCGTCGAGGCCCAGGCGCTCGTGGAGCTGGACGCCGATTCGGAGGAGGACCTCGCCGAGGCCGAGGAGAGGCTCCTGCAGGACGAGGAGAACGGTCCGCCGATGCTGCGGGTCCGCCTCACCGGCGCCCAGGCGCGAGCCTTCGCCAAGCGTGCCCTCGACGTCGTCAACGCCGGCCGGCCGCCCTGCCCGCTGTGCAGTCTCCCGCTAGACCCGGAAGGACACGTATGTCCGCGCCAGAACGGATACCGCCGCGAAGCGTGACCACGGCCGAGCTGCTCGCCGAGGGCGAGCTGACCGTGCGCGGGCGCATCCGTGAGGCCTCCAACGCGGTGCTGCTGTGCGATGTGACGCACGAGGGACGGAAAGCTTCCTGCGTCTACAAGCCGGTCGCCGGCGAGCGCCCGCTGTGGGACTTCCCCGACGGGAACCTCGCCCAGCGGGAGGTCGCGGCCTACGAGGTGTCCGAGGCGACCGGCTGGGGGCTCGTCCCGACCACGATCCTGCGCGACGGGCCGTACGGCGAGGGCATGTGCCAGCTCTGGATCGACCCGGTGTCCGAGGGCTCGGAGCTGCTCGCGCTGGTCGACGGCGAGGAACCGGGCGAGGGCTGGAAGGCCGTCGGATTCGCCGAGGTCGGAGAGGGGCGCACCGCGCTGCTCGTGCACGCCGACGACGAGCGGCTGCGCAGGCTGGCCGTCCTCGACGTGGTGATCAACAACGGTGACCGCAAGGGCGGGCATCTGCTGCCCGCGCCCGAGGGCCGGCTGTTCGGGATCGACCACGGGGTCACCTTCAACGCCGAGAACAAGCTGCGGACGCTGCTGTGGGGCTGGGCGGGGGAGAAGCTCACCCCCGAGGCCGTCGAGGTCCTGGAGCGGCTCAGGGGCGGCCTGGACGGGGCGCTGGGCGTGCGCCTGGGGGAGCTGATCACCGCGGCCGAACTGAACGCCACGCGCGCGCGTGTGGCCGGTCTGCTCGACTCGGGGCGGCATCCGGAGCCCTCGGGGGAGTGGCCCGCGATCCCGTGGCCGCCCGTCTAGCCGAGGCCGCACACCCCGGATCCGTACGCAAGAGGGCCTTCCCGGCCATCTGGCCTGGTCCGGCTCGTATACGGAACATCCGTCCGGTTAGGCTCAAGGCATGCATGCCTGGCCCGCTTCCGACGTCCCTGCCCTGCCCGGCAAGGGACGCGACCTCCGGATCCACGACACCGCGACCGGTGGTCCCGTGATTCTCGACCCCGGTCCCGTCGCCCGTATCTACGTCTGCGGCATCACTCCGTACGACGCGACCCATCTGGGTCACGCGGCGACCTACAACGCGTTCGACCTCGTTCAGCGCGTGTGGCTCGACACCAAGCGGCAGGTTCACTATGTCCAGAACGTGACGGACGTCGACGATCCGCTGCTGGAGCGCGCCGCGCGGGACAACGTCGACTGGGTCTCCCTGGCCGAGAAGGAGACCACCCTCTTCCGCGAGGACATGACCGCCCTGCGGATGCTGCCCCCGAAGCACTACATCGGCGCCGTCGAGGCCATACCCGGGATCGTCCCGCTGGTCGAGCGACTGCGGGACGCGGGCGCGGCGTACGAACTCGAAGGGGACGTCTACTTCTCCGTCGAGTCCGACCCGCACTTCGGGAAGGTGTCCAACCTGGACGCGGCGGCGATGCGGCTGCTGTCCGCCGAGCGCGGCGGCGACCCGGACCGTCCGGGCAAGAAGAACCCCCTCGACCCGATGCTGTGGATGGCGGCCCGCGAGGGCGAGCCGAGCTGGGACGGCGCCTCGCTCGGGCAGGGCCGGCCCGGCTGGCACATCGAGTGCGTCGCGATCGCCCTCGACCACCTGGGTATGGGCTTCGACGTGCAGGGCGGCGGCTCCGACCTCGCCTTCCCGCACCACGAGATGGGCGCCTCCCACGCGCAGGCGCTGACGGGCGAGTTCCCGATGGCCAAGGCGTACGTGCACGCCGGCATGGTCGCCCTCGACGGCGAGAAGATGTCCAAGTCCAAGGGCAATCTCGTCTTCGTGTCCACGCTCCGGCGGGAGGGAGTGGACCCGGCGGCCATCCGGCTCGCCCTGCTCTCGCACCACTACCGGGCCGACTGGGAGTGGACCGACCAGGTGCTCCAGGACGCCCTCGCGCGCCTCGACCGCTGGCGGGCCGCCGTGTCGCGGCCCGACGGCCCGCCCGCCGAGGCGCTCGTCGAGGAGATGCGCGAGGCCCTCGCGAACGATCTGGACGCACCGGCCGCGCTGGCGGCCGTCGACCGCTGGGCCGCGCTTCAGAGCGAGAGCGGCGGGACCGACGAGGGCGCCCCCGGCGTCGTATCGCGGGCTGTGGACGCCCTGTTGGGCGTGGCGCTGTAGTAGTCGCTGCGGACCGTGCGGACCGTGCGGTTGGTGCGGTTGGTGCGGTCGGTGTAGTCGGCACGGACGCACGAGTCGGAGTGCCATGAGCCGTGCCGGGACCGGGCCTTCGGGGCGCCGCCCGGCACGCTCACGGCGAGGCCTCGGGCCGTGGTCGCCAACTGGGTTTGAGAACAAGTCGCATGGGGTTGGGCGCACAGCTTCCGCTGACGCGGATTTCACGTCGGCCCGATGTAGAACACCTGTTGACTCATTCTTTGCCAGTTGCCGACCTTCGGCCGGTCGAGCGCTGCCGCCACGTAAGGACGCTCCATGTCCCCCTCACTCGACCGTCGAAGGCTGCTCGCTTCGGCCGCCGCACTGGGAGGTGCGGCCCTTCTGGGCGGTACGGCCCAGACGGCCACCGCCCACGCGGACGGACCACGCCCGCTGACCGGATTCCAACTGCCCGACGGCTTCGTGCCGGAGGGCATCGTCATCGGATCGCGCCCGTACGCGTACTTCGGTTCTCTCACCAACGGCGACATCTACCGGGCGAGCCTCGGCACCGGGCGCGGCTCCGTCATCAGCAAGGGCCTGGGCGCCGGCCATGGTGCCGCGGGCCTGCAACTCGACCGGTACGGCCGGCTCTTCGTCGCCGGCGTCGCCAGCGGCGAAGTCCGTACGGTCGACATTCGCACGGGTGGCATCGAGAAGGTGTACACCCCAGGCGGCTTCGTGAACGACGTGATCCTCACCCCGGGCGCCGCCTGGTTCACCGACTCTCTCGACGCGCGGCTCTTCCGGCTCGCCCTCGGCAGACACGGCAGGCCCGGGGAGATGACCACCGTGCCGCTCACCGGCGACTGGGAACAGGGCCCCTCCCGCACCGCCAACGGCATCTGCCGCACCCCCGACGGCAGCGCGCTGCTCATGGTGAACACCTTCGTGAACGGTGGCGTGCTGATGCGTGTCGATCCCCGTACGGGAGCGGCCACCGTCGTGGACCTCGGAGCGTCCGAACTTCCCGGCGGGGACGGCATGTTGCTCCTCGGCCGGACCGTGTACGTCGTTCAGCCCCAGCAGAACCGGATCGACGTGTTCCGGCTGAACAGGGCCGGCACCAAGGGCAAGGCGATCGGGCGGATCACCGACTCGCGCTTCGACATCCCGACGACGGTCGCCGCATGGCAGGACAAGCTGTATCTGCCGAACAACCGGATCGGCAAGGAGCCGACACCGGCCACGGCGGACGACGTGGTGGCGGTGGACCAGCTCCGACAGGCCTAGCCCCGTCCGGCGGGGGCGGTGCGCGTCTGCGTACCGCCCCTTCTGGATCCGCTTCCGGATCCGCTTCTGGATCCGTCCTCCTGACTGCGGAGACGGTTGTCATGTGATGGGGTGGCAGCGTCTGTTGACCGTCGGGCCGGCCCTGCGCCGGCCCGCTCGTGGAAGGACGCACAGTGGCACTCGCAGACCGTTCCTTCGCACGTCGAAGACTCCTCACCACGGCCGCCGCCCTCGGAGGAGCGGCACTTCTGGGCGGCACGGCGCACGCGGCCGAAACGCCGGAGAAGGGACCGCAGCAGGATCCGCGGAAGAATCCACGGAAGGGATCGCAGAAGCACTGGCCGGCCCGGTTCCCGCTGCCCAACGGCTTCCAGCCGGAGGGCATAGCCATCGGCTCCGCCCCGTTCGCGTACTTCGGGTCGCTGGCCAACGGCGACATCTACCGCGCGAGCCTCGCCACCGGGCGCGGCTCCGTCATCAGCAAGGGTCCCGGCGCCGGACACCCCAGCGTGGGACTGAAGGTCGACCGGCACGGCCGGCTGTTCGTCAGCGGCGGGGACGGCGGCGATCTGCGGACCGTCGACGTCCGTACGGGAGAGATCGAGAAGTCGTACGCCGTCGGCGGCACGTTCGTGAACGACGTGATCCTCACGCCGGGCGCCGCCTGGTTCACCGACTCCTTCGCGCCCCAGCTCTACCGGCTCGCGCTCGACCGGCACGGCAGGCCCGGGGCCGTCAGGACCGTACCGCTCGGCGGCGACTGGCAGCAGGGCACGGACTTCACCGCCAACGGGATCGAGCGCACACCGGACGGCAACGCGCTCCTGGTGGTGAACGCCTTCGCCGACGGCGGCACGCTGATGCGGGTCGATCCGCGCACCGGAACGGCCGCCGCGGTCGGCCTCGGCGGAGCCAAGATCCCCAACGGCGACGGGCTGTTGCTGCTCGGCCGGACTCTCTACGTCGTCCAGCAACAGCAGAACGCGATCGACGTGTTCCGGCTGAACTCCACCGGCACCAAGGGCACGGTGATCACCCGGATCACCGACCCGCGCTTCCGGATCCCGACGACGGCCGCGGCGTGGGGCGACCGTCTCTATCTGCCGAACGCGCGCTTCGATGTCGAGCCGACGCCCGACACGGAGTACGACACGGTGGCGGTGCGTCAGGTCTGACGCGCGAGGGGCGGCGCGCCCGACGCGCGCCGCCCCTTCGCCGGGCTGATATCGCCCGGCCGATATCGACCGGGCAGTCTCGCCGAGTCAGTCCTCCGAGGAATCGGAAGAGCCTGGGTCCGAGGATCCGGAGCCTGAACCGGACCCCGATGAGCCGGAGGATTCGGAGGATTCGGAGCCCGAGGATTCGGCGTCCGAAGCGTCCGAGGCCTCCGAGGAGCCGGACGTCCCCTTCGTGCCGGACGACCCCGTCGCACCGGACGCCCCCGACGCGTCGCCTTCGGAGGAGCCCGAGGAGTCCGAGGAGCCCGACGGGTCGGAGATGCCCTCGTCGGAGGTCCCCTCCGTCCCTTCCGTCCCCTCCGCGCCGTCCGTGGCCTCCGGCCGCAGTGGCCTCGGCGGCCGGGCGCGGCCGCCCGGACCGTCCCTGAGGTACGAGGCGGGATCGCCGCTCTCCGTGGCATGGCTGCCGGGCGGCGAAGCCGGACCGCCCCCGTCCCGTCTGCGCAGATACCGCTCGAACTCGCGGGCGATCGCCTCGCCCGACGCCTCCGGCAGCTCGGCGGTGTCCCGGGCCTCCTCCAGCGTCTGTACGTACTCCGCGACCTCGGTGTCCTCGGCGGCCAGTTGGTCCACGCCCAGCTGCCAGGCCCGCGCGTCCTCGGGCAGTTCGCCCAGCGGGATGCGCATGTCGATGAGGTCTTCAAGGCGGTTGAGGAGGGCCAGCGTCGCCTTCGGGTTCGGCGGCTGCGAGACGTAGTGCGGCACGGCGGCCCACAGCGAGACCGCCGGTACTCCCGCGTGCGTGCACGCCTCCTGGAGGATGCCGACGATGCCCGTGGGGCCCTCGTACTTGGTCTCCTCCAGGTCCATCGTGCGGGCCAGGTCCGGATCGGACGTGACGCCGCTGACCGGGACCGGACGGGTGTGCGGGGTGTCGCCGAGGAGGGCGCCCAGGATGACGACCAGCTCGACGCCCAGCTCATGGGCGAAGCCCAGCAGTTCGTTGCAGAACGAACGCCAGCGCATCGACGGCTCGATGCCTCTCACCAGCACCAGGTCCCGCGGCTTGTCACCGCCGACCCGGACCACTGACAACTTTGTCGTCGGCCAGGTGATCTTGCGTACACCGCCGTCCAGCCACACGGTCGGGCGGTTCACCTGGAAGTCGTAGTAGTCCTCGGCGTCGAGCGCCGCGAACACCTCGCCCTTCCACTCCCTGTCCAGATGCGCGACCGCGGTGGAGGCAGCGTCGCCGGCGTCGTTCCAGCCCTCGAACGCGGCCACCATGACCGGGTCGACCAGCTCGGGAACCCCCTCGAGCTCGATCACCCAGCGCCTCCTTCCGACGTGCCCTCGCGTACGCCCCAACCTTACGGCTTGCGCGGGGAGCGACCGCAGCCCCCTGTGTATGGGGGAGTGACCGCATCACTGCCCCGTTCGTCACTTCCGAACACCCCGCGGTCGTCCGAGCCGTCCCGGGCCAACTCCGACCGCGGGCCCGGACGTTGTTTCGAGGTGGCGCCATCTGTCGGACGATCACCAGAGATCCGATGTCCCGGACAGCTCGACGGGACGAGGCCACGCGTGCGGGCGACCGCCATCGGCTGCGAGCGAGACGCAGCGCCGGTGATCTCGTGGTTCGTGAGCGGGGAGCGGCGGGACCGACCAGGAAATTCACCCACTCGTGTGGGGCGGGCGCGGATTCCCTGCCGGGCCCGACGCCGGTACGGAACGCTTTCGCGGGTGATTCGTACGGAACTCTTCGCCGGGTGAGCGGCGTCGCCCCCAGGTCGCGTGTCCGGCGGGCCGGGGCGGTCTATCTGGCGCTGCTGGCCGTCGGAGCGGTGGGAGCGCTGTTGGTCGCCCCGCATCTCGACGACCCGGCGTCGGTGCCGGCCGCGCTGCTGCCGGCCGGGGCCGGGGCCTATCTGGCCTGGAGCACCTACCGGGCCGACAGGACCGAGGCGGCCGGAGCGGAGGAGCCGGGCACCCTCGCCGACCGGCTCGCCATCGCCGTACGACGCCAGTGGGAGGCCGAGGCACAGGTGCGGCGCCTGGAGGATCCGTACCCGCTGCCCGTCGCCTGGCGGGCGGCCGACCCCGACCTCGCGGAGGCGACGGAGCCCGGCCGGCTCGACGGTCGTGACGGGGAACTCGGCGCCGTGTTCACCGAACGTGTCCCGACCCGGCGGCTGCTGGTGCTCGGCGCCCCCGGGGCGGGCAAGACACTGCTGCTCGTACGGCTCCTGCTCTCCCTCATCGAGCGGCGGCAGCCGGGCGATCCGGTGCCCGTCCTCTTCCCGCTCGCCTCCTGGGACCCCGCCGCCCAGGACCTGCGGGGCTGGATGGAGCGGAAACTCGTGCAGGACCATCCGGAGCTGGGTGCGGCCGCGCCCGAGCAGTACGGGCTCCTCACCCGCGCCGGAGTACTGCTGGACCAGCGGCTGGTGCTGCCGGTGCTCGACGGCTTCGACGAACTGCCCGCCGCTGTGGGCGCCACGGCACTGCACGCCATCAACGAAGCCCTGCCGTACGGGTGCGGGCTGGTGCTTTCGAGCCGCCCGGACGAGTACCGGGCGGCGCTCCGGCCGAGGACCGGGGTGCCCGCGAGACTCGCCGGGATGGCCGGCATCCGGCTCGAACCCCTCGGCGGGGCGGACGTCGAGGCCTATCTGCTCCGCGACGCGGGCGGTTCGGACACCCCGGCCGCCGAGCGCTGGCGGCCGGTCGTCGAGGAGCTGGGGACGGACGCGCCGGTGGCCGTGGCGCTGACCCGCCCGCTGATGGTCTCGCTGGCCCGGTCCGTCTACAACCCGCGTCCGGCGGAGGGTCACGAGGAACTGCCGGACCCCGGCGAGCTGGTGGCATGCCCAACGTCGGCCGCGGTGGAACACCATCTCTTCGAGGCGTTCGTCGGGGCGGCGTACCGGCCCCACCCGCGCCGTCCCTGCCGGTGGACGGTCGCGCAGGCGCGCACCGCGCTGCGGTATCTGGCCCGCCACATGGAGCGCGGGCTCGACGGCGCGGCGGAGGTCGCCTGGTGGAAGCTCCATCACGCCGTGCCCAGCGTGTTGCCGCCGGTCCTGGTCGGGGTGCTGCTGGGCGGCCTCGCCTGGCTGGTCGAGGGCGTGGCCATGGAACTGACCCATCGGGCCGCACCGAACCCCGTGTTCCCGACTCACTGGGAGGAGCGCGGCGGGCTCGGCGCGGTGGCGGCGGGCCTCTGCGGAGGTCTGATGTGCGGCCTCGCGGCAACCGTCGTGATCACCCTGCTGTGCGCGGCGGCCGTGGCGCCCGATGTCTCCGCCGAGCTGGTGCTCAACCGCCTGGCCGACGGTGCCGCACTGACGCTCGTCGGAGTGATCATTTCCGGGTTCGCCTTCGGCGGCCGGCCGTACCTGCGCCGGCCCTCCCGCTGGGACCGGCGGGCGCTCCTGACCGGAGTCGCGGCGGCGGTCCTCTACGTACTCGCGTTCGGCAATGCCTGCGGAACGGTCAGCGCGCTCCTCTACGGAGTGGTCGCCGGCGCCGTCGGCGCGGACGGCGTACGCGCGGATCCCGCCTCGCCCGTCACCCGGATCCGCTGGCACTGGAGCCCGCGGGGCATCCTCACCGGGCTGCTGGGCGGCATGCTGATCGGCAGTGGCATCCTGCTGGAGGGCCTGCTCGCGGACGTGCTCTCGGGAGGATCGAGCCGTGAGTACCTCGAACCGGCCGAGCCCGTGGAAGCGTTCTGGGCCGCCGAACAGGTCTCCGTGGTGTACGCGGTGTCCTGCATCCTCGTGCAGGGTCTGCGGACGGTGCCGGTCGACCTCGGCACCTCGGTCGACGGCCGGACCCTCCTCGGCAACGACCGACGCACGCTCGGCACCTGCGTGTTCACCGCGGCGGTGGTCGGCGCCGTGGTGATCGGGACGCAGGGCTGGTGCGCGAAGCTCTGGGGCTCACCCCGCGTGTGGGGAGCGGGCGCGACCGGCCCCGGTCTGTGGATCTACGTCGCCGGGCTGGTCCCCGCCCTGCTGACGGGCCTGGCCATCGGCATCCGCCAGGCGGCCTGGAGCCACTACGCGGTGGCCCGCTGTCATCTGGCCCTGCGCGCGAAGCTGCCCTTCGACCTGATGGCCTTCCTCGCCGACGCCCACGAACACCATGGCGTACTGCGCAGGGTCGGCGCGGTCTACCAGTTCCGCCACATCGAGCTGCAGCACCATCTGGCGGGCCCGGAAGGGGAGTTCACCCCGCCGGTCACAGCGTCGAGCGCAGCCACTGTTCCACGCTCGCGATGTGCACGGTCGCCCAGGAGCGGGCGGCCTCCGCGTCGCGGTCGCGCAGCGCGCTGAGGATCGCGCGGTGCTCGTGGAGGGTCCGGCTGACCGCGTCCTCCTGTGTCAGACCGCGCCAGATGCGGGCGCGGGTCGTGGGACCGGACAAGCCGTCGAGGAGGGAGCAGAGCACCGAGTTGCCCGAGGACTGGACGATGCCCCGGTGGAACTCCAGGTCGCAGGCGACGAGTTCCTCCACCGAGGGCGCACCGCCGAGCGCGTCCAACTGGGCGGTGAGCGCGTCCAGTTGCTGCTCGCTGATCCGAAGCGCCGCCATCGCCGTGGCGGCCGGCTCCAGGATGCGGCGTACCGCGAGGAACTCCAGGACCGTGTCGTCGCGGTGGAAGTCCACGACGAAACTCAGCGCTTCGAGGAGGAGCTGCGGGTCCAGGCTCGTCACGTACGTGCCGTCGCCCTGCCGCACATCCAGGATGCGGATCAGGGACAGTGCCCGCACCGCCTCCCGCAGGGAGTTGCGGGACAGGCCCAGGTCGGCGGCGAGTTCGCTCTCCTTCGGAAGGCGGTCACCGGGGCGCAGTGCGCCGGAGACGATCATTCCCTTGATCTTCTCGATCGCCTCATCGGTGACTGCCATGGCGGGCCTCCCTGTCGATCAGATATGTCGCTCAGACATCCGATGTCTTATTATGCGGCTTCCGTCGCCCCGGCGGGCCCGGCAGTGACGATCACGATCACACAAGGTCGGACGGTGACACGAGGGCCGCCAGATCCGCAAGCGCGGCGGCCTCGTCGAGCGTCGTGAGCGTACGGCCACGCATCAGGACCCGCCCGTCGACGACCGTGTCCCGAACGTCCGAGGCCCGTGCCGAGTACGCCAGCGTCGACCACGGATCGTGGCGCGGCGCCAGATGCGGACCGCCCAGGTCCAGGACGATCAGATCGGCCCGCTTGCCCGCCTCCAGCGAACCCAGGTGGGCGTCGAGGCCCAGCGCGCGGGCGCCCTCGATCGTGGCCATGCGCACCGCCTGCTCGGCGCCCACCGCGGTCGGGTCGCCGGCTGCCTTGTGCACCAGGGCGGCCGTGCCCAGTGCCCGCAGGACGTCCAGCGAGTTGGAGCTGACCGCGCCGTCCGTGCCGAGCCCGACGGTCACTCCCGCGTCCAGCAGCCGGGGCACCGGGGCGATCCCGCAGCCCAGCTTGAGGTTCGACACCGGGCAGTGGGCGACCGAGGTGCCGGTCCGGGCGAGCGCCGCGATCTCGGGGCCGGTCAGGTCCACGGCGTGGGCCAGCAGCAGATCGGGGCCGAGCAGCCCGAGCGAGTCGAGCAACTCCACCGGGCGCTTTCCGTAACGCTCCACGACGGTCGCGACCTCGGCGGCGTTCTCCGCCGCGTGGATGTGCAGCAGCGCGCCGAACTCCCTTGCCAGCGAGGCGATTTCGGTCAGCTGGGCGGGGGAGAGGGTGTAGGCGGAGTGCGCGAAGAGCACGGGACGCGTACCGGGCCGCCGCGCTCGGCCGGCCAGGTCCCGGCGCGCCCACTCCAGCCGGTCCCCGTACGCCATGCCGTCGGGCGGGGTCGGTACGTCCATGAAGGTCGGCCCTGCGTGCAGCCGCCAGCCCGCCTCACGCGCGACCCGCTCGGCCGCCTCGTGGAACCAGTACATGTCGAGCGCCGAGGTCACCCCGGCCCGTACGCTCTCGGCGATCGCGACCCGGACGGCCGCCGCGACGTTCTCCGCCGACAGCAGCTCGCTCTCCCAGCGGATCACCAACTCCAGGAAAGCCTGCAGCGTCACGTCGTCGGCGCGGCCGCGCAGCAGCGTCATCGCCAGATGGGTGTGCGCGTTGACCAGGCCCGGGAGCACCAGACAGCCGGTCGCGTCGAGGGCGTCGACGGCCCGGTAGCGCGCCCGCAGCTCCGCGGCCGGTCCGACCGCGAGGATCTCGCCGTCACGGACTGCCACGGCTCCGACGGGGACAACCGTGCCGGCCCCGTCGACGGTGAGGATGTCGCCGCCGTGCACCAACAGGTCGGCGGGGGCGGCCCGTTGGGCGGGAATGCTCACAGCGCTTCCCCTTCCGCGAGCAGGCGCAGGGCTTCGAGGGCGACCACGCTGCCGCGTGCCACACCCGCGGCGACGACCTCGCGGTGCGGGTCGTAGCCGCTGGTGGTTGCCTGGTCGACGAGTTCGTCCGCGTTCACGCCGTCGATGACGAGTACGCCGCCCGCGGTCAGTCCGCGCAGGGAGGCCGTGACGAGCAGCGCCGACAGCTCCATCTCGATGGCGGCGAGCCCCGCCCCGTCGTACGAGGTCAGGGGTATCAGCCCCGGCTGGAAGGCGGCCCGCGTCCAGACGAAGCCCCGGTGGTGCGGGGCGCCCCGCTCGCGCGCCGCCCGCTGGAGCGCGAGCACGGCCTCGGGCGCCGCCACCGCCGGATACTCGGGCGGCAGCAGCTGCTGGGTCACTCCGTCGTCGCGTACGGCCGCCTCCGCTATCACCAGATCGCCGTCACGGATCCCGGGCCGCATCGCACCCGCCGTGCCGAACCGCAGGATCGTGCGCACCCCCGCGTCGGCCAGCTCCTGGAAGAGCAGAATCGCGCCGGGCCCGCCGACACCGTGCGAGGCGACGACGACCGGCAGCCCCTTCCAACTCCCGCTGAACACACGGTATTCACGGTGGTACGAGACCTCCTGCGCACCATCGAGCAGCGCGGCGACGGCTGCGGCACGCGCCGGGTCTCCGACCACGACGGCGTGCGGAGGCAGCCCGGTGTGGGGCAGGCGTGCCACGGGTGTCAGGTCCCGCGTCATGAAACAGCTCCAGATGCTGACGATGCGTCAAATGTGCCGTACATACTGGAGATCGTACGAAGCGTCGCGCCGGACGCTGGCATCGGAGGGCCGGAGGCCCGCACCGAAGGGCGCCGGAGTGCGCCGGAGGTGTGGACCGAACGGCCGGGCGCACACGGCGAAGGGCGGCCGCCTTCCGGCAGCCGCCCCTCAACTCGTCGCGGACGTCTACTTCTTGCTACTTCTTGTTACTTCTTGTCGAGCAGGTCCTGCACCCTGCTCCGCACCTCGTCCGTCGCGAGGCCGCGGATCGTCAGCGTCGTACGGCGGCGCAGCACGTCGTCCGCCGTCTCGGCCCACTCGTTGTCGCGCGCGTACACGACCTGTGCCCAGATCTCGGGCGCGTCCGGGTGGACGCGCTCGGCCAGCTCCGGGTTGTCGTTGGCCAGCCGAGCGATGTCGAAGGCCAGCGAGCCGTAGTGCGTGGAGAGGTGCCTGGCGGTGTCGGCGCCCATCCGCGGGCCGGGGGCCGGACCGTCGACCAGGAGCCGGTGCGCGACCGCGCGCGGGTTGGCGACACCCGGCAGCGGCAGCTTCTTCGGCAGTTCGGAGATCGGCTCGAAGTCCTCGCCGAGCGGGCGGCCCGGCAGCGACTCCAGCTTCTTCATGACGGTCCGGCCGATGTGCCGGAAGGTCGTCCACTTGCCGCCCGCGACGGACAGCATGCCGCCCCGGCCCTCGGTGACGACCGTCTCTCGCTTGGCCTTCGACGTGTCGCCGGGACCGCCCGGCAGCACCCGCAGACCCGCGAAGGAGTACGTGATCAGGTCACGGGACAACTGCTGGTCGCGGATGGAGAACGCGGCCTCGTCGAGGATCTGGGATATGTCCTTCTCGTTGACCGAGACGTCCGCCGGGTCGCCCTCGTACGCCTCGTCGGTCGTGCCGAGCAGCAGCATGTCCTCCCAGGGGAGGGCAAAGGTGATGCGGTACTTGTCGATCGGGGTGGCCAGCGCGGCCTTCCAGGGGGAGGTGCGCCTGAGGACCAGGTGCGCGCCCTTCGACAGGCGGATGGACGGCGCCGCGTGCTCGTCCTCCATCTTCCGCAGGTGGTCGACCCACGGCCCGGTCGCGTTCAGCACGAGACGGGCCGACACGTCGAACTCCTCGCCGGAGAGCCGGTCCCTGAGTTCCGCGCCGGTGACCCGGCCCCGGGTGAAGCGCAGACCCGTGACCTCGGCGTGGTTGAGCACGGTGGCACCGGACTCGACGGCCCCGCGGACCGTCATCAGCGCCATCCGGGAGTCGTTCATCTGGTCGTCGCCGTACACGGCCACGGCCTTGAGGTTGTCCGTACGCAGCTCGGGCACGTCCTGCGCGGCCTTCGACGGCGAGAGCAGATGCCCCACGCCGTCACCGAAGGCCGACAGCGCCGAGTACGCGAAGACACCCGCGCCCAGCTTCGCCGCGCCGTGCGGCCCGCCCTTGTACACGGGGAGGTAGAACGTGAGCGGATTCGCCAGGTGGGGGGCCACCTGACGGGAGACCGCACGGCGCTCGAAGTGGTTCTCCGCCACCAGCTTCACCGCGCCGGTCTGCAGATAGCGCAGACCGCCGTGGAGCAGCTTGGAGGAGGCGGAGGAGGTCGCGCCGGCGAAGTCGCCGGCGTCGACCAGGGCCACCCGCAGGCCCGACTGTGCGGCATGCCAGGCGGTGGAGATGCCCAGAATCCCGCCACCGATCACCAGGAGGTCGTATGCCGCCTTGGACAGCTGCTCCCGGGTCTCGGCGCGGCTCACCGCCTTGAAACCGTAGGCGGCGGAGCCGTTGGCCGGGTGCGTCCCAAGAGCCGGGACACTCTGCAGGGTGGTCATCGCGAATTACTCCTAGTCAGCGTCGTCTTCGAGCCAGCCCATGGTCCGCTCGACGGCCTTGAGCCAGCTCTTGTACTCACGGTCGCGGGTCTCCGCGGCCATGTTCGGGGTCCACTCGGCGGCCCTGCGCCAGTTGGCGCGCAGGTCCTCGGTGTTGGTCCAGAAGCCGACGGCGAGACCGGCGGCGTAGGCGGCGCCGAGGCAGGTGGTCTCGGCGACCATCGGGCGCACCACGGGGGCGTCCAGGACATCGGCCAGGGTCTGCATCAGCAGGTTGTTGGAGGTCATGCCGCCGTCGACCTTGAGGGCCGTGAGCTCGACGCCGGAGTCCTTCGTCATGGCGTCGCTGATCTCACGGGTCTGCCAGGCCGTGGCCTCCAGGACGGCGCGCGCGATGTGCGCCTTGGTGACGTACCGGGTCAGACCGGCGATCACACCGCGGGCGTCGGGACGCCAGTACGGGGCGAACAGACCGGAGAAGGCCGGCACGAAGTACGCGCCGCCGTTGTCCTCGACCGACAGCGCGAGCGTCTCGATCTCGGCGGCGGACTTGATCAGGCCCATCTGGTCGCGCATCCACTGGACGAGCGAGCCGGTGACGGCGATGGAACCCTCGAGGGCGTAGACCGGCTTCTGGTCGCCGATCTGGTAGCCGACGGTGGTCAGCAGCCCGCTGTAGGAGTTGATGAGCTTGTCACCGGTGTTCATCAGCATGAACGTGCCGGTGCCGTACGTGGACTTGGCCTCGCCCTCGGAGAAACAGGTCTGGCCGAAGAGGGCCGCCTGCTGGTCGCCGAGCGCGGAGGCGACCGGGATGCCACCGAGCAGATCGCCCAGCTTGCCGCCGGTGATCTCGCCGTAGACCTCGGCGGAGGAGCGGATCTCGGGCAGCATCGCCAGCGGGACACCGATGGACTCGGCGATCTTCGGGTCCCACTGCATGGTGTGCAGGTTCATCAGCATCGTGCGGGAGGCATTGGTGACGTCGGTGACGTGATGACCGCCGTTCACACCGCCCGTCAGGTTCCAGATGACCCAGCTGTCCATGGTGCCGAAGAGGATGTCGCCGGCCTCGGCGCGCTCGCGCAGGCCCTCGACGTTGTCGAGCAGCCAGCGGGCCTTCGGACCGGCGAAGTACGAGGCGAGGGGAAGGCCCGTCTCGCGGCGGAAGCGGTCCTGGCCGACGTTGCGGCCGAGTTCCTTGCAGAGCGCGTCGGTGCGGGTGTCCTGCCAGACGAGCGCGTTGTGGACGGGCTCACCGGTGTTCTTGTCCCACAGCAGCGTCGTCTCGCGCTGGTTGGTGATGCCGATGGCCTTGATGTCGTCGCGGGTGATGCCGGCCTTCTCGATGGCCGAGGCGACGACTTCCTGGACGTTGGTCCAGATCTCGGTGGCGTTGTGCTCGACCCAGCCCGGCTTCGGGAAGATCTGCTCGTGCTCCTTCTGGTCGACGGAGACGATGCGTCCGTCGCGGTCGAAGACGATGCAGCGGCTGGAGGTGGTGCCCTGGTCGATGGCGGCGATGAACGGCCCGGTGCCGTGGGAATGCGTGGCGGCGGTGTGCGCGTCGGTCACGGTGTGCTCCTGAAAGTCCGTGGATAAGGGGCTGGCTTACGGCGTATTGCTCTTGGCTCCGAGTCGGCGTACGTCCCGTACCGGACGTACGCCGACTCCGAGCGGTCGTACGGCTCTAAGCAAAAGCGACGTTGTAGAGGCCTGCGGCGATCGCTCCGCCGATCAGCGGACCGACGACCGGGATCCAGGCATAGCTCCAGTCGGACCCGCCCTTGTTGGGCAGGGGAAGCAGGGCGTGCACGATACGCGGGCCGAGGTCACGGGCGGGGTTGATGGCGTATCCCGTCGGACCACCGAGGGAGAGGCCGATGCTGACGACCACGAGGGCGGTGATCAGCGCGCCCAGGGTGCCGAGACCCTTGCCGCTGTCGTTGAGCCCCTGCGTGAGCACCGCGAGCACCAGCACGACCGTGCCGATGATCTCCGTGGCGAGGTTCTGCCACGCGACCCTGACCTCCGGGCCGGTGGAGAAGATGCCGAGCACCGGGCCGGCCTTGGCCTCCCGGGCCTCCACGGACTTGGTGTCCTGCGCACCCGGACCGCCAACGATCTCACGGTCGGTCAGGTGCGCGTGGAACTGCCCGTAGTACGCGACCCACACCAGCGCCGCGCCGATCATGGCGCCGAGGAGCTGGCCCGACCAGTAGGTCAGGACGTTGCTCCAGGCGTCGTCCTTGATGGCGATCGCGAGGGTCACGGCCGGGTTCAGATGGGCACCGGAGAGGGGCGCCGAGGTGTACACGGCGGTCAGTACCGCGAAGCCCCACCCGAAGGTGATGGCGAGCCACCCGGCATTGCGTGCCTTGGAGGCCTTCAGCGTGACGGCGGCACAGACACCGCCGCCGAGCAGGATGAGTATGGCGGTACCGATGGTCTCGCCGATGAAGATGTCGGAGCTGGACACCCGCGACTCCTTTGTCCTTCGTCCAGGGGAAGCCGAACCCCGGGTCCCTCCGGTGGTTCGCGACCTCAGGTGAGGTCGTTGCGGCCCTTGGCGTTGCCACACTCTAACGCTTATTGCCGGTAGGTGTTCGACAATGCCGACCGATGGACGCGAGTCTCGCTCTCCCGTTACCAGCTCGTCAAGGCTTCCGTTGTCGAAAACGCGATCGTTATTCATTGCTGTGAAACATCGATCTTGGGAAGGCCGCGTACCGCGTGCGAGCTGGCACGTTCCGTGGTCGCGAGGGCATGGCAAAGGGCCGGTACGTCGACGACGTACCGGCCTTGTTTCCGTTCGAAGTGCCCCGTGAACCTCAGAACCGCCCGGCACCCAGATCCCGGGACACCGCGCGGGCGCAGTCGCGAACCGCCGCGATCAGCTCGGGGCGCAGCTCGCCGTCCTTGCAGACGCGCTCCACCGCCCCCGTGACACCCACCGCGCCGACCGGCATCCGCCGCTGGTTGTGAATGGGCGCGGCCACTGAGGCCACGCCCGTCCAGGTCTCCTCGACATCGGCCGCGTACCCGCGCGCGCGGGTGAGGTCCAGGACGGTCTCGAACGCGTCCGCCGCGCTTATGGTGCGGACCGTGAACTCCTTGCGCTCGGCCTCCAGGACCTCGCTGTGTGCCACCGGGTCGTAGGCCGACAGGACCTTGCCCAGCGCCGTGGAGTGCAGCGGCTGCATGGCCCCGACCTCAAGCACCTGCCGGCTGTCGTCGGGCCGGAACACGTGGTGCACGATCAGTACGCCCTGCTGGTGCAGGACCCCCAGGTAGACGCTCTCGCCGCTCGACCGGGCCAGGTCGTCCGTCCACACCAGGGCGCGCGCCCGCAGCTCGTGTACGTCGAGATACGTGGTGCCCAGACGCAGCAGCTCGGCGCCCAGCTGGTAGCGCCCGGACGCCGCGTCCTGCTCGACGAAGCCCTCCTGCTGCAGCGTGCGCAGAATGCCGTGGGCCGTCCCCTTGGCCAGACCGAGCGACGAGGCGATGTCCGACAGGCCGAGCCGTCGCTCGCCGCCCGCGAGCAGCCGCAGCATCGCGGCCGCCCGTTCGAGCGACTGGATGTTCCGTGCCATCGCCGTCCTGCCCTCCGTCCCCTTGGACCGTCGGTCGGCGCTTCACTGCCACCGTTCGGCAATGTCGAACACTACCGGTCGTCGTCGATGTCCCGCCAATGGGTGGGCGGGATGTGTTGCAGTGAGGTGTTGCGGCAGCAACACCCCCGGTGCCGACGGGCCGCATCCCGACCACGGGCCACATGCTCCCCACCGCGTGTCGCGTGCGTGTCGCCCGTCCGCCCCGTGGACTCCCCTGACCCGGCGCGCCGCCGCGGGCTACCCTTGCGGCGTGCGCCTTCCATGAGAAGCGCAAAGCCGACAGCCGTCGCACTTCAGGGAGCATCTTCCATGGCCTCGTCGCCTAACCCGTCCCTCTCGTCCTCCTCCGCCTACAGCAGGACCCGAACCGATGCCCTCCGCGAGGCCCTCGCCACCCGTGTGGTGGTGGCCGACGGCGCGATGGGCACGATGCTGCAGGCACAGGACCCGACGATGGAGGACTTCGAGAATCTCGAAGGCTGCAACGAGATCCTGAACCTCACCCGGCCGGACATCGTCCGTTCCGTCCACGAGGCGTACTTCGCCGTGGGCGTCGACTGCGTCGAGACCAACACCTTCGGCGCCAACCACGCGGCCCTCGCCGAGTACGACATCGCCGAGCGCGTCTTCGAGCTCTCCGAGTCGGGTGCCCGCATCGCCCGCGAGGTCGCCGACGAGTTCACCGCCTCGACCGGGCAGCAGCGCTGGGTGCTCGGTTCCATGGGCCCCGGCACCAAGCTGCCGACCCTCGGCCACGCCCCGTACACCCTGCTGCGCGACGCCTACCAGCGGAACGCCGAGGGCATGATCGCCGGCGGCGCCGACGCGCTGCTCGTCGAGACCACCCAGGACCTGCTGCAGACCAAGGCGTCGGTCATCGGGGCCCGCAAGGCGCTGGACACCCTCGGTGTCGACCTGCCGCTGATCGTCTCGGTGACCGTCGAGACCACCGGCACCATGCTGCTCGGCTCGGAGATCGGCGCCGCGCTCACCGCGCTGGAGCCGCTCGGCATCGACATGATCGGCCTGAACTGCGCCACCGGGCCCGCCGAGATGAGCGAGCACCTGCGCTATCTGGCCCGCCACTCCCGCATCCCGCTGTCCTGCATGCCGAACGCGGGCCTCCCCGTCCTCGGCAAGAACGGCGCCCACTACCCGCTGACGGCCCCCGAGCTGGCCGACGCCCAGGAGACCTTCGTACGCGAGTACGGCCTCTCCCTGATCGGCGGCTGCTGCGGCACGACCCCGGAGCACCTGCGCCAGGTCGTCGAGCGGGTACGGGACCTGTCCCCGGCCGTGCGCGACCCGCGCCCCGAGCCCGGCGCGGCCTCGCTCTACCAGACCGTGCCGTTCCGCCAGGACACCGCCTACATGGCGATCGGCGAGCGCACGAACGCCAACGGCTCGAAGAAGTTCCGCGAGGCCATGCTGGACGGCCGCTGGGACGACTGTGTGGAGATGGCCCGCGACCAGATCCGCGAGGGCGCGCACATGCTCGATCTGTGCGTCGACTACGTGGGCCGCGACGGCGTCGCCGACATGGAGGAGCTGGCCGGCCGTTTCGCCACCGCCTCCACCCTGCCGATCGTGCTCGACTCCACCGAGGTCCCCGTCATCCGCGCCGGTCTGGAGAAGCTCGGCGGCCGCGCGGTCATCAACTCCGTCAACTACGAGGACGGCGACGGCCCCGAGTCGCGCTTCGCGAAGGTCACCAGCCTGGCGCAGGAGCACGGCGCCGCGCTGATCGCGCTGACCATCGACGAGGAGGGCCAGGCCCGCACCGTCGAGCACAAGGTCGCCATCGCCGAGCGGCTGATCGAGGACCTGACGGAGAACTGGGGCATCCACGAGTCGGACATCCTCATCGACACCCTGACCTTCACGATCTGCACGGGCCAGGAGGAGTCCCGGGGCGACGGCATCGCCACGATCGGGGCGATCCGCGAGCTGAAGCGGCGTCACCCGGACGTGCAGACCACCCTCGGCCTGTCGAACATCTCCTTCGGTCTCAACCCGGCCGCGCGTGTCCTGCTCAACTCGGTCTTCCTCGACGAGTGCGTGAAGGCGGGCCTCGACTCGGCGATCGTCCACGCCTCGAAGATCCTGCCGATCGCCCGCTTCGACGACGAGCAGGTCAACACGGCGCTCGACCTGATCTACGACCGGCGACGCCCCCAGCAGGGGGACGAACCCGCCTACGACCCCCTCCAGAAGCTGATGGCACTGTTCGAGGGCGCCACCACCAAGTCCCTCAAGGCCGGCCGGGCCGAGGAACTGGCCGCGCTGCCCCTGGACGAGCGGCTCAAGCGACGCATCATCGACGGCGAGAAGAACGGTCTTGAGGCCGACCTCGACGAGGCGCTCCAGACCCGCCCGGCCCTCGACATCGTCAACGAGACGCTCCTCGACGGCATGAAGGTCGTCGGTGAACTGTTCGGTTCCGGCCAGATGCAGCTGCCGTTCGTGCTCCAGTCGGCCGAGGTCATGAAGACCGCCGTGGCCCATCTCGAACCGCACATGGAGAAGACCGACGACGAGGGCAAGGGCACCATCGTGCTGGCCACCGTCCGCGGCGACGTCCACGACATCGGCAAGAACCTCGTCGACATCATCCTGTCCAACAACGGCTACACCGTCGTCAACCTCGGTATCAAGCAGCCCGTCTCCGCGATCCTGGAGGCCGCCGAGGAGCACCGCGCCGACGTCATCGGCATGTCCGGCCTGCTCGTCAAGTCCACGGTGATCATGAAGGAGAACCTGGAGGAGCTCAACCAGCGCAAGCTGGCCGCCGACTACCCCGTGATCCTCGGCGGCGCGGCCCTCACCAGGGCGTACGTCGAGCAGGACCTGCACGAGATCTACGAGGGCGAAGTCCGCTACGCCCGCGACGCGTTCGAGGGCCTGCGCCTGATGGACGCGCTGATCGCGGTCAAGCGCGGCGTGCCCGGCGCGAGCCTGCCCGAGCTGAAGCAGCGCCGGGTCAGGGCCACCGCCCAGACGGTCGTCGAGGAGCGCCCCGAGGAGGGCTCGGTCCGCTCCGACGTCTCCATCGACAACCCCGTCCCCGAGCCGCCGTTCTGGGGCACCCGTGTCATCAAGGGCATCCAGCTCAAGGAGTACGCCTCCTGGCTCGACGAGGGCGCGCTGTTCAAGGGCCAGTGGGGCCTCAAGCAGGCGCGTACGGGCGACGGGCCGACGTACGAGGAGCTGGTGGAGACCGAGGGCCGGCCCCGGCTGCGCGGCCTCCTTGACCAGCTGCAGACCGGGAACCTGCTGGAGGCTGCCGTCGTCTACGGCTACTTCCCGTGCGTGTCCAAGGACGACGACCTGATCCTCCTGGACGAGCAGGGCAACGAGCGCACCCGCTTCACCTTCCCGCGCCAGCGCCGCGGCCGCCGGCTGTGCCTCGCCGACTTCTTCCGGCCTGAGGAGTCCGGCGAGACGGACGTCGTCGGGCTCCAGGTCGTCACCGTCGGCTCCCGGATCGGCGAGGAGACGGCCAAGCTCTTCGAGGCGAACGCCTACCGCGACTACCTCGAACTGCACGGCCTGTCCGTGCAGTTGGCTGAAGCCCTCGCCGAGTACTGGCACGCGCGCGTGCGTTCCGAACTCGGCTTCGCGGGGGAGGACCCGGCCGACGTCGAGGACATGTTCGCGCTCAAGTACCGAGGCGCCCGCTTCTCCCTCGGCTACGGCGCCTGCCCGGACCTGGAGGACCGCGCCAAGATCGCCGAGCTCCTGGAGCCCGAGCGGATCGGCGTCCACCTCTCCGAGGAGTTCCAGCTCCACCCGGAACAGTCCACGGACGCGATCGTGATCCACCACCCGGAGGCGAAGTACTTCAACGCCAGGTGAGGGCGGGTTCCCCGCGCCCCTTCAGGGGCGCGGGGCTGTGACATTTTGCGGCTCCGCCGCGTGGGCGCGAGCAACCACAACGCACCCGCACCCGGCAAAAGACCCCCAGCCCGCCGCAGGGGCACCGCACCCACCTTTTCCAGGAGGCACTTCTCTCGACGGCGACGTACACTGGTCGGTCCAGTGCAGGCCGGTTCCCCGGGAGGGAACCGGCCTTCTCGTCCCTACACGGAGGTGCGCCTATGACCAGTACGGTCCCCGCACTAGGTACCCAAACGGCCGAGGGCTCCGCCCTCCAGGCCGTACTCCTGGACATGGACGGCACCCTGGTGGACACCGAGGGCTTCTGGTGGGACGCCGAGGTCGAGGTCTTCGCCGGCCTCGGCCACACCCTCGACGACTCCTGGCGCCACGTGGTGGTCGGCGGCCCCATGACCCGCAGCGCGGGCTTCCTCATCGAGGCCACCGGAGCGGACGTCACCCTCGCCGAGCTCACCGTGCTGCTGAACGACGGGTTCGAGGACCGGATCGGCCGCGCTCTGCCGCTGATGCCGGGCGCCGCGAGGCTCCTCGCCGAGCTGTCCGCGCACAGGATCCCCACGGCCCTGGTCTCCGCCTCGCACCGGCGCATCATCGACCGCGTCGTGACCTCGCTCGGCCCCCAGAACTTCGCCCTGACGATCGCGGGCGACGAGGTCGAGCGCACCAAGCCGTTCCCCGACCCGTATCTGCTGGCGGCCGCCGGCCTGGGCGCGGATCCGGCCAGATGCGCGGTCATCGAGGACACGGCGACGGGCGTCGCCGCGGCCGAGGCCGCGGGCTGCCACGTCGTCGCCGTTCCGTCCGTGGCACCCATCGCTCCGGCGGTCCGGCGCACCGTTGTTCCGTCCCTCGAACAGGTCGACCTGTCTTTTCTACGAGGTCTGATGACGGAAAAGCGCTAATCCTTCACCCAGGGTGAATGATTGAATGCCGGAAAAACTACGTGGTCACGACACCGGAGTAATTCGATCCTCTTCCGCGTGTCCCGGGTGGCCGAATTCGAGTGCTTCCTCACGTAGTTGAGGATGTGACGTTCGACACGCCGAGGGCCGTCGACAAGCTGCCCCGGCTGTGTCTTGGAAGCCCTTTCGGTGCGGTTCGGCGCGTCCTTGTGTCCTGATTCATGGAACGCTGCACCAATCCTTCCGCTGTCGGGTTTTCGGTGCGTCCACAGCCGGTTTCGCAGCGTGATGGGAGCTCAACTCCAGTACCTGCGAACGGTCCTGCTGGTGCGGACTAATCTCATCGAGACATCGCCGTAACCCCCGTGACCCCACCGCCACACCCCGGCCTGCCGGGTTAGCGGGACGACAGCTCTGGAGAACTTCGAGCATGAACCGTAAGACTTTGGTGCTGCCGGCCGTGATCGGTCTGCTCGCCCCGGTCCTCGCCGCGTGCGGCGGTTCCGACAGCGGGGACAACGGCGGCGACGCCATCGTCGTCGGCACCACCGACCGGTTCACCGCCTCGAAGGAGGCCCCGGCGCCGCTCGACCCGGCCTACGCGTACGACGTCGGCACCTGGAACATCCTGCGCCAGACCGTCCAGACGCTGATGGTCATGCCCAACGGCGGCGGCGACCCGGCTCCGGAGGCCGCCGAGGAGTGCGGCTTCACCGACTCGGGCAACGAGCGGTACGCCTGCACCCTGCGCAAGGACCTCAAGTTCTCCAACGGTGACGCGATCACCGCCGAGGACGTGAAGTTCTCCATCGACCGCGCCATGCAGCTCAAGGCGGACAGCGGTGTCTTCGCCCTGCTGTCCACCGTCGACACGGTCGAGACCAAGGGCGACCGAGAGGTGATCTTCCACCTCAACAGCGCGGACGCCACCTTCCCGTTCAAGCTGTCCACGCCGGTCGCGGGCATCGTCAACCCGGACGACTACGAGAAGAACAAGCTGCGGGAGGGCTTCGACGTCAGCGGCTCCGGCCCGTACACGCTCAAGGCCGAGGTCAAGGACGACGAGATCGTCAAGGCCGTCTTCACCAAGAACCCCAACTACCAGGGGACTTCGGAGCTGAAGAACGACAAGGTCGAGCTGCGCTCCTTCGAGAGCACCGGCGCCATGGGCACCGCGCTCGACAAGGGCGACATCGACATGATGACCCGCACCATGTCGCCCGCGCAGATCAAGAAGCTCCAGAACGACAAGGGCACCGACGTCGACCTGATCGAGCAGCCCGGTCTGGAGATCCGCTACCTCGGCTTCAACACCAACGACCCGTCGGTGAAGACGAAGGCGGTCCGGCAGGCGATGGCCCAGGTCATCAACCGCGGCGAGCTCACCTCGCAGGTGTACGGCTCCGGCGCCGACCCGCTGTACTCCATGGTCCCGGCGACCGTCACCGGTCACGCCAACTCGTTCTTCAACAAGTACGGCGACCCGAGCATCCCCAAGGCCAAGGACCTGCTGGCCTCGGCGAACATCACCACGCCGGTGAAGCTGACGCTGCACTACACGGACGACCACTACGGACCGGCCACCAAGGAGGAGTTCGAGCTGCTGCAGAAGCAGCTGAACGACAGCGGCCTGTTCAAGGTGAGCATCAAGGGCGAGAACTGGTCGACGTTCCGCCCGAACGAGCAGAAGGGCGACTACGAGGTCTACGGCATGGGCTGGTTCCCGGACTTCCCTGACGCCGACAACTACCTCGCGCCGTTCCTCGACAAGGACAACACCATCGGCTCGCCGTACGCGAACCCGGAGATCCGCTCCAAGCTGATCCCCGAGTCCCGCCGCGAGGCCGACCGCCTCACCGCCTCGAAGAGCATCGAGGAGATCCAGAGCATCGTCGCCGACGACGTCCCGGTTCTGCCGCTGTGGCAGGGCAAGCAGTACATCGCCACCCGGGACGACATCACCGGCGCCGAGTACGCGCTCAACTCCTCCGCGACGCTTCAGCTGTGGGAGCTCGGCCGCGGGGTCGGCAGCTGAGCCGCAGGCGACGACGCCCGACCGGACCGGGCGGCCGAGCCGGAAGCGACGGCGACCGACCGGACCCAAGAGAGACCAACGACAAGGCACACGCTCGTGAACATGCGCACCAAGTGGCCGGTCCTGCCCGTCGTCGCGGGACTGTCCGCAGGCCTGCTGACGGGATGCGGCTCGGAGTCGGGGGGCTCCGGGGGCAGTGGCTCGGACATCGTCATGGGGATGACGGACGACGTCCTGGCCACGGATCCCGCCTCCGGCTACGACCCCGGCTCCTGGCTCCTCTTCAACAACGTCTTCCAGTCCCTGCTCAGCTTTCCCAAGGGCGGCACCGAGCCGGTGCCGGAGGCAGCCAGGGAGTGCGGGTTCACGGACACGCAGGCCAAGGTCTACCGGTGCACCCTGCGCGACGGGCTGAAGTTCAGCAACGGTGACGATCTCACCTCGCAGGACGTCAAGTTCTCCTTCGACCGCATGATGAAGATCGACGACGACGCCGGGCCCGCGATCATGTTCCCCATGCTGGACAAGGTGGAGGCGCCGAACGCCAAGACGGTCGTCTTCCGGCTCAAGGTCTCCGACGCCACCTTCCCGAGCAAGATCGCCTCCGGTGCCGGTTCGATCGTCAACCGCCGGGAGTACTCGGCGGACGGGCTGCGCGAGGACGGCGAGGCCGTCGGCTCGGGCCCGTACAAGCTGGAGTCGTTCAGCAAGGACGAGGCCGTCTTCACGGTCAACGAGAACTACGAGGGCAACGCCGAGACGCAGAACAACGGCGTGACCCTCAAGCTGTTCCACGGCGACCAGGCCGGCCTGAAGAAGGCCGTCCTCGACGGCAAGGTCGACGTCGCCTACCGAGGCCTCGCCGCCAAGGACATCGCGGAGATCGAGACGGACACCACCGGCAGCCAGGAGATCGACGTCGTCGAGGGCTCCAGCGCCGAGGTGCAGCACCTGGTCTTCAACATGAACGACCCGGTCGTGGGCAAGGCGGGCGTCCGCAAGGCCATCGCCCAGCTGCTCGACCGCGACGCCCTCATCAAAGAGGTCTACGAGAACACGGCGACCCCGCTGTACTCGATCATCCCGGCCGGTATCACGGGCCACAACACGGCCTTCTTCGACACCTACGGCGCCCGCCCCTCGCGCGCCAAGGCCGAGGCCGCGCTGCTCGAGGACGGCATCACCGACAAGGTGAAGCTGACCCTCTGGTCGACGCCGACCCGCTACGGCCCCTCCACCGACCAGGAGTTCAGGGCGATCGCGGGGCAGCTCAACGCGAGCGGCCTGTTCGACGCGACCGTGAAGTCCGTCGCGTACGACAAGTACGAGAAGGACATCGAGGCGGGCAAGTACGGCGTGTACGTGAAGGGCTGGGTGCCGGACTACCCGGATCCGGACAACTTCACGGCCCCGTTCTTCGGCGACGGCAACGTGCTGGGCAACAACTACACGAACAGCACGGTCACCGGGCGGCTCATCCCCGAGACGGCCGCCCAGAGCGACCGCGCCTCGACCGAGCCGCAGTACGGCGAGCTCCAGGACATCGTCGCCGACCAGATCCCGGTCATCCCGGTCTGGCAGGCCAAGCAGTACGCGGTCGTCCGCGACAGCGTGTACGGCCTGGAGAACTGCCTCGACGCGTCGACGGTGTTCCGCTTCTGGGAGATCAGCAAGGACTGAGCCCGTCCGCGCACCATCCCCGCGCATACGCGGAACGGCCGCCCCCCTCATCCGAGTTGTTCGAGGGGGCGGCCGTTCTCCTGTCAGAGGTCCGTGGTGGGGACGGGGGCGCTCACTGTGCGCCGGGGCGCACTAGACCGCTCTCGTACGCGTACACCGCGGCCTGCACGCGGTCGCGCAGCCCCAGCTTGGTGAGGACGTGACCCACGTGCGTCTTGACCGTCGTCTCGCTGACGAACAGATCGGCGGCGATCTCCGCGTTCGACAGGCCGCGGGCCACCAGCTTCAGCACCTCGACCTCGCGCTCGGTGAGCGTGTGCAGGGTGTCCGGCACCGGCTCGTCGCCCGAGGGCAGATGGCTCGCGTACTTGTCGAGGAGCCGACGGGTGATGCTGGGCGCGAGCATGGCCTCACCGGAGGCCACCACCCTGATCGCCTGCACCAGTTCGTTGGCGGGGGCGTCCTTCAGGAGGAAGCCGCTGGCGCCGGCGCGCAGTGCCTCCACCACGTACTCGTCGAGGTCGAAGGTCGTCAGGACCAGCACCTTCGCCGGACCGTCCCGGCCGGGGCCGGTGATCTGACGGGTCGCCTCGACCCCGTCCATCCGCGGCATACGGATGTCCATCAGAACCACATCGGGCTGCAGGGCCCTTACCTGATCCAGTGCCTGGAGACCGTCACCGGCCTCGCCGACGACCGCGATGTCCTGCTCGGCCTCCAGGATCATCCGGAAGCCGGTGCGCAGCAGCGGCTGGTCGTCGACCAATAGGACGCGGATGGCCACGTAAGTCTCCTTCGTTAGTCCGGCCCCATTCTGCCCTGCTCGGCACCGCCGGACTCGGGCGCCCTCACAGGCAGCGGATACGGCGGGGGAGTGCCGCCGAACTCCGGACACACGGACTGGTGGTCGCACCAGCCGCACAGCTTCGTGGGGCGCGGCCGCCAGTCACCGGTCTCGGTGGCCAGCCGGATCGCCTCCCACAGCGAGTGCAGCTTCCGCTCTACGCGCTCCAGGTCGGCGGGGACCGGGTCGTACGTCAGCACGTCGCCGCTGCCCAGATAGACGAGCTGGAGGCGGCGCGGCACGACCTGCTTCAGCCGCCAGACCACGAGGGCGTAGAACTTCATCTGGAACAGGGCGCCTTCCGCGTACTCCGGGCGCGGGGCCTTGCCCGTCTTGTAGTCGACGATCCGCACGTCGCCGGACGGGGCCACGTCGACGCGGTCGATGATGCCGCGCAGCTTCAGGCCCGAGTCGAGCCGGGCCTCCACGAACAGCTCGCGCTCGGCCGGTTCGAGACGGGTCGGGTCCTCCAGGGTGAACCAGCGCTCCACCAGCCGCTCCGCCTCCGTCAGCCAGCGGGCCAGCCGCTCGCCCGCCGCCTTCTCGTCGGCGTCCGCGAACAACTCGGCGAGCTCCGGCTTCGCCTCACGCAGCCGGTCCCACTGACCGGGGATCAGCGACTTGGCGCGCGGCGCGGTCCGCTCGGTGGCCGGCGCGTCGAACAGCCGCTCCAGCACCGCGTGCACCAGCGTGCCCCGGGTGGCCGCCTCGCTCGGCTTCTCCGGCAGCTTGTCGATCACCCGGAAGCGGTACAGCAACGGGCACTGCATGAAGTCACCGGCCCGCGAGGGCGACAACGAGGCCGGCGGCACGGCGACGGTGACGCGAGCGGGCTCGGCGGCCACGACCGGGTCGGCCGCGGGGGCGGACGGGGCTTGGGCCGGGACGTCCGCGGGCTCGGCCGAGGTGCCCGTCGGCTCGGGTCGCGGGCCCGCCTGAGTCGTGCCGTCGGCGCTGGTTTCCATGACGACAGACCTTACGGCCCGCCACTGACAGCGCGACACACGGTGACCTGCGCGCGCACGCCACGGCGCGGGGATCAGAGGGGGTGCCGGGGCCGAACGCGGCACGACGGCCGCATACCATCGACCACAGGACCTCTCGCCGTGCATGATCGCGAGCGGGAGACGCGTCGAACGAGGGGACATCGTGGACGAGAGCGGCGGGAGCGGGCAGCCGCGATCCGGCACGGACGAGGCGGACGAGCGCCGTGCGGGTCGGCCGCGCCCCGGCGATCCGGCCACCTCGACGGCCCGGCCGCACTCCGACGAGGAGCCGCACGACACCGACGCCCAGTCGACACCCGAGCCGGAGACGGACACGGCAGCGGCAGCGGGACACCCGGACCCGAGCCCGGGAGCCCCTGAGGACCCGGAGGGCCCTGAGGGCCCGGCGGACGACCAGGCCGCTGGAGCTGCTGGATCCGGAGCAGCCGGAGCAGCCGGAGAAGAGCGGGCGGACGCGCCGCCTGCCGACCTGCGGAAGGCGCCCACCTCACCGTCCGCGCCCGACCCGCGCTCCGACGACCACACGCCCGCGCACCCGCACGACGTCCACCGCTCAGAGGCGCACACCCCGCCCGCCAAGCCCAAGTCCGGGCGGAAGCGGGGCTCGTCCTCCCGGCGCGGCAAGGAACCGGGTGGCGGCCTGCTCATGGGACGCCCCTTCGGTGTCCCCGTGTACGTGGCGCCCAGCTGGTTCCTCGTCGCGGCGCTCATCACCTGGGTCTTCGGCGGCCAGCTCGACCGCGTCCTGCCCGAACTCGGCATGACCCGCTACCTCGTCTCGCTCTTCTTCGCGGTCGCCTTCTACGCCTCCGTACTCGTCCACGAGCTGGCCCACACGGTCGCCGCCCTGCGCTTCGGACTGCCGGTGCGCCGCATCCAGCTGCAGTTCTTCGGCGGTGTCTCGGAGATCGAGAAGGAGTCCGAGACGCCCGGCCGCGAGTTCGTCCTCGCCTTCGTCGGCCCCCTGCTCTCGCTGATCCTCGGCGGCCTCTTCTACCTCGCCCTCCAGGCCGTCGAGCCGGGCACCGTCCCGGGCGTCCTGCTGGCCGGCCTGATGATCTCGAACCTGATCGTCGCCGCGTTCAACCTGCTCCCCGGTCTGCCCCTCGACGGCGGCCGGATGCTCCGGGCCGTCGTCTGGAAGATCACCGGCAAGCCGATGAGCGGCACGATCGCCGCCGCCTGGGTCGGCCGCGCCCTCGCGATCTCCGTACTCGTCGGACTGCCCCTGCTCACCCAGTCCGGGGCGCTCGGGACCGACGCCGCGGACATCGGCGGCATGGACACCGTCATGGACGCCCTGCTCGCCGCGATCCTGGCCGCGATCATCTGGACCGGCGCCGGGAACAGCCTGCGCATGGCCCGCCTGCGCGAACACCTGCCCGAGCTGAGGGCCCGCGCCCTCACCCGCCGCGCGGTTCCCGTGGAGACCGACACCCCGCTCTCGGAGGCGCTGCGCCGGGCCAACGACGCGGGCGCCCGCGCCCTGGTGGTCGTCGACCCCGACGGCGAACCCCTCTCCCTGGTCCGCGAGGCCGCCATCGTCGGCGTACCGGAACACCGCCGCCCCTGGGTCGCCGTCAGCGGCCTCGCCCAGGACCTGACGGACGGCATGCGGGTCTCCGCCGAACTGGCCGGAGAGGACCTCCTCGACGCCCTGCGCGCGGCCCCCGCGACCGAGTACCTGGTGGTGGAGGACTCCGGCGAGATCTACGGAGTCCTGTCGGCGGCGGACGTGGAGAAGGCGTTCGTGAAGGCAATGGCCCGCCCCAGCTGAAGCCCCGTTAGGGGCGCGGGGCTGTGACATGTGCGGCTCCGCCGCGTGGGCGCGCCCAGCCACGACGCACCCGCAGACTCCGCACGCACCCCGAGCGGTCAGAGCGCTCCGCAGGGACCGGTAGGCTGTTCACATGTCCGAACCGACCGGTGCCGCCCGCCGACGTGGGCCCTTCAAGGTCGGGGACCAGGTTCAGCTGACCGACCCCAAGGGCCGCCACTACACGTTCACGCTCGAAGCGGGGAAGAACTTCCACACCCACAAGGGTTCCTTCCCGCACGACGAGCTGATCGGCTCTCCCGAGGGCAGCGTTGTCCGCACCACGGGGAACGTGGCCTATCTGGCACTGCGCCCCCTGCTCCCCGACTACGTCCTGTCCATGCCCCGCGGCGCCGCCGTGGTCTACCCCAAGGACGCGGGGCAGATCCTGGCCTTCGCCGACATCTTCCCCGGCGCACGCGTCGTGGAAGCGGGCGTGGGCTCCGGCTCGCTCAGCAGTTTCCTGCTGCGGGCCATCGGCGACCAGGGCATGCTGCACTCGTACGAGCGCCGCGAGGACTTCGCCGAGATCGCCCAGCAGAACGTGGAGCGCTACTTCGGCGGTCCGCACCCCGCCTGGCAGCTCACCGTCGGCGACCTCCAGGACAACCTCAGCGACACCGAGGTCGACCGCGTGATCCTCGACATGCTGGCCCCGTGGGAGTGCCTGGAGGCCGTCTCCAAGGCGCTCGTCCCCGGCGGCATCGTCTGCTGCTACGTGGCGACCACCACCCAGCTCGCCCGGACCGTCGAGTCCATCCGCGAGATCGGCTGCTTCAACGAGCCGAGCGCCTGGGAGTCGATGATCCGCAACTGGCACATCGAGGGCCTGGCCGTCCGCCCCGACCACCGGATGATCGGCCACACCGGCTTCCTGCTCACCGCCCGCCGCCTCGCGGACGGCGTCGAGCCGCCCATGCGTCGCCGCCGTCCCGCCAAGGGCGCGTACGGCGAGGACTACTCCGGTCCGAACGCCGACGGGGGCACCGGCCGCTGACCGACGGAGGCCCGGCCGCCGTGGCGGCCCTGTGCCGCGTACAACGCTCAAGCGTCGTGGGGGGGGGGGGGGGGGGCCCCCCCCCCCCGGGGCCCCGCCCGCTTGCGGTGTGGCGGCGCCCGCCGCACCGCGCCCCCCCCCGGCGGGGCCGCGGTGGGGTGGGGGGCGGGGCGGGGCG
>NZ_JBITFQ010000031.1:0-128275 GCF_044456225.1 Streptomyces sp. NPDC050988 | reverse complement strand
GTTTTGTGGTTGGGTGGTGGGGGTTTTACCAAACCGTCGGCCCGGGGGGGCCGCGCCCCCCCCACCCCTTCCCACCCCCTTGCAACAGTTGCCGCGGGGGGGGGCGGGGCCCCCCCGCCCCCCACCTCTCTAGGGTGACCGGGCTGCTGTCCCCTGCCGTCCGGTCACTTCTCTGGAACGAGGTCCCACGGCGCACGTCCGTACGCCTCATCGTTCCAGCGGAGCCACGCGTGGTTCTTCGGGCCCGCCCCTGGCTGACACGGACACCGGGACCAACGAAGCCCGCCGAGGGGCGGTCACGCGCCGTACGGGTGAGAGGACATGCGTACGTGCGTGCACCGGACGTCCGTCGTACGGGGATGTCGTACGCGGATCGGATCCCGGACGTCCTCGGCATCCCCGGATCTCGGAAGCCGGCTTCAGACGCGGCCGCGGCACAGCTCCAGGAGCGTCATCGCGAGCGAGGTGCCCGGCTTGCCGAGCGCGTCCCTGTAGTGGCCGAGGACGTCCATCTCGCGTGACAGGTTCACGCGGCGGCCTCCGGAGGCGATCCGCGCCTCCTGGATGACCGCCGAGATCGCCATCCGTTCCTGGACGAGGCCGATGATCCGGTCGTCGAGGGCGTCGATGCGTTCGCGGGCGCCGGTGATGACGTCGGCGGCCTCTTCGGTACGGGCGCCGGTCGTGTCGGCGGCTGTGCTCATCTCGGGGGCTCCTCTTCGAGTGGGGTGCCCCGGAGCGGCAAGGTCCGGAAACCGCGAGGCGCCCCGGGCCTTGTCGGCCCGGGGCGCCTGGGAAGTCGCTTGTCAGTTGCTCAAGCAGCACGACCATGGCAGCCGGTGGGCCGGTTGCCATAGGTAAAGACGAAGGTCTCGTGCGTGAGCATGGGAGCAGTATGCCCGGCCTCCGGCCGCCGGCCAAGCGCGCTCGGATACTGAGACAACCTTCCTCGCCCCCGCCGCCCCTACCCATTCCCGTCACTACTCGGGGGCCGGCCCCCGAACCCCCGCTCCTCAAACGCCGGAGGGGCTGAGTTTTTCCGGAGGGGCTGAGTTTTTTAGGGGCGCGGGGAACTGCGCGACCAGCCACAGCGCACCCGCACCCGAAGTACGCACCCCACGGGGTCTGGGGCGGAGCCCCGGTGGCGACACGGGGGCCGGGGGGCGGAGCCCCCAGGGACGGGACGTCGGCTCCGGGCGCCCGGTTAGACTCGGGAGCACATCCCTGCTGAACCGCCGGAAGGCAAACCGTGCCAGAAGCGTCCCCCGTCGCCCCCGACACCGTCCTGGTCGTCGACTTCGGTGCGCAGTACGCCCAGCTCATCGCCCGCCGAGTCCGCGAGGCCCGGGTCTACAGCGAGATCGTGCCGAGCACCATGCCGGTCGCGGAGATGCTCGCCAAGAACCCGGCGGCGATCATCCTCTCCGGCGGCCCCTCGTCGGTGTACGCGGAAGGCGCCCCCCGCCTGGACCGCGAGCTCTTCGAGGCCGGCGTCCCGGTCTTCGGCATGTGCTACGGCTTCCAGCTGATGGCGACCACCCTCGGCGGCACGGTCGACAACACCGGCGCCCGCGAGTACGGCCGCACACCGCTGCACGTCTCCAAGTCCGGCTCGACCCTCTTCGAGGGCACCCCGGACGAGCAGTCGGTGTGGATGTCCCACGGCGACGCGTGCAGCGCTGCCCCCGAGGGCTTCTCGGTGACCGCCTCCACGGACGTCGTCCCGGTCGCGGCCTTCGAGAACGACGAGAAGCGGCTGTACGGGGTCCAGTACCACCCCGAGGTCATGCACTCCACGCACGGCCAGCAGGTGCTCGAACACTTCCTGTACCGGGGCGCGGGCCTGACCCCGTCCTGGACCACCGGCAATGTGATCGAGGAGCAGGTCGCCGCGATCCGCGAGCAGGTCGGCGACAAGCGCGCCATCTGCGGTCTGTCCGGCGGCGTGGACTCCGCGGTCGCCGCGGCCCTCGTCCAGAAGGCCATCGGATCGCAGCTGACCTGCGTGTACGTCGACCACGGTCTGATGCGCAAGGGCGAGACCGAGCAGGTCGAGAAGGACTTCGTGGCCGCGACCGGCGTACAGCTGAAGGTCGTGGACGCGGAGGAGCGGTTCCTCACCGCGCTCGCCGGGGTCTCCGACCCCGAGCAGAAGCGGAAGATCATCGGGCGCGAGTTCATCCGGGTCTTCGAGCAGGCGCAGGCCGAGATCATCGCGGACGCGGGTCCCGAGGTCGCCTTCCTGGTGCAGGGCACGCTCTACCCGGACGTCGTCGAGTCCGGCGGCGGCACCGGCACCGCCAACATCAAGTCCCACCACAACGTGGGCGGGCTGCCGGAAGACCTCGAGTTCAAGCTGATCGAGCCGCTGCGCAAGCTGTTCAAGGACGAGGTCCGGATGGTCGGCCAGGAGCTGGGCCTGCCGGACGAGATCGTCCAGCGCCAGCCGTTCCCGGGCCCCGGCCTCGGTATCCGTATCGTCGGCGAGGTCACCAAGGCGCGGCTCGACCTGCTCCGTGAGGCCGACGCCATCGCCCGCGAGGAGCTGACGGCGGCCGGCCTCGACCGCGACATCTGGCAGTGCCCGGTCGTGCTGCTCGCGGACGTCCGCAGCGTGGGCGTCCAGGGCGACGGCCGGACGTACGGCCACCCGATCGTGCTGCGGCCCGTCTCCTCCGAGGACGCCATGACCGCCGACTGGTCGCGCCTGCCGTACGACGTCCTCGCGAAGATCTCGACGCGCATCACGAACGAGGTCGCGGACGTCAACCGGGTCGTCCTCGACGTCACGTCGAAGCCGCCGGGCACCATCGAGTGGGAGTAGCCCCGGGCTGCTGAAGGTCAGGTCCGCTTGAGGGTCCGCACCGGCTCTCCGGGCTTCCAGATCTCGACGACCAGATACGTGTCGTCCTCGACGTAGGTCCGTACGACCTCCGTCAGCTCGGTGCGGAAGAGGTGGAATTGCTCCGGCGGTTCCACCTCTTCGGCGTACCGGGAGCGCTCCGCCGGGTCCTCGACCTCGACGGCGCGGCCCGCGATCCGAACGTCGCCGCCCGCCATCTCCGTGCCGGGACCAGGATTGGCCTGGAGGGCGAAGCGCGGGTCGCGGCGCAGGTCCAGTGCCTTGAGCGAGTCCGGCATCATGCCGAGCCACAACTCCCCGTTCAGGAACCGGACTTCGAGTCCCGAGGTGCGGGGCGACCCGTCCTTCCGGAGGGTCGCCACGATGTGGTGCGTGAAGGCCGAGAACCGGTCCTCGACGGTCTTGGCGAGGTCCGGTTCCGCGGCGGTGACGGCTGCCCAGTTCGATGTCGTGCGAGTCATACGACGAGTCTGTCGCCGATACCCGACATCTGCTGTCGCCTTTGCGACGGGGGATTCCTCGGGCGGAATTGCGACGGGCACCCCTCGGACAGGTCGCTCAGATCAGCCCCGCCGACCGCAGCCGACGGGCCAGCCGGTCCTTCCGTATCACCTCCAGGCGCAGGAAGACCGCGAACACCGCGGCCATGGTGGCGCTCGCGGCGAGCGAGGCCCTCCAGCCCGCGGGGATCAGCAGCAGTGCCATGAGGGCCGCGCTGGCTGTCATGAAGACGGCCTTGCGGCGCCAGTCCAGGTCGTCGGAGAGCGCGTCGAACTCGATACGGGCCTTGAGCAGCCCGACCGCGGGTGCCACGTCGGGCAGTGGTTTGAGCGTGCCCGGGCGCATGCCCGGAGCGCGGCCGGCCGCGAGGCGGCCGAGGGCGGCCGTGCTGCGTTCGCGGGCCTCGGGGCGGGGGTCGCGGGTCAGGCGGACCTGGAGTGTCTGGCCGAGTCTGTTCGTCTCCTCGTAGCGGAATCCGTACTGCACGGCGATGTAGGTGAGCGCGGCGAGGCGGCGGGGGGATCCGCCGAGGTCGTCCAGGACGACCACGTCGCGCGTGGCGATCTGTCTGAGCATGCCTGTGACAAGGCGCTCGTTTCTCTTCATGGGCTGGTGGGGGGTGCGGTCGCGGGACGCGGTCCGCGCAGCGTAGGGGGGTGACTGCGCACGGGGGTCCTCCAGGGGGCGTCGGTGCAGGTGCCCGACCGAATAGTTGGCTCCAGACAGGCAGACCAGCGACCCCGTGCAACGGTTGTGCACTCTCTTCACGAACATCTCTGTTCTCCTGCGCTGACCGCCGGTAACTTCCCGCCCGTAAACATGTACGGAGTCCGTACCTCAGGGCTGGAGGACATATGCACGGGCCCACGCCGCCCCTGCCGCTTCCCACCGACCGGCTGCGGTTCGCCATGCCGCCCATGCACGAGTCGCTCGACGACGAACGGCGGCACCGCAAGGAACGCCTCGCGGGCGCGCTTCGGCTCTTCGGCCGGCTCGGGTTCGAGGACGGGGTCTCCGGTCACATCACCGCGCGCGATCCCGAGTACAGCAATTGTTTCTGGGTCAATCCGTTCGGAATGCCGTTCAAGCATGTCACGGTCGGTGATCTGGTCATGGCCAACGAGGACGGGCAGGTGATCGAGGGCCGCTATCACGTGAACCAGGCGGCGTTCACCGTGCACGCCCAGGTGCACGCGGCCCGGCCGGACGTCGTCGCGGTCGCCCACTGCCACTCGGTGCACGGCCGCGCGCTGGCCGCACTCGGCGACCTGCTCGACCCGATCACCCAGGAGAGCTGCGCGTTCTACGAGGACCACGCGCTGTACGACGCGTACTCGGGGGTCGCCGTGGACGCCGAGGAGGGGCGGCGGATCGCCTCCGCGCTCGGCACCCGCAAGGCGCTCGTGCTGCGCAACCACGGGCTGCTGACCGTCGGCGACTCGGTGGACGCGGCGGCCTGGTGGTTCCTGTCGATGGAGCGCTCGTGCCAGGTGCAGCTGACCGCGCGCGCGGCGGGCCGTCCCGTGGTCATCGACCACAAGCAGGCGGTGGCGACGCGGGAGCAGCTCGGCGGGGATCTGGTGGCGTGGATCAACTACCAGCCGCTGTGGCAGGACATCAGCCGCAGCGAACCCGATCTCCTCAGCTAGTCCGATCTCCTCAGCCTCCATCTCCTCAGTCGGAAGGCCCAAGTCGGAAGGCCCGAGTCGGAAGGCCCGAGTCAGAAGGCCCAAGTCACCCGTGTCAGAAGTCCCGCAGCACCGCCGCCTTCGTCGCCGCGAACTCCTCGTCCGTGAGCACGCCGTCGCGGTGCAGTTCGCCCAACTCCCTGAGGCGGCGCAGGAGTACGTCGTGGTGGCCCTGCCGGGGCAGCTGCGGTACGGCGTCCTCGGGCGCGGCCGGAAGGCGGGGCGGGTCGCCCTGGGCGTACTCGCCGGACCGGGTGGACGGGTGCGGGAGCCGGGCCATGACCGCGGTGGCGACCAGCGCCGTGAGCAGATCGCGGCGGGCACTGCCCCACAGGTCGAGGGCGAACGGGTCCTTCTCCGGCGGCAGTTTGGAGAACACCGAGTCGCGGGTCACGAAGCGCAGGAACCCGTCCTCGTAACCGGAGTTGGGCAGCCACTCCACCTGGACGAGGTCCGGCAGCTCGATGATGCGCGGGCCCGTCGCGCGCTTCACCCGGTCCGAGGTGTCGCTCCAGTCGATACGGACCTGGGTGCCGTCGAAGGACACCGTGCCGTCGCTGGAACGGACCGAGACGGGGACGGGAGGGCCCGGCACGAGATAGGTTCTGGCCGGTTCCTTGGGAATCTCTTCGAGGAGCAGGGCGCGCCGGATCTCCTCGGCGACGTACTCGGCGACGCCGGAGCGGTCGATGTCCACCGTCAGCCGGTACGGGTCCGCGGGGTCGGGCAGCCGGCCCCCGGTCGCCTGGAGCAGCGGGTCGGCGCCCTCGCGGAGTCTCAGGCGCAGCCGGCCGCGCTTGCGTTCGGGTTCGTAGGCGACGCCCGCGACCGCTTCGAGGGGCACGGCGATCTCTCCGTACGTCTGCCGGAACAGCGGCACGGAGCGGTGCAGTCCCGGGGTGATCCGGACCGTGCTGCCGTCGAAGGCCCAGGTCCCGTCGCGCTGGATGATCTCGGCCATACGGGAATTCTCGCAGCCGGGTCAACACGGGGGTGGGTGGTTCACCCGCGCTGACCAGACCTGGCGGACGCGCGGGGTGTGGGGTACGGCACAATGCGCTGTCGTCGCGAGGCAGTTGTGCGGCTGCGCAGATGTGCGGGGGTTGACTGTGCGACCGGTGGCCCTGGGGGCCGGTGGTCGTGCCGCTGTCCGTGGTGCGGCGGTGGCGTGCGAACGTGACATATCGGTAGGGCGTGCGGTCGGTTCGGTGGGGCGTGCGGTAAATGAGGGTTCGACCCAATGGTCTGGAAGGCGGCAACGGGCGTGGCGGTGCAGGAGACTGGACAGGGCGCGGGGCGGGACGCCGGGCGCGGCGCCGGTCGGAGCGGGCACGAGGGGGGCTGCACCTGCGGGAACTGTCCGCACGGGGCACGCGAGGGGCATCGGCGCGCCGTTGCCGAATTCCTTTCCAAGCGGGATGAATTGGCGTCCGGGCGAGGGCTGCCCGCGGCCGTCGCGTACTCGGCCGGGGCGTCGAGGCAGTGGGTGTCGGACGAGCTGACCCAGTCCGCGGACGTCGTCGCGGAGCGCGGGCGGGCCGAGGGCGAGGTCTGGCTCGGCCTGGTGTGGCGGCGAACTGTCATCGCCGTGTGGGGAGTCGTCCTCGTGCTGCTCCTGGTGCAGACGCTCACCGCGATCGGGGCGGGCTGGACGGCCGCGCGGACCGCGGGGCTGGTGGCCGCGGTGGTCGTGAGCGCGCTGCTGACCGGGGCCTCGTGGTTCCACCGGGCGCGGGGCGGGGTACTGGCGCCCGTCATCGGCGAGGACAACCGGCTGTCCACCTCCCGTGCCGTGGCGGTCGGCTGGGTGCTGTTCGTCGTCTACGCCGTGCTCGTGCTGGCGGGACGGCTGGCCGGCGCGTCCTCCCCCGACGAGCGGGACTCCCTGATCGCGGGGCTCGACCTCGCGCGAGGGGCCGGGATCGTGACCGTGCTCGCCGTCGTGTGCGCGATCGCCGTGCTCGTGCGGCGGGTCGTGGGGCTGCGCGTCCTCGGACAGCGGCTGCAGAAGGTACGGGCCGACCGGCCCCGGGCCGCGGATCTGCTCACCGACGACTCCGGCCGGGGCAACTTCGCCGACATCCAGTACGTGGTCGTGGGCGCCGTCGCGCTGGTCTTCGCGGCCGTGCGACTGGCCCGGCGGCCCGAGCAACTGCCCGATCTGCCGTGGGGGCTGGCCGTGATGGTGCTGGTGTCGGCCGCCACGTACGTCGCCGGGAAGTACGCGGAGGGTGGGCGGCCGGTGATCCTGTCGGTCGTGCGGGCCCGCGAGGCGGGGGATCTGGACGCACCGATCCGGACCGGGGACGACATCGAGATCCGGGGCGCCGGATTCGTGCCGCCCGGCGCGCAGGGCGCGGACCGGCTGTCGCGGATGGTCGTGCGGATCGGGGCCGTGCATGTGCATGTGCCGCTGGTTCCGGTGCCCGGCGGGTTCAGCAACCCGTCCGACGCGGTGCTCACCGTGCCGGTGCCGGCGGATGTGGAGCCCGGGCGGGTGGACGTACAGGTCGTCACCGCGGCGGGGCTGGAGACGAACCGGGTGGGGATCGATGTGACGGAGTGACCGCGGGCCTGGTGACGCGGTGACCGCGGCGCCCCGCGCCCGCCCCGCGCCCGCCCCGCGTCCGGCCTGCGCCCGCCCGGCGCCCGGCCCGCGCCCGGCCTGCGGCTTCCGCCACCCGCATGGACGCCGTACGGGCATCTCCCCGGAGGGTGGCCTGCGGATGCTGATCCTCCGTTCCCGTACGGGATCAAAAGGGATGTTCGGGGGGACCTGGTGAAAATTTGTGCGTCCGCTCTTGAGCGGGAGTCGGCCGTCGTACGTATCGTCTGTTGAGGGGTGAACCGTTCGGCGGGCGAGAGGCGGCGGAGAGCGATGGCTCACGGCATGCGAATGGACACGCACTCCGGGTACATGGACGAGGGCGGCGGTGACTGGCGGGATGCCGCTACCCGGTACGCCCTGCTTCCGCTGCGGGTCTTCCTCGGTGTCACCTTCATCTACGCGGGAATCGACAAGCTGACCGACAGCGCCTTCATGCACGACGCGGGGGCCGGGTCGGTGGGCGACCTGATGCGGACGGTGCGCGACTCGTCGGCCATTCCCGCGCTCGTCGATCTCGCCCTCAAGAATCCCGTCGGGTTCGGCTACGCCATCGCCTTCGGTGAGCTCGCGGTGGGTATCGGCACGCTGATCGGTCTCTTCGCTCGCCTCGCCGCGTTCGGCGGCGCCCTGATCTCCCTCAGCCTCTGGCTGACGGTGAGCTGGGCCTCGGACCCGTACTACTACGGCAACGACCTTCCCTACCTGATGGCCTGGCTGCCGATCGTGCTGGCCGGGGCGTCGGTGTTCTCGGTGGATGCGATGATCCGGTCTCGGCGTCGGCGCCGGACGAGCAGCGCCTACTAGGCGCTCGACCGGCGCCTCCGCCGGAAGCGTGTGACTGACCTGCGGGTGCGTGGGGGCTGAGCGCGCAGTTCCCCGCGCCCCCTACGGGGCGCTGTCCTGGCCCTGAGTCTCCCGTGTGTGGAGCGCACGGCGCCGCCGGCGGCGGACTCCGTGGGCCACCGTGCCTGCCGCGGCTGCCAGGCAGAGGCCGGCTGTGACGAGCGGGATCACCACGAACCACGGGGTGTCCCAGGCCTCGCCCGCGTCTCCGGCGTAGATGACGCCCGTGAGGGTGAGGAAGAAGCCCGCGATGAACCGGCCGGGCTGGAACTCATGACGTGACACGGGTGACCTCCGCCTGTCCGATGCCGACTTCGAGGGTGAGGTCGAGCGTGCCGCCTGCCTTGGCCTTGTCCGTGCTCTCTCCCGTGGGGGAGAGCGTCACCTGCTTGTGCTTGCCCGGGGCCACATCCACGTCCTGCTTGTCGTCGCCCGGCAACTGGATGTCGCCGACGCCCACTTCGATCACCAGCTTCACCGTCACGTCCTTGGGCAGGATCACCTTGAGCTGTCCCATCCCCACCTCGGCGTTCGTCGTCAGGGTCCGGCCCTTGGCGAGGTCGATCCGGCTGAGGTCGAGCGTGCCGACGCCGGTGCCGAGGTTGTAGTGCTCCTGTACGGCGGCTGTCGTGGCCGGTGTCCAGTCCGTACGCACCCAGTGGGTGGTGATGTCCTTCGGCAGTGCCGCCGAGCCCGCCAGCAGGGCCGCCGTAACGATCGCGAGGAAGATCGACCCTCCTCCGGTGCGCCCCCGGAACGCGCTGACCGCGATGCCCACACCGAGCACGCCGAGCGCGCAGGCCAGGCCGGTCTGCAGGCTGGCGCCCAGTGCGCGGTCCTCCCAGGTCAGGCGGGTGGCGAGCAGGCCCGTGAGGAGAGCGAGCAGGAACACCGAGCCGCCGATCGGGCGGGGGCCGCGCGGCTTGGGCGCCCGGGTCCGTATGTCCCGGCCGGGGCCGCCGCCCTGCGCGATGGTGATCGCCGCCGCGATGTCGCGCTCGCGCACGTCCTTGGGGCCCCACAGATAGCCCGTGCCACCCACATATGTGCCGTCCTTGACGATGGGCTCGCGCCACCAGGAGGGGAACGACGCGGGGACGGGCGGCGCCTGTGCCTCCGGCGGCGCGTCGGCGACGGCCTGCGCGGCGAGCGGGTCGGGGTCCTCCGTCGCGCGCTGCCGCGACCAGTAGCCGGCGCCCGCGAGGAGCAGCGAGAGCGTCGTCGCGAACGTCAGCACGCCGCTGTTGCTCAGCATGGAGAGGAACACACCACAGCCGACCAGGGCGAACAGCACGCCCGCCAGTGCCTGGCCGTCCACCCGGCCGGTGAGGAGCTTGCGCACCTCGTTCTCGTCCTCGTCGTCGTTCGGGACGAACAGCCAGGCGAAGCCGTAGAAGATGAGGCCGAGGCCGCCGGTCGCCGAGAGCACGGCGAGCACGATCCGGAAGATCACCGGGTCCATGTCGCACTGCCGCCCGAGCCCCGCGCACACGCCGCCCAGCATCTTCTGCCGACGGTCGCGCCGGAACTTCCGCGGGACGTCGGGCTCGCCGGGCTCCCCGGGCGGGACCGGACTCCCCGGCGTGTGCGGCTCCCCGGGTGCGCGCGGCTCCTCACCCGCGGTCGCCCGGGCGCCCGCCGCGGGCACGGTGTCCTGCGGCTCCGCCCCCGGGATTCCGCTCCCGGCCGGGCCGGAGCCGGGTCCCGGACCCGGCGCGGCGTGCTGGTGATCTGTCATGTGTCCATGGTGACGGCCGCGACGGCCGGACGGGAGTCGGTACGACCCTGGCCGAACCCTGAAATCGACCCTGGGCCGGACCCTCAGGCGGTGATCACCGAGGGGACCCCGAGCCGATTCGGAGGAGACCCCCGAGCAGATGTTGGAGGAGATCCCCGAGCCGATTCGAAGATCAGGGGAGTCTAGGGGGTCGACCCTGATGCCCGGCGCCCTCCGGCGTGTGAACATCGATGGCATGCCGGAAGCCGCAACCCTGACCGTCGAGGACCCGCGGCCGCCGCGCAAGCTCTACCGCAGCAGTGACGGACGCTGGCTCGGAGGGGTGGCGCGGGGGCTCGCGGGCCATCTCGGGCTGCCCGTGATCTGGGTGCGGCTGGTCTTCGTCGGCCTGATGATGGCGGACGGCCTCGGCGCGTTGCTGTACGCGGCGTTCTGGTTCTTCGTCCCGCTCGGCGTCGGCGGTGTGGACGCCGAGCGGCCCCCCGCCCTCGCCACCGAGACCGCGCCCGACGGCCGCCGCAGACTCGTCGCCCGCAAGCCCGACAAGGGCCAGATCGTCGCGCTGCTCGCCATGGTCGTGGTGGCCCTGATCTTCGTCGGCAATGTGGACCTGAGCGGCGGGGCCAAGGCCTATCTCTGGCCCACCGTCCTGGTGGGCGCGGGAGTCGCCCTGGTCTGGCGCCAGGCGGACAACGCGCGGCGGGCCCGCTGGATGGAGGTCGGCCGCCGCAAGCGCACGATCACCCTGCTCCGCTCCGCGGCCGGCGTCCTGCTCGTGGCCACGGGCGTCTCCGCGATCTTCGTCCTCCAGGGCTCCGCCGCCCACCTCGGCTCGGTCCTCCAGGCCGCGCTCGCGGTCCTCGTCGGCATAGCGCTGCTCGCCGGTCCGTATCTCGTCCGCATGACCCAGGACCTCTCCGAGGAGCGCCTGATGCGCATCCGCGCCCAGGAGCGCGCGGAGGTCGCCGCCCACGTCCACGACTCGGTGCTGCACACCCTGACCCTGATACAGCGGAACGCCGAGAACGCGAACGAGGTCCGACGCCTCGCCCGCGCCCAGGAGCGCGACCTGCGCAACTGGCTCTACAAGCCCGAGGGCACCGGCAAGGACGAGGACGACGAGCCCGGCACGCTCGCGGAAGCCGTGAAGCGCAACGCCGCCGAGGTGGAGGACAAGCACGGCGTCCCCATCGAGGTCGTGGTCGTCGGCGACTGCCCGCTCGACGACCGGATCGGCGCCCAGATGCAGGCCGCGAGGGAAGCCATGGTGAACGCGGCCAAGTACGGTGGCGAGGGCGGCGCGGTGCAGGTCTTCGCCGAGGTCGAGGGGAGGACCGTCTTCGTGTCGGTCCGGGACCGCGGTCCGGGCTTCGACCTGGATTCGATACCCGGCGACCGCATGGGCGTCAGAGAATCGATCATCGGCCGCATGGAGCGCAACGGCGGTACGGCGCGGCTGCGCGCGGTGCCGGACGGCGGCACGGAGGTCGAGCTGGAGATGGAGAGGGCGGAGACATGAGCGACGCGAACGAACCGACCGGAGCGGTCGAGCCGGACGCCGGCATGACCGGCGCGGGCACGGCCGGCGGCCCTGCCGCGGCGACCGGTGCGGCCGGTTCGACCGGAGCCGACACGCCGTCCGGAGCCGACGCACCGTCCGGGGCCGCCACGGCCGACGACCCTGCGGGCGCCCCCGATCCGGCGGCCTCCGCGCCCGGGCGACGCGTGCGCGTGGTCCTCGTCGACGACCACCGCATGTTCCGTACGGGGGTCCAGGCGGAGATCGGGCAGACCGAGCGGACCGGCGTCGAGGTGGTCGGCGAGGCCGCCGACGTCGACCAGGCGGTCACGGTCATCACGGCGACCCGGCCAGAGGTCGTCCTCCTCGACGTGCACCTCCCGGGCGGCGGCGGGGTCGAGGTCCTGCGCCGCTGCTCGCCGTTGATGGCGGACGCCGAGCAGCCGGTGCGGTTCCTCGCGCTGTCCGTGTCGGACGCCGCGGAGGACGTCATCGGTGTGATCCGGGGCGGTGCCCGTGGCTATGTCACCAAGACGATCACCGGCACGGACCTCGTCGACTCCGTCTTCCGCGTCCAGGACGGCGACGCGGTCTTCTCGCCCCGCCTCGCCGGCTTCGTCCTCGACGCCTTCGCCTCCACCGACGCCCCGCCCGTCGACGAGGACCTGGACCGCCTCACCCAGCGCGAGCGCGAGGTCCTGCGCCTCATTGCCCGCGGGTACGCGTACAAGGAGATCGCCAAGCAGCTGTTCATCTCCGTCAAGACGGTCGAGTCCCACGTCTCGGCGGTCCTCCGGAAGCTCCAGCTGTCGAACCGGCACGAGCTGACTCGGTGGGCGACGGCCCGACGGCTGGTCTGACGGCAGGGGTTCACGGCACGTTCAGCGGTTCGCGGTTCGCGATCCCGCTCGGAGGGTTCACGGCCACTGCCTTGAAGAAGGTGTAGTGGAACGTGCCGTCAGGGTCCGCCGTGCGGCGCAGGTCCGCCAGGCCGTGATCCCAGTCCGCCGGGGTCATGAGGCCTGAGGCCAGGGCGTCCTCCCGTACGGACTCGATCATCGCGATGAACGTGTTGCGGGTGAAGCCCTCGACCAGGGCCGGGCGGGAGCTGTCGGCGTAGACCGCCCGGGGGCGGACCTCGACGCGGTCGTACCCGGCGGCGGTGAGGAGCGGGTGCAGTTGGCGGCCCAGGAGGGCGTTTCCGCCCGCCTCGTGCTGGAGTCGGACCTGGCAGTCGATGGCGGCGTGGGCGTACGCGCTGTCGGGGTGGAAGAACGTCGAGCCGTGGTCGCCCTCGATGACGGTGAGGGTGCCGCCGGGGCGCAGGACGCGGCGCAGTGCCGTGAGAGCCCGCCGCGGGTCGGGCAGGTGCTCAAGTACGAAGCAGACGAAGACATGGTCGAACTCGGCGTCCTTGAAGGGGAGTTCGAAGAGGTCGGCCCGGTGCCAGGTGACCAGGGCGTCCGGGGCCCGGGCCGTGACGCGGGCGCGGGCCTGGGCCAGCGAGGCGGCCGAGATGTCCACCGCCGCGAAGCGGGCCTCCGGGCTCGCCGCGACCAGGTGCACCGTCTGGGCGCCCACTCCGCAGCCCACCTCCAGGACCTTGCTGCCCGGTGGGTACGCCGTGCCGGCGTGCAGCAACTCCGCGAGGGTGTCCGCCTGGTCGCCGAGACGGCGGGACTCGTGGGAGGAGTATCCGTGGACGTAGTCGGTGGGGTTGGCGCTTGTGGTCATGACTACGAGCCTCGTTCGAGAATGGTCCTGTGGACAGGTCCAAAGAGGGTGCTGTTGAAGGGGCCATACGCGGAGAGCCGTGCCTCGGCCCGGGTCCGGTCGTCCCCGGCTCCGACTTCCTCCAACTCGATGTGCGCGAGGCGCCGTTCGGCGGGCGGGCCGATTGGCTGGCCGGGCAGCTGAGGCAGGCCGTCGCCGACGGGCGGTTGCCGGTCGGCAGCCGCCTCCCGGCGACCCGGGTGCTCGCCGCGGAGCTGCGCGTCTCGCGCGGGGTGGTGACCGAGGCGTACCGCCGGCTCTCGGAGGAAGGCCAGGTGGAGGGCCGGGGGAGGGCCGGGACGGTGGTGGTGGCGGGACCGGGAGCAGCGGGGCCGGGGTTAACGGGGGCCCTGGGTTCGGGCGTTGGGGGGCGTGCGGTCGGATCGGGACAACTTGCTTACGCCGCGCCTCAGTACGCCACGATCCCGTCCACTCCATCCCCGTCCACTCCATCCCCGTACGCTCCCTCCTCGCCCACCCTGCACCCGCCAACTCCCTCCTCGCCCACCCTGCGCTCGTCCACTCCCTCCTCCCCGTTCGGCGGCCCGCCCGGTGATGACGCCTTCGACCTGATCCGTACGGCGGCCGCGCGGATCGATCTGTCGCCCGGGGTGCCGGATCTCGCGGCGTTTCCGCGGGCGGCCTGGCTGCGGGCCGAGCGAGGGCTGTTCGGGGAGCTGGCGGCGGGCGGGTTCGGGTACGGGGATCCGCGCGGCACCGAGGAGCTGCGACGGGCCGTCGCCCGGTGGCTGGGGCGGTACCGGGGGATCAGGGTCGAGGCCGGTGACGTACTGATCGTCGCCGGGACCGCACAGGCGCTCGCGCTGATCGGGCGGGTGCTGCGGGAGGACGGCATCGAGGAGATCGCCGTGGAGGACCCGGGGTCGCTCGGGGTCCGGCAGCATCTGCGGAACCAGGGGCTGCGTACCCCGCCGGTGGCGGTCGACGGCGAGGGCGTCCTCGTATCCGAACTGCGGGACCACCGGGCCGTGTTGCTGACCCCGGCGCACCAGTTTCCGACCGGGGTCGTGCTCGGGGGCGCGCGGCGCCGGGAGCTGATGCGGTGGGCCGGTGAGGGCGGGCTGGTGGTGGAGGACGACTACGACGCCGAGCACCGTTACGACCGAGCGCCCGTGCCCGCGCTGCGGTCGCTGCTGCCGGAGCGGGTCTGCTACGCCGGGAGCGTGTCCAAGCTGCTCGCGCCCGCGCTGCGGATGGGCTGGGTCGTGGCACCCGCGCGGTACCGGGAGGCGCTGGTCGCCGCGAAACGGTACGCCGACCTCGGCAACGCGGTTCTGCCCCAGCTCGTGCTGGCCCGGCTGATGGAGTCGGGGGAGCTGGAGCGACACCTGCGGCTGGTGCGGCGGCGCCATCGGCGTCGGCGGGACGCGATGATCGGGGCGATACGGGCGTGTCTGCCGGGGGCGGTGGTGAACGGGGCCGCGGCCGGGCTGCATCTGCTGATCACGTTCGGCGGGGACGACAGCGACGGTACGGGCGGCGGGGCACCGGGAGATTTCGGTGACTGCGACTTCGCTGACACCGACCTCGCCGCCGCCTCGCTGGCCCGCGGGGTCAAGGTGCACCCCCTCTCCTGGCACCGTCAGCGGCCGGGCGGCCCACCCGGTCTGCTGCTCGGGTACGCGGCGTCCCCCGTATCGGCGATCGAGGAGGGCATCGCCGTCCTGGGCGAGGCGCTGCGCGAGGTGAGGTGAGGTGAAGCCACGGGGCGGGGTGTCGCCAGGTACGTAGGAGGCGGGGGAAACGGAACGGTGGTGTCAGTCGGCCAGATCCTCAGTCGGCCTGATCCTCACGAGCCGGAGCCGGAGCCGGAGCCGGAGCCGGAGCCGGAGCCGGCGCTGGAGCCGTGGTCCGCTGCTCGGCGGGTGTCGGCGCCCGCGGACCCAGCACCCGCACGGCCCACCGATAGTGCCGTACGGCCTTCACCACGCCGATCAGACCGGTCAGCCAGAGGATGAATCCGATCCCCATCACGAGCACCACGTCGCTGTAGGCGTCACGTCCGGGCCTCGCCTCCGCGGGCCCCGCGAACGACGTCCACAGCCCGAACGCGCAGATGACGAGCGAGGAGAGCAGCCAGAAGAGGCTCAGGCCGGAGGAGCGCAGGCGGGCGTCGGTGGGCGGATGGCTGTCCAACCGCAGCCAGGCGTCGAGAAGTTGGCTGATATGGCGGTCCCGCCGGACGGCGAGGACGACGGCCACGACGGAGGGCGCCAGCGAGGCCAGACCGAGGACCGCGAAGAGCGGCCCCAGGATGAACCCGGTGGGATCGCGCTGCTCCAGTTGCTGCAACGGCAGTACCAGCAGCGCCCATCCGATGATCGCCGCGACCGCCAGCAGCCACAGCAGCAGCACCCGATGGACCCCGAGACTGCGCCTGCGCAGCTCCTCCAACGCCCGCCCGCGGTCCGCCAGCAGCGCCGACCTGTCCGGCCAGCCGCTGATGTACGCGGGCGGCGGCGGAGGCGGCAGCGTGGGGCCGGGCATCGAATCCTTCGGGAGGGCGACGGCGAACCAGGCGGGACGGGACGGAAGAGAGCGAGGTGGACAGGACCGGAGCGGATCGCGACCGTGCGGTGCGGCATGTCGAACAGTGCCACGCCGCCACGCCGACGCTACCCCGCCGGAGTACCCGTGCGATGCCCATCCAAGCCGGACCGATGCCCGAACGGCTTGAACTCCCCCGCTCTCTTCACTCAATCCCCTGCCTGTGCCTGCGCCTCTGCCGGTTCGCCGGACGGCTCACGCCACGCGCGTGGCCCCCGCGAACGGCATCTCGTCGATCGGCGCCACCCGCACCGGCGCCGACGGATTCGGCGCGTGGACCATCTGCCCGTTGCCCACGTACAGCCCGACATGGCTGATGCCCGAGTAGAAGAACACCAGGTCGCCCGGGCGCAGTTCGGACCGCGACACCCGCTGGCCCGAGTTGATCTGCGCGTACGTCGTGCGGGGCAGCGAGATGCCCGCGGCGCGGTACGCGGCCTGCATCAGTCCCGAGCAGTCGAAGGCGTCGGGTCCGGTGGCGCCCCACACGTACGGGCTGCCGAGTTTCCCGTACGCGTACGAAACGGCGGTCGCGGCACGGGAGTTGGGGGCAGTGGTCGACGATCCCGGGCCGACGCCCGGATCGCGCGGGCCCGCGGCGGAACGTGAGGCACGCGCGTCGTCCGCGCCGATCCGGGCCCGGTCCGCGTCCGACAGTCGCGACAGCAGGTCCCGTGCCTCTCCCAGCTTCCCGGTGACGGTCGTCTTGTGCCGCTTCAGCTCCGCCTTCCGCTCCTTGAGCGAGGTGAGTTCCACGTGGGCGGCCCCGCGCAACTGCTCGATCTCGCGCAGCTGTCGGCGTACGCGCGACACGTTCGAGGCCTGCCTGCTGCCGGCCCGCTCGGCGAACGCGGCCCCGTCCAGATACTGGTCGGGATCGGAGGAGAGCATGAGCCCCAGCGCGGGGTCGACGCCACCGTCCCGATATTGCGCGGCGGCCAGTGAACCGAGCGCGTCCCGCTCGGAGTTGAGCCGTTCCGTCCTGCGCGCCGCCTCATCCTGCAGCGTGTCCAGGCGGCCCCGCGTCCTCGTCGACTTCTCCTTCGCGCCGTTGTACTTCTCGGTGGCGACCTCCGCCTCCTGGTACAACTTGTCGACCTTCGCCTTGACCTGAGCGGGTGTCAGCTCCGGGGCGGCAGTTCCCGTCCCCTCGAACCCGGTCGCGCTCGCCGCGCCCGCCAGCGCGATGGTGAAGGCGGTGCGGGCCGTACTGCCGCCGACTGAGCGCTGTCTCGGCTTGCGGTGCGCTGCCACGTGCGATCCACGTCCTTCCGTACGGCCGCCGAGGCGTTGGTGCTGCCGCGGCGGCGGCCCTCAGGGGCCGGTTGCACGTCCGGCGGCGGCCCGCACAGGGGGAGCGGGCCGCCGCCGGACCTTTCTCGGCGGTGGTGTCCGGATGCCGCCCCTGACCCGGGCGGTGGTGGGGAGCCGGTCACCTGGTGAAGGACGCTAAACCTGGGACCGCGGCGGGGGTAACGGCATGTACGGAACTGGTGGGACTCGGACATGAGCTGACCGGGTACGACCGCGATCCGGGCCCGGGGCCGCCGACTTGACGTGGTGCGGTGACCGATGCGCGGATTGTGTGGAAACGGGCGGCGAACCGGTGCTATGGGCTCCGCCGGGTTGGGGCGCGGGAGCTGCCCGGGGCTCGTGGGGCCGACGGGGCCCGGTGCGTGGGGCAGGCGGGGCCGGGTGTGCGGGGCGGGCGGGACCGGGTGTGCGGGCGGGGGCGGTGTGCGGTGGTACGGAGGCGTTTGGTTAGTGTCCGGGCCCATGGACGTACTCATTCATGTCTTCGTCGCCCTGCACATCATCGGCATCGCGTCCCTCCTCGGCGGCTTTCTCACGCAGCTGAAGGCCATGAGCGACGGCACGGCCCGCTTCAGCCCCGCCATGCTCCACGGCGCGCTGACCATGCTGGTCACCGGCGCGATCCTGGTCGGCCTCAACCAGGCCGACGACCAGACCGTCAACAACATCAAGATCGGCGTGAAGCTGGCCCTGCTGGTCGTGATCCTCGGCCTCGTGTACGTGAAACGGGACGAGGAAAAGGTGGAGAACAGCCTGTTCGGCCTGGTCGGCGGGCTGACCACGGTGAACATCTTCATCGCGGTGCTCTGGACCTGAGCGGACCCAGGAGCCTGAGTGGAAATGGGAGAGGGCACACGCGCGCGTGTGCCCTCTCCCATTTCCACTCAGATCTACGAAAAGCCCCTCACGCCGGGCGCACCACGCTGTGGACCGGCATGTAGTAGATCGACTCCTCGCGGACGTACGCCCCCGGCTTGGGCGCGTGGATCATCATTCCGTCGCCGATGTAGATGCCGACGTGGCTGATGTCGTCGTAGAAGAAGACCAGGTCACCGGGCTGGGCGCTGTTCACGGAGACCGTCGTGCCGACCTTGACCTGGTCCCACGTGGTCCGCGGGAGCGTGACGCCGGCGGCCTTCCAGGCTGCCTGGGTGAGGCCGGAGCAGTCGTACGAGCCGGGGCCGCTCGCGCCCCAGACGTACGGCTTGCCGATCTGGGCGCGGGCGAAGGCGAGCGCCTTGTCGGCCTTGGCGGTGTAGGCGGCGGAGCCGGACCCGGAGGTCCCTGAGGTGCTGCCGGAGCCCGTGGAGGTCCCGGTGCCCTGCGCAGCCTCCTGGCGCCGCCGCTCGGCGTCGGCCGCCTGCTGCCGGGCCAGCTCGTCCGCCCTGCGCTGGGCCTCTTCCTGCTTCTGCCGCTCGATCGCGGCGAGCCGCGCCTTCTCCTCGGTGGTCAGCTTGGAGAGGAGGTCGCGCGCGGTGGCGAGCTTCCGCTGGACGTCCGCCTTGGACGTCTTCAGCGAGTTCTGCGTCCTGGTGAGCGTCTCCAGGCTCTCGGACGCCTCCTGCCGCCTCTCCGTCGTGGCGGTCTGCTGCGTCACGTAGTCGTCGACCGACTGCTTCTGGCGGCTGGTGAGCCGGTCCATCAGCTGGGTCTGGTCGAAGTAGTCCTGCGGATTGTCCGCGAGGAGGAGGGAGGCGGTGTCGGGGGCGGCGGCCCCGGTGCGGTACTGCGCGGCGGCGAACGTACCGAGTTCCTCACGCGCGTCGTTGAGCTTTTCTGTGCGGCGCGCCACGTCGTCGAGGAGGGTGTCGACGCGCTTCTTCTGCTTGGTGGTCTTCTCCTTGGCCGCGTTGTACTTCTCGCTGGCCGTCTCCGCCTGGCGGTAGAGGTCGCCGACCTTCTTCTCGACTTCCTCAAGGCTCGGCCTGGGCTCCTCGGACGGCGACGCGTTCGCCGTCTGGGAGAGGAGGGCCACCGAGGTCAGAGCCGCGGTGGCGATGGCCGGAGTCCGTATGCCCATGGGGCTGGGGGGCCGGGACCTGCGGTGTGGCGCCACGAGGGCGTCTCCTTCCGTCGTCCGCCTACCGAGTTAGCTGTCGGGTTCGGGCGGGTGCTCCGGAAGGTTTGCCCTACGGTCCGTTTCCCCGAAGGGAGTTGGACCGATTCACCCCAAGGTCGGTGGGTCCCCGGCTCCGTAGGCCACGAGGACCTGCCGGACTCGGCGGGGGCCGCTCGGCCCGGCGTGTTCGCCGGTGCGGGTCGTGCGGCCCACATAAAATTTAGCTAACTCGTGTGGCCCCTGTGAAGTTTGATGTGCGATATGCCCGATACATTTTCGTGACCTTAGCTTTGAGGTCGACTCTCGGTAGTCAATTCAGATGGGTCTGGCCCGAGTTGTCCACTCGATGAAGCCCGGCCTGCTGGAGCGCCCCCTTGGGGGCGCCCCGATAGGGGCGCGGGGAACTGCGCGACAAGCCACAACGAACCCGCACCCGCGATACGACCCCCAGGGACTTCCCGTGAAGCCGCAGGTCGACCATCTGATCGCGGACTGCCACAAGCCCCCACCGGAGAGTGACAGCCCCCGTGGCGAGCAGCCACGGAAACCCGCACGCCCGCGGAGCGAGCCCGCCGAGTTTCCAAGGTGGCGGCACGCTGTCAGTGGGGACGCCTAGACTCGGAGAGCGATGAGCAGCCTCTTTGATGACAGCTTCCTGGCGGACCTCAAGCCCTCGCGGGCCCACGAGGAGGAGCCCCCGCCGCCGCCCGAGGGCGAGGCGTCGGAGTCGGAGCCGGTTCCGGACGATTTGTTCGGCGGCCGCTTCGACGTGCCGCCGAGCCGGGACGGCTACTACCGCGACGGCGCCCCCCGCCCGCACGTGGACCCGGCCGCGCTCCTGGACGGGCTGAACGAGAACCAGCGCGCGGCGGTGGTCCACCACGGCTCGCCGCTGCTCATCGTGGCCGGCGCCGGCTCCGGCAAGACCCGTGTGCTCACGCACCGCATCGCCCACCTCCTGGGCGATCGCAGGGTGCACCCGGGCCAGATCCTCGCGATCACGTTCACGAACAAGGCCGCGGGCGAGATGAAGGAGCGCGTCGAGCAGCTCGTCGGCCCGCGGGCCAACGCGATGTGGGTGATGACGTTCCACAGCGCGTGTGTACGGATCCTGCGGCGCGAGTCGAAGCAGCTCGGCTTCACCTCCTCCTTCTCGATCTACGACGCCGCCGACAGCAAGCGCCTCATGGCCCTGGTCTGCCGTGACCTGGACCTCGACCCCAAGCGCTTCCCGCCCAAGTCGTTCAGCGCCAAGATCTCGAACCTGAAGAACGAGCTGATCGACGAGGAGGACTTCGCCGCCCAGGCCGCCGACGGCTTCGAGAAGACCCTCGCCCAGGCCTACGCGATGTACCAGTCCCGTCTGCGCGAGGCGAACGCGCTGGACTTCGACGACCTGATCATGACGACGGTCAACCTCCTGCGCGCCTTCCCGGACGTCGCCGAGCACTACCGCCGCCGCTTCCGGCACGTCCTGGTCGACGAGTACCAGGACACGAACCACGCGCAGTACGCCCTCGTCCGCGAGCTGGTCGGCACCTCCGAGCACCCCGTGGACGTACCGCCGAGCGAGCACGACCTCCCGCCGGCCGAGCTGTGCGTGGTGGGTGACGCGGACCAGTCGATCTACGCCTTCCGCGGCGCGACCATCCGCAACATCCTCCAGTTCGAGGAGGACTACCCGAACGCGACGACGATCCTGCTGGAGCAGAACTACCGCTCCACGCAGACGATCCTCACCGCCGCCAACGCGGTCATCGAGCGCAACGAAAGCCGCCGCCCCAAGAACCTGTGGACGAACGCGGGCGCGGGCGCCCAGATCACCGGCTATGTGGCCGACACCGAACACGACGAAGCCCAGTTCGTCGCCGACGAGATCGACCGCCTCACGGACGCGGGCGACGCGAAGGCGGGCGACGTCGCGGTCTTCTACCGTACGAACGCGCAGTCCCGTGTCTTCGAAGAGGTCTTCATCCGCGTCGGCCTGCCCTACAAGGTCGTCGGCGGCGTCCGCTTCTACGAGCGCAAGGAGGTCCGGGACGTCCTCGCCTACCTGCGCGTACTCGCGAACCCCGAGGACTCCGTACCGCTCCGCCGCATTCTCAACGTCCCCAAGCGCGGCATCGGCGACCGCGCCGAGGCGATGATCGACGCGCTCTCCCAGCGCGAGAAGATCAGCTTCCCGCAGGCGCTGCGCCGCGTGGACGAGGCGTACGGCATGGCGTCCCGCTCGACGAACGCCGTCAAGAAGTTCAACACGCTGATGGAGGACCTCCGCACGATCGTCGAGTCGGGCGCAGGCCCGGCGACGGTCCTTGAGGCGGTCCTCGAACGGACCGGCTACCTCGCCGAGTTGCAGGCCTCGACCGACCCGCAGGACGAGACCCGCATCGAGAACCTCCAGGAACTGGCCGCCGTGGCCCTGGAGTTCGAGCAGGAGGCCGGCGAGGGCGAGGCACCGGGCGGCCTCTCCGCCTTCCTGGAGCGGGTCGCGCTCGTCGCCGACTCCGACCAGATCCCGGACGAGGAGGAGGACGGCTCCGGCGTGATAACGCTGATGACCCTCCACACCGCCAAGGGCCTCGAATTCCCCGTGGTGTTCCTGACCGGCATGGAGGACGGCGTCTTCCCGCACATGCGCGCGCTCGGCCAGACCAAGGAGCTGGAGGAGGAGCGCCGCCTCGCGTACGTCGGCATCACGCGTGCGAGGGAGCGGCTGTACCTCACCCGGTCGTCGATGCGCAGCGCCTGGGGTCAGCCCTCGTACAACCCGCCGTCCCGCTTCCTGGAGGAGATCCCGGAGACGCATCTGGAGTGGAAGCGCACGGGCTCCCTCGGCGCGGTGTCCTCCGCCCCGGTCTCCGGCGTGGCGGCCTCCCTGTCCTCCTCGCGTTCCCGCTCGGCGGCCTCGGGCGCGTCCGGGTTCGCCACCCGACGCGGCGCCACGGACAAGCCGGTGGTGTCACTCGCGGTCGGCGACCGCGTCACCCACGACCAGTTCGGCCTCGGCACGGTCGTCGGCGTCAAGGGCACGGGAGCGAACGCGGAGGCGACGGTCGACTTCGGCGAGGAGAAGCCGAAGCGGTTGCTGCTGCGGTACGCACCGGTGGAGAAGCTGTAGCGCTGAAGGTCTGTAGTCCCCAGGGGGTATTGGCTACTGGGGACTACTTGAGGGCGGGGCCGGTCACTTTCAGCCCGTCCGGCGTTTGAGGACGAGGCCGTTCAGGCCGATGGGGGTCTGGGGGCGGAGCCCCCAGGACTCCAGCCTCAAGAGGGGCTCGCCCTAGGAGGGGTCCAGCCCATGGCTGCGCAACCACGGCAGTGGGTCGATCGCCGAGCCGCCACCCGGCCGCACCTCGAAGTGCAGGTGCGGACCGGTCGAGTTGCCGGAGTTCCCGGAGTACGCGATCGGGTCCCCGGCCTTCACCACGGCTCCCGAGGCGACCTTGTACGTGGAGAGGTGGCAGTACCACGTCTCCGTACCGTCCTTGGCCGTCACGATGACCATGTTCCCGTACGCGCTGTTCCACTGCGTCCGGACGGTCCCGTCGGTCGCGGCCATCACCGTCGTGCCGTACGAAACGGGGAAGTCGATGCCGGTGTGGACGGACATCCAGTTGATGCCGGCCTGCCCGTAGTAGGCACTGAGCCCGTGCTGGGCGACCGGCAGCGCGAACTTCGGCCGCAGCCGCTCCTTGCGGGCAGCCTCCGCCGCCGCCTTCTGCTTGTCGGCGGCCTGCTGGGCCTTCAAGTCGATACGTTCCTGCGTACGGCTCGCACGGTCGGCGAAGTCGTCCGCGTCAGCCGAGAGGTTCTCGAGCTGGGTGTCCAGCTGGTTGTTCGCGGCCGCCGGCTTCACGGCGCTCGCGTCGGGCGCGGCGGCTGTCGTCCGCGCCTCGTCGTTGCTGCTGCTTCCACCGGTCACGGACGCGGCGGCGATTCCGGCGACGCCCATCACACACGCCGAGGGCACGGCGACCGTCAGCAGAGCGGAACGCTTCGGCGGGGTGCGGCGGCGGGAGCGGGGCGCGGAACGGCCGGCCGCACGTGACGCGGAGCGGCCGGCCGGGGCGGCGGTGGCGACGGAGGTGGATTCCTCGACGTCGTCGAAAGGCACGGGTTCGTCGTGGCTGTGGCTGTGGCCATTGGTACCGGAGTCCGCGTCGGCGTCGTCGGAGGGGGTGAACTCGCCTTCCGCGGTGACCTGTTCCTCGTACGGGACCCGCTCGAACGCGCTGGTGGCCTGCTGGTCGTACGACTCGTGCCGGTCGTAGGCCTCGTGGTGGTCGTACGACGTGTGCGGGACGGCCGATGTGTGCTGGTCGGCCGGATACGACTCGTGCTCGGCCTGCGCCTGGTGGTGGATCTGTGGCTGGACCTGGGTCTGGTTCTGCTGGTTCTGGTCGCCGCCGTCCGAGTTCCACGCCGTCGCGTCGTACGTGCCGGTCTCGAAGGTCGGCGCGGTCCACTGCTGGGTGGGGGCGACCGGATCGGCCTGGAGCCAGGCGTTCGCGTCCCACTGGCCGGTGCCTTCGGGGCCCGCGGCCTGCGTCGGGATCTCGCCGAGCTGCTGGTAGCCCGAGTTCGACCAGACACCGCTCGTGTCATAGCTGCCGGTCTCGAACGCGGCGTGGTGCTGGGCCGCGTACGGGTCGTAGTTCAGCGTCTGATGACTGCCGGTGGCCCACTGGGTGGCGTCGTACGAACCGGTGCCCGCGCCGCTGCCGTCGTTACCGCCGCCGTTGCCGGGGAGGTCGCCGAACAGGGGGTCGGTGTCGAAGGTCGTCGTCGCGTAGGCGCCCGTCGTGTCGTAGCTGCCCGTCGTCCCGTACGTGCCGGAGGAGTTGGCGTCAAAACCGGTGGCGGAGTAGCCGTCGTACATGGTGAAGTCGCCGTACTGGACGCCCTGTTCGCCATAGGACGCGTAATGCGCCGAGGCGGCCTCGGGGGCCGGAGCCGGGGGAGTTGCGGTCCCCGACGGGTGACGGTCGTTCACCAACTTCTCTTTCGCCTCGACGACAGGGGCTGGCAGAGCAGTGCGGTGACTGTACCCGGCGGTACGAGGGCGCGACAATCTTCGGCGGCTTTCCTCCTCTCAGGAAACGGGCATTCGGCCGCCTTTCGGCGGAGGGCGGGCACAGCTTTGGCCTGGCGTTCGATGAATGTTCGAAGAAACGTCGGTCCTGGGAGCCGGTTGAACGGATTCGGCGGCGCCTTCCGGTTGTGCCGGTTGGCTTTTGCGCCGCTTGCGCTCCGCCGCTTCCGGTTGGCTCACTCACCTTCTGGCTCTGGCGCTTCCGGTCACGCCCCTGCCCGTGGTGACCCTCTCGGTCACGCCACCGTCAGACCGTCGGCGCGGGCGGCGGGGACGGCGGCGGGGCGGGCCTCCGTCTCCTCGGCGTCCAGGGCCTGCCGGACGCCGACCGCGACGGCCGGGTGCACGGGGAGGGCGAGATGCCCGATCCCGCTCACGCGCACGTTCTGAACGAGCAGGTCCGGGTGCTCGATGCAGGCGGTCTCCAGCGGGTCCATCAACTGGTCGAGGTCGCTCCAGAAGCTCACGAACCGCGTCCGGCAGTGCGGCGCCGGCTGGCACAGCTCGTCCAGCACGCCGGAACCGGGGCGCATCTGGCGGACGATCGGGTGCGCGTTCATCAGCGGGACGACCCGTGTGCCCGAGTGCGGCGTGCCCAATGTGACGAGGGTCCGGACGCGGACGTCACCGCCCAGGCACTGCACGTAGTAGCGCGCTATCAGCCCGCCGAGGCTGTGCCCGACGATGTCCACCTCGTGACGGCCGGTGCGCTCGCAGATCTCCTCGATGTGCCGGCCGAGCAGCTCGGCGGCGGTCCGTATGTCGCAGGTCAGCGGGGAGTAGTTGAGCGACTCGATCTGCTGCCTGCCGTGCTGGGCCAGCGAGCGGCGCAGCATCACGAAGACGGAGCGGTTGTCGATGAAGCCGTGCAGCAGGACGACCGGGGGCCTGGTGGGGGTGGGGAGCCGGGTGGTGTCGGGGGTGTCGCCGGTGTCGGTGTCCGTACCTGCGCCTGTGCCGGTGAGGTCGGTCGGGGCCCCGGGTGGGGTCGGGGTCGGGCGGCGCTCCGGGGTGATGCCGGTGGGATAGAGGAGGAGATGGCCCGCGAGGATCGCGATCTCCAGGGCGGTCGCCTTCAGGAGGGTCAGTGAGAGTCCGGCCAGTCTGCCGGGGAGCAGGCGCTGGCAGAGCGGAAGAAGGGGCGACACTGCCCTGGTGACCTTCATGGCCGACCTCCCGTCGGCGCACGGGAGGACGACTCCGTCCCCCGTGTGCCCTCGTGAGAAGCCGATGACGAGGAAGGCGGTGCACGTGCGGCGCGTGTGACGCCGGTGGAGCGACGGGCGGGCCCGTCGTCGTGCGATCGCCGGTGCGCCGCACCACCTTGCCGCGCGGCTGACGGCGCGGTGGTGCGGCGACCTCGTAGCGGCTCCCCTTGCGCCCGGTCCGGCCGCGGTCCATCGGCCGCGGGGTGCGGCCCATGTGCCGCGTGATGCGGGACCGGTGCGCGGCGAACTTGTCCCACCGTGTGATTTCCCCCTCGGTCCACACCGCGAAACTGCCGGTGACGGGATGGTGGCGATAACGTTCGTTCACCTTCCCCGGCCGTGTCGTGCGGGGTTGCTGTGCCACCGGGGCATATCTGACGTGAGCGCGGTGGCGGCGAGTCGCCGTCGCGGCCCTCGGGTGCTATCAGTCGGTACAGGTCCGAGTGGAGCTGTGTGGATCTCCGTGGATCTCCGTGGATATCGGCGGAGCTCCGCAGGTCCCCGCGGACCGTGCAGGTCGGTAGGTCGGTAGGTCGGTGTAGTCGGTTCATGGAGGCAGTGATGGGTGTGGCAGCCGGTCCGATCCGCGTGGTGGTGGCCAAGCCGGGGCTCGACGGCCACGACCGCGGGGCGAAGGTGATCGCGCGGGCGCTGCGGGACGCGGGTATGGAGGTCATCTACACCGGTCTCCACCAGACGCCCGACCAGATCGTCGACACGGCGATCCAGGAGGATGCCGACGCGATCGGGCTGTCGATCCTGTCCGGCGCGCACAACACGTTGTTCGCCGCGGTTCTTGAGCTCCTGAAGGAGCGGGATGCGGAGGACATCAAGGTGTTCGGGGGCGGGATCATTCCGGAGGCGGACATCGTGCCGTTGAAGGAGCTGGGTGTGGCGGAGATTTTTACGCCTGGGGCGACTACTGGGTCGATTGTTGAGTGGGTTCGGGCGAACGTGCGGTAGGGCTCCGCCGGGGGCGGGGGGTGCGTGGGTGGCTTGGCTTGTGTTGTGGGTGCGGGTTGGTGGGGGCTGGTCGCGCAGTTCCCCGCGCCCCTTGAAGGTGGGTGGGGTTGAGGGTGTTGCGAGGTGCTGTGGGTCTGCTGAAGGTGGGTGGGGTGAAGGCGGTGCGAGGTGCTGTGGGTCTGTGTCTTGGTTCCGGCTACGCCCGGGCGCTTACACCTCCTCGAGTTCTCGTTGCATCGCTGCTCGTAGGCGCAGGGTTGTGACCAGGCGTTGGAATGATTCCGACCAGTAGCTGCCGGCTCCGGGGGCCGCGTTCTCCGGTTCGTCGGGGATGGCGGTGAGGGTTTCGAGGTGGGGGGCCTCCGACGGGTCCAGGCAGCGTTCGGCCAGGCCCATGACTCCGCTGAAGCTCCATGGGTAACTGCCCGCGTCGCGTGCGATGTCGAGGGCGTCGACCACGGCCCGCCCCAAGGGTTCCGACCAGGGCACCGTGCACACTCCGAGCAGCTGGAACGCCTCGGACAGGCCGTGCACGGCTATGAAGCCCGCCACCCAGTCGGCCCGCTCCGCGGCTCCCAGCGTGCCGAGCAGCTTGGCCCGCTCGGCGAGAGACACCGCGCCAGGTCCGCCCGCCTCCGGTGCGGCCGGAGTTCCCAGTAGTGCCCTGGACCAGGAAGGGTCGCGCTGGCGCACCGCGGCCCGGCACCACGCGGCATGCAGCTCGCTCTGCCAGTCGTCCGCCACGGGCAGCGCCACGATCTCCTCCGGCGTACGTCCCCCGAGCCGCCGCGACCACGTGCCGAGCGGTGCCGCCTCGACCAACTGGCCCAGCCACCAGGACCGTTCACCCCGCCCTGCCGGAGCCTTGGGAACGACTCCGTCCCGCTCCATGCCCGGATCGCACTCGTGCGGCGCCTCGACCGCTATCGTCGGCGTGCCCCGCGTGTGGTCGACGGCCACGCAGGACACCGCGCGCTCCGCCATCCGCCCGGCGAGCGCCGAACCGGGCAGCGCTGACAGCAACTCCGCCGCCGTCGCCCGCACATTGCGGCTCCGGTCGGCCAACGCCCGCTCCAGGAACGGCTCGTCCGCCGGGCACAGCCCCGTCCGCAACGAGTCGAGGAACATCAGCCGGTCCTCGGCCCGCTCCGTCGCCCACGTCGTGGCCAGCAGGTCCCGTGCGGCCGCCGCGTCCCGGGCTCGTATCCCGGAGAGGAGCGCGACCCGCTCGGCGAACAGCCCCTCCTCCCACAACTCCCGTATGCGATCGGGCTCCTCGGGCCCGGGCAGGGCCGCCCCGCCGCCCGGCGTCGAGCGCAGCGCGAACCGCCAGTCCGCGTTCAGCCGGGCCAGCCACAGCGCGCGCGGCCCCGCGAACGCCAGCACCGCCGGCCGCAGATCCGTCCGCCCCCGGGCCGCGTCGAGGAGCGCGGGCAGTGCCTCCGGGCGTGGCGCGAACCCGCGCCGGTTCGCCGTGGTGAGCCACTGCGGGAGCAGCTCCATGAGATCGGGAGCCGAGCCTCTGCGGCCGCCACTGCCGCCGCCGGACCCCTGCCGGTCGGCGAGCAGCATCGCGAGTCTGCGTGCCGCCGCGGGCGGCAACAGCGGACGGGGGTCCGGCGGCGCGGGCTCCACCCGCGCCGCCGCCCGCCCCGGCCGCATCCCGGCCCGCCGCCGCACGGTCTCCACGGCCGCCGCGTCCAGCAGTGCCGTCGGTGCGTCCCGGCCGGCCGGAATCCCCGACGGCGTACGCCGTGCGGTGCCCAGGAGCGCCGCGGTCACGAGCTCCTCCCAGCGGCTCCCTCCGGACGCGTCCGTGGACGCCGTGTCGGTGGCAGGCGTGTCGGTGGCAGCCGGGGTCCTGTTCATGAGCGTCCCTTCCATGGATCCACCAGAGCCGTGAGGTCGGTCGGGTCGGCCAGGCCCGTAGTCGGCGAGGCGGCCGGGAGCAATGTCGTTGTCAGCACAGCGGCACCGCCTCGCCGGGGCCCTCCGGCCAGGCTGTGAGGGGCGTGAAGCCGCGGTGGCCGCACTCTCCGAAGACCGTGACCGGTGTGCCGCCGGAGAGGGCGACCAGGCGCCACAGGCCGGAACCGGACCGGGCCGCCGGGGCGAGAGGGAGCGCCAGCTCGCCGTCGGCGTCGGCCAGTTGCCAGGTGTCGCCGTCCGGGGTGGGCATGACGCGGCCGAGTGTCACCGGGTGGGAGTCCAGCCACGGGTCGTCCCGGAGCGCCTCGCCGTACGTGGCCGCCGCCTGCGCCACGCTCACTCCCGGCGGACGGACCGCCGTGGGCGCCGGAGGCGTGAACTGCTCGCCGAGCGCGGCCCGCAGCTGCCCCGCGCCCGGATACGCGGACACCTCCGCGTCGAGCGCCAGCCCGACCGGCAGGGCCAGTTCGGGCGCGCGGCCGGCCGCGCCGTACGACAGGAGCAGGACCTGGCGCGCCGATTCCGCCCCGTGCAGCCAGATGCGACGGGTGGTCAGGCGGCTGTCCGACGTGTCGTACTGGGCCAGGACCAGCCAGTGGTCGCGGACCGGTGGGCCGTCCGCCGATCCGGTGAGCCCGATCCGTGAACGGACCGTCGCGGCCAGGCCGTCCGGCAGCCGCTCGCGGCGCAGCCAGCCCTGGTCGAGGAGATGGAGCAGCGCGCACTCCTCCAGCAACCGCACCGGCCAGCCTGGGCCCGACGACGGGATCGCCCCCAACTCCCGTACGCGGGCCGCCAGTCCGGACGCCTGCGCGTCGACCATCCGGGCCGCCGTCTCCTCCCACAGCCCGTACCCCGCCTGCTCCGCCGTGGCCAGGCCGCCTCGGAGCAGGTCGGCCAGCCGCTGCTCCAACTCCGCCGCCCCCGCGGTGATGTGCTCGGCCCGCCGCTCCGCCCTGCGCCGCGCGGCCTCCGGATCACCCGAGGCCGGGGAACCCGCCGCGCTCGCCGCTCGTTTGTCGTCCGCGCGCTTCCTCCTCGCCTCCGTCCACTCTTCCGCCCAGTCCGGCACTTGCCCCCGCGGCACCGTGCCGTCCTCGCCCGCCCAGAGCAGCAGCAGTCCCAGCGCGTGCTTGCACGGGAACTTGCGGCTCGGGCAACTGCACTTGTACGCGGGCCCGGTGGAGTCCGCGATGTCGATCACCGTCCGATACGGCCTGCTGCCGCTTCCCCTGCACAGTCCCCACACCGTCCCCTCGTCCGTACTGCCCGCCTCCGACCACGGCCCTGCCGCGCCGAGCTTGCTGCCCGCCTTGCGTGACGCTGCGTCAGGCGCCAGTGCCAGCACCTGATCCGCAGTCCAGCGCACCCCCTGCTGAGTCATGTCATCGAAGGTAGGTCCCACCACTGACAATCGACCCCGGCGAGCACGTTTGTGCAGGTCAGAGCGATTGTCAGTGGCGTAGTGCACGGTGGAACCAGATCCGAACCGGCCGAGCCGCAAGGGGGACCGCTCCATGTCCGTGTCCGTCGACCAGACGTCCGTCGAACCGAGCCAGCACCACTCCGCGCACACACGGGAAGCAGCGGAGGGCGAGGCGCTGCGGCCGCACGCCGAGGACGCGTTCGCCGCCGAGCTCGCGGCGCTGGCCGCGCAGGACGACCGCCCTCGTCCGGTCCGCTGGCGGATGTCGCCCTGGGCCGTCGCGACCTACCTGCTCGGTGGCACACTGCCGGACGGCACGGTGATCACGCCGAAGTACGTGGGCCCGCGCCGCATCGTCGAGGTCGCCGTCACCACGCTCGCCACCGACCGGGCCCTGCTCCTGCTCGGTGTGCCCGGCACGGCCAAGACATGGGTCTCCGAGCACCTGGCCGCGGCGGTCAGCGGCGACTCCACCCTCCTCGTGCAGGGCACGGCCGGCACACCGGAGGAGGCGATCCGCTACGGCTGGAACTACGCGCAACTGCTCGCGAACGGCCCGAGCCGGGACGCGCTGGTGCCCAGCCCTGTCATGCGGGCCATGGCGGAGGGAATGACCGCCCGGGTCGAGGAACTGACCCGCATCCCCGCCGACGTACAGGACTCGCTCATCACGATCCTGTCGGAAAAGACCCTGCCGATACCGGAGTTGGGCTCGGAGGTGCAGGCGGTCCGGGGCTTCAACCTGATCGCCACGGCCAACGACCGCGACCGCGGGGTGAACGACCTGTCGAGCGCCCTGCGCCGCCGCTTCAACACGGTCGTCCTGCCGCTGCCCGAGAGCGCCGACGCCGAGGTCGACATCGTCTCGCGCCGAGTCGACCAGATCGGCCGCTCCCTCGACCTGCCCGCGGTGCCCGACGGCGTCGACGAGATCCGCCGCGTCGTCACGGTCTTCCGCGAACTGCGCGACGGCCTCACCGCCGACGGGCGTACGAAGCTGAAGTCGCCCAGCGGCACGCTGTCGACCGCGGAGGCGATCTCCGTCGTCACGAACGGCCTCGCCCTGGCCGCCCACTTCGGGGACGGAGTCCTGCGTGCGAGCGACGTCGCCGCGGGCATCCTCGGCGCCGTCGTCCGCGACCCGGCGGCCGACCGCGTCATCTGGCAGGAGTACCTGGAAGCGGTCGTCCGTGAGCGCGACGGGTGGAAGGACTTCTACCGCGCCTGCCGGGAGGTGAGCGCGTGAGCGACCGCGACGGGGGGACCGGGCCCCTGCTGCTCGGGGTGCGCCACCACGGCCCCGGCTCGGCCCGGGCCGTACGGGCCGCGCTGGAGGCGGCGGGCCCGCGCACCGTACTCATCGAGGGGCCGCCGGAGGCCGACGCGTTGATCGCGCTGGCCGCCGACGAGGACATGCGGCCGCCCGTCGCCCTTCTCGCGCATGTCGTGGACGAGTCGGGCCGGTCGGCGTTCTGGCCGCTCGCCGAGTTCTCGCCGGAGTGGGTGGCCGTCCGCTGGGCCCTGGAGCACGGGGTGCCGGCCCGCTTCATCGACCTCCCGGCCGCGCACACGCTGGCATGGGGACGGGAGGAGACGACAGGGGAGAAGGAGCCGCCGGAGGAGGGAACGGCGGACAAGGGAGAGGGGGAGCCGGGGGGACTTCCGTCCGAGCCCGCGGAGGCCGTGCGGATCGACCCGCTCGCCGTCCTCGCCGAGACCGCCGGTTACGACGACGCCGAGCGGTGGTGGGAGGACGTGATCGAGCACCGGGGGGCGCGCGACGGGGACGCGTTCGCACCGTTCGAGGTGCTCGGCGAGGCGATGGGGGCGCTGCGGGAGGCGTTCGGGACCGGGGGACACGAGCGGGACCTCGTGCGGGAGGCGTACATGCGGCTCCAGGTGCGGGCGGCTCAGCGGGAGTTCGGGGACGACGTGGCCGTGGTGTGCGGTGCCTGGCACGTGCCCGCGCTGCGGCAGCGGACCACCGTCGCCGCCGACCGGGCGCTGCTGAAGGGGCTGCCCAAGGTCAAGGCCGACATGACCTGGGTGCCCTGGACCCACCGGCGGCTGTCGCGGGTGAGCGGCTATGGCGCGGGTATCGACTCGCCGGGCTGGTACGGGCACTTGTTCGTGGCCGCCGACCGCCCGATCGAGCGCTGGATGACGAAAGTGGCCCGGCTCCTGCGCGACGAGGACCGGCCCGTCTCGTCCGCGCACGTCATCGAGGCGGTGCGGCTCGCCGACACGCTCGCCGCGATGCGAGGCCGCCCTCTGCCGGGCCTGACCGAGACCACCGACGCCGTACGGGCCGTGATGTGCGAGGGCTCGGACGTGCCGCTCTCACTCGTGCACGACCGGCTCGTCGTCGGTGACGTCCTGGGCGAGGTGCCCGCGGCGGCTCCGGCCGTGCCGCTGCAGCGCGACCTCGACCGGCTCCAGCGGCGGCTGCGGCTCAAACCGGAGGCGCAGGAGCGGGAGTTGGAGCTCGACCTGCGCAAGGAGAACGACGCCGGGCGCAGCAGGCTGCTGCACCGGCTGCGGCTCCTCGGCATCGAGTGGGGCGAGCCGACCGCGTCGCGCGGCAGCACCGGTACGTTCCGCGAGACCTGGCGGCTCCGCTGGGAGCCGGAGCTTGCGGTGCGGGTCGCCGAGGCCGGCGTGTGGGGCACGACCGTGCTCGCCGCCGCGACCGCGAAGGCGGAGGCGGACGCCATCGGGGCCCGGTCCCTCGCCGACGTCACGGGCCTCGCCGAGCGCTGTCTCCTCGCCGAACTCCCGGACGCGCTCCCGGTGGTGATGCGGATCCTCGCCGACCGCGCCGCCCTGGACGCCGACGTCGGCCACCTCGCCCAGGCGCTCCCCGCCCTGGTCCGCTCCCTCCGCTACGGCGACGTACGCGGCACGGGTACGGAGGCCCTCGCCGAGGTCGCCGCGGGGCTCGCCGAGCGTGTCTTCGTGGGGCTGCCCCCGGCCTGCGCCGCACTCGACGCGGACGCCGCGGAGGAGATGCGCGGGCATGTGGACGCCGTGCACGGGGCGGTGGGGCTGCTGGGGGAGGGAGAGGAAGAGGAAGGGGGACACGGGGAAGACTCCGCCTCCCGTGCCGGCATACGTGGCCGTTGGCACGGTGTGCTGCGCACGCTCTCCGGGCGGGACACGGTTCCCGGGGTCGTCCGGGGGCGGGCCGTGCGGTTGCTGCTGGACGACGGGGCGTTGGGGCAGGAAGAGGCGGCGCGGCTCATGGGGCTCGTGCTGTCGCCGGGGACGGAGCCGGCGGACGCGGCGGCGTGGATCGAGGGCTTCGTCGGCGGGGGCTCCGGGGGCGGAATGCTCCTCGTGCACGACGAGCGGCTGCTCGGGCTGGTCGACGCCTGGCTGACCGGGGTGCCGGGGGACGCGTTCACGGACGTGCTGCCGCTGCTCAGGCGCACCTTCTCGGCGTACGAGCCCGGAGTGCGCCGCACCCTCGGCGAACTGGTCCGGCGCGGACCGGGAACCCGCGGCGCCGCGACGGCCACCGCCGCGGGCATACCCGGCTTCGCCCCCGACCTCGACACCGCACGCGCCGACGGGGTGCTGCCGGTGCTGCGCCTCCTGCTGGGGCCGGACGAAACCGCGGGCGCCGACGGCGCCGTCGGCAGCAGCACCGTCGGCAGCAGCGCCGACGACAACGGCGCTGACGACAGCAGCAGCAATGACAACGGCGCCGATGACAACGACCTTGTGGGGGTGGGCCGATGAGTGCGGGAGCGGTGAACACGGGGGTGACCGACCAAGCCGAGGCGCCCGAGACGGGCGGCGTTCCCGAGCAGGCCGGCGCCGGCGACGAACGGCTTCGCCGCTGGCGGCTCGTGCTCGGCGGGGAGGACGCGGACGGCACCGGGTGCTCGCTCGCCGGGCAGGACGCCGCGATGGACGGAGCGCTCGGCGCGCTGTACGGGAACGGCAAGGGGGGCAGGGCGCGGGCGGGGAGGGAGCGTTCGGCGGGGCTCGGGGCGTCCGCGCCGTCCGTCGCCCGGTGGTTGGGGGACATCCGGACGTACTTCCCGTCCTCCGTCGTCCAGGTCATGCAGCGGGACGCCATCGACCGGCTCGGCCTGTCCACCCTGCTCCTGGAGCCGGAGATGCTGGAGGCGGTGGAGGCGGACGTCCACCTGGTCGGCACGCTGCTCTCGCTCAACAAGGCCATGCCCGAGACGACCAAGGAGACGGCGCGGACGGTCGTACGCAAGGTGGTCGAGGACCTGGAGAAGCGGCTCGCGACCCGTACCAGGGCCACTCTCACCGGCGCCCTCGACCGCAGTGCCCGTATCAACCGGCCCCGCCACCACGACATCGACTGGAACCGCACGATCTCGGCCAATCTCAAGCACTACCTGCCCGAGTACCGCACGATCGTGCCCGAGCGGCTCATCGGGTACGGGCGCGCGTCGCAGTCCGTGAAGAAGGAGGTCATCCTCTGCATCGACCAGTCGGGTTCGATGGCGGCGTCGGTCGTGTACGCGTCGGTGTTCGGCGCGGTCCTCGCCTCCATGCGGTCCATCAACACCCGGCTCGTGGTCTTCGACACGGCGGTCGTCGATCTGACCGACCAGCTCGACGATCCGGTCGACGTGCTCTTCGGCACGCAGCTCGGCGGCGGCACGGACATCAACAGGGCGTTGGCTTACTGCCAGTCGCAGATCACGCGCCCCGCCGACACCGTGGTCGTCCTCATCAGCGACCTCTACGAGGGCGGCATCCGGAACGAGATGCTCAAGCGGGTCGCGGCGATGAAGGCGTCGGGCGTGCAGTTCGTGACGCTGCTCGCGCTGTCCGACGAAGGGGCTCCGGCGTACGACCGTGAGCACGCGGCGGCGCTCGCGGCGCTGGGCGCACCGGCGTTCGCCTGTACGCCCGACCTCTTCCCGGACGTGATGGCGGCGGCGATCGAGAAACGCCCGCTGCCGATACCGGACACCGGGAGCACGGGGCAGTAGAGGCGGCAGCGGAGGGAAGGAGGGGGTAGACGCGGCGGAGCCGAAAGACGACGGATAAAGCGGACATGAGTATCCATCGGTACCAGGGGACTTGCGCGACCTCGGGAGTCCCGTGCAAGGATCGGCGGGTCTTCAGAGGGCGCGCAGCCTCGTAGCCGCGCCCCGGTTCGCTCCACTCCGCCCCACCTCACCTCACGTCACCTCGCTTCACCTCGTCCCTCCGCACGGGAGGCTCTCCCGCCTTGGCCCTGTCAGCCGTACCGCCCGATGCCGCTCTGCGCATGCCGCGCACGACGGCGGGGCGGCGTGCGCTGCAAGTGGCGTTGCTGGTGGGCGGGTTGTTCGTGCTGGGGCTCCTCGGCGGGGAGCAGGCGAGTGCGGCGGACGGAGTCGCGCCGGCCTCGAAGCCCACGGATGTCGTGCGGTCGGTGACGAGTTCGGTCGAGCGGTTGGCGAAGGGTACGGCGGAGCCGTGGCAGCGGATCGGAGAGCGGCCCTCGGGTTCGAACTCACGCTCCGCGACGGTCTCGCCGGCCACCCCGCCGCCGTCCGCTCCCACCGCGGCCCCCGGCTCCGACCCCACCACTGCCTCCGGCTCCGGCTCCGAACATGGGGGACTCCCCAAAGCGATCACACCCGTGACCGACGAAGTCCAGCGAGTCGTAGGGCCGGTCGCCGAGCCGGCCGTGCGGCCGGTGACCGAGCGCGTCGTGCGGCCGGTCACCAAGCAGGCGGCACGCCCGGTCACCGAGCGCGTGATGCCGCCGGTCGCCGAGGATGTCGTACGGCCCATCGGCGATCTGGTGGATCAGATCGCTGGCGGGGTCACCGGCGGGGCCATCGGCGGGATCGTCGAGCGGCCGGCTCCGCCGCAGTGGTGGCCGTCGCTGCCTCAACTGCCCACGCTGCCGGGCCTTCCCGGGCTCCCGGAGTTGCCGGGGCTGCCGTTGCCGGCGGTTCCGGGGCAGACCCTGCCGGTCGGCACGGCGCCGCAGCAGCCCGGCGGGGTGACGGACGACCATCGGGCGGCCGAGAAGCAGTCGCGCGACGACGGCGCGGTGACGGCGTACGGGCCGGGGTTCGCCGGTGGCCCCGCGGCGGCCGGTGACGACGTACGCCGCCACGCGGACACCCGGGACACTCGGGCCGTTCAGGCACCCGTGCACCAGGTTCCCGACGGTGACCCCACGGGTGTGTTGGGGCGTCACTCCGCGGTCGACAACGGGTCGCCGCGGCACGGCGACGCGCAGGCCGTCGCGTTGAACGAGAGGGCCCGGCCGACGCTGGTGCCCGGCGCCGCCGCGGACGTCACCGCGGCCGGGACCCGGGACAGGCACCGGGACATTCCGGCGTTCCCCGGCTAGAGCCGGCCTTCCCCCCCTCGCTGAGACCTGCCGCGCGGGGGCGGAACAGGTCTGCCCGTGCCCGTCCGGACATCACTCCGATCTCTCCGGACGCGATCGGCCGGACACACCCGGACGCGGGCCGCCGCCAAGGCCGTCGGTGCTCGACCCCCCTCACCGACGCGCCGCATCGGCCCCTCCGGACGCCCGGTCCCTCTCCACACCACGTCCCGAACTCTCGGTCTTCCGAAGGACTGACGCACGCATGCACAAGAACATTCGCCGTTCCATCGTCATAGCCGCCGGCGTCACCGGCGCCTGGGCGCTCGGCTCAGCCGTCGCCAGCGCGGACGAACTGCCCGCCACGTCCGCCTCCGTACCCGACGCGTCCCTCTCCGTGGACGACGTGGTCGGCACGGTCACCGACACCGTCGACGGGGTGGTCGGTGACGTCCGCACGGACGTCTCCCCGGCCACCGGCACGACCACGGACACCCTCACGGACGTAACCGACGTCACCGACGGCACGACCGCCAAGGCGCAGGACACCGTCGCCAGGGCGAAGCCGGCCGCCGCTACGAAGACGAAGGCCGCCGACCAGGCCCGCCGGTACGTCGACACCGAGCTCCCGGCCGCCCACAAGACCCAGGCCAAGGCCGTGGCCGCGACCCCCGCGAAGACCGCCGCCGAGGCGACCGCCAGGGCCACCGACGCCCTGCCCGACGCCCTGTCCGACGCCCCCGGCCCCCACCCCCACAGCGAGGTCGACTACCTCTTCGGCCCCCTCTCGGCGTTCGCGCCGGAGCTGGAGCAGGCCCTCGCCGCCACGCAGACGAAGCTCGGGGCCACCCGGCGCACCGCAACCGCCGTCCCCTCCGGCGCCCGTGCGAAGGTGCAGCAGACCGTCGCCACCGCCGGCCGGACCGCCCCCGCCGCCCGCGCCACCACGCATGGCGTGCCCGCCCACCTCCAGAACACGGTCACCGGCCTCCCCTCCACCGTCCGCGGCATCCAGGGGACCGTCACCCGGTCCGTCACCCCGGTCGTCGACGAGACGGCCGCCACCGCGCTGCCGCCCGTCGCCGCCACCGCCGTGCACGGCGTCACCCCGATCGCCGGGCAGGCCGTCGGCGGGGTCGCCCCCGTCGCCGACCAGGCCGTGACCGGAGTCACCCTGGTCGCCACCGCTGCCGTGAACGGCGTGGTCCCGGTCGCCGGCCAGGCCGTGGGCAACACCACCGGCCTCGCCCACGAAGTGGTGGCCGACGCGGTGTCCGACGTACGCACGTACACCGACGGCGTCACCGGCGACGTGACCCCGTACGCGACGGGAGTGGTCGGGAACGTCGGCCCGTACGCGACCGGCGTCGTCGGTGATGTCGCCCCTTACGCGACGGGCGTGGTCGCGGACGTCCCCCCGTACGCCACCGCGGTGGTCACCCAGGTCACCGACGAGACCGTCGACTCCGTCCTGCCGCCCGTGGCCGCCACGGCGGTGGACGGTGTGGTGCCCGTCGCCGGGCGGGCAGTCGGTGACGCGACCGTGCTCGCCGACGGCGTAGTCGGTGTCGTCGGCGACGTGCGGCCCTTCGTGGGCGGTGTCGTCGGTGACGTCCCGCCGCTCGCGTACGGCGTGGTCGGCGAGGTCGACCCGTTCGCGCAGGGTGTCGTCGGCCGGGTCGGCCCCTTCGCCGGGGGTGCCGTCGGCGCGGTGCGGCCGGTCGTGGACACGGTCGTCGAGTACGTCCGGCCCGTTGTGGACGGTGTCGGCGGCAGCGCCACGACGCTGGCGTACGGCGTCACCGGCGACGTACGTCCCTTCGCGGACGGTGTCGTCGGCGAGATCGCCCCGTTCGCGGCCGACGTGACCGGACAGGTCGGGCCCTTCGCGCGGAACGTGACCGGAACCGTCGCGTCGGCCGCCGGCCCGCTGGCCGGAAACGCCGTCGGCGGAGTCGAGGACGTCGCCGAGTCCGTCACCCCGAGCTATCTGCCGACCGCCCGGTACACGGCCAACCCGAACCACGCGCCGACCGCCCGGTCCGGGCAGTACGGGCGGCACGGCTCCCCCTACGGCGTCTGACCGATACGGCGTCTGACCGACGCCTCCGCCGTACGACCGAGCCCGGCGGCCGGTCGTACGGCACCCACCGAACCCCGCAGGGCGACGGCCACGTACGGCCGAAATCCGTCGGTCCGTGCGACCGAAACCCTGTGGTCAGGGCCGGGCGGTCCTCATTGGGGTGGGGACCGCCCGCCCTACGCCCCTTAGGTCACTGTTGGGGGCTGTTCGAGGGGCCTCACCAGGCAAACCCCAGCCTGGTGAGGCCCTTTAAACTGGCAATCTGTGACCGTAATCACCGCCCAGGTGTGATCTGCGATTTACGACCCCACCACGAGCGGGGATAACCTGCGAGGCGGACATGCCGCGTGCCGGCCACCGTGCCCACGCCCTCCTTGTGACCGCGCAGTCACGTTGCCCTTCGCGGCACGCCCACGCAGACAACGAACCGCGAGATACCTGATAGGGACGGACGCGCGTGGACCTGTTCGAGTACCAGGCGAGGGACCTCTTCGCCAAGCACGGTGTACCGGTGCTGGCCGGTGAAGTGATCGACACGCCTGAGGCAGCCCGCGAGGCGACCGAGCGGCTTGGCGGCAAGTCCGTCGTCAAGGCCCAGGTGAAGGTCGGTGGCCGAGGCAAGGCCGGCGGCGTCAAGCTCGCCGCCGACCCCGACGAGGCGGTCGCCCGTGCGACCGACATCCTCGGCATGGACATCAAGGGCCACACGGTCCACAAGGTGATGATCGCCGAGCTGTCCCCGGAGATCGAGGCGGAGTACTACGTCTCGTACCTCCTCGACCGCACCAACCGCACCTTCCTGGCCATGGCCTCGGTGCAGGGCGGCATGGACATCGAGGAGGTCGCGGAGAAGACCCCCGAGGCCCTCGCGAAGGTCCCGGTCAACGCCGTCGAGGGCGTGAACATCGAGAAGGCCCGCGAGATCGTGGCCCAGGCGAAGTTCCCGGCCGAGGTGGCCGAGGGTGTCGCCGAGGCCATGGTGACGCTGTGGGAGACCTTCGTCGCCGAGGACGCGCTCCTCGTCGAGGTCAACCCGCTGGTGAAGACCAAGGACGGCCGCATCCTGGCGCTGGACGGCAAGGTCTCGCTCGACGAGAACGCCGACTTCCGCCAGCCGGAGCACGAGGCCCTTGAGGACAAGGACGCGGCCAACCCGCTCGAGGCCGCCGCCAAGGAGAAGAACCTCAACTACGTCAAGCTCGACGGCGAGGTCGGCATCATCGGCAACGGCGCGGGTCTCGTCATGAGCACCCTGGACGTCGTCGCGTACGCCGGTGAGAACCACGGTGGCGTGAAGCCGGCCAACTTCCTCGACATCGGCGGCGGCGCGTCCGCGGCCGTGATGGCGAACGGCCTGGAGATCATCCTCGGCGACCCGGACGTCAAGTCCGTGTTCGTCAACGTCTTCGGTGGCATCACCGCCTGTGACGAGGTCGCCAACGGCATCGTCCAGGCGCTGCAGCTGCTCGCCGACAAGGGCGAGGAAGTCACCAAGCCGCTGGTCGTCCGTCTCGACGGCAACAACGCGGAGCTGGGTCGCAAGATCCTGTCCGACGCCAACCACCCGCTGGTGCAGCGCGTGGACACCATGGACGGCGCGGCCGACAAGGCCGCCGAGCTGGCCGCGGCCAAGTAAGGGACGAGGGAAAACCACAGCCATGGCTATCTTCCTCAACAAGGACAGCAAGGTCATCGTCCAGGGCATGACCGGCTCCACGGGCATGAAGCACACCAAGCTCATGCTGGCCGACGGCACCAACATCGTCGGTGGCGTCAACCCCCGTAAGGCCGGCACGTCCGTCGACGTCGACGGCACCGAGATCCCGGTATTCGGCACGGTCGCCGAGGCGATCGAGAAGACGGGCGCGAACGTGTCCGTCCTCTTCGTGCCGCCGGCCTTCTCCAAGGCCGCCGTGGTCGAGGCGATCGACGCCGAGATCCCGCTCGCGGTCGTCATCACCGAGGGCATCGCCGTCCACGACTCCGCCGCCTTCTGGGCGTACGCGAAGTCGAAGGGCAACAAGACCCGCATCATCGGCCCGAACTGCCCCGGCCTCATCACGCCGGGCCAGTCCAACGCCGGCATCATCCCGGGCGACATCACCAAGCCGGGCCGCATCGGCCTGGTCTCGAAGTCCGGCACGCTGACGTACCAGATGATGTACGAGCTCCGTGACATCGGCTTCTCGTCGGCCGTCGGCATCGGTGGCGACCCGGTCATCGGCACGACGCACATCGACGCGCTCGCCGCGTTCGAGGCCGACCCCGACACCGACCTGATCGTCATGATCGGTGAGATCGGCGGCGACGCCGAGGAGCGGGCCGCGGACTTCATCGCGAAGAACGTGACCAAGCCGGTCGTCGGCTACGTCGCGGGCTTCACCGCGCCCGAGGGCAAGACCATGGGCCACGCCGGCGCCATCGTCTCCGGCTCCTCCGGCACGGCCGCCGCGAAGAAGGAGGCCCTGGAGGCCGCCGGAGTCAAGGTCGGCAAGACCCCGACCGAGACGGCGAAGCTGGCCCGCGCCATCCTCGCCGGCTGACCACGGCTCCTGGCAGCCGGCCCCTCGCCGGCTGATTCGCAGCCTGTACGCGGACGGGCCCGCACCCCTTCTCCAGGGGTGCGGGCCCGTCCGCGTCGCCGTCTGTCCGGCGGGTTTCGTACCCGTGCCCCTCAGCGGAGTTCAGGCCGGAGCCTCTCCGGACCGCTCTGGAACGTCGAGCGGAGCTTGGCGCGGAGTTCCTGCTCCTCCTCGGACAGCGGACCGGGGCCCGACCGCGGCGGAACCCCGCTGATCGTCGCGGCGGGCGCCTGCGGGGCCTCGTAGTGGTCGGGAGCCGTGCGGAGCGTGAACGCGGTGGACCCGATGAGCAGGACCGTGAAGGCGATCGCCGCGCGGGTCCAGCGGCGGGCGCGGCGCTCGCTTCCCGACCGCACCACGACGGGTTTCGCGGCGGTCCGCAGCGACTCCTTGCTCCCCAGCTCCGTCAGCCTGAGCCGCAGCTCCCGCGGATCCGCCAGCTCGGGCACGCGCGCGGCGACGACCTCGCGCGCGTGCAGCAGCCGGCCCACCGCCGCGGGCGTGCTCGCCTCCGTCTCGGCCGCGGTCTCCGGCAGCCCGATGCCGAGCCCGTCGTGGAGGAGCACGGTGCGCCGGTACGCCGGTGGCAGGCCGAGCAGTACGGAGAGCAGCCGGCGGTCGTCCAGGGCGGCGGGCGGTGGCTCCGGAGTCCGGTGCCGAAGACGCAGCCGGTGCCAGGGGGACGTCGCGTACTCGTACGCCGCCGCCCGCACCCAGCCCGCCGGATCCCGGTCGACCGCCACCTCCGGCCAGCGCTGCCACGCCAGTTGGAAGGCCCGCTCCACGGACTCGCGCGCCAACTCGCGCCGCCCGGTCAGCAGATAGGTCTGCCGTACGAGGGCGGGGGCCGCGTACGTGTAGAGGGCGTCGAAGGCCTGACCGGGCGTCAGGGCGGGGGCGGGGGGCGCGGGTTCGAGGTCGGCCTCCACCTCGGTCCCGTCCTGGCTCTCCGTCTGGTACTCCGCCTCGGTGTTCACCTCGGTCCTGTCCTCGGCCTCGGCCTCCGGAAGTGGCGGCGGGCAGGCAGGGGTCTGCGTCACCGGGCGCCCCTTCGTACGTAAAAGTACATAAAAAGTATCTTGAGCGACACATCCGGAGTTCGCCTGTTACGAGGAGAAAGCGCGTGTCGTTGGGAGCATGGCGGCGTGACCCAGACGACCGACCGCAGTCCGGACCGCAGCCCGTCCCTGCCGACCCCGCCGGCCAAGCCCGCCCTGCCGGCCCGATGGCGCAGGAGGTCACCGGGACTGGCCGCGAGCATGGTCGGCGGCGCGCTCGCCGCGGGGCTCGGACTGGCGGCGTTCACCGTACTCGTGACGGTTCTGTGGATCAGTTCGCCCTATCCGGACAGCGGTCCTGACGGGGCGTTGCATGTCGCCGCCGGGCTGTGGCTGCTCGCGCACGGCTGCGAACTCGTCCGCACGGACACGCTGTCCGGCGTACCCGCGCCCGTCGGCGTGACCCCGCTGCTCCTGGTCGTGCTGCCCACGTGGCTGCTGCACCGCGCGGGGCGCGACGCGGCGGACGGCGACGAGGAATCGGCACCGCCCGCCGTCCGCACGGCCTGGGGCGGTGTCGTCGCGGGCTATCTGACGGTCGGCGCGGCCGCGGCCGTGTACGCCTCGGACGGTGCGCTGAGTCCGTCCTGGGCGTCGGTCGCCGTATGGCTCCCGCTGCTCGCGGTGACCGCGGCGGGGGTGGGCGCGTGGACGGCGTACGGGCGCCCCCGGGAGCCGCTGGCGCCGCCCGTGCGCCGGGCTCTCCGCGCCCTCCCCTTCGACTCCTTCGTCTCCTTCTCCTCCGCCGTCCCCGGGTTCCGGCTCCCGGCCGCCGTGCGCGCGGCGAGCGCGGGTGCGGCGGTGCTCGTGGGGGGCGGGGCCGTGCTGGTCGGCGCCTCGCTGGTGTGGCACGGAGGCCTGGCCCGCGAGTCGTTCCTGCATCTCACGGAGAGCTGGTCGGGACGGTTCGCGGTCCTGCTGCTGGCACTCGTCCTCGTGCCGAACGCGGCGGTGTGGGGGGCGGCGTACGCCCTCGGACCCGGCTTCGTACTCGGCGCGGGGCACGCGGCCGATCCCCTGATGTCCTCACCAGGTCCGCTGCTGCCGCCCTTTCCCCTGCTGGCGGCTGTCCCGGTCGCGGGCCCCGGCACTCCGGTGAACTGGGCGGCGGGGGCCGTGCCGTTGGTGGCGGGCGTGGTGGTGGCCTGGTTCACGGTGCGGGCGGGGGTGCCGGGGCGGAAGGACGCGGGGGAGGGAGACGGAGAGAGTAAGAGGAAGAAGCTCCGGGTTCCGGTGGCGGCCGACCGTGGTGAGGCCTGGTCGCCCGGCCGGACCGCCGGCAACGCGGCCCTCGCGGCACTCCTGTGCGGACTGGCACTCGCGGTCCTCGCCACCCTGTCGGGCGGCCCCCTCGGCACGCACGCCCTCGCCGACTTCGGCCCCGTCTGGTGGCAGACGGGGCCCGCGGCGGCCGGGTGGACCGCGGTGGTGGGCGTGCCGGTCGCCCTCGTCCTGCGCGCTTTGCGGTTGCGAGAGCCGCGAGTACGGGTGCCGCGGGCGCCCCGCGTACGGGCTGTGCGGGGGAGTGGGGTTCGGGGGTGGGCTTCTTGGGTGCGGGGGCCTTGGGGGCGGAGGAAGGGAGTTCAGGAAGCGGTGGTTCCTGAACTGGCGGTTCAAGAACACGGGGTGCAAGGGAACGGGGTGCAAGGGAACGGGGTGCAGGGGAAAGAGGTTCAGGAGCATGTGGGCCCGAAGCGTTCGGCCAATGAGCCTGTGGGCGGGGCGACTCCGGTGCCTGAGCCTCTGCTCGCGAAGCGTTTGGCGGATGAGCTTCTGGTCTCGGGCTCCTCGGCCCGTGAGCTTCTGGGATCGGCGCCTTCGGGCGCGAAGCTCTCGGCCGATGAGCTTTCGGGCGGGGTGGCTCCGGCTCATGAGCGGCTGGTCCGGGAGCCGTCGGCCGAGGAGCCGCAGTCACACCTTCCGGGCTCCGAGCCGTCAGGAGGCCCGTTCCCGTCCCACGCCCCCAAGCGGTCAGGAGGGGCTCGCCCGGGCGACGAGCCGTCCGAGCAGGCCCATCAGCCGGGCTTCGGGCTCTCCGAGGGGGCTTCTCGCCCTGAGTGGTCCTCTGAGCGGGCCCCTCGGACCGAGCTCAAGTCCTCCCAGCAGACCTCTCGCCCCGCAGCCGGGCCCCCCGAGCAGACCCTGCACCCCAAGTCCATCGCCCCCGAGAGCCTCGCCCACCAGCCCCTCGAACCCGAGCCGCCCGCATCCCCGCTCCACCGCCGCCCGGCGCCCGAACTCCCCACTGAACCCCCGCCGCCCCTGCGCGCCCAGAGCACTCAGCCCACTCAGCCCACCCCGCGCACCAGCTGGTTCTCCCGTGGTCGGCGTCGGCGGCAGCCGGAAGGGCCGCCCGGCATCCCCGGCGCCCCCGTCACTCCCCGCACCCCCGCCGAGACTCGCCGCGCCACCCCGGACCCCGACTTCGAGCCGTACGACTTCCTGCCCCCTTCCGACTCCTTCGGCTCGCTCTGGCACGACGACGTCTCGCGTGAGGCCCGCTGGGCCGCTCTCAAGCAGGCGTCCGGCCCGACCGACTCCCCGGACCGGGGGGACCGAAGGGACTGACGGGGGTCAGCGGGCCGCGTCCAGCCGGGCCCGCTGATCCGCCGTCAGTTCCAGGTCCACCGCTGCCAGGTTCTCGTTCAGCTGGGCCACCGAGGAGCAGCCGACCAGGGGGATCGCCGGGACCTCGCCGTCGATCAGCCATGCCAGGACCACCTGGTTGACCGTCGCGCCGGTCTCCTCGGCGACCGAGCGGAGCGCCGCCAGCCGGGCCGGGGTGCCCGCGTGGTCGAACTCCGGGCCGAGCGGCTTGTCCTCGCGGACGTAACGGCCGGACAGGAGCGGGGTGTAGGCGACGAGCGTGAGGGACGGGTCGTCGCGCAGATAGCTGAGCAGGTCGCCGCCGGTCACGCCCTGGTCGCCGTCCGGCGAGAGCTGCCCGGGCAGGTCGGCGCGCTTGCGCAGATAGCTGTGCTGGTACTGGAGGACCTCGTAACCCGGCAGGCCGGCCGCCGCCGCGAGGCTCCGGGCCCGCTCCAGGCGCCAGGTCCAGTGGTTGCTCGCGCCGAGCAGCCCGACCGTGCCCTCGGCGACGAGTTCGGCGAAGCCCTCGACGGTCTCCCGCGGGGCAACGGTCGTGTCCTCGATGTGGGCGTACAGCAGATCCAGCTTCGGTACGCCGAGCCGCTCGCGGCTGCCCTCCACCGCCTCCCGGATCGCCTTGGCGGACAGTCCCTCCGGGTTGTCGGTGTAGCTCGTGCCAGGGGCGAGCGGCCGTGCGCCCAGCTTCGTGGCGATGACGATCTCGTCGCCGATGCCACGGCTGCGCCGCCAACGGCCGAGCAGGGCCTCGCTCTCGCCGCCCTGCGTACCGTCGACCCAGAACGCGTAGTTGTCGGACGTGTCGATGAACGTGCCGCCCGCCTCGACGAACCGGTCGAGGATCGCGAACGAGGTCGCCTCGTCCGTGACCGTCCCGAACAGCATCGCGCCGAGGCTGAGGACGCTCACCTCACGGCGGGTCCCGGGGGCCGTTCCGATCGTGCGGTAGCGCATGCGGGTGTCCTCCCCTTTCGGCCCGCCGAGCGGCGGGCGTCGAGAGGAGCATGGATTTTGAAGCGCACTCCAAGTCAACCCACGCCTGCAGCACGTACGAAGCAGGGCCTGGCCTCAGCCCTGCGTCCCCAGCAACCCCCGCAGCTCCTCCGGCAGCAACTTGTCGCAGGACTTCTTCGCCGTGTTCGTGAGCGAGTCGTTCACGCACGTGTAGTAGTCGCTGTACACGAGCTGGGCCGTGAAGGTGGCCGCGACCATGGCGAGGGCCAGGGACGCGGTGACCAGGCCGCTGATCGCCGCCGTGGTCTGGGGCCTGGCGCCCGAGGTGGGCGGCGCCGGGGTGTTCGGATCCGGCGTGCGCGGCGGCTTGGCGCGCAGGGCGCTGATCGCCCAGTACATGGCCAGCGCGCCGAGCAGCAGCGCCACGTACGGCCAGCTGAAGAGGGCGAAGAAGAACGCCCACATACCGGACAGCAGCGCGAACCGCGCGCGGCGCTGGGCGGGGTCCGTCGGGTCCCAGCGCATGCCGGTGCCTGGGCCGCCGGGCCCTTCCGGACCGTTCTGGCCGCCGCCGGAGCCGCCGTTGGATCCGCCGTTGGGACCGGGCCGGTCACCGAAGCGGCCGCCTTGCGCGGGCCCCGGTTGGCGGTCGCTCCACTGGCTGCCCCAGGGGGAGCCGTCGCCCTCGCCCCGGCCGTCCTGGCCGCCCTCGCCCTGTCCGCCCGCGGGCCGCCGCGGCTGCCAGGGCCGGTCGGGCGTGCCCTCGGGCGGCGGGGCGAAGGGGTTGTCGTCGGCAGGAGGCTGCGGCGGCTCGGGCCGCTGCCCGGAGTCGGGCGCACCGGAGCCGCCCGCGCCACCGGAGCCGCCCCGGCCACCCGAGGAGCCCTGCCCACCTGCGGAACCCTGCCCGCCCGCGGAGCCCTGCCCGCCCTCGGGCACGTCGTCGCTCTCCCGCGGCGGCGTGGGAGAAGGGCGCCGCTCGCGCAGCAGGAGCGGAGGGAGTCGGAGACTGCGGTCCGGCATCAGGTGTGCGTCTTCCCCTTGATGGTCTCTGGCGGCAACGTGTCCACAGAGCTGGTTACGTGTCCGGGGCTCGCGCCCAAGCGTTCGTACCCGTCCCTGGTCAACGTCCCGTGCGCGAAAGGCGTTCCCCTGTGCGCACCGTGTTCCCCGGGCGGATCCTCCCCAGACGCTACCTTCCGGCCACGCCCCCGTCCCGTGGGGGCCGCCCGGTGTGCCGGTATCGTTGCTGACGGTCGGCCGCTTCGTAGACTTCCCCGTATCCGGGGGCTCGATGCATTCGTACGACCGTACAAACGCCGACCGCGGACGCACTCTCACCGAGAGCCGCCTCCCAAGAACCCCACGAACCCCCAGGAACCCCGAAAACCTCCGAGAAAGGGCCCCGCCGTGGCCAAGGCCAAGCGCCTCGTCGTGCTGGTCTCCGGATCAGGTACGAATCTGCAGGCCCTCCTCGACGCGATCGCGTCGGAGGGGACGGCCGCCTACGGAGCCGAGATCGTCGCGGTCGGCGCTGACCGCGACAACATCGCGGGCCTGGAGCGCGCCGAGCGTGCCGGGCTTCCCACCTTCGTGTGCCGGGTGAAGGACCACGCCACGCGTGACGAGTGGGACAGGGCACTGGCCGAGGCCACCGGCGCGTACGAGCCGGATCTCGTCGTCTCGGCCGGGTTCATGAAGATCGTGGGCAAGGAGTTCCTGGCCCGCTACGGCGGCCGGTTCGTGAACACCCACCCCGCGCTGCTGCCGAGTTTCCCGGGGGCGCACGGCGTTCGCGACGCCCTCGCGTACGGCGCGAGGGTCACCGGGTGCACCGTCCACTTCGTCGACGACGGCGTCGACACCGGCCCGATCATCGCTCAGGGCGTGGTCGAGGTCCGGGACGAGGACGACGAGAGCGCTCTGCACGAGCGCATCAAGGAAGTCGAGCGAAGGCTGCTCGTCGATGTCGTGGGGCGGCTCGCCCGCAACGGCTATCGCATTGAGGGACGAAAGGTATTTATCCCGTGACCGCCGAAGGTACGCAGGGCACTCAGGGCACGCAGGGTTCGCAGGACACGAAGCGGGTCATCCGCCGCGCGCTCATCAGCGTCTACGACAAGACAGGTCTTGAAGACCTCGCCCGCGGCCTGCACGCGGCCGGTGTCGAGCTGGTCTCCACCGGCTCCACCGCCGGGAGGATCGCCGCCGCCGGAGTCCCGGTCACCAAGGTCGAGGAGCTCACCGGCTTCCCCGAGTGCCTGGACGGCCGGGTCAAGACGCTGCATCCGCGCGTGCACGCGGGCATCCTCGCCGACCTGCGGCTGGAGTCCCACCGGCAGCAGCTCGGCGAGCTGGGCGTGGAGCCGTTCCAGCTGGTCGTCGTGAACCTCTACCCGTTCCGCGAGACCGTCGCCTCGGGCGCCACGCCCGACGAGTGCGTCGAGCAGATCGACATCGGCGGCCCCTCGATGGTCCGCGCCGCCGCCAAGAACCACCCGTCCGTGGCCGTGGTCACCAGCCCCGAGCGGTACGCCGACGTGCTGTCCGCGGCCCGCGACGGCGGCTTCGACCTGCACGCCCGCAAGCGGCTCGCCGCCGAGGCGTTCCAGCACACGGCCGCGTACGACGTCGCCGTCGCCTCCTGGTTCGCGAGCTCGTACGCGCCCGCCGACGATTCGGCCTTCCCCGACTTCATCGGCGCGACCTTCGAGAAGAGCAGCACCCTGCGCTACGGCGAGAACCCGCACCAGGGCGCCGCGCTGTACGTGGACGGCAGCGGCGGTCTGGCCGACGCCGAGCAGTTGCACGGCAAGGAGATGTCGTACAACAACTTCACGGACACGGACGCCGCGCGCCGTGCCGCGTACGACCACGACGAGCCCTGTGTCGCGATCATCAAGCACGCCAACCCGTGCGGTATCGCGATCGGCGCGAACGTCGCCGAGGCGCACCGCAAGGCGCACGCCTGCGACCCGGTGTCGGCGTACGGCGGTGTGATCGCCGTCAACCGCCCCGTCTCGAAGGAGATGGCGGAGCAGGTCGCCGAGATCTTCACCGAGGTCATCGTCGCGCCGGAGTACGAGGACGGCGCGCTGGAGGCCCTCACCAAGAAGAAGAACATCCGCGTGCTCCGCGCCCACCAGGGCCCGGCCGCCTCCGTCGAGGTCAAGCAGATCGACGGCGGCCGGCTCCTCCAGGTCGCCGACCGCCTCCAGGCCGACGGCGACAACCCGTCCTCCTGGACCCTGGCGACCGGTGACGCCCTGTCGCCCGGCGAGCTGGAGGAACTGGCCTTCGCCTGGCGGGCCTGCCGCGCGGTGAAGTCCAACGCGATCCTCCTCGCCAAGGACGGCGCCTCCGTCGGCGTCGGCATGGGTCAGGTCAACCGCGTCGACTCCGCCAAGCTCGCCGTCGAGCGCGCGGGCGCCGAGCGGGCCCGGGGCGCCTTCGCCGCCTCGGACGCCTTCTTCCCGTTCCCCGACGGCCTGGAGATCCTCACCGACGCCGGCGTCAAGGCCGTGGTCCAGCCCGGCGGTTCGGTCCGCGACGAGCTGGTCGTCGAGGCCGCGAAGAAGGCGGGCGTGACGATGTACTTCACGGGGACGCGGCACTTCTTCCACTGAGCCGCATGCGTGCGGTGGCCCGTCGGCCGTTCACCCAGGACACCGGCGGGCCGTTGTTGTCGTGTGTTGTGTCGTGTGTTGTCGTGTCGCGGTATCACGTTGAACCGCGCAGCGCGGCCCAGGTGTTGGGGCCGACCTGGCCGTCGACTTCCAGCCCCTTGTCGCTCTGGAAGGCCTTGACCGCCGCCGCGGTGTCTTTGCCGAACTGGCCGTCCACGCCCGCGCCGCCGACGCCGTAGCCGCGTTTGTCCAACATGCACTGCACCTGCACGACGCGCTGGCCCCTGTCGCCGGACTGCGTGAGCTGGGTGCCGGAGTAGTACGTGCACTGGGAGATCCACGGGGGTGTGGCCGGTTCGGCCGTGGTCCTGGTCGGAGCGGGTTCGCTTCCGCTGCTGCCATCGCCACCTCCGGATCCGGCACCTCCGGATCCGCCGCTGCCGTCGGCCGCGGTGGTCTCCGCCCGGGTGGGCTCGGCCTGCCCGGGGCCCTGACCGCCGTCGCCCTCTCTTTCACCTCCCGCTCCGGGGGCGTCGCCCTTGGTGCCACCGTCCTTGTCGTCCTTCTCCTCGCGGGACGGGGAAGGGAACGCCGAGGCGGAGGAGTCGGGCGACGGAGAGTTCTCCCGCTTCTCGGAGGCGGTCCGTTCGGCGGTCGGCGCGGGGGAGGCCGTGCCGGTGGTGCCCGGGCGGGTGAGCAGGAAGGCGCTCACGGCGACGGCGCACACGGCCAGCACCGCGGCGATGACCAAGTACGGCTTCCTGCGGCGCGTGACGACCGTTCCTCGGGCGGGGTCCGGGGCGGTGTCGGGTGCGGGGGCGGTGTCGGGTGGAGCGCCGGGGGCCGGGTTGCCTGTCGATGACCCGCCCTCCGGTGGCCCGCCCTCCGATGGCCCGCCTGCCGACGGGCTGTCGGCCGTGGCCGGGGCGGGCGTGGACGCTCCGTACGGGCTGACCGGAGTCGCAGGCGGGGGCCCGAAGGCGGGGAGGGGGGCGGGGTCGGGGCCGGGGGACGCCGTGCGCTGTACGGGCGCGCGGAAGTGGCCCAGCTGCTCCGCGGAGGCGCACTCCAGCACTTCGTTGGCCGCACGGCGGGCGAGCAGCAGTGAGCCGAGGGGTTCCTGCCACGTCGGTTCATGCGGCTCACGCGGTTCATGCGGTTCATGCGGCTCGCCAGGCCCACGTGGTTCATGCGGCTCGCACCCCGTACGGGGATGTGCCGGGGCGGCGTCGATCAGTTGCCGGGGCGTGGGCCGCCCGGCCGGGTCCTTGGACAAGCAGGCCAGGAGCAGCGCGGCCAGCGGGGGATCTGCCTCCGCCAGCTCGTCCATGATCTCGGACCTGGGCTCCTCGAAGGCGACCCGGTGCATGACGTCCACACCGGTGCCGTCGCCGAACGGGGCGCGTGCCGTGGCCGCGTAGACGAGGGTGCTCGCGAGCGAGAACACGTCGGAGGCGGTGTCGCAGCGGCCTTCCCTGAGGTACTCGGGGGACATGAAGGCGGGGGTGCCGACCCGGCTCCCTGTGGTGGTGATCGCGCTGCTGTCGGCGGCCTGCGAGATGCCGAAGTCGATCACGTGCGCGCCCCACGTGGAAAGGATCACGTTCGACGGTTTGAGGTCCCGGTGCACGATCCCGGCGGCGGCCAGCGCGGAGAGGGCCTGCCCCAGCTCGCCGACCAGCCGCCACACGCCCGCCGGTTCGAGCCCGCCGCACTCGCGGGTTGCTTCCGCGAGGTTGAGGCCGGGCACGTACTGCGTGGCCATCCAGAGCAGCTCGTCCTGGAAGCCGGTGCCCAGTAATCGCGGCGCGTGCGGGGTCCGGACCCGGCCGTGCACGGCGGCCTCGCGCTCGAACCGTCGCCGGAAGTCGGCGTCCTCGGCGTACTCGGGCCGGATCACCTTCACCGCGGCGAGACCCGAGCCGTCGTCGGCGGGCCGTGCCAGATAGACCCGCCCCATCCCGCCCTTGCCGAGCAGCCCGAGCGACACGTAGGGCCCGATGCGAGCGGGGTCCTTCGGCCGTAGGCGACCGGCCCCCGCTTGCTCCAACGCGGCGTCGCCGGACTCCGGAGAGTACGGCGACGTGGGCCGCTGGTCGTCCGACATGGGTCCCCCGATGTGCTGTTCTTCCGCAGCCGTTCGTTCACAAATGGCTTGTACGCCACCCCAGTTGACACGAGGCTATCGCGGGTCCCGTACGCCGCGCGGCTTCTCGGGCTTCACGGCGGCTCTGTGGAGGGCGGTGCGGAAACAGCCGACCGCGGTGATCACGAACGATCACCGCGGCCGTATGCGCTGATGCGATGGGGATTGGCTTCACGTGGTGTCGACTGCGCCCGTTACGGGAGGGTCCCGCAGTGGCCGGTGGTGCTGCGCCAGCGCAGCTTGTCGCGGGTATTCGGGCCGTACACGCCGTCGGCTTCGAGGCCCAGGTTGCCCTGCACGATCTTCAGTTCCTGTTCGGTGATCGGCCCGAAGTCGCTGTCGGCCTCCACCTTGGTCCGGCCGTGGCAGTAGCGAAGAGCGCTCTGGATCGCCTTCACGTGGGTTCCGTAGGCTCCCCGCCCGGTGATGCAGTTGTCGGTGCTGCCGTACGCGGGGATGTTGGCCAGTTCGTGATCGCCTCCGTTGACGAAGCGGCCGAGCGTCTTGTTGCACCAGTAGTCCGCGGCGGAGGCCGGAGCTGTGGTACCGGCCACTCCGAGTCCGGCCAGCAGCATCACGCCGGCGGCGATTCCTGCCTTGGCGCGCGGTGGGCGGAACTTCTTCATTCGGTCTCCCGGTGGTCGGCGGTCAAGGGGTCAGAGCTCAACGCACCTGTAGGAGCCGATGAGGCTGAACTCCCACTTGAGGTTGTCGCGCGACTGAGTGCCGTACTCGCCGTCCACGCCGATGTTCTCTTTGTCCTGCGCGTATTTGAGCGCAGCCTCGGTAGCGGGGCCGAAGATTCCGTCGATGCTCAGGCTCCGGCCGTAGCAGACGTTCAGCGACCGCTGGAGCATGCCGACCGCGGTGCTGTTCGCACCTCGGTCCATGTAGCAGTTGGAGCTCCTGTTGTACGACGGGATGTAGGCGGTGTACGTCTTGCCGTTGAACGACTTTGTCTTCGACACGTAGTTGTTGCAGTAGCCGTCGTAGGCGGCGGCGGGCGAAGCGGTGGCCACACCGAGCCCCAGCCCCGACAGGAGCATGGCCCCAGCCACGAGACCTGCTTTCGGGCGCGCAATCCTGAACATCCTCATGCGATTCTTCTCCCCGTTTGTCCGGTCGGCCGACGTACTGGTGGCCCGGTCGTCTCCGTCAGACACCGATGTGGATGACGTCTCCCAGCCGGGCGCAGCCCCAGCGGGAGCCGTTCTGCTGATCCCAGTACCACTTGAGGCCCTTGCGTGATTCGGTGCCGTACTTGCCGTCCACGCCGAGGTCTTCCTTGTCCTGCGCGTATTCGAGCGCCGTCTCGGTGGCGGGGCCGAAGTCGCCGTCGACGTCCAGGCTTCGGCCGTAGCACTTGTTCAGCGATGTCTGGAGTGCCTCGACCGCCTTGCTGTTCGCACCCCGGTTCATGTAGCAGTCCATGGTGCTGTTGTAGGCAGGGATCTTCGCGTGGAAGACGAAGCTGACGGAGCCGAGTGCGCTCGACCTGGTCACCGACTTGTTGCAGTAGCCCGCGTAGGCGGCGGCCGGTGTCGCGGTGGCCAGGCTGAGTCCGACGCCGGACAGCAGGACGGCGGAAGCGGAGATTCCAGCTTTGACGCGCAGAGTGTGCAAGGTTTTCATGTCGTCCCTCGTTCGGTCGGCGCGCCGGCCCCCTGGCGGCGCCCGGACCACATTGCTGGAAGTGAGGAGCGGCGGGAACCTGAAACTTTCCAGGGTTGCCCGAACATCATGTGCATCCCGCATCATGTGCCTCCCGGAAATTCGCACCACACGGTCTTGCCACCGGGTGTCTGCTCCACGCCCCAGCGCACCGCGACCGCGTCGAGCAGGAGGAGCCCGCGGCCGGTCTCGTCGTCGGCGGTGGCCCGGCGGAGGATGAGCCAGGAGTGCGGGTCCGGGTCGGTTACCTCCAGGCGGGTACGGCCGCCCTCGTGGATGAGTCGCACCGAGACCGGGGTCTCCTCGCCGAGGTGGACGATCACGTTCGTCAATAACTCGCTTGCGCAGAGCTGCACTTCGGGGCAGGGGACGCCAAGGTGTTCGCGCACGGCGCGACGGACCTCCGGCACGGCTTTGGGGACGGCGAGCAGGTCGAGGGCGAGCGGTTTCACCGGGCGGCTGCCTTGCGGAGGGCGATGGCCAGGGCCTGGGCGGTGGCCAGATTGCAGTTGCCGAGAGCGACGAGGTGCGGGGCGGCGTAGACGGCGGCGAAGGACGTCGACTCGATGCCGAGGGAGGGCAGGGTGATGCCGTTCTCTTCCAGCGCGGTGCGGAGTTGTTCCACGCAGGCGTGTACGTCGTCGGGGGCGGCGGAGTCGGTCATGGGGGGAAACGCCTTCCTGTGCGGTGCGTGACGAACTCATCACACATTGGCGTCGGGCGGCGTACCGTAAAAGGGTTTTGGGGTCCACGGCACCGGGTGTGGAAGCAGGTGGTCAACGGTGGCTGCGCGCAAGGACATCGACGGTTCGGCGAGCGTTCCGGAGTTCTACGGCAAGGAGTTGCGGTGGAAGCGGGAGCAGGCGGGGCTCACGTTGGAGGGGGTGGTGGAGGGTTCGTTCTACGCGCCGACCTATCTGAGTGAGATCGAGCGTGGGCAGCGGCGTATGCCGGAGGACTTGGCGCATCACGCCGACCGGGTGCTGAAGACGGACGGCTTCTTCGGGCGACGGTGCGAGGACGTACGGAAGGCGAAGAGGAAGGGGCACGCGGGGTACTTCGAGCGGATCTTGGAGGCGGAGAAGCACTCGGAGACCATCGAGGAGTGGTGTCCCGCCGTTCTCCCCGGCTTGCTGCAGACGGCTGCCTACGCACGGACGCTGGTCCAGGCGGCACACCCGAGGGCGTCGGACGAAGAGGTGGCGGAGAAGGTCAACGCCCGGATGGCGCGGGCGCGCCTCTTCGAGGACGATCACAAAGTCCCCGAGTACTGGGCGATCCTGCACGAGTCGATCCTGCGCCATCCCATCCTCCCGCCCGAGGAGACGGCCGAACAGCTCGACCGCATCGCGGCGTTGGCGCGGCGTCGGCGGATCGTTCCACAGGTCCTGCCGTGGAACAGCGGGGCGTATCCGCTCATGCTCGGCGGAGCCAAGGTCATGACCTTCCCTGACGCCCCGCCCCTCGTGTACACCGAGTCCTCGTACAGCGGCGACACCATCGACGATCCGGCCCTCGTGAAGCAGTACCGCAAGTCGTACGATCTGCTCAGGGCCGCCGCACTGCCGCCTGAGGCGTCCCTCGCCATGATCGAGGACGCGGCAGAGGACTATCGAAATGGCAAGCGAGCAGATTGACTTGAGCGCCGCCGTCTGGCGCAAGAGCAGCCATAGCAACGGTGATGGCGGGGAGTGCGTCGAGGTGGCCGAGGGCTTCGTCGGCGCCGCCGGCTGGCGCAAGAGCACCTACAGCAACGGCGACGGCGGGGACTGCGTCGAGGTCCGCGACGGTCTCCCCGGTGTCGTCCCCGTCCGGGACTCCAAGAACCCGCAGGGACCCGCCCTCGTGTTCCCCGCCCGCGCCTGGGCGGAGTTCATCGGGTCCCTCCGGAGTTAGCCGGCCCCCACGTCCCGCTCGTACGGTTGCCAGGTGCGGCTCTGCCCGGCGTACGCGGCGATCCGTGTCGTGCCCGTGTCCGTCGCCGTGCAGGTGAGGAGCATCGTCGGAGAGGTCTGGGCGGCGAAGAGACCGGTGCGGCCCTGGCAGTCGGCCACCGGGGCCATGGGCTCCGCCGACTGGGGCGCGTTGAGGGTGTCAGTCCGCGGCCCCGTCCCCGCAGTGCTCGATCCACCTGTGGGACAGGGGCGCGTAGGTGCCCGCCAGGTTGCCCTGGGCGCGTTGGGCCGTGCAGCCGGTCCGGTTGCGCGAGTTCTCGCGGGTGATGTCCTCGCCGACCGGGGTGAAGTCACGGCCCCGGTAGTAGGCCACACCGGCGAGCCCCGTCGCCTCGTCGCCGTTGTTGAAGATCGACTTCACCGGGCGGCCGCGGGTCCACGCGCACGTCTCGGCGCCCGACAGCCAGTCCTTGTCGTCCCCCTTCCAACCGCACATCTCACCCGTGCCGTTCGGCTCGCTGAAGAAGCAGACGGACCCGAAGGGGCAGCGGTGGTATCCGTACGTCGGTCCGTCGTCCCGCATCGTGTACGCGACAGTCCCGGCCACCGCCAGTATCGCCGCCGCCAGGCCGGTCGCGAGGGCGGGGCGGCGCCATCTGCGGGGCCGGAGCCGGGGCAGGCGAGGTGAGCGGGCCGTCCCCGCGGCTTGTTCCACCCGGCGCAGGAGCGAGGCCGTGTCGGTGGTGCGCGCCGTGCGTTCCTCGTGCGTGGGTGCCAGGCAGTCGGCGACGATCTCCCGCCAGTCCGGGGGGAGGTCGGGGGACAGCCGTAACTCCTCGTCGCCGCGCGCGTAGCGTACGGTCGCGTCGCAGCGGGCCTCCGTCGTGCCCCCGGGCAGGGGAAAGGTGCCGGTCAGGACGAGGTGGGCCAGGACGCCGAAGGCCCAGACGTCGGCGGTGGGGCGGATCTGGGTGCCGCGTTCGCTGACCTCGGACCAGAGGAGTTCGGGCGGGGTGTAGTCGGGGGTGGAGAAGGCGGGCGCGTACGCGTGGGTGCCCTCCAGCTCGGCGGCCATGTTGAAGTCCGCGAGCCGTGCCGAACCGTCCTTCATGAGCAGCACGTTGGCGGGCTTGAGGTCGCCGTGCACCCAGCCCGCACGGTGCAGTTGGTGCAGCCCCTCGCAGACCTGGGCCAGCAGGGCGGGCCCGGAGCCGGGGGTGGGGAACCGGTCCAGCAACTCGGCCAGGGAACCCTCGGCCCGTTCCAGTACGAGGACCGTGGCGCCGTCGAGTTCGGGGTGGCCCGGGTCGTCGACCGTGAGCGCCTGGTACATCCGGATCAACCGTGGAGAACGCAGCCGATTCAGCAACTCCTGTTCCCGGTGGGCCAGTTCACGGAGATGGTGGAGCTGGCGCGGGGTTCGGGTGCCGGTCGGCAGGAACTTCAGGGCGGCATCCCGGGGTACCGGGCCGGTTCCGTCGTCGGTCAGGTCGCCCGGGGCGTTCCCGTCGCCGATGCGCCTGGCCGCGTAGACACTGCCGAACGCGCCGGAGGCGAGCGGCTCGTGGACCTCCCAGGGGCCCACCCGGTAGCCCTTCGGGACCGGAACGGTGCAGACGTCTCCGGTCACTGGGCCACCTCGCTCGGGGCCGCCGCGAGGACGACGAGATCGTCCTCCCGCACGAGGTCGAAACGGAGCGCGAGCGAGACCAGCGAGTCCTTCTTGCCGTAGCGGCGCGGGCCGGGTCCGGCCGTTTCGGGAGCCGACCGCAGACGTAGCTTGACCGCCAGGTAGTCGATGTTCCAGTACACGGAGGAGCGGTTCGCCGCGGGCCAGGTGGGCCGCAGACGCTCAACGAGCTGGTCGACGGTTGGGAGCGGAGCGTGCGGTTCGCCGCGCAGCCGGGGTTCGCACAGGGCACTCAGCACGGCGAAGTACCGCTTGGTGCGGTCGAGGGCGAAGGCCGGAGCCGTGAGGGCGCCGGAGAACCCGGAGCCGGCGGCGCCGCGGTAAGTGTGGCGCGGCGCCCAGACGTCGAAGCTGAGCAGGTCACCCGCGGCGGGCAGCACCACGCGCGAGAACTCGAACGACACGGGCGCGTCCACGCGGCGAGGCGCCACCTTGATGTGCTCGCCCGCGCCCTCCGGGTTCTCGACCACATACGTCTGGTCCCGGCTGAGGTTGCTCAGAATCCAGAAGGCGCGGTGTGCGGTGATCTCCGGCGATCCGGGAGACCCCCTCGTGTGCGATCGCGAGTCCGTTACCGGTTTCGGACCGGCCGAAGGCCAGCCGCTCGCCGGCGGAGAGTCTGATCTGGTCACCCGCTCCGGCGCCCTGCGGCGGCACCACGATGACGCTGTACATGGAGTAGTCCCCCTGCCCCTAGTCCAACAGACGTCAGAGTAGGGGGAGTTCCCGGGGGTATGTCCCGGCGGCGCGACGAGGACGCGGCCGAGGAAAGAGCAACGTGCGAGGAACATCCGGACAGTTCACTTTGCGTTTGCTTGTGGTTCACTCCGTGGTCCGGTCGGAAGCGGGCGGCCCGTCCCCGGTGGATGTGGGAGGACATGACGGCGGCCTCCGGCCCTCCCCCGAGGGAACCGGAGACCGCCGCCGGGCGAAGGACGTCAGCAGGTGCGCAGCCCCGGAATCGGCTGCCAGTTGCCGCCGCCCGAGACCTTGGTCGCCGGGAACCAGCCCCAGGCCCGGTGCGTGCTGCCGGTGTCACCCTGGGTGTAGAGCCACCAGTCGTTGCGGGCGCTGCCGACGGGCGGGTTGTTGTAGCCCGGCGTCTTCGTCTGGCAGACGAACCAGTTGTCGCCCGCGTACAGATCGCCGATCTTGTTGCGGTGCCAGATGATGTCGCCACTCTGGTAGTTGTGGCAGTAGCGGGCGGAGTACGTGCGGCCTTCGGGGTCCGTCTTCGTGCCGGCGTTGCCCCAGCAGCCGTTCGGTGCCGCCGATGCGCTCGCCGGAGCCAGCATGATCGCTCCGGAGGCCAGTACCGCCGCGGCGCCGAGTGAGGCCAGAGTGCGCTTCATGGTGTGTGTCCCTCCTGGTGTCGCCACCCCCGTAGGTGGACGACTCCACCCTCGTGCGGGAGGGCGGGGAGGGGTACCTCGGAAGTCTCAGGGTCACTTCTTCCCCGCGGGCGTGTACTCCTTGAGGTAGTGAGCGACGCGGGCGGCGTAGTCGCGGTACTTCGGGGGAACACCGGCCGCGTCGTTCACCTTCTCGTACGACGTCCGGTAGGCGGCCGCGATCAGCACGCGGTGGTCGCCGTCGAGCTTCGGATCGAGTCGTGGCGCGATCCAGCACAGGTATCTGCTCATGGCGGGGATGGACTCGGCGGGGGAGAAGGGCGGCTTCGGGATCGTCTTGGCGGTGACGCCGTCGGACCGGATCCACCAGCGCAGCACCCGCGGGGTCCAACGGGCGATGCCGTACTCGTCGTTGGCGGGGTCGGACAGACCCGGGTCGAAGTCGCTCTCCACCTTCAGCATGGCGGCGAGGAGCGCCGGGGTGACCTCCTCCTGCACACAGTCGTGCGCGGAGTCGACGATCAGCGGCCGGTGGACGGCCGGTACGCCCTTGTCGGTACGGAGTTCGCCGGCGCCGTACGACGCCTGGACCACCTTCTCGGTCGCGGAGGCGTTTCCCGCGCCCCCCTCCGAGCCGCTCCCGCCGTCGCCCGCCCAGGTGGTGATGCCGTACGCGAGCCCCGAGACGGCGACCGTGGCGGCCGCGGCCGCGAGGACCAGCGTCGAGCGGCGTCCTCCGCGCCGCGCGCGCAGCCTCGGCAGACGGGGGGACGGGCTGGTGCCGGCCGCCTCCTCCACCCGCCGCAACAGCGCCTCGGCGGAGATCCGTTCCGTGTGCGTACGGGCCAGACAGTCCCGCACGATCTCCCGCCAGCCGTCCGGCAGTTGAGGAGACAGCCGTAGTTCGTCCGTGCCGCGCGCGTACCGGACCGCCGCGTCCCGGCGGGCCGAGGGGGTGCCTCCCGGCAGCGGGAACGTGTCGGTGAGGACGAGATGGGCGAGGACGCCGAAGGCCCAGATGTCGGCCGAGGGGCGGATCTGGCGGCCGCGTTCACCGATCTCGGACCAGAGGAGTTCGGGCGGGGTGTAGTCGGGGGTGGAGAAGGCGGGGGTGTAGGCGTGGGTGCCCTCCAGCTCGGCGGCCATGTTGAAGTCGGCGAGCCGGGCCGAACCGTCCTTCATCAGCAGCACGTTGGCGGGCTTGAGGTCGCCGTGGACCCAGCCGGCGCTGTGCAGCTGCGCCAGCCCTTCACAGGTCTGCGCGAGCAGCGCGGGGCCCTGCGGCGGGTGCGGGGAGCGGTCCAGCAGGGTGGCCAGGGAACCCTCGGCCCGTTCCAGTACGAGGACGGTGGCGCCGTCGAGTTCGGGGTGGCCCGGGTCGTCGACGGTGAGGGTCTCGTACATCCGGATGAGCCGCGGGCGCGTGAGTCTTCGGTGCAACTCGACCTCGCGCTCGGCGAGTTCACGCAGATGCGTCAGCTGACGGGGCGTACCAGTGCCGGTGGGCAGGAACTTCAGCGCGGCCGACTTCGGCAGGCCCTCGCGCGGCTGGGCGCACCGGGCCTCGTAGACGCTGCCGAACGCGCCCGTGGCGATCGGGTCCCGCACCTCCCAGGACCCCACCCGGTACCCCTTGGGTACCGAGACCGCGTACGCCTCGGTCACCGCGCCGCCCGGCTCGCCGGCCTTGTCAGGACGAGCAGGTCGTCCTCCCGTACGAGATCGAAACGCAGGGCGAGGGAGACCAGGGACTCCTTCTTGCCGTTGAGGCGAGGGCCCGTGTCCGCCGTGTCGGGGCCCGGCTTGAGGCGCAGTTTCACGGCGAGGTAGTCGATGTTCCACTGGACCGAGGTGCGGGACGCGGCGGGCCAGTGGGGCCGCAGCCGCTCCACGACCTGGTCGACCGTGGGCAGCGGGGCGTGCGGTTCACCGCGCAGCCGGGGCTCGCAGAGGGCGGCGAGGACCGCGAAGTACCGCTTGGTGCGGTCGACGGAGAACGCGGGCGTGGTCGTCGCCCCGTCCAGGCCCTCCGGGGAGCGCAGATAGTCGTGGCGGGGTGCCCACACCTCGATGGACAGCAGGTCGCCCGCCGCCGGGAGCACGATCCGGGAGAACTCGAAGGGGACCGGCGCGTCCAGCCTGCCGGGTCCGACCTTGATGTGCTCACCCGCGCCCTCCGGGTTCTCCACCACGTACGTCTGGTGGGCCGAGAGGTTGCTCAGTACCCAGAACGCGCCCTGCGCGGTGATCTCCCCGGCCTTCCGGGAGACGCCTTCGTGTGCGATCGCAAGCCCGTTGCCGTTCGCGGAACGGCCGAAGGGCAGCCGCTCGCCGGGTGCGAGCCGGATCTGGGGGCTGGCGGGTTTCGCGCCGTACGTCCCGGTGCGCGTCCCGCCGTGTGCGGCGCCGTATGCGCTGCCGTACGTGCTGCCGTACGTGCTGCCGTACGTGCCGCTGTGTTCGTCCTCCGTGGTCGGCGGAGGTACCACGATGATGCTGTACAAGGCCGTTCTCCCCGTCCCGCTCCCCGTTCCCGGTCCCGCACGCGGTTACGGCATCAGGGTATGGGGACGCGGCAGGGCCGTGTCCCCCCTCAGCGGGGTGAAACACGGCCCTTGGCGTGAATGGCGTGAACGTGCCGTTCCGGAGCCGGAGCCCGGGGGCTCCGGGGTCGGTGCCGCGCGGGCTCCGAGGTCAGTACCGCGGGCGGTTGAACCATGCCGAGGCGGCGCCGTTCACCATCGAGGCGAGGATGATGCCGGCGATGGCGAGGGAGATGAGCCCGCCGAAGGTGCCGGAACCGCCCGCGCCCTGCACGGTGTTGACGAGACCGCCGAGGATCATCAGCGACGCGTACACGATCGTCGTGATGCGGATCCCGCTGCCGCCGTTCTTGAACTTGACGCCGAGGAAGATGGACAGGGCGCCAAGGCCCACCAGGATCGCGGCGGCGAGGAAGCCGAGGCCGGCGAGGGTGTCGGTGTCGTCACCGCTGCCGACGCCGTTCGACACGTCCTGGACGGCGCCGACGGCGATGCCCGCGATGATGCCGAACAGGATCTGGAGACCGGCCAGGATGAACAGCAGGACGCGCGCGGTCTTCATCAGACCGGGCATCTCGATGGCCATGTTGTTGCCGCCCGGGTAACCGGGATAGCCCGGCTGCTGCGGGTAGCCGTAACCGGGCTGCTGCGGCGGGGCGCCCTGCGGGTAGCCGTAACCGGGCTGGCCCTGCGGAGGGTAGCCGGGCTGGCCCTGGGGAGGCTGGGGCGGGTATCCGGGCTGCTGGCCCTGCGGCGGACCGTAGGGGTTGTTCGGGTCGCCAAAACTCATGGCGCTTTCCTCCGTCGTTGCGTAAGTGCGGGGACGACGCGGCACATTTCGGAGGAAAGTTCTACAGATGCGGTTCGTCCCCCCGGTACTGTCCGCGGCACTGTGCCGCTCATCGTCCTTAACGCGTCGCTTATTTGTCCAGCCGGATACCGCGTGTGTTGTGCAAGTGCAACATCGCCGATCATGGGCGCGGGCCGGACGGCGACCGGACGGAGCGTGCCGGGGAGGTCCGCCGGGAAGGCCGGAAGTGGCTGTGGAGGGCCGGATTGGAACCAGGGCCCGGTCATCCGCGAGGATGGGGACATGACCGCCCAGATTCTCGATGGCAAGGCCACCGCAGCCGCGATCAAGTCCGATCTGACCGTCCGCGTGGCGGCCCTGAGGGAGAAGGGCATCACGCCCGGCCTCGGAACCGTCCTGGTGGGCGACGACCCCGGCAGCCAGAAGTACGTCGCGGGCAAGCACCGCGACTGCGCCCAGGTCGGTATCGCCTCGATCCAGCGGGAACTGCCCGCGACCGCCACGCAGGAGGAGATCGAGGCGGTCGTCCGCGAGCTCAACGAGGACCCGGCCTGCACCGGTTACATCGTCCAGCTGCCGCTCCCCAAGGGCATCGACGAGAACCGCATCCTGGAACTGATGGACCCGGACAAGGACGCGGACGGGCTCCATCCGATGAACCTCGGCCGCCTCGTCCTGAACGAGCCGGCCCCGCTGCCCTGCACCCCCAACGGCGTCCTGACCCTCCTACGGCAGTACGGCGTGGAGATCAAGGGTGCCGAGGTCGTGGTCGTCGGCCGTGGCGTGACGATCGGCCGCCCGATGCCGTTGCTGCTCACCCGCCGCTCCGAGAACGCGACGGTGACGCAGTGCCACACCGGCACCCGCGACCTCGCCTCGCACCTGCGCCGGGCCGACATCATCGTCGCCGCCGCGGGTTCCGCGCACCTGATCCGCCCCGAGGACGTGAAGCCCGGGGCGGCCGTCCTCGATGTCGGCGTCTCGCGCAGCGCCGAGGGCAAGATCGTGGGCGACGTCCACCCCGGTGTCGCCGAGGTCGCCGCCTGGATCTCCCCGAACCCCGGCGGGGTGGGCCCGATGACCCGCGCCCAGCTCCTCGTCAACGTGGTCGAGGCGGCGGAACGCAGTGCCGGCTGACCGGGCCGCCACCGGGCGGGACAGCGAGGCGGACACATCCGCGAACACGGACACGGCCGCGAACACGGACACGGCCGCGAACACGGCCGCGAGCGCGGATACGTCCGCGAAGGCGGATACGTCGACGAGGGCGGATGCGTCGGCGCGGGCCGACGCCGCGATTCAGGTCGAGGATCCGGCGCGGGCCGAGGCCGGGGACCAGAGCGACAGCGGGCGCCGGGAGGACAGCCGGGTTCGGAGCGGCGCCGCGGGCCGGGGTGTCAAGGGCGCCCCGGCCGTCCAGGACGCCGAGTCGCACGGGACGTCCGCCGCCGGGGCATCCGTACCGGAACAGGAGCCGACAGGCGCCGAGCCGGAGGCCGGACGGGCGCCGGACGCGCGGCCGGACGGCACCGAGGCGAGTGGCGCGGAGTCGCCCGGCACCGAGCCGCACGGCACCGAGCCGCACGGCACCGGGCCGCACCCGGCGCACGGCGACGAGGGGGACTCCGGCGAGGCGGATTCCGACGGCACCCCGGCCGAGGAGGACGCCGAACCCGGTGCCGACGCGGTTCGCGAGGGCGAACCCACCGCCCGGGACGCGGTCAGCGCCCCCGGTCCCGATGGCCGGCCCCGGAGGACCACGCGCCGGTTCCCGCTGTTCACCCGGGACACCGCACGGCCCGAGGGCGGTGGCCGGGCGGCTCCGCGCGACGCGCCCGCGCCCGCGCGTCAGTGGCCGATTCTCGCGGTCACCGGCACCGTCGGACTCGGTCTCCTGCTGACCGCGCTCGACCTCTTCAAATTCGGCACTCTGCTGATCGGTGTCGCGCTGCTCGCGGGCGGAGTCATGCGCTGGATGCTGCCCGACGTGGGCATGCTGGCCGTCCGCTCGCGGTTCACCGACCTCGTCACGTACGGCGTCCTGGGTGTGACGATCGTGCTGCTCGCGATGATGGCGCAGCCCAACCCGTTGCTGGAGATCCCGTTCCTGGACGACACGCTCCACTTCACGGTCAGGACCTAACGAACCAGGCGCCAGCGTGACGAAAGCCCGTCCCTCTTCCAGAGGAGGCGGGCTTCTTCGTGGACGGGAGCGGCGCCCGTCCACTCCCCCGAGCGAGGACGGGCGCCGCTTGGACTCCAGAGTCATGGACGTGCCAACGGCTGTTCAATGCCTGTCAGTCCCCTGTGGCACGGAGGTGACGGTTCCGGTACGTCCCACCCGTCGGGGGCTGTCATCCGGCCGTCGTATGGCGTTCGTCCCGCAACGCATCCGGCGGGAACCAATCCGCCGCCGACGCCGTCACCCGGTCATAACGGGGGACCTACGAGGGAGACGGTGAGGGGGCAAGGAGAGGGATGAGCGCCTGGCAGCCACTGCCTGCGGATCTTCCGCCGGAGGTGGCGCATTTCGTGGAGCAACTGCGGCTGCTCAAGGACCGTACGGGGCTCAGCCTGGTCGCCCTGGGCGAGCGCACGGCGTACAGCAAGTCCTCCTGGCACCGCTATCTGAACGCGACGCAGCCCCCGCCCCGGCAGGCGGTAGTCGCCCTGTGCCGGGTCGCGGGGACGGACGCCGAGCGCTTCTGCGTGCGCTGGGAGCTGGCGGTGCGGGCGTGGCCGCGAACGGTGGCTCAGGTCCCGGCCACGGCTCCGGCTCCGGCTCCGGCGGGGGTGCCCGTGGCCGGGGGCGAGGGTGCGAACGGGGCGACGGACGGTGGCAAGTACCGGGGCGGGTACGAGGACGTCCCCACGGTCCCGTGGTGGGACCTGCTCGCCGAGGCGCCGGAACCGGAGCACGCCCCCGCCAGGGCCTCCTGGGCCGCCTCGCACCGTCTGCTGCTCTACGCCCTGGTGCTCGCCCTCGTCCTGCTGCTGACCGCGGTGGTCGGTGCCGTCACCCTGGCGTGATCACACGTCGGAGTGACAGTCCGAGGGCTCGGGAGAAACGGGTTCAGCCTCGCCATTTGTACGCCGCGACCTTCCACTGCGTACCGATCTTGACGTAGTACTTCCCGCTCAGCCGCTTGAACGTGACGTCCCGCTGGTAGCCGCTGTACGTAACCTGGCCACCCCGGTACGGGCCGTCGAGGAAGTCGTCTGCGTGGCCGAAAGTCTCCTTTCCGACGATGCCGTCGACGTCCTCCAGCTCCTCGCGCGCCTGCCACCACCTCGTGGCCGACTTCGTCTTCCAGCCGAAGGAGCCGTCGATGTCGTACTTCGTGAAGGGGCGGTTCACGCCATTGCCGTCCCTCCACCTGGCGCCGTCCGCGTAGAGGACGGTCTGCCACAGACGGGTCGCGTTGCTGTTCGAGTTGCGGCTGACGGAGAGCGTCCCCTCGTCGCCCCAGTCGTTGTACGCGCCGCCGGTACCGTCGATGACCTGCGGAGAGGCCGCGGAGCCGGACGTGGCCGCGGCGAGCGGACCGCTCATGCCGAGCGCGAGTCCAGCGGTCGCCGTCACGGTGACGGCGGTGAGCAGTCGACGATTCGACCTGCCCTTGGTGTGCATGTGATCCCCCTGAGGTCGCGAGTGACGCACGAGGTCGCGCATGTGTTCCTCGCGTGTCGATGTGTTGACAAGTTCGAGGATTTACGCTGATCACCGCCGACACCAGGGATAACGTGGGCAATCGGGACGCTCCGGGACGTCCCGTGCGCTGACCAGGCGATCCCGTCGGCCGGGAGGGAAGTCGGTGGGACACTGGACCGCAGACCAACGGGCGTGCAACGGTGCATGCCCACAGGCCCGAATGCTCCCGTGCGCCCCCATCCCGGGAACTGAGATCCTTACTGTGCGCATCCCTGTGGGTAGCCAGAACGAGAACTCGGCAGAGGGCTTCACGCGCGGGAAAAGCCAGCACGTACGGGGGGAAAGAGGGGGGTAGCAATGCCTCGTTGGAGGGCCTTGCCGGATGAACTCGATCCGCAGGTCAGGGAGTTCGCCAGCCAGCTGCGCCGGTTGGTCGACCGCGGCGGGCTGAGTGTCGCCGCCGTGGCCGACCGCACCGGGTACAGCAAGACGTCCTGGGAGCGGTATCTGAACGGCCGGCTGCTCGCGCCGAAGGGCGCGATCGTGGCTCTGGCCGAGGTGACCGGGACCAATCCCGTCCATCTGACGACGATGTGGGAGCTTGCCGAGAGGGCCTGGAGCCGCTCGGAGATGCGCCACGACATGACCATGGAAGCGATCCGGATCTCCCAGGCGCGTGCCGCGCTCGGAGAGTTCGGGTCGACTCCGGCCAAGGGGGGACGGAACGGGAAGCAGGCGCGCGCCGGGGGTAGCGCGACAGCGGCGCCCACGCCGGGTATCGCGGGACCTGCCGGGGTGGCACCCACGGTGCCGCCGGGGACTCCGGTGCAGGGTGAGGAGCGACGGACGCCGCGCGGCGCCGGTGCCGGGGCCGGTGGCGGCAACGGCTCGGGCGGGGCCTCGGGTTCGCGCGGTGGCGGCTGGGGAGCCGTCGCCACGCCTTCGGGGACGTCCGGAGCGTCCGGGGGGTACGGATACCCCGGGGGTCTGGGCACGTCGAGCGCCGGCGCGTCCGGCTCTGCCGGTGTGTCCGGTGCATCCGGGTCGTCGGGCCTCGGCCCGTCGGGTTCCTTCGGACCGCCCGGCATGCCCGGTGCCGCCGGTGCCGGGGGCGCGGCCGGTTCTGCCGGGGGTCCGCCCCAGGACGCGCGGCCGCGTTCCGGCGGTTCGCCCGACGGGAAGCGCGGGAAGCGCCGGCTCACGATGTTCCTCGCGGGGGTCGTGGGTGCGCTCGTGGTGATAGCCGCGGCCGTGTTCCTCACGAACGGCGGGGGCGACGACACGGCAGGGAGCGACACCACGCCGACGCCGACGCCGACCGTCAGCAAGGAGCTGCCGGCCGGTGTCGAGTGCTTCGGCGCGGACTGCGCGGGCAAGGACCCGGAGAACATGGGCTGCGGCGGCACGCTCGCGACGACGGTCGAGAAGGCCGTCGTCGGCACCGCCCAGGTCGAGGTCCGCTACAGCGAGACGTGCGGGGCCGCGTGGGCCCGCATCACCGCGGCCGGGCCCGGCGACGAGGTCCGGATCACGGCGGGCAAGGCAGCCGCCCAGACCGCCGAGGTCGACACGGACACCGACGCCTACACCCCGATGGTCGCCGTCAAGAACGCCACCGCGGCCAAGGCCTGCGCCACCCTCCAGACCTCGGGCGAGGAGGGCTGCACGAAGTAGCACACAGAAGCTCACACCGAACGAGCTTCACCCAGGTGCCCGCCTCACGAGAGGCGGGCACCTGTTCTGTTCGGGACGAAACCCTGGCCACTCAGGCCCACGGGCACCGGGCTTTTGGGGCGAGGGCGCTCCCGGGTTTTGGGCCGCGGGCACTCCCGGGTTTTCAGGGGCGGGGCACTCCCGGGTTTTCAGGGGCGGGGCACTCCCGGGTTTTCAGGGGCGGGGCACTCCCGGGTTTTCAGGGGCGCGGGGCGCTCCCGGGTTTTGGGGCGGGGCACTTTGGGTTTGTGGGGGCGAGGGCGCTCCCGGGTTTTCAGGGGCACGGGCACTCCTGGGTTTTCAGGGGCGCGGGGCGCTCCCGGGTTTTTTAGGGGCGCGGGGAACTGCGCGACCAGCCCAACTCGACCGGCACCCACCCACAGCCCCGAGCCCACCCGCTGCTTCGGGCCGCAGGCCCGGTCTTTGGGCCGCAGGCCCATGCCTTTCGGGGCCGCAGGCCCGTGCCTTCCCGGGGCGCGGGCCTCTGCCTTCCAGGGGCGCGGGGAACTGCGCGACCAGCCCAAAACAGCCCGCACACACCCACCACCCCAAGCCCACCAAGCCGCCCAGACCCCCACCCGTAAGAATTCCCCGAACAAGAGGAATGCCCGCCCCCCGCCGGGGCAGGCGAACCGTACCCCCACGGGAGTCCGGCACCGACCGGGAGGACTCACCCCCCTCCCGACCACCCGGCACCCCCACAGAAGGCGGCCGTCGGCCTTCTCTCCCGGATCGACGGCCGCCTTCCCATGCCCCCTCTCACACCCGGTCCCGCACCCGGCCCAACACCCCGCCCGCGTCCCGCGCCTCCGCGGAGCGCCCCGCGGAGACGCGGGACGGAACGCCCTGTGGGGCGGGCCACATCGGCCCCGGCCGTCCGGGATCCCGGATGCGCGATAGCCTGACCGCTGGATCTCTCTTGACGCCAAGAGATCGATCATCGACACAAGTGATCGATCATCCCGGCGGCAGGGCAGGGGATCCCGTACCCCGGGGCAGGGACGCCCCACCGTCGTCAGCTGTCATACGGAGAACGCCATGACCCGCACTCCCGTGAACGTCACCGTCACCGGCGCGGCCGGCCAGATCGGTTACGCCCTGCTCTTCCGCATCGCCTCCGGCCAGCTGCTCGGCGCGGACGTGCCGGTCAAGCTGCGTCTCCTGGAGATCACGCCGGCGCTGAAGGCCGCCGAGGGCACCGCCATGGAGCTCGACGACTGCGCCTTCCCGCTCCTTCAGGGCATCGACATCACGGACGACCCGAACGTCGCCTTCGACGGCACGAACGTCGGTCTGCTCGTCGGCGCCCGCCCCCGCACCAAGGGCATGGAGCGCGGCGACCTGCTCTCCGCCAACGGTGGCATCTTCAAGCCCCAGGGCAAGGCCATCAACGACAACGCCGCGGAGGACGTCAAGATCCTCGTCGTCGGCAACCCGGCCAACACCAACGCCCTCATCGCCCAGGCCGCCGCCCCGGACGTACCGGCCGAGCGCTTCACCGCGATGACCCGCCTGGACCACAACCGCGCGCTCACGCAGCTCGCGAAGAAGACGGGCTCGACGGTCGCGGACATCAAGCGCCTCACCATCTGGGGCAACCACTCCGCCACCCAGTACCCCGACATCTTCCAGGCCACGATCGCCGGCAAGAACGCCGCCGAGACCGTGAACGACGAGAAGTGGCTGGCCGAGGAGTTCATCCCGACCGTCGCCAAGCGCGGTGCCGCCATCATCGAGGCCCGTGGCGCGTCCTCGGCCGCCTCGGCCGCGAACGCCGCGATCGACCACGTGTACACGTGGGTCAACGGCACGGCGGACGGCGACTGGACCTCGATGGGCATCCCGTCCGACGGTTCGTACGGCGTCCCGGAGGGTCTCATCTCCTCCTTCCCCGTCACCACGAAGGACGGCTCGTACGAGATCGTCCAGGGCCTCGACATCAACGAGTTCTCCCGTGCCCGCATCGACGCGTCGGTGAAGGAGCTGGAGGAGGAGCGCGAGGCGGTCCGCGGCCTCGGCCTCATCTGAGCCGTACACCGGCCTGAAGCCGAAGCCCCAGGCCTGAAGCCGCCCCCGGGAGTTCCCGGGGGCGGCTTTTCGCGCACCGCACCTCACCGCCGCGCACCACCCGCTGCTCGCCGCTCACCATTCACCGAGCGGTCGTCCGGGACATGCTCTCCCCTGCGCAGCAGGTCCCGGACAGCGCGGGCGTACGGGCCCGGCTCCGGCTCAGGCGGTGTCGATCCAGTGGTTCGTGATGGTCGGGCCGCCGGAGCAGCGCAGGCTGGTCGGCGTGGTGACCCTCTTCCAGGCGGACCACTTGTAGTCGCCGTCGGAACACCGGATGCCGAGCCGCCAACTGCCGCCGCCCGCCATGCTGTTGCAGGCGCCCCGGGCGAAGGTCGGGCTGGTCTGCTCGCTCCAGCAGGCGCTGGGCGCGGCGCTCGCCGGTGCGCTCATGACACCTAGGGCGAGCGCGGTTCCGAGACCGGCACTCGCGAGGGCATGACGAAGACGCATGAGTAACTCCTCAGGGATTCCTCAGGGATGGGGCCCGAAGCAGTGACCTGCCGGGCAGGAAAGAGCTTGCTGGGGCAGGTTGGACGGGGACAACAGCGCCGGGCCGTCCCGGACAGTCCCGCGCTGTCCGGGCTGGTCAGCCCGCTGTCCGGGTTTCCGTGAGGGCTCGTACGGCCGGTGCGAGGGGGCCGGAAACGGCCTTGGCCGTGTGACGTGCCTCCGACAAAGATGTCTGGCATGGGCGACCACGGGCACTCAGCGCCGCAGCAGCCGTCACAGCAGACGCCTCCCGGCACGCCTCCTGGCACGCCGCTCGGCACGCCTCCCGACACGCCTGGGCCGACGCCTCAAGAGGCGCGGAACGCCGCCGAGTTCGCCGCCCGGCTTCGACGGCTCAAGGACCGGTCGGGGCTCTCCTACCGGCAGTTGGAGGAGCGGGCCGCCGAGCGGGGCGAGGTACTGCCGCGCAGCACGCTGGCCGACGTACTGCGCCATGACGCCTTGCCGCGCCCGGAGATGCTGACGGCATTCCTCAACGCCTGCGGGGTGGGACGCGAGGCGGAGGCGTGGCTGGCGGCGCGGAACCGGATCGCCGAGACGGAGCCGTCCGGGACCCGCCCGGACCAGGAGCAGGACAAGGGCCAGAACGAGAACCAGGACCAGAACCGGGACCAGAACCAGAACCAAGCCGAGGACCAGGAACACCAGCAGGCGCACGAGCAGGCACGCGAATACGAGCAAGAACGGGCCCACGCACACGTGCAGCCGCCAGGGGGCCCGGACACGTCAGCCCCCAACCCCGAGGCCGGCCCGCCACCTCGCCACCGCTCCCTGCGTAGCCTGATCCGCTCGCGCCGGCGATTGGCCGGTGCCGTGCTGACCCTGCTGGTCCTGGCGGGCGGCGGCTACCTCGCGTCGGCGGCGGGCGAGGACGCGGACGACGACGGCCGCGAGCCGGGCGGGCCGAACGCGACCAGCGCGGGCAACGCGGCGAGCGACGACGCGGCGGACAGCGACGGAGCTTCGCCCGTCCCGGGCACCTACCGCATCCGTTCCCTCACCTCCTCCCTCTGCCTGTCCGAACGGGACGGCGAAGAGACGGGCGGCGTCTACCAGTTCGACTGCGGTCGCGGCCTCCTGACGTACGCCCTGGAGGACCAGGGGGAGGGGGTCTACCGGATCCGCTCGCTCCACCCGGTCTTCGGCTACGGCTGCCTGGGCGTGACCGGCGGCAGCACCCGGGGCGGCGCGCGGATGGCGGACGACTACTGCGGCCACCGCGGCAACGCCGAACGCTTCCGTCTGAAGCCGGTCGGAACAGACGGGTCGAGCGGGTCGGACGGGCCAAGCGGCTACCGCATCATGCCCCTGCACACCGGCTCCTGCGTCTCGGTGCCCGGCGGTTCCAAGAAGAGCTGGGCCCCGGTGCTCCAACTGCCCTGCGGTCAGGACGAGTCGGGCCAGACGTTCCGCTTCGACCCGGTCCCCTCCCCGAGCGCGGTGCCCTCGATCAGCAGCAAGGACGGCTGACGGGCGATCAGCAGCAAGGACGGCTGACGGGCGGGCGGGGCGACGGGCGGAGGACCGTACGTCAGCCGGGCGGGACCAGTACCTTCTCGAACCAGTAACTGGCGTGCGCGTTCGCGTCGTACGCCGGGATCTCGACGTACCCGCTCGTGCGGTACATCGCGGCGGCCTCCTTGAGGACCTCGTGCGTGTCGAGGCGTACGACGTGATGCTCGCGCCGGGCGGCCGCACGTTCCAGTGCGGTCAACAGCCGCCGCCCGAGGCCGAGTCCGCGCGCGTCGGGGTGCACCCAGAGGTGCCGGATCTCGGCCGTGTCGGCGTCGAGCGCGCAGAGCGCACCACAGCCGACGGCACGTTCCTCCTCGTACGCGACGAGGAGGACGGCGATCTGTTCAGGCGGTACGAGATCCGCGGTGGCGTATCCCTCGGGGAACCGTTCGTCCAGCTCGGCGGCGAAACCGGCCAGGCAGGCGCGCGCGTCGGCCGACCGGGCGTCGACGGCCCTGACACCGACGCCCGCCAGCCGCAGCAGCCGCTCGGCCACCGTGACGGCCTCCGTCAGCCGCTCCCGCTGCTCCTCGCTCAGCCCGTCCAGCAGGCCCTCGGCGAGTCCGTCGGCCCGCCGGTTCTGCTCCGCCAGCTCCGCCCGCCCGGCCTCCGTGAGTTCCGCGAGGCGCAGCCTGCTGTCCGTCGGGTGCACGCTGACCCGGACGAGTCCCTGGCCCTCCAGCGCGCGCACCATCCGGCTCAAGTACCCGGCGTCCAGGCCGAGTCGGGTCCTCAGCTCCTTCAGTGACGCGCCGGTCCCGATCTCGAACAGCAGGCGCGCCTCGCCGAGCGGCCGGTCCTGCCCCAGGTAGTGATCGTCGAGCACGCCGATCCGGCGGGTGAAGTACCGGTTGAAGCGGCGCAGGGTGGTCACGTGCTCCGCGGACACTGACGCTTTCACTGGCTCCATATTTCTTTGACTTTAGTCAAGGGTCGGTCGGGTGTCCAACCTTCTGGTCGTATTTCCATTGGTTTTTCAGTGACCCCGCGCACTATCCGTCACTGGTTGTGCATGCAAACCAGGTCCCGGGGCAGGTGCACTCGGCCCGCGAGAGTGACACGCGTGTGACACAGGGGCACGGAACAGGAACGGAAGGCAACACCGAACATGTCGGGACACCAGGCGCAGCAGACGATTCACGTGGGCGGAGAGTGGCGTGCGGCCGCCTCAGGGGCCACGCGCGACATTCTCGACCCGGCGGACGCCAAGACGCTCGCCGTGGTCGCCGAAGGCGGCGTACCGGACACGGACGCCGCCGTCGAGGCCGCCCGGCGCGCCTTCGACCACGGAGAGTGGCCACACACGCCCGTCACCGAGCGGGCCGCGCTCCTGCGCCGCGTCGCCGACCTCCTCGTGCGCGACCGCGAACCGCTCGGGCTGCTGGAGAGCCGGGACGCGGGCAAGACGCTGGAGGAGGGGCGCGTCGACATCGACTGTGTCGCCGACGCCTTCCGGTACTTCGCCGATCTCGTCGTCGGAGAGGGCGGCGGGCGGGTCGTCGACGCCGGGTCGGACGACATCCACAGCGTCGTCGTGCACGAACCCGTCGGCGTCTGCGCGATGATCACGCCCTGGAACTACCCCCTGCTGCAGGCGAGTTGGAAGGTGGCCCCCGCCCTCGCCGCCGGGAACACGTTCGTCGTCAAGCCGAGCGAGATCACTCCGCTGACCACGGTCGCCCTCATCGAGCTGCTGGTCGAGGCCGGGCTGCCCGAGGGTGTCGCGAACATCGTCACCGGTCCCGGCCACAGCGTTGGCGCCCGGCTCGCCGAGCACCCGGACGTCGACCTCGTGTCCTTCACCGGCGGACTCGTCAGCGGTACGAAGGTCGCGCAGGCCGCCGCCGTCACCGTGAAGAAGGTCGCCCTCGAACTCGGCGGCAAGAACCCCAACGTCGTCTTCGCCGACGCCTGCGCCACGGAGGAGGGGTTCGACACCGCCGTCGACCAGGCCCTGAACGCCGCCTTCATCCACAGCGGGCAGGTGTGCTCCGCCGGTTCCCGGCTCATCATCGAGGAGTCCGTGCGCGAGCGGTTCGTCGCCGAACTGGCGCGGCGGGCCGAGCGGATCCGGCTCGGCCGCGGCACCGAGGACGGTGTCGAGTGCGGACCGTTGGTCTCCGCCGAACAGCGCGAGAAGACCGAGTCGTACGTCGCCTCCGCGCTCGCCGAGGGCGCGGTGCTGCGAGCCGGCGGCGCCCGCCCCGAGCCGTCCGCCGAGCGGCCCGCCACCGGCTACTTCTACGAGCCGACCGTCCTCGACCAGTGCCACCGCGACATGCGGGTCGTCCGGGAAGAGGTGTTCGGCCCGGTCCTGACCGTCGAGACCTTCCGCACGGAGGACGAGGCCGTCGCGCTCGCCAACGACACGGAGTACGGGCTCGCGGGCGGCGTCTGGACCGCCGACGCGGGGCGCGCCCGGCGCGTCGCCGGCCGGCTGCGGCACGGCACCGTCTGGATCAACGACTTCCACCCCTACCTCCCCCAGGCGGAGTGGGGCGGCTTCGGCAAGAGCGGTGTGGGACGCGAACTCGGGCCCGCGGGGCTCGCCGAGTACCGCGAGACCAAGCACGTCTACCAGAACCTCGCGCCGAAGCCCGTCCGGTGGTTCGCGGGCTGACCCCCGGCCCCGACCACCCTCGACTCCCCACCGCACAAGGCACCTTGGAGCGCCACGCCATGCCCGAACACGCCAAGCCTGAACACGTCATGCCCGCACCCGCCGCCCTGCCCGAAGACCAGAACACGTACGACTACGTCGTCATAGGCGGCGGCACCGCGGGATCCGTCATCGCCTCCCGGCTCACCGAGAACCCGGACGTCACCGTCGCCGTCATCGAGGGCGGCCCGAGCGACGTCGGCCGCGACGACGTCCTGACCCTGCGGCGCTGGATGGGCCTGCTCGGCGGGGAGCTGGACTACGACTACCCGACGACCGAGCAGCCGCGCGGCAACTCGCACATCCGGCACAGCCGCGCCCGGGTCCTCGGCGGCTGCTCCTCGCACAACACGCTCATCGCGTTCAAGCCGCTGCCGTCCGACTGGGACGAGTGGGAGGCGGCGGGTGCCAAGGGCTGGGGCGCGGTGCCGATGGATGCGTACTTCCCGCGGCTGCGCAACAACATCGTGCCGGTCGACGAGAAGGACCGGAACGCCATCGCCCGCGACTTCGTGGACGCCGCGCAGTCGGCGCTCGAAGTGCCGCGCGTGGAGGGCTTCAACAAGCAGCCGTTCACCGAGGGCGTCGGCTTCTTCGACCTCGCGTACCACCCGGAGAATAACAAGCGGTCGAGCGCTTCGGTCGCCTACCTGCATCCGTTCATGGACGAACGCCCCAACCTCCACATCCTCCTGGAGACCTGGGCGTACAGGCTGGAGCTGGACGGGACGCGCGCACGCGGCGTCCACGTACGCACCAAGGACGGCGAGGAGGTCCTCGTCCGGGCGCGGAACGAAGTGCTGCTGTGCGCCGGTGCCGTCGACTCGCCGCGGCTGCTCATGCACTCCGGCATCGGGCCGCGCCAGGACCTCGAAGCGCTCGGCATCCCCGTCGTCCACGACCTGCCGGGTGTCGGCGAGAACCTGCTCGACCACCCCGAGTCGGTCATCGTCTGGGAGACGGACGGGCCGATCCCCGAGAACTCCGCGATGGACTCCGACGCGGGCCTGTTCGTGCGGCGCGACCCCGAACACGCCGGCCCGGACCTGATGTTCCACTTCTACCAGGTCCCCTTCACGGACAACCCGGAGCGCATCGGCTACGAACGCCCCGCGCACGGCGTCTCGATGACCCCCAACATCCCCAAGCCGCGCAGTCGCGGCCGCCTGTACCTGACGAGCGCCGACCCGGCCGAGAAGCCCGCCCTCGACTTCCGCTACTTCACGGACGAGGACGACTACGACGGCCGCACCCTCGTCGACGGCATCAAGATCGCGCGCGAGATCGCCAAGTCCGAGCCGCTCGCGCACTGGCTCAAGCGCGAGGTGTGCCCCGGACCGGACATCACCGGGGACGAGGAACTCAGCGTGTACGCCCGGTCGGTCGCGCACACCGTGTACCACCCGACGGGCACCTGCCGCATGGGCGCCTCCGACGACCAACTGGCCGTCGTAGACCCCGAGTTGCGGATCCGCGGTCTCGAAGGAATCCGGATCGCCGACGCGTCGGTCTTCCCGACGATGCCCGCCGTGAACCCGATGATCGGGGTGCTCATGGTCGGCGAGAAGTGCGTGGACCTGCTGGGAGGCGGTGCGTGATGAGCAGTACGTCAACCGATGTTCAGGATGCCGCTTTCGAGCGCGCGGATGCCAAGCGCACGGATGCCGAGCGCGCGGGCACCGCCCCCGTCTTCGCCGTCGACGGGCTGTGGAAGGTCTTCGGCCCCAAGGCCGACCGAGTCCCCGCCGACCCCGAACTCGCGGCCCTCACCCCGGCCGAACTCCGGTCCCGTACCGGCTGCACGGCCGCGGTCCGGGACGTGAGCTTCGATGTGCGCAAGGGCGAGGTCTTCGTCGTCATGGGCCTGTCCGGCTCGGGCAAGTCCACCCTCGTACGCTGTCTGACCCGGCTCATCGAGCCGACGGCCGGCTCGATCGTCATCGACGGCGAGGACGTCCGCGCCATGGACAAGGCCCGGCTGCGCGAACTGCGCCGCCACCGCGCCGCCATGGTCTTCCAGCACTTCGGCCTGCTGCCGCACCGGACCGTGCTCGACAACGTCGCGTACGGGCTCGAAGTCCAGGGCGTCGGCAGGCGCGAGCGCCGCGAGAAGGCCCAGGAGGTCGTCACCAAGGTCGGCCTCGAAGGCATGGAGCACCGGCGGCCCGGCCAGCTCTCGGGCGGTCAGCAGCAGCGCGTCGGCCTGGCGCGGGCGCTCGCCGTGGACCCCGAAGTCCTGCTGTTCGACGAGCCGTTCAGCGCGCTCGACCCGCTGATCCGGCGCGACATGCAGGAGGAGGTCGTCCGGCTCCACCACGAGGAGGGCCGCACGATGGTCTTCATCACCCACGACCTGAACGAGGCCCTGCGCCTGGGCGACCGCATCGCCCTCATGCGCGACGGCCGCGTCGTCCAGCTCGGCACGCCCGAGGAGATCGTGGGCTCGCCCGCCGACGACTACGTACGCGAGTTCGTACGCGACGTGCCGCGCGAGCAGGTCATGACGGTACGGCGGGCCATGCGGGCCGCGTCCGCGCAGGAGGCGGGCGAGGGCCCGGCCCTCGCGCCCCAGGCCACCGTCTCCGAAGCCATCGAGGCGGTCGCGCGCACCGGCCAGACCGCCCGCGTGGTGGACCGGGGACGCTGCCTCGGGGTCGTCGACTCGGACGCGCTGCTGGGGGTGGTGGCGGGGACCGGCGGGCAGTTCGCCGCTGAGACCCCCGAGGCTGCTGAGGCCGTTGGGGCCGCTGATTCGGGGTCGGGCGACGGGACGGCCGAGCCCGCTCGCGAGGGGGTGGCCTGATGGCCACGATCACCGCGGCCGCTCCCCGGAGCGGTCTCCCCGGCTTCCTCAAGCACCCAGCCACCGGCAAGCTCCTGCTGCTCGCCGTCGCGGCGGCGGTCCTCGTCCCACTGGCCGACGCCCGCTGGGCGAGCGGCAGTTGGCCGCACGCTCTCACCGTCGACCTCTCCGAACCTCTCGGTAAGGCCAGCGACTGGGTCATCGACAACCGCGACAGCCACCCGCTGTTCCTCTACTTCTTCGGGTACGTCTCCAACGCGGTCGTGCTCTCCGTACGCGCCGTCTACCTCGTCCTGCTTGCCGCCGGCTGGGCGGGCGTCACGGCCGCGGCGGCCCTGGTCGCGTGGCGGGTCGCGGGGGTACGCCTGGCGCTCGGCACGGGCGTCGCGTTCCTGGCCTGCGGGCTGCTCGGCATGTGGATCCCCACCATGCAGACCCTCGCGCTCATGGTGGTCGCGGTCCTCGCGTCCGTTGTGCTCGGCGTGCTCCTCGGCCTCGCGGCCGGGCTCTCCGACCGTACGTACCGCGCGCTGCGCCCCGTACTCGACACCATGCAGGTGTTCCCGGCCTACGCGTACCTCCTGCCGGTCGTCCTCGTCTTCGGCATGGGGGTGCCGGCCGCGGTGCTGGCCACCGTCGTGTACGCGGCCCCGCCCATGGCCCGCCTCACCGCGCTCGGGCTGCGCGGCGCCGACGCCGGGGTGATGGAGGCCGTCGAGTCCCTGGGCACCACGGCCCGGCAGCGGCTCCTCACGGCCCGCGTCCCGCTCGCCCGCAAGGAACTCCTCCTCGGCCTCAACCAGACGATCATGATGGCCCTGTCCATGGCCGTCATCGCGTCCGTCATCGGCGCGGCCGGCCTCGGCGACCGCGTCTACCAGGCGCTCGCCTCGGTCGACGTGGGCGCGGCGCTCGCCGCCGGTATCCCGATCGTGCTGCTCGCGGTCGTCCTCGACCGGGTGACGGGCGCGGCGGGAACGGTGGACGAGGAGCTTGGCGGAGACACGGGGTCCCGCTGGACCGGCTGGACCGGCTGGACCTACGCGGCTGTCGTGGCGGTGGCCGTCGCGGTCGCCGGACGCCTCACCGACCGTCTCGACTGGCCCGAGGCCTGGCTCGTGAACATCGCCGAGCCCGTCAACAGGGCCGTCGACTGGATGACCGACCACCTCTACTCCGGCGTCCCCTACGTGGGCGGCACCGCCGACTGGGCGGGCCACTTCACCACCTGGGTCCTGGACCCGATGCGCGACGGCCTGCAGTGGCTGCCCTGGTGGTCGGTCCTGCTGATCGTCGCCGCTCTGGCCTGGCTGATCGGCACCTGGCGCACCGCGCTCACCGCCGTCCTCGCGATGGCCGCGATCGGTGTGCTCGGCGTGTGGGGGCCGTCCCTCGACACGCTGTCGCAGGTCCTCGCGGCCGTGGCCGTCACCCTGGTGCTGGGCTTCGCGACCGGCGTCGCGGCTGCCAGGAGCGAGCGCTGCGAACGCGTGCTGCGCCCGTTCCTGGACGTCTTCCAGACGATGCCGCAGTTCGTGTACCTGATCCCCGTCGTCGCCCTCTTCGGCGTGGGCCGCGCCCCGGCGGTCGCCGCCGCGGTCGTCTACGCCCTGCCCGCCGTCGTCCGCATCACCACGCAGGGCCTGCGCCAGGTCGACCCGGCCGCCATGGAGTCCTCGCGCTCGATGGGCGCCACGGGCTGGCAGCAACTGCGCCAGGTCCAGCTGCCGTTGGCCCGTCCCGCACTGCTGCTCGCGCTCAACCAGGGCGTCGTCCTCGTCCTCGCCGTCGTCATCATCGGCGGCCTGGTCGGCGGTGGAGCGCTCGGCTACGACGTCGTGTTCGGGCTCGCCCAGGGCGACCTGGCCACGGGTCTGGTGGCCGGCGCGGCGATCGTCTGCCTCGGCCTGATGCTCGACCGGGTGACCCAGCCGACGGACCGCCGCACGAAGAAGGGAGCCTGAGATGCGTACGCGTATGAAGGGCGCGCTGATTGTCGGCTCCTCCCTGCTGGTGCTGACGACGGCCGGCTGCGGAGCGGCCGACATGACCAAGCAGGCCTCGCCCTTCGCCAACGCGCAGGGGGCGAAGACCGTGACCCTGTCGGTGCAGTCGTGGGTCGGCGCACAGGCCAACGTGGCCGTCGCGCAGTACCTGTTGGAGCACGAACTGGGCTACCGCGTCGACACCGTCCAGGTCGACGAGGTCCCCGCGTGGGACGCGCTCAGCCAGGGCCGGGTCGACGCGATCCTGGAGGACTGGGGCCACCCCGAGCAGGAACAGCGGTACGTCAAGGACAAGAAGACGATCGTGAACGGCGGCGGCCTCGGCGTCACCGGGCACATCGGCTGGTTCGTACCGACGTACTTCGCCAAGCAGCACCCCGACGTGACCGACTGGAAGAACCTGAACAAGTACGCCGACCAGCTCCGCACACCGGAGAGCGGCGGCAAGGGGCAACTGCTCGACGGCTCACCCTCCTACGTCACGAACGACAAGGCGCTGGTGAAGAACCTGGACCTCGACCTCCAGGTGGTGTTCGCCGGTTCGGAGGCGGCCCAGATCACCCAGATGCGCCAGTTCGCCAAGGAGAAGAAGCCCTTCCTGACCTACTGGTACTCACCCCAGTGGCTCTTCAAGAAGGTCCCCATGACGGAGGTGAAGCTGCCCGCCTACAAGGAGGGCTGCGACGCCGACCCGGAGAAGGTCGCCTGCGCCTATCCGCACACCCCGCTGCAGAAGTACCTGAACACGGACTTCGCGAAGAGCGGCGGCAAGGCGGCGGCCTTCCTGAAGAAGTTCAAGTGGACGACCGAGGACCAGAACGAGGTCTCCCTGATGATCGCCGACCAGAAGCTGACGCCCGAGGAGGCGGCGCGGAAGTGGGCCGAGGGCCATGAGTCCACGTGGAAGGCGTGGCTGCGGAGCTAGCCCACCGCCGTACGGGCCGTCCAGGCGGCCCTCCCTGTACGGGTGCCGGGTGTCTCCCTGACGAGGGCACCCGGCACTCCCGTATGTCGTACCGCCGTTTGGGTGCTTGCGTGCTTGCTGTGCCGCTACTTGTACTGCCCGGGCGTGTAGTGGCCGGCCACGAGACGGCAGGTCACGCCGAAGCGGTTCCAGGCGTTGATCACCGTGATGGCGGCGATGAGCTGGGTCAGCTCGGCCTCGTCGAAGTGGCGGGCGGCGGTCTCGTACACCTCGTCCGGCACGAAGCCGTCCGTCAGGACCGTCACGGCCTCGGTGAGCGCGAGCGCGGCGAGTTCCTTCTCCGTGTAGAAGTGCCGTGACTCCTCCCACGCGCTGAGCTGGACGATCCGCTCGACGCTCTCGCCCGCCGCGAACGCGTCCTTCGTGTGCATGTCGAGGCAGAACGCGCAGTGGTTGAGCTGCGACGCGCGGATCTTCACCAGCTCCAGCAGCACCGGGTCGACGCCCTTCCGGGCGGCCGCGTCCAGCCTGACCATGGCCTTGTAGACCTCGGGGGCGAACTCCGTCCACTGGAGGCGGGGGGTGTGCTCGGGGGCGAGCGGGGTGTCGGCGGGGGTCTGGGCTGTGGCCTCGGTGGCGGTGGTGTGCGTCGTCATGATCACGAGCCTATGTCCGGAGTAGCCCAGGGGTATGGTCCATTTCCATGGTGAAATCCTGGGCCACTTTCGGAGTGGATCTGCATGTCGACGTGACGCGCACCGGCTCCGGCCTGCGCAAAGGCCTGACGGACGCGCTGCGGGCCGCGGTGCGCGGCGGACGGCTCGCGCCCGGGACCAGGCTGCCGTCGTCGCGCTCCCTCGCCGCCGATCTGGGCATCGCGCGCAACACCGTCGCCGACGCGTACGCCGACCTCGTGGCCGAGGGCTGGCTCACCGCCCGCCAGGGCTCCGGCACGCGGGTCGCCGAGCGTGCGGTGGTGGCACCGGCCTCCGCCCCGCCCCGGCCGCGCACACCCGGCGGCCCGGCGTACGACCTCGTCCCCGGCACCCCCGACCTCGCCTCGTTCCCGCGCGCCGAGTGGCTCAAGGCATCCCGCCGAGCCCTCGCGGCGGCCCCGTACGACGCTCTCGGATACGGCGACCCGCGCGGCCGCGTCGAACTGCGCGCCGCGCTCGCGGGCTACCTCGCCCGGGCCCGCGGCGTGCGCGCCGACCCCGAACGCATCCTCATCTGCTCCGGGTTCGCACACGGCCTGATGCTGCTGGGCTCGGTACTGCGACAGCGGGGCGTGGGGGCGCTGGCGATGGAGTCGTACGGACTCGACGTGCACTGGAAGCTGGTGGAGCGGGCGGGCTTGCGTTCGGTGCCCCTGCCGTTCGACGAACTGGGCACGCGGACCGAGGAGTTGACCGGGGGCAAGGGCAATGGCAAGGGCAACGGCAAGGGTGCGGCCGGTGGTGTGGGGGCTGTGTTGCTGACCCCCGCCCATCAGTTCCCCATGGGCGTGCCCCTGCATCCCGACCGACGTGCCGCCGTAGTCGACTGGGCGCGGCGCACGGGCGGGCTGATCCTGGAGGACGACTACGACGGGGAGTTCCGCTACGACCGGCAGCCCGTGGGCGCGCTCCAGGGCCTCGACCCGGACCACGTGGTGTACATGGGCACCGCCAGCAAGGCCCTGGCCCCCGGCCTGCGACTCGGCTGGCTGGTCATGCCGCCGGATCTGGCGGCCGAGGTCACGGCGGCGAAGGGCGGTGCGGACTGGTCGTGCGGCGTCCTGGACCAGCTGACCCTGGCGGAGTTCATCACATCGGGCGCGTACGACCGCCATGTGCGCGCCTCACGCCTCCGTTACCGCCGTCGCCGCGACCTCCTCGTCTCGGCCCTGGCGGCCCACGCCCCGTCGGTGACGGCCACCGGCATCGCGGCCGGCCTCCACGCGGTACTCCAACTCCCGCCCGGCACCGAGCAGTCGGTCGTCCGCGCGGCGGTCTGGCAGGGCCTGGCGGTCCACGGCCTGACCCGCTACCGCCACCCGACCGCCACGGCCCCACCCCTGGACGCACTGGTCGTGGGCTACGGCACACCCACGGACAGCGGCTGGCCGGGAGCACTGGAGGCCCTGGTCAGGGCGCTGCCTTAGCTTCGGCTGACGGGCTGACGGGCTGACGGGCTGACGGGCTGACGGGCTGACGGGCTGACGGGCTGACGGGCTGGCGGCCTGGAGAGCTGGAGGCCTGGAGAGCTGGAGGACTTGGGGTGTCGAGGGTCTGTGGCCGGCGCGTGCTGGGGTGCCTGGCGTGTGCTGGGGTGCCTGGGGCGGCCCGGTGGCTCGGCCGTCGAGGGGCTCGAACAGGCCGCCACCACACCCGTCCGGCACCCCATTCCGCCCCGCCCCGCCACGCCCTCCGAGCCCTACGGCGCAACCGACTCCGACTCGTCCACCTCCACCGGCGCCTCCCCGAAGCGCGCGAGCGCCAGCGCCCCGGCCACCGCCACGGCGAAGCCGAGCACGGCCAGCCAGGCCAACCCCTCCCGCGTACGGTCGCCCAGCCACACCACGCCCACCACCGCGGGCCCGATGGTCTCGCCGATGACCAGTCCCGCCGTGGCCGCAGTCACCGAGCCCCGCTGGAGCGCCGACGTGAGAAGCAGGAACGCCGCGCCGCCGCCCAGCAGCAGGGCGTACGTCGCCGGGTTGGTGAAGAGTGCCGAGGGGGTGAGGCCGTCGATGAGCCGGACCGCCACCTCGACCACCCCGAACCCGAACCCGGCACCCAGCCCGAGCGCGAGCGCCCGCCCCCGATCGGGCAGCCGTCCGGCCAGTGCGCCGAGGAGGAGCACTGCGACGGCGGTGCCGAGCATCGCGTACTTGAGCGCGGTCGACCCGGCCTTGTCCCCCTCCTCCCCGGACGCGAGCCCGAGCATCGCGAGCCCCGCGCACACGACCGCGACCGCGCCCCATTCGAGCCCGCTCAGCCGCACATGGAGCAGCCATGCCGCGACCACCGCCGTCACGGCGAGGCTCGCGGCGAGCGCCGCCCCCACCGCGTAGATCGGGAGCGACCGCAGAGCCGCGATCTGCAGGACGAACCCGACCCCGTCGAGCGCGAGCCCGGCGATGTACCGCCACTCGCGCAACGCGCGCCACAACAAGGCGGCGTCCACACCGGAAGCACCCGCTGACGACCCGCCGGAGGGCCCGCCGGACGAGCCATCGCGGGACCTGCCGGACGGCCCGCCGGGGGAGCCTCCCGGGGAGCCGGAGCTCTCCGGGCCCCGCGCGGCGCCTCGCGAGGCCGCCCGCGCCGCGATCGCCTGCAGCACCGTCGCCGTGCCGAAGCACACCGCCGCGCCAAGGGCACACACCATTCCAAAGAGCACAAAGCGACTCTAGGGGAGGGGGAATTCGGGAGAGCCGTTTGTACAACCCGCTCACCTGATCTTTAACCTGTCCGGGGCCGGACGAGCGAGCCGGCCATGGACGAGCCCGCCTGACGGGCCCAACGGGGGAGAGAACATGGCGGACCAGCGCAGGAAACTGCGTTCGAGCACGGTCGTACTCGGCGGAATGGGCGTCCTCGCCGCGGCCCTCACCTCGTGCGGCTCCGACCCCGACCGCCGCTGTGTCGACCGCGACAGCTACGAGTACGACGGCTACAAGATCGTCGCCGACAAGAACTGCAAGTCGGGCTCCACCTCCTCCTCGTCCGGCAAGAACCGCAAGAGCAGCGGCAGCCGAACCGGCACGGTCGACGCCGCCTGGTACTACGACGCCGACGTCAGCGCCGGCTACGCCGACTACGGCACCTTCAGCCGCAGCGAGGCCGTGGACCGGGACGGCTTCGGCTGCTCCGGCTCGGGCAGCGGCGGCGGCTGACCCCGGGGAAGTCGGGAGAACCCAGCAACTCCGAGGAACCGGACCGCCGTCATGGAACGCCGCACCACGACCCCCCGCCCCGGCTGGCAGCAGACCGTCGAGGAACAGGGCCTCATCTACCCCCTCACGCGCCACCCGGACGACTCCCTGCGCCCGTACTGGGACGAGTCCGCCTACTACGTCTTCTCCCTCCCCGAGGTCGAGGCCCTGGAGGAGGTCGTCGAGGAACTCCACATGATGTGCCTGGCCGCGGCCGAACACATCGTCACCGAGAACCGCTTCACCGACCTCGGCATCACCGACCCGCGGGTGACCGAGGCGGTCGCCGAGGCCTGGCACCGACGCTCCGAACTCCCGTCCCTGTACGGCCGTTTCGACCTCCGCCACGACGGCACCGGCCCGGCGAAGCTCCTGGAGTACAACGCCGACACCCCGACCTCACTCGTCGAGGCCGCCAGCCCCCAGTGGTTCTGGATGGAGGAACGCTTCCCCGGCGCCGACCAGTGGAACTCCCTCCACGAACGCCTCGTCGACGCCTGGAAGAAACAGTCCGCCCTCCTCCCGCCGGGCAGCCCCCTCTACTTCGCGCACTCCGCCGCCGACGAACTCGGCGAGGACCTGATGACCGTCGCCTATCTCAAGGAGACCGCGGAACAGGCCGGCCTCGACACCTCCTGGATCGCCATGGAGGAGATCGGCTGGGACCGCCTCTCCGGCCGCTTCGTCGACAAGCAACTCCGCTTCATCCGCAGCTGCTTCAAGCTCTATCCGTGGGAGTGGCTCACCACCGACCGCTTCGCCCCGCACGTCCTCGCCACCCTCGACAACGGCGGCGGCACGGGGACCACGATGTGGATCGAGCCGGCCTGGAAGATGCTGCTCAGCAACAAGGCCCTCCTCGCGATCCTCTGGGAGCTGTACCCGGACCACCCCAACCTCCTCCCCGCCTTCCTCGACGGCCCCCGCGAACTGGCCACCACCCGCGGATACGTGGCCAAGCCCCTGCTCGGCCGCGAGGGCGCCGGCGTCACGGTCCACGAACCGGGCTCCGCTCCCGTCGTCCGCGAAGAGCCCTGCTGCTACCAGGAGTTGGCACCCCTCCCTTCCTTCGACGGCAACCGCGTCGTCCTCGGAGCCTGGGTCGTCGAGAACGAGTCGGCAGGCCTCGGCATCCGCGAATCCTCCGGCCTGATCACGGACGAGTACGCCCGCTTCCTGCCGCACGTGATCCTGTGACCCACCTCCACGACACCGGGCCGGACGCCCTCGGTCCGGCGAGGCCGGAGATGCCAAAGACGCTGGTCACACACCCAATACGCCCCGCAGCTGAGCGAGCCCCCAGTCCAGGTCCTCCTTACTGATCACCAGCGGCGGCGCGATCCGGACCGTGGACCCATGGGTGTCCTTGACCAGCACACCCCGGTCCATCAGCTTCTCGGAGATCTCCCGCCCCGTGCCGTACGCCGGGTCGATGTCGATCCCCGCCCAGAGCCCGCGCCCCCGCACCTGAGTGATCCGGCCCGAACCGGCCAACTGCCCCAGCTCCCGGTGCAGATGCTCGCCCAGCTCGGTGGCCCGCCGCTGGTACTCGCCCGACCGCAGCATCGCGATCACCTCCAGCGCCACCGCACAGGCCAGCGGATTCCCGCCGAACGTCGACCCGTGCTCACCCGGCCGGAACACCCCGAGCACCTCGCGCGACGACACCACCGCCGACACCGGCACGACCCCGCCCCCGAGCGCCTTGCCCAGCACGTACATGTCCGGCACGACCCCCTCGTGCTCACACGCGAAGGTCCGCCCCGTCCGCCCGAGGCCCGACTGGATCTCGTCCGCCACGAACAGCACGTTCCGCTCCCGCGTCAGCTCCCGTACGCCCGCGAGATAGCCGGCCGGCGGCACCAGCACCCCCGCCTCGCCCTGAATGGGCTCCAGCAGCACGGCCACCGTGTTCTCCGTGACCGCAGCGCGCATCGCCGTCAGATCCCCGTACGGCACGATCTCGAAGCCCGGCGTGTACGGACCGAAGTCCGCCCGGGCCTCGGAATCCGTGGAGAAGCTGATGATCGTCGTCGTACGCCCGTGGAAGTTGTTGCCCGCCACGACGACCTTCGCCATCCCCTCAGGCACGCCCTTGACGCGGTACCCCCACTTCCGGGCGGTCTTCACGGCCGACTCGACCGCCTCCGCGCCCGTGTTCATCGGCAGCACCATCTCCATGCCGCACAACTCGGCCAGCCGCGCGCAGAACTCGGCGAACCGGTCATGATGGAATGCCCGCGACGTCAGCGTCACCCGCTCCAGCTGCGCCTTCGCCGCCTCGATCAACCGTCTGTTGCCGTGCCCGAAATTCAGCGCCGAATACCCGGCCAGCAGATCCAGATAACGGCGCCCCTCGACATCCGTCATCCAGGCCCCGTCCGCCGTCGCCACGACGACCGGAAGCGGGTGGTAGGTGGGCGCGCTGTGCGCTTCGGCCGAGGCGATCAGTTCATCGGTGGTGCTCACGGGGTCTCCGTTTCCGGCCGCACGAGGCTCGTGACCTGCTTCTTTTCCCGCCGCTGTTCCCGGGTCCCGGCCCGGCTCCCTTCCGGCCGTCCGAGTGCGTGTGGCCCCTTTCCTATCGTCGCTCGCATGGTGGACGGCGGAACATCTCTTCCGGGCGCGCCCGGTAGGCTCACCCACGGGCCGTGACTGGCGCGCTGGGATGGGACCGACCATCGGGGAGCGGCCCATGAACTGTGTGCCGTGCGCCTGGGCCGAACCGTGAACGCCGAACGCCCACGTCCGGAGGCCGTCATGCCAGAGCCCCTTTCCAACGAATCCACCGCCTTCCGCAGCGCCCTCGAAGTGATCCGCGCCGTCGAGCCCCGCGTCGCCGACGCCATCGGGCAGGAAGTCGCCGACCAGCGCGAGATGCTCAAGCTGATCGCCTCCGAGAACTACGCCTCCCCGGCCACCCTGCTGGCCATGGGCAACTGGTTCAGCGACAAGTACGCCGAAGGCACCGTCGGCCGCCGCTTCTACGCCGGCTGCCGCAACGTGGACACCGTCGAGGCCCTCGCCGCCGAGCACGCCCGCGAACTCTTCGGCGCCGAGCATGCCTACGCCCAGCCGCACTCCGGCATCGACGCCAACCTCGTCGCCTTCTGGGCCGTCCTCGCCGCCCGCGTCGAGACCCCCGCCCTTCAGAAGGCCGGCGTCCGCAACGTCAACGACCTCTCCGATGCCGACTGGGCCGAACTGCGCCAGGCCTTCGGCAACCAGCGCATGCTCGGCATGTCCCTGGACGCCGGCGGCCACCTCACCCACGGCTTCCGCCCGAACATCTCCGGCAAGATGTTCGACCAGCGCTCCTACGGCACCGACCCCGCCACCGGCCTCATCGACTACGAGGCCCTGCGCACCTCCGCCCGTGAGTTCAAGCCCCTGATCATCGTTGCCGGCTACTCCGCCTACCCCCGTCTCGTGAACTTCCGGATCATGCGGGAGATCGCCGACGAGGTCGGCGCCACGCTCATGGTCGACATGGCGCACTTCGCCGGTCTCGTCGCCGGCAAGGTCCTCACCGGCGACTTCGACCCGGTGCCGCACGCCCAGATCGTCACCACGACCACCCACAAGTCGCTGCGCGGCCCGCGCGGCGGCATGGTCCTGTGCGACTCCTCCCTCGCCGACCAGGTCGACCGCGGCTGCCCGATGGTCCTCGGCGGCCCCCTTCCGCACGTCATGGCCGCCAAGGCGGTCGCACTCGCCGAGGCCCGCCGCCCCGAGTTCCGCGACTACGCCCAGGCCGTCGTCGACAACGCCCGCGCTCTCGCCGAGGGCCTGATGCGACGCGGCGCCACGCTGGTCACCGGCGGCACCGACAACCACCTCAACCTCATCGACGTCGCCTCCTCCTACGGCCTCACCGGCCGCCAGGCCGAGTCGGCCCTGCTCGACTCGGGCATCGTCACCAACCGCAACGCCATCCCCGCCGACCCGAACGGCGCCTGGTACACCTCCGGCATCCGCATCGGCACCCCCGCGCTGACCACACGTGGCCTCGGCGCCACCGAGATGGACGAGATCGCCGGCCTCATCGACCGCGTCCTCGCCACCACGGAGCCCGGCACCACCGCCAAGGGCGCCCCTTCCAAGGCCCAGCACGTCCTGGACCCGAAGATCGCCGACGAGATCTCCCACCGGGCGACCGACCTCCTGACCGGCTTCCCCCTCTACCCGGAGATCGACCTCGGCTGAGACTTCGGCCGAGACCTCGGCCGAGGCCGCGGGCAATGGTGCGAGCGAGGGCGCGGGCACCGAGACCGAGAACTGACATCCGGTCTCGGCCGGAACCGCCCCACAAGCCGAACCAGCGGATTCGTAGGCCGACTCACAAGTCGATCAACTCCTGTCGTGACTCCCGCGGCGGCCCAGGCTCACGCCCGGCCGCCGCGCGGCGTATCAGCAGGGTGCCGCCGGAGCCGAGGGCGAGGCCCGCGGCGAGTCCGGCTGTCGCCCACCCCAGCTGCCCGCGGGATCGGCCGCACCGGCCGCCGTGCGCTCCGGACCGAATAGCTCCTTCCAACCCGCCCAACACAACTCCTCCTCCTCACAACTCCCCCTCCTCACAAGGCCCCTCCTCCGACAGGCCCCCCTCAGACACCCCACCCGGAGGTCCCTCTCAGACGCCGTTCTCAGCCCCCTTCGCAGAAGCCCCCCTCAGACATCCCTCAGCTCCTGCCGAGGCCCCGCCTCCCGCACCCGAACCCGCCGGCGGCCCAACTGCCGCACTCCCGGCAGCCGCCCGACGAACGGCCGCAGCCCCAGGGCCAGCACGGCCCCCGTCACCAGCCCAGGTATCGCCCACCACCAGTCGGTGTCGTCGCCCGCCGCCGCAGTGGCCGCAGCCGCGCCGGACTGCTCAGTGGACCCGGACCCGGACTCGGGTGCGGGCCCGGCGGCGGCGCCCTCCGCCGTCTCCCAGGGCGCCGGATAGATGGCCCCCGCGCCGGACGACGATTCACCCATTACGCCGAGCTTCTTCAACAGCGCGCGCACCGCCGCCGGTTGCTCGGCCTTGTGCCAGTGGCCGTTCATGGACTTCGGAACGTTGGCCGCCGTGTGTATCCAGACATCCTTGGTGCTCGGTGTCTCCGGATAGACACGGTCGACCCGCCAGGGCGAGACGTCATGGAGCATCCAGGTGACATTGATCTGCCGACCGCTGCCCACGCCCAGCCCCGGCGGCTCCTCGCGGGTGCCGGTGCCCGGCTGCCCGAGGAGGCGCTCCAACTCCCCGTACTCCTCCTTCGAGTTGTAGAGCGCCGTGCTCTGGCCGCTCTCCGGCGAGACCACCAGCACGCTCGTCGGACCGCCGGCCGTCGCCGTGGGCGCGCACAGCACCACCAGGCCGAGCGCCATCGCCCAGCCCGAGACCGCCGCCCAACCCCGGCTCCCCGTCACCCGTGCATGAACCCTGCGCATCCCGACACCCCCCAATCGGCCCCGGTGCGGTCCGCCCGCACCCGCGTGTCACTTCTGGTACACCGCTCGACCCGCCGGGGTTCCCACTCGACACCGACCAAAATTTCGAGAAGCCCGCGCCACGCCGCCCAGCCCCGGCCGGGCCCCGGCCGAGCCCCACCCCAAGCCCCGGCCGAGCCCCGCCCCACATCGCTCCGCCCCACATCGCCCCGCCCCGCCCTCGCCAACAGGCCCGCTAGTCCAGCGACTTCGCGATCCCCACCGCCCGCGCCTTCGACGCCACACCCTCCAGCCGGAGCGTCGTGTCGTCCCCGTGCACCCACAGCAGCGTGGGTCCAGCGGTCCGCGTGGAGTGGGTGAACTCCCCGTCCCCGTCCATCAGCCAGAGGCGCAGGAGATGAGGGTCGGGGAACCACAGCGCCGTACGCTTGACGAAGACCGCGTCCTTGCCCAGCGGCACATACTCCGGCTGCTCCCGCACGAACTTGATGAAGCCGGGACTCAGCACCGCCGGATACTGGTCCAGCCGGACCGTGCGCCCCTGCTCGCGCCAGCACAGGGTGATCAGGAACCGCCCCTTCGGCTCGCGGGTCACCGTCACGGCTTCCGGGGTCCCCAGGGCAGGGGGTGTGAGGGGTGCGAAGCCCGCTCGCCGCTCGGCCTCGGCGAGAGTGAGGGACGGGCCGCGGCAGCCGGGCACCTCGGCCCCGTGCGAAGGCGTCGCCGACGGGTCGTACCGCACCTCGACGCCACCGAAGTCGAACCACTCGACGACCGCGGCGCGCACCGGAGGCGTGAGCACGAGGACCGTCAGCAGGCCGCACAGCCCCGCGGCCAGCGCACGCCGACGCGCCCGGGCCCAGCGGCGCACCGCCCTCAGCCGCTCCGCGAGGCCCGGGGGTTCCGCCACGGGGACCGGTACATGCTCGGCGAGTATCTGCTCCAGCACCCGCTCGACCATCGACTCACCGCCCGCGGCCCCGGGCCGGTCCAGCGACCGCCCGAGCGCCCGCAACTCCTCGGGCAACCGAGAAGCACCCTGCCCGTGCCCGTTCCTCTGCCCGTCCCCCTGCCCAGGTCCAGGCCCGTGCCCGCGCCCGTCCTCATGCCGGCCCTCACCACGGCCCCGGTCACCGGACGACCCCATACCCTCCGCCTCGTACGGCTCCTCCGAATCACTCACGCTCATCACCTCCTCCCCGCGCCTTCCGACCTCTCGGGCCGCCCGGGCCCTCCGTATCTCCCGCGTCTCCCAAAGCCCCCGAACCCTCCCCCTCCCGCGGCTCGAACTCCGGAAGGAGTCTGCCGAGCTTCCGCAGGGCGCGGTTGAGCCGGGATTTCACCGTCCCCCGCGGCCAGCCCAGGGCCTGGGCGGTCTCCGACTCGTCCATCTCCAGCAGATAGCGATAGGTGACGACCAGGCGGTGGTCCTCGCCCAGTCCTTCCAGGGCGGTGAGCAGGGCCGTCCGGCGCTCGACCTCCAGGGCCGCGGCAGCCGGATCCGCCGATTCCGGTATCAGTGGCTCGGCCTCCACGAGGGCGGCCTCACGGCCGGCCAGCGTCCGCTGGCGCACCGCCGTCCGCACTGTGTTCCTCGTCTCATTGGCGACGATCGAGAGCAGCCATGGCTTGAACGCCGCGCCGTCCCGAAAGCGCCCCAAGGAGCAGTAGGCCTTGAAGAAGGCCTGCTGCACCACGTCCTCAGCGTCCGCACCCGCCCCCAGTGCCGCGGCCGCCCTGAGCGCGAGGCCCGTATGGGCACGCACCAGCTCCGCATACGCCTCCGGCTCTCCGGCGCGCACGCGTGCGATCACCGCGGCCTCATCGACGATGCGGCCCCCCTCCCGCGTCCTCACGCTCTTGTTACACCGCCCGAGGCAGATCGGTTCCCACCCGTGTCACATCTGTTTCCGACCAGTTCCGGAACGGCACCCGACACCTGAGAGAATGGTGAGCATGGCTTCAGACCGTCCTCGTGTGCTCTCTGGAATCCAGCCCACCGCAGGCTCGTTCCACCTTGGCAATTACCTCGGCGCCGTCCGTCAGTGGGTGGCCCTGCAGGAGTCCCACGACGCGTTCTACATGGTCGTCGACCTGCACGCGATCACCATTCCGCAGGACCCCGCGGACCTCCGCGCCAACACCAGGCTCGCCACGGCCCAGCTGCTGGCCGCCGGTCTCGACCCGGAGCGCTGCACGCTCTTCGTCCAGAGCCATGTTCCCGAGCACGCACAGCTCGCCTGGATCATGAACTGCCTCACCGGCTTCGGCGAGGCGTCCCGCATGACCCAGTTCAAGGACAAGTCCGCCAGGCAGGGCGCCGACCGCGCCTCGGTCGGCCTCTTCACGTACCCGATCCTGCAGGTCGCGGACATCCTGCTGTACCAGGCCAACGAGGTTCCGGTGGGTGAGGACCAGCGCCAGCACATCGAGCTGACGCGCGACCTCGCCGAGCGCTTCAACGGCCGCTTCGGGCAGACCTTCACCGTTCCGAAGCCGTACATCCTCAAGGAGACGGCGAAGATCTTCGATCTCCAGGACCCGGCGATCAAGATGAGCAAGTCGGCGTCGACTCCGAAGGGCCTCATCAACCTTCTCGACGAGCCGAAGGTCACCGCCAAGAAGGTCAAGAGCGCGGTCACCGACACGGACACGGTGATCAGGTACGACGTCGAGAACAAGCCCGGCGTCAGCAACCTGCTGACCATCTACTCCACCCTCACCGGAACCGGTATCGCGGAACTGGAGCAGAAGTACGTCGGCAAGGGCTACGGTGCGCTGAAGACTGACCTCGCCGAGGCCATGGTCGACTTCGTGACGCCGTTCCGGGAGCGTACCCAGCAGTATCTGGACGACCCGGAGACGCTCGACTCGATCCTGGCCAAGGGGGCCGAGAAGGCCCGCGCCGTCGCCGCGGAGACGCTCTCCCAGACGTACGACAGAGTGGGTTTCCTGCCGGCGAAGCACTGACCGTCGGGCCGGCAACCGGGCCGGCAACCGGGACAACAGCCAGTACGAGACCAGGACAACACCGGTACTACAACCGGAACGGGGCCGTACGGCCGTACAGTCGATAGCCGAACCGGCAGCAACCCATGCCCGAGAAGTACACCAACACGACGGAACATCAACACAACGACAGGAGACGACGTGGGGACCGTAACGATCGGTGTGTCGATCGCGGTCCCGGAGCCACACGGCAGCCTGCTCCAGGAGCGGCGCGCGGGCTTCGGCGACCCCGCGGCTTCCGGCATCCCCACGCACGTCACACTGCTGCCGCCGACCGAGGTCGACGAGTCGGCGCTGCCCGCGATCGAGGCGCATCTCGTCGAGGTCGCGGCGGCCGGCCGTCCCTTCCTGATGCGCCTGTCGGGCACGGGAACCTTCCGTCCGCTGTCGCCCGTCGTGTTCGTGCAGGTCGTCGAGGGCGCCGAGGCCTGCACCTGGCTGCAGAAGCAGGTCAGGGACGCGTCCGGGCCCGTGGCGCGCGAGCTGCAGTTCCCGTACCACCCGCATGTGACGGTGGCGCACGGCATCGACGACGAGGCGATGGACCGGGCGTTCGAGGAGCTTGCGGAGTACGCGGCCGACTGGCCGTGCACCGGCTTCGCGCTCTACGAGCAGGGGGCCGACGGTGTGTGGCGCAGGCTGCGTGACTACGTCTTCGGGGGCGCGGTCGTGCCGCCGCAGGCCACCCGCGCGGAGCGGGGCCCGCTCCCGGCCCGCTGAGCGGACAGCCTGCTGAGCGGACGGCCCGCCGAGTGGACAGCCCGCGGACCGGACAACCCACAGATCAGACGGCCCACGGGCCGGGCCGGCGGGGAATCGGACGATCAGGGAGATCATGCGCAGGATCGTGACGGGGCTCGCCGTGCTGGGCCTCACGCTGGCCGGATGCGGTACGGAGGCCGACGGCGACGACGCCAAGGCGAAACAGCCCTCGTCGTCATCACCTGCGGCCGGTGGGACGTCCGGGCCGACCTGGGCCTACGACGAGATCCTGGACGACGGGAGCGAGCTGTCGGACGTGATCGCGACGGCCGACGACGACGTCTGGGCAGCGGGCACCGTCACCGGCAAGGACAGTGAGAATCCATCGCCGGACGACGGGTTCCTGCTCCACCACGACGGCACGCGCTGGCAGCGGCAGCCGATGCCCGCCGCGCTCGGCTCCGCCGTCCACGAGGCCCGCTTCGACTCCCTGGGCGCGGACGGGTTCCTGCTGACGGCCTCCCTGCCGACCCTGGGAGGGCCACGGACGGCCCGCTGGGACGGCACACGCTGGACCGCGCTCCCGGAGCTGCCGGGCGACGGCGGCCGGCTCGTCGACATGAAGGCGTTTGCGGCCGACGACGTATGGGCCCTGAGCGGCGAGTCGCGGATCCACCACTGGGACGGTACCCGGTGGAGCACCTCGACTCTGCCCGCCACCGTCGTCTCGCTCGACGGCGTCGCGGCCGACGACCTGTGGGCCGTCGGCTACCGCGAGACGGGCGACGGCAGTGACGGCGGAGAGTTCACACAGCCCGCGGCCGTGCACTGGGACGGCTCCTCCTGGCAGCTGACGGAGACCCCCGCCTACCGTTTCCCCGAGCCGGTGCCGCCCGAGCCCGGCGCCTCGATCGACGACGTCCTCGCCCTCGCGGCCGACGACGTCCGCGCGTACGGCATGCACAGCTTCAACCACGGCGAGGTGGAGGACGAACCCCAGGAGGAGCCCGTACGGCTCCGCTGGGACGGCTCCGGCTGGGCCAAGGCGCCCGACGCCGAGGGCGACTGCGCCGGGCGCGTCCCCATGGCGGTCGACGGCACGCGTGGGCTCTTCCTGGACGGCAACCGGTACGTCGACAGCGGCGGTGCCTGTACGAAGATCAAGCGGCCTCGGTTGCCCAGCGGGGGTGGGGTGCGGGCGACTTCCCGGCAGTCGTTGTGGTTGTCGGCGGTGGAGGTTGTGCCTGGCACCGATCGGGTTCTCGGGGTGGGGCATGTCCAGGTGAACCAGAGCGGGAATCCGATGAGCAAGTCCGTGATCGTGTCGCTCAAGCGGTAGCGCTCCGCGGGGAGCGGGGTGGGGTGGGGCGGGGCGGGGGTGGGGCAATGTTCGGAGTGCGGGTCGGTGGGGGCTTGTCGCGCAGTTCCCCGCGCCCCTAGGGGGCATCGCCCCCCTAGATCGGCAGGCGGCGGAACACCGCCCTGGGTACGTGCCTCAGGGCCGACATGACCAGCCGCAGTGCCCCCGGTACCCACACCGTCTCGGAGCGTCGGCGCAGGCCTGTCTCGATGGCCGTTGCGACCGCCTCGGGGGTCGTCGCGAGGGGAGCCTCCGGCAGGCCCGTCGTCATCCTGGTGCGGACGAAGCCGGGGCGTACGACCATCACGTGGACGCCCGTGCCGTGCAGGGCGTCGCCCAGGCCCTGGGCGAAGGCGTCCAGGCCCGCCTTACTGGAGCCGTAGATGAAGTTGGCGCGGCGGGCGCGCTCGCCGGCCACCGAGGAGAGCACGACGAGGGAACCGTGTCCCTGGGCCTGGAGAGCCCGCGCGCACACCAGCCCCGACGACACCGCGCCCGTGTAGTTGGTCTGCGCGACCCGGACCGCCGAGCCGGGCTCGTTCTCGTCGCGCGACTGGTCGCCGAGGACACCGAACGCGAGCAGTACGAGATCGATGTCGCCCTCGGCGAAGACCTTGCCGAGTGTGGTCTCGTGGGCGTCGGGGGCGAGCGCGTCGAAGGCAACCGTACGGACGTCCGCGCCGAGGACGCGCAGGTCGGCGGCGGCCGTCTCCAGGGCGGGCGAGGGGCGGCCGGCGAGCCACACCGTGCGGGTACGGCGGGCGATCAGCCGCCGCGCGGTGGCCAGCGCGATCTCGGACGTGCCGCCGAGAACGAGCATGGACTGGGGGGCACCGAAGGCGTCCTTCATGAAACCGAACTCCTATAGAGAGATTCAGAGAGAGTGGGAAAACCGAACTCACCGAGTGGTTCGCCTCAGAGCCCGAGGCGGCGGGACAGGTCCGAGGTGAAGACGGAACGCGGGTCCAACTCCTCGCGCAGCGCCCGGAAATCGCCCAGCCGCGGATACATCTCCGAGAGCAGCTCGGGCCGCAGCCGGGAGTCCTTGGCGAGGTAGACACGCCCGGCGGCCGCGGTCACCTCCTCGTCCAGCTCGTCCAGGAAACCGCCGAGCCCCGGCAGGTTCGCGGGGATGTCCAGCGCGAGGGTCCAGCCGGACATCGGGAAGGACAGCCAGCCCGGATCGCCCTCCCCGAAGCGCTTCAGGACGGCGAGGAAGGAGGGGCAGCGGCGCTGTGAGATGCGGTGCACGATCCGGCGCAGGGCGTCCTCCTGGCCGTACCCGACGACGAACTGGTACTGCACGAAACCGCCGAGCCCGTAGACGCGGTTCCAGTGCGGCACGCCGTCGAGCGGGTGGAAGAAGGTGGAGATCCGCTGCAGTTCGCCGCTGCGCGCGCGGGGCGCCCTGCGATACCAGAGCTCGTTGAAGAGGCCGACCGTCGTCCGGCCGAGCAGCCCCTCGGGCAGCCAGGCGGGGGCGGCGGGCAGGCTGCCGGGACGGAACTCCAAAGGGGCTCTACGCGCGCGCGTGCCATCCGCCAGCGCCTCCAGGGGGGCGTGATCGCCCCGGGTCAGCACCGAACGCCCCATCGACGCGCCGCGGGCCAGCAGATCGATCCAGGCGACCGAGTAGCGGTAGCGGTGGTCGGTGGCCGTCAGGCGGGCCATCAAGTCGTCCAGGTCCGTGGCGCGTTCCGTGTCGACCGACATCAACGAGGTCGCCACGGGCTGCAGCCGGACGGTGGCCGTGAGGATGACACCGGTCAGGCCCATCCCGCCCGCCGTGGCGTCGAAGAGGGGCGTGCCGCGGCTCACCGTACGGATCTCGCCGTCCGCGGTCAGCAGTTCGAAGGAGAGCACATGGCGGGCGAACGAGCCGGACACATGGTGGTTCTTGCCGTGGATGTCCGCGCCGATCGCCCCGCCGACCGTCACATAGCGCGTCCCGGGTGTCACGGGCACGAACCATCCCAGGGGCAGCAGGACTTCCATGAGGCGGTGCAACGAGACGCCCGCGTCGCACAGCACAGTCCCGCCGTCGGCGTCGATCGCGTGGACGCGGTCCAGGCCCGTCATGTCGAACACGGCCCCACCCGCGTTCTGCGCCGCGTCCCCGTACGCCCGTCCCAGGCCCCGTGGGATGCCTCCACGGGCCCCGCACTCCCGGACGGCCGCCGCGGCCTCCTCGTACGAACGAGGGCGGATCAGACGGGCGGTGGTGGGGGCGGTGCGGCCCCACCCCGTGACGGAAACCGTGTCGGCAGACATGCATGCGACCGTATCGCCCGAAAGTGACCGTTAGTTCCCTAACATCCTTACTCTCCCCGAAATGGGTGATTAATGGGATGTCGCTCAATATTGCCGGAGTTCCAGCGGTGTTGACGTGAACAGTGAGTCGACATGGACCACCACGACGACCACCACGACGACCGCCCCGACCTGGACCACCGGATCCTCACGGCCCTCCACGCCCGCGGTGCCGCCCCGCGCGTCGCCGCCGCCGCGCGGGCCCTGTCCCTGGCCGGCGAACACGGCGCGCTGTGGCTCGCGGCGGGCCTCGCCGGAGCGGCCGTCGACCGGGAGCGGCGCGGCGCCTGGCTGCGCGGCACGGCCCTGACCGCGGGCGCGCACCTCGCCAGCATGGGCGTGAAACGGCTCGTACGACGCCCACGCCCAGGGCACGTCGAACCCCTGGTCCGCACCGCGGACCGGCACTCCTTCCCCAGCTCGCACGCCACCTCCGCGGCGGCCGCGGCCGTGGCCTTCGGAGCGCTCGGCGCCCACGTGGTGCCCCCGCTGGCCGCGGCGATGTGCCTCTCGCGGCTGGTCGTCGGCGTCCACTACCCCTCCGACGTGGCCGCGGGCGCGGCGCTCGGCGCGATCACGGCCCGGCTCGGGGCCCGCTGGATGACAGGAGGCCGTGACCATGGCTGAAACGGTCCTCCTGGAGAGCACCCACAAGAAGCACGAGAAACAGCCCGCCCGGGAGAAAAGCGGCCTCCTAAGAGGGCTGATCAGGACCGCCCGTCCGAAACAGTGGGTCAAAAACGTCCTCGTGGTCGCCGCCCCGGCCGCGGCCGGCGAGCTCTTCTCCCGCCACGCGCTCACCCAGATCGCGCTCGTCTTCGTGCTGTTCACGGCCTGCGCCGCCGGCGTCTACCTGGTCAACGACGCGCGGGACGCCGACGCCGACCGCGCCCATCCGGTCAAGCGGCACCGGCCGGTCGCCGCCGGACAGGTGCCCGTACCGGTCGCCTACTCCGTAGGGATCGCGCTCGCCGTCGTCGCCCCGACGGTGGCCGCTTTCCTGTGCTCCCCGCTCACCTCGGCCCTGCTGACCGCCTACCTGGGCATGCAGTTCGCGTACTGCGTCAGCCTCAAGCACGTCCTCGTGATCGACCTCGTCGTGGTGACCACCGGGTTCCTGATGCGGGCCATGATCGGGGGACTCGCGCTCGGCATTCCGCTGTCGCGCTGGTTCCTGATCACGACCGGCTTCGGCGCGCTGTTCATGGTCTCGGCGAAGCGCTACTCCGAAGCCGTGCAGATGGCCGGGAAAGCGGGCGCCACGCGCGCGTTGCTCACCGAGTACACCACCGGCTACCTGCGCTTCGTCTGGCAGCTCGCCGCCTCGGTCGCCGTCCTCGGCTACTGCCTGTGGGCCCTGGAGGAGGGCGGCGTACCCCACACCAGCGTCCTGCCCTGGCGGCAGCTGTCGATGGTCGCCTTCATCCTCGCGGTCCTGAGATACGCGGTGTTCGCCGACCGCGGCACCGCCGGCGAACCCGAGGACGTCGTCCTGCGCGACCGCGCGCTCGCCCTCATCGGCGTCGTGTGGCTCGCGATGTACGGCCTGGCGGTGGCCAACTGGTGAGCCACGCACAGCGACTGAAGGCCCCCGGCGCCCACGAGTTGCTCGGCTTCGCCGCCGTCGGGCTCCTCGCGTACGCCGCCGACCTCGCCCTCTTCGTCTGGCTGCGCGGCCCCGTCGGGCTGGACCCGCTCACCGCCAAGGCCCTGTCGTTCGTGGCGGGCTGCTCGGTCGCGTACGCGGGCAACGCGCTCGGCACCTACCGCCACACGACGACGGGCGGCCTGCGCCGGTACGCGGTCTTCTTCGCGGTGAACGTCGCCGGCGCCCTCGTCCAGCTGCTGTGCATCCTCATCAGCCACTACGGCCTCGGGTTCACCTCCCCGCGCGCGGACACGGTATCGGGTTCGGGAATCGGCATGGCGCTCGCCACTGTCCTGCGGTTTTGGGGTACCCGGACATTGGTTTTCCGAGGCGAGGGCAGAGTCGGATCATGGACTGGCTGAAAAAGCTCCCCGGCATGGGCCCGTTGGTCACACGTCTGATGGCCACGCACGCGTGGCGCTCGTACGAACGGCTGGACCGGGTGAAGTGGACGCGGCTCGCCGCCGCGATGACCTTCATCAGCTTCGTCGCGCTGTTCCCGCTGATCACCGTCGCGGCGGCGATCGCCGCCGCGACGCTCGACAAGGAGGGGCAGGAGAAGCTGCAGGAGAAGATCGCCGAGCAGGTGCCGGGCATCTCCGACCAGCTCGACATCGGCGGTCTCGTCGACAACGCCGGCACGGTCGGACTCATCGCGGGCGCGCTGCTGCTGTTCACCGGCATCGGCTGGGTCGGTTCGATGCGCGAGTGCCTGCGCGCGGTCTGGGAGCTGCCGGACGAGGAGGAGAACCCGCTTCTGCACAAGGTCAAGGACGCCGGCGTACTCGTCGGCCTCGGCGGCGCCGTGCTCGTCACCCTCGCCGCCTCCACCGTCGCGTCGAGCGCGGTGGGCTGGACCGCCCGGCTGTTCGGCATCGACGAGGACGGCTGGGGCGGGGTGCTGCTGCAGACCGCGGCGTTCGCCGTGGCGGTCCTCGCGGACTTCCTGCTGCTCCTGTACGTCCTGACGCTGCTGCCCGGGGTCCAGCCCGCGCGGCGCCGCCTCGTGGTCGCCGCACTCATCGGCGCGGCCGGGTTCGAGCTGCTGAAACTGCTGCTCAGCGGCTATATGCAGGGCGTCGCGTCGAAGAGCATGTACGGGGCGTTCGGGGTGCCCATCGCGCTGCTCCTGTGGATCAACTTCACCTCGAAGCTGCTGCTGTACTGCGCCGCCTGGACGGCGACGCAGCACGAGGAGCCGGCCGGGTCCGAGGAGTCGGCGGAGCCCGACGACCCCGCCGCGGCGGACGGACCGGCCGGGTCCGGCGGGTCCACCGGGACCGGCACGGCCGCCGACTCCGGCGGATCCACCGGCACAGGCGTCGGTAAGTCCGCAGGCATCGGTAAATCCGCCGGCATCGGCAAGTCCGCCGGTGTCAGCGGCGGCGGCGCATCAGGTCGGGCAGCGGCCAGCGGCGGTTGATCACGAAGACCCCGGCCGCGAGAAGCACGAGGACGCCGCCCGTGATCGCCAGCGCGATGCCGACACCGCTCGAACCGTCCGTCTCGGCCGAGGCCGCGACGGGCTTCGAGGAGGCCTCGCCGTCGCCCGAACCGCCCGCCTCGCCGGAGGCGTTCGCGCCCGGCTGCGCGTCCGTGTCCGCACTCTTCGGCGGCACCAGCTCGCCCACCGGGTCGACCTTGCCGGACGCCTGGAAGCCCCAGTCGAGGAGCTTCGCGGTCTCCTTGTAGACCTGGTCGTGCTCCTCCTTCTCGGGGTTCATGACCGTGACGAGCAGCACCTTGCCGTCGCGCTCGGCGACACCCGTGAAGGTCGAACCCGCGTTCGTGGTGTTGCCGTTCTTCACACCTGCGATGCCCTTGTAGGCGTCGAGACCGTAGTCACCGGTGAGCAGCCGGTTGGTGTTCTGGATCTCGAAGGACTCGCGGGTCGTCTTGCCCTTCTTGTTCTTCTTGGTCTCGCCGGGGAACTTGGCCCGGACCGTCGAGCAGTACTCCCGGAAGTCCTTCTTCTGCAGGCCGGAGCGGGCGAACAGGGTCAGGTCGTACGCCGACGACACCTGTCCCTTCTCGTCGTACCCGTCCGGGCTGACCACGGTCGTGTCGAGGGCCTGGAGCTCCTCCGCGTGCGCGTTCATGTCCTTGACGGTCTGGTCGACGCCCTTGTTCATCGCGGACAGGACGTGGACCGCGTCGTTGCCGGAGCGAAGGAAGACGCCGAGCCACAGGTCGTGGACCGTGTACGTCTCGTCCTCCTTTATGCCCACCATGCTGGAGCCCGAGCCGATGCCCGCCAGGTCGGACGGCACGACCTTGTGCTTCTCCGTCTTCGGGAACTTCGGCAGCAGGGTGTCCGCGAACAGCATCTTCAGCGTGCTCGCCGGAGGCAGCCGCCAGTGCGCGTTGTGCGAGGCGAGGACATCGCCCGACTCGGCGTCCGCGACGATCCAGGAACGGGCGCTCAGGTCCTTCGGGAGGACCGGGGCGCCGGTGCCGAGGTTCGCCTGGGTGCCGGACCGGCCGAGCTGGGCGCCGCCCACGGTCGACATGTTCGCCGGGGGCGTGGCCGACGGACTGGTCGACGACTTGCCCGACGGCGAGGTCGACGTCGACGGGGTCGCCGACGGAGTCGAGGAGGGCTTGTCGTCCGCGAGGGCAGGCGCGGTGGCGGTCGCGGTGAGCGCGAGCGAGAACGACAACAGGGTGGCGGAGGTGACCAGCAAGGAGGACTTGGCGGTCTTTTTCATGGCGGGCACGGTCGAGAACGTACAGGGCGAGGGGCGGGAAGTCGCGCGGCCCTCCTCACTGTGGCTCGTACCGCTGCGGTCGTTCCCTCTGTGGCCCTCCCCACCCCGGACGTCGGTGCCGTTCGACGGCGGCGATACTGAACCCATGAAGCTCAGCCGTCCCGTCTCCTGGTTCCTGCTCGCCTTCGGAGTGTGGAGCTGGGTCATCTGGATCACTTTCGTCAAGAACCTGTGGAAGGACGGGAGTGGGCTCGCCTTTGACGACGCGGGCGATCCGACCGGGTACTTCTGGGTGCACCTGACGCTCGCCGTTGTCTCCTTTGTCTTGGGGACGGTCGTCGGGGGCATCGGGTTGCGCGGTGTTCGAGCCTTGCGTCACACGTCATAACGGGGAGTCTCCGCGTGATCATCGTGTTCCTGGTCCTGGTCCTGGCCGTGTTCGGCGGTCTGCACTGGTACGTGTGGCGCCGGTTGGTGCGTGACACGACGGCGCGGCCGGGCGTGGCGCGGCGTGTGGGCACGGCCCTGGTCGTCGGCGGGCCGCTGCTCATGTTCGCGGCGATCGCGTCCGAGCGGGGCGGGGCACCGTTCTGGCTGCAGCAGGTGCTGGCCTGGCCCGGCTTCCTGTGGATGGCCTTCTCGCTCTACCTCCTGCTGGGGTTGCTGGTGGGGGAGGTCGTACGGCCGTTGCTCCGGCGGGTGCTGGAGCGGCGCTCGACGCCGGCGGTGGAGCCGGTGGGCGTACGAGAGAACACACCCGTACGCACGCGGGTGCCCGACCTGGAGACCGAGTCCTCCTCGGAACCCGAGACCCCCTCCGAAGCCGAGGCCGGAGCGGAAGCCGGGGCCGAGGCCGGATCCGGAGCCAAGCCCGGGCCCGGGCCCGCCGAGAAGCCGGAGCCCGCGGCCACCGGACCCTCGCGTCGCCTCTTCGTCTCGCGCGTGGTCGGTGGGGCCGCCGCGGCCGCGGCCGTGGGGACCGTCGGATACGGGACGTACGGCGTCCTGCGCGGTCCCAAGGTGAAGCGGGTGACCGTGCCGCTCGCGAAACTCCCCAGGTCGGCCCACGGATTCCGGATCGCCGTCGTCAGCGATGTGCACCTCGGGCCCGTACTCGGGCGTGGGTTCGCGCAGAAGGTCGTCGACACGATCAACTCGACGCAGCCCGACCTCATCGCGGTCGTGGGTGACCTCGTCGACGGCAGCGTGAAGGATCTCGGGCCCGCGGCCGCGCCCCTCGCCCAGTTGAAGGCACGGCACGGGTCGTTCTTCGTCACGGGCAATCACGAGTACTTCTCCGGTGTCGACGAGTGGGTCGCGCACGTACGGGAGTTGGGGCTGCGGCCGCTGGAGAACGCCCGTACGGAACTGGCCGATTTCGATCTCGCCGGGGTCAACGACGTGGCCGGTGAGGACGAGGGACAGGGGCCCGACTTCGTCAAGGCGCTCGGGGACCGGGACCGGTCGCGGGCATGTGTGTTGCTGGCACACCAGCCAGTGCAGATCCATGACTCCGTGGACCATGGCGTGGATCTACAGCTCTCGGGGCACACGCACGGCGGCCAGCTGTGGCCCGGCAACCTCATAGCGGAGCAGGCCAATCCGACCCTCGCCGGGCTGGAGCGGTACGGGGACACGCAGTTGTACGTGTCGCGGGGGGCCGGTGCCTGGGGGCCGCCCACGCGGGTGGGTGCGCCGTCCGACATCACGGTCGTGGAGCTGGCTTCCAGACAGGCTTGAGGCCCGAGGCGCACCCGTCATACCTGGGAGCAGGCTGCGAAAGCGGCCGGAAACCATCGCTTGGTCAGCTTTCTCCCAACACTCCCCATAAGCCTTCCCCCGCCCGAAACCCCTGTGGTTGAGTGCCTCGCGCCACCGGGGAGTGGCATGAGGAGCCACTGGGGGAGTGGCGGGATCGAGCCACGGGACCGTGGCTCCAGGAGGGGCGCCGATGCGATCGGTTCGCATACGGATTCTCGTGGTGGTTCTGGTGCTGGTCGCCGTGGGCATCGGCGGCTGGCAGCTGCTGCCGACGGGCGGCGGCGGGACCATCACCGTCGGTACGACGGACGCGGTGACGGCCCTCGATCCGGCGGGCGCCTACGACGCCGGGTCCTGGGACCTGTTCAGCAACGTCTTCCAGTCGCTGCTGACCTTCGAGCCGGGCGGCGCGGATCCCGTGCCCGACGCCGCCAGGAGCTGCGGATTCGTCGGGGCGGGCCTGACCACGTACCGGTGCACGCTGAAGGAGGGCATCACGTTTCCCAGCGGGCGCGGGATGACCGCCGAGGACGTGAAGTTCTCCTTCGACCGGGTCAGGTCCATCAACTCGCCCGTGGGGCCTGCCTCGTTGTTCGACACGGTGGGTTCGGTGGACGCGGAAGGGCTGACCGTCACCTTCCACCTGTCGTCACCGGACGCCACATTCCCGTTCAAGGTCGCCACCGGTGCCGGTTCGATCGTCGACCGCACCCGCTACTCCGGGCACTCGCTGCGTACCGGCAACGCGGTCGACGGCTCGGGACCGTACACACTGAAGACGTACACGAAGGATCAGCGGGCCGTGCTGACGCCGAACTCCCGCTATCGGGGGGCGGCGCGGAACAAGGGTGAATCCGCCGTCGTGCGCTACTACGCGACCCCCGAGAAACTCGACGCGGCCTGGAAGGCCAAGAAGGTCGACGTCGTCGCGCGCACACTGCCGCCCAAGGTGCTCGCAGGGCTGTCGCCGAGCGATCCCGGACATCGCGTCACGGAGGCGGCCGGCGCCGAGACCCGCAATCTGTACCTCGACGTGCGGGCCGGATCACCGCTCCACGACCGCCGGGTACGGCAGGCGCTGGCCCTGCTGGTCGACCGCGACGAGCTGGCCGCCACGACGTACCAGGGCACGGTCGATCCGCTCTACTCGCTGATCCCCGCCGGCATCACCGGGCACACGGCCTCCTTCTTCGACGCCTACCCGAAACCCGATCCCGCGCGGGCGAAGGCGCTGCTCGCCGCCGCCGGGGTGAAGACACCCTTGCGCTTCACCTACGGGTACGCGAAGGGGAAGGACGCGGCCGGGGCGGAGGCCGCCGAGCTCAAGCGGCAGCTGGAGCGGGGCGGGCTGTTCCAGGTGACGCTCAAGGGCTACGAATGGACCGACTTCCAGAAGCGGTACGCGGACGGCGAGCTGGACGCGTACGCCGTCGGGTGGGTCGCCGACTTCCCCGACCCGGACAACTTCACCGCTCCGCTGGTCGGCACCGGCGGCAGCATGAAGAACGGCTACAGCAGCAAGGACGTGGACCGGCGGATTCAGGACAGCCGGCGGTACGCGGACCGTGGTCGTACGGAGGGGGACTTCCGGGCGGTTCAGGACGACGTCGCCCGCGATGTTCCGCTCGTTCCGCTGTGGCAGCGCAAGGACTACGTACTGAGCAGCGAGGGCGTGGGCGGCGGACAGTACCTGTCGGACGGCACCGGGGTCTTCAGGCTGTGGAGCCTCGACCGGATCTGACGCGTTCGCGCGGGGTTGACGGTTGCGTCAGTGACGCGATGGGCTCACCCCACGCAGCACCTTGTGACGAAGGTGTGCGTGGGGTGAGGAGCAAACGTGTTGAGACGCAACTCCTTCCGGCTGCCCCGGCATCCGGCTTCGGTCGGGCTCGCCCGGCGCCGGGTGCGTGACCATCTGTCGAACTGGGGGCACAGCGCGGGGGAGCAGGCGTTCGAGGACGTCGTGCTGCTCGTCTCCGAGCTGGCGACGAACGCGGTGCGCCACGGGCCGCTGCTGGAGCGGGAGTTCGAGGTCGCGGTCACCGTCATCGCAGACGGCTCCTGCCTCATCGAAGTCTCCGACGAGAGCCCTGTCCAGCCCCGCCTGCGTGTGGTCGGAGAGTACGACGAGGAGTCCGGCCGAGGCCTGACCCTGGTGGAACACCTCACAACGGCCTGGGGAGTATGGAGCCGAGGAAGATACGGCAAGACGGTCTGGGCACTGGTCCCGGCGGCATAGCCCCGTCTTTTTAGGGGCGCGGGGAACTGCGCGACAAGCCCCCACCGGCCCGCACCTCGCAACACACCGCACCCCCCACGAAAATCACCCCGCACAAGCCTTCGCAGGCAACGTGACCGTCACCGCCAGCCCCTCCCCCGGCGCCGTCCGCACCACCACCTCACCCCCGTGAGCCACGACCACCCCCTGAACGATGGCCATCCCCAGCCCACTGCCCGCACCCCCACCCGCCCGGAAGAACCGGTCGAAAATCCGCGAGGCGTCATCCTCCTCAAGACCGGGCCCCTCGTCGGCGACACAAAGACGCACGACCCCGTCAACCCGCTCCAGACCGAGCGTGACCGCGACATCCGCGGGCGTGTGCGTCCGTACGTTCGCCACGAGGTTGCCCAGGATCTGGCGCAGGCCCGACTCGTCGGCGTGTATCAGCAGGGCCCCGTCGGCGCCGACGGTCACCGGCCGCTCGGGCTGCTGGGCCCGCAGATCCTCGGCCGCGTCACGCACGAGACGGCTCAGGTCGACGTTCTTGAAGCGCAGTTCGGGCTGCTGGTCGAGGCGGGCCAGGGTGAGCAGTTCGTCGACCAGGCGGGCCATGCGGTCGGCCTCACCGGTCATCCGGTCCCAGGCCCGCTTGCGCTCGCCCGGCTCGCGCAGCATGCCCTTGTCGTACAGCTGGAGGTAGCCGCGGATCGCCGACAGGGGCGTACGCAGTTCGTGGGAGGCGTCCGCGACGAAGCGGCGCAACTGTGTGGCGCTCCGCTCGCGGGTGCGGTACGCCGACTCGACCTGGTGGAGCATCGCGTTGAGGGCGAGCCGCAGCTGCTCGACCTCCTGGGTCGGGTGGTGGCTGGAGGGCACGCGCCGTGCCAGGTCCCCCTCGGCGATCGCCGACGACGTCTCGACCATGTCCTCCAGGGGCCGCAGCCGACGGCTCACGCTGAGCATGGTCAGTACGGCGAGGAGTGCCAGCAGCAGGGCGCCGAAGGTGAGGTCGAGCTTGAGGGCCTTGGCCATCCCCTTGTGCAGCGCGTCCGTCGAGGTGGCCATGAGGATGGTCGTGCCGTCCGTGAGGGAGACGGCCGTGACCCGGTACGGATTTCCGCCCACGCTCACGTCGTGCGGCTCGGCGTCACCGGTGAGGGCGCGGGGGTCGTCCACCGCGGCGGCCAGGTCGTGTTGGTTCTCCGTGGGCTTGAAGCGGCCGATCGTGGTGGCCCGCCCCTTGTCATCGACCGCCGCGAAGAGGGAGTCCGATTTCGGCGGTCCCTGTGTTTCCGGGACCTTCCCGTCCCGGACGAGTGCCAGCGCGCTCAGGGAGTCGATCTGCCGGGCGGTGATCTGCGTACTTCCCAATGAGTCCCGTGTTTTGAGGAGTTCCGAGTCGATCTGGTCCAGCAGGTAGTACCGCATGCCCATCAGGCTGACCGCCGTCGCCACGATGATGCCGAGCGCCAGCAGCGCCACGTTGGCCAGCGTCAGCTTGCCGCGCAGCGAGTGGATGCCACGGCTGTGGTGGTGGCGGAAGATCATGCGAGCCCGTATCCGACGCCCCGGCGTGTCGTGATCACCGGGGCGCCGAGGGCGTCGAGCTTGCGGCGCAGATAGCTGATGTACGTCTCCACGACGGTCGACTCGGCCGAGTGCTCGTACTGCCAGACGTGGCGCAGGAGCTGCTCCTTGGGGACGATCCGGCCGCCGTTGCGCACGAGGAAGCGCAGGAGTGCGTACTCCGTGGGGGTGAGCTCGACCGAGCGGCCCGCGCGGTGCACCGAGTACGTCGTCTCGTCCAGCTCCAGGTCTCCGTAGCACAGGGGCGGGCGCTCGGGGAGGACGTCGGCCGGGCGGGTGCGGCGCAGGACCGCGGTGATGCGGGCGATCACCTCGTCGATGTTGAACGGCTTGGTGATGTAGTCGTCACTGAAGGAGAGCGCGCCGACGATCTCGGTGGGCGCGTCCCGCGCGGTCAGGAACACCAGGGCCAGGTCGGGCTGTTTCGCGCGCAGTTCGCGGCCCAGTGCCCGGCCGTCGCCGTCCGGGAGCATCACGTCGAGGAGCGCGGCGTCCGGGCGGGTGCGCTCGGCCAGCGTCAGCGCCTGGCGCACGGTCCCCGCCGTCATCACCTCGAAGCGGTGGTAGCGCAGAGCGATGGCCAGGACGTCCGCGATGCTCGGTTCGTCCTCGACGACCAGGACGGTCGCCCCCTCGTGAACGGTCATGCCCCCAGTATCGGCGCGGGCACTGACAACGGGGCCGGGTCGTGCTTTGGAGTTCCTTGTGAGTCATGGCCTAGTCGTGTCCACGGGTGCGCGCCACCCCGATGCTGAGCCGCAGGACCTGGGGGACCGACCGACGACCGACTAAGGAGCGTTGAGACGTGACGACATTGGCACGGTGGTGCTATCGGCACCGGCTGGTGGTCCTGTTGTTGTGGGTGGGGGCGCTGTTGGGGCTGGGCTTCGCGGGATCCGCGGCGGGTACGAACTACGCGGACACCTTCACTCTTCCGAACACGGACTCCACGCGCGCGTACGACCTGATGGAGAAGGCCTTCCCGGAGAGGTCGGGCGACACCGACACGGTGGTGTGGAAGGTCGACGACGGATCCGTACGGGACGATTCCGTACGCTCCCGGATCGAGCCCGCCCTGGAGGAGATCGGGCGCATGAAGGGCGTCGGCGACGTCAGCAGCCCGTACGCCGCCCAGGGGGCCACGCAGATCAGTGAGAACGGGCGGATCGCCTACGCCCAGGTGACCTTCACCGAGCAGGCGAACGGCGTGCCCAAGGAGCTGGTGCAGGACGTCGTCGACACGTCGCAGGACGCCGAACGCGCCGGTCTCCAGGTGGAGCTGGGCGGCCAGGCGATCACCCGCATCCAGGAACCGCCCACCGGTATCGCCGAGATGGTCGGCATCATGGCCGCGGCGGTCGTCCTCTTCCTCGCCTTCGGCTCGCTCTTCGCGATGCTGCTGCCGCTCGTCGTCGCGATCGCGGCCCTCGGCACCGGCCTGATGGCGACCTCACTGCTCAGTCATGTCACCGACGTGCCCGAAGTGGCCCCGCTGCTCGGCTCGTTGATCGGGCTCGGCGTGGGCATCGACTACGCGCTGTTCATCGTGACGCGGCACCGGCGGGGCATCCTGCGCGGCATGAAGCCCGAGGAGTCCGCCGTCACGGCCCTCAACACCTCGGGCCGCGCCGTGCTGTTCGCGGGCGGCACGGTGTGCATCGCGCTCGCCGGCATGCTCGTGATGAACATGCGCTTCCTTGACGGCGTGGTCGTCGCGACCTCGCTGACCGTCGTGCTCAGCGTCCTCGCCGCGACCACCCTGCTGCCCGCGCTCCTCGGCCTGCTCGGCATGCGCGTCCTCAGCCGCAAGCAGCGGCGCAGGCTCGCCGCGACGGGACCGGAGCCGGCCGAGGCGAGCGGCCTCGCGGCACGCTGGTCCATGTACGTGCAGCGGCGGCCGCGCTCGATCGCCGCCGGGGCACTGGTCGTGATGGTGATCCTCGCGCTGCCCGTCCTGTCGATCCGGCTCGGCGCCACCGACCAGGGCAACCACAAGGACTCGACGACGACGCGCCAGGCGTACGACCTGCTCGCCGAGGGCTTCGGGCCCGGCTTCAACGGCCCGCTCCAGGTGGTCGTGGACGGGGGTGACACGGACGCGCTCGTGTCGGCGATCCGCTCGACCGAGGGCGTCGCCCAGGTCGCCGCCGCGCCGCCCTCCCAGGGCGTCACGGTGATCCAGGTCGTGCCCACCACGTCACCGCAGTCCGAGAAGACGGACCAGCTGATCGACCGGCTGCGGGACGACGTGATCCCGGAGTCCGGAACCGAGGCCCACGTGGGCGGAGTGACCGCCGTCTTCAAGGACTTCGCGGCCGTCACGGGGGACCGGCTGCCGTACTTCGTCGCGGCGATCATCACGCTCGGCTTCCTGCTGCTGATGGTGGCCTTCCGCTCCCTGGTGGTGCCGCTGACGGCGGCCCTGATGAACCTGATCGCGGCAGCCGCGTCCTTCGGAGTGCTCGTCGCGATCTTCCAGTGGGGCTGGGGCACGGAACTCCTCGGCATCGGCAAGGAGGGGCCGATCACGGCCTTCCTGCCGGTCATCATGCTGTCGCTGCTCTTCGGGCTCTCGATGGACTACCAGGTGTTCCTGGTGAGCCGCATGCACGAGGAGTGGGTGCACACCAAGGACAACGCGCGGGCGGTCCGGGTCGGCCTCGCCGAGACCAGCCGGGTCATCAACTGCGCGGCCCTGATCATGATCTGCGTCTTCTCCGCGTTCGTCCTCAGCGGTGACATGGAGGGCGCGATGGCGGGCATCGGGCTCGCGGCGGCGGTCGCGCTGGACGCGTTCATCCTGCGTACGGCGCTGGTGCCGGCCGCGATGCACCTCCTGGGGAACTCCAACTGGTGGCTCCCCGCCGGTATGGAGAAGCGGCTGCCGCACCTGGCGGTCGAGCCCCGCGAGGAGGAGGTTTCCGAGCCCCACGCGCGCGTGCCCGACGCAGACGGCGGTTCGACCGTGATCCACGGCTTCGTCCGCACCCCGGACGGCGCACCCGTCGAGGGCGCCGCGCTGACCCTGCTCTCCAAGGGCGGCCGCCAGCTCGACCGGGTGACGTCGCTGGCCGACGGCTCGTACATCGTCTCGGTGCCCTCCGCGGGCTCGTACCTGCTGGCCGTGACGGCCACCGAGCACCCCTCCCGGGCCCGGCACGTGATGGTCGGCGCCGAACCGCTGGTGTACGACGTGGAGCTGGCGGAGGACGAGGTGGACGCCGTGAACTGACCGCGCGGGGCGCTATTTCGCGGACTTCTTGGCGGGGTCGGGCAGTGCGTTCGTCATCCCCGGCAGGAAGTCCGTGAACAGCCCGTGCACCTCGCGGACCAGGGGCCGCAGCACCCGGAAACGGGCCAGTGAGACGCCGAGCGAGGTGAGGCGGGCACCTCGCTCGGCGAGGCGGTAACTGCGCTCGCGGCCCTCCGTGCGGTCGAAGACCCAGTACAGGACGAGACCCATCTGGGAGAGCCACAGCAACTCGGGGAGCACCTCCCGCAGTTCCTCGGGGATCTTCGCCTTGGAGCCCGCCAGTACCTCTCGGCAGACCCCGATGGCCTCCACGCGCGCGTGCTCCGACTCGGCGGAGAACGGGCTGAGCGGGCTGTCCGGATCGGCCGCGTTCTTGAAGAACTGCACCGCGAACTCGTGGTACGGCGTCGCCACGTCCAGCCACGCCTTGAGCACCCCGGCGATCCGCTTCTCCAGGTCCTTCTCCTGGTCCAGGACTTCGCGGACCGCCACCCGGTGCTCGGCGGCGAGCCGGTCGTAGAAGCCCTGGATCAGGTGCTCCTTGCCGGCGAAGTAGTAGTACGCGTTGCCTACGGAGACCCCTGCCTCCTTGGCGATGGCCCGCATCGTCGTCTTCTCGTAGCCCCGCTCCTGGAACAGGCGCATCGCCGTCTCCAGGATCAGGGCCCGGGTCTGCTCGCTCTTGGCGGGCGTACGGGACGGCCGGGCGGGGCCCTCCGGCTCCGCGGGGCCGTCCGGACGACTGGCACTGTCTTTCGCTGCTGGCACGGGACAGAGCCTAACGAGGCGCGCAGGTGTCGCTGTCGCAGGCGGGTGCGTTGTAGGTCCACCCCGTGGCCGGGGAGTACTGCCATCCGTCGGCCCCGTAGTACGCGCTCCCGCCCCAGGCGCCGTTCCTGCGAGCCCACTGACCCTCACGCCACTTGGCGGCGGCGAGGACCGCGCCGCGCGCGAGCCGCGCCCCTGCCGGGGTGCTGAACCGGTGGGCGGTCGGGCGGTACTCGGCGAGCGCCCACAGGGTGACGATCCAGGCCGCGGTGCCCCGGTAGACCTGGCCCGAGTCGCCGATCACGGTGATCTCGTCGAGCGTCCCCGCGTGGTCGAGCCCCGGGAAGCGCCGCATGGCGGCCTCCGAGCCGGCGGGCACCAGCTCCAGGGGCACCAACTGGCGCTGCCGTACGAGCCAGTCGCGGACATAGCCGCAGAGCGAGCACTGCGCGTCGTACAGGACGGTGAGCCCGCGGACCGGGACGCGCGCGGCGTCCCGGTCCGGGGTGGCGGCGGTGGCCATCGCGGTCACGCCCCGACCGCCGGGGCGACCCAGTCCTGCGGCGGCACGGGCGGCTGCTGCTCGCGCTCCATGATGCCCCGGCGCCGGATCTTGTTGAGGACGTAGACGTTGCCCAGGTGCATGGCGCCGAGCACCAGGAGCACCACACCGATCTTCGTCGACAGGGCCTCGAACACCCCGCGGGCGTCGGCGATCTCCTCGTCCTGGCTCAGATAGAGGGCCACGAAGCCCAGGTTCACCAGGTAGAAGCCCACCACCAGCAGGTGGTTGACGGCCTCCGCGAGCTTCTCGTTCCCGTGCAGCACATCCGCCAGAAAGATCCGCCCGTTCTGGCTGAGCGTCCGTGCCACCCAGATCGTCAGCGCCACGCTGACCAGCAGATAGATGACGTAAGCGACGACCGTGAGGTCCATGTCCCCACCCCTTCTCGACTTCTTGAACGCGTTCAAAACGCGCTGTCGAGGAAGAATGTAGACCTGTTTTTGAACGTGTTCAAGTCAGTTGCGGGGCATGCGTGTGTGACGTGCGGCTCAGGCCGCGACGGGGTGAGGGGGGAGTCTCGGGGGCCCTGGAGGGCTGCGGTGCGCTCGGTCGGTGCCGGTTCCGGTGCCGGTTCCGGTGCCGGGGCTCAGCGGGTGCGCGCCAGCTCCGGACGCTTGCCGTAGTCCGTGAAGCCGATGACGTTGCCCCAGGGGTCGGCGATCTCGACGGTCCACCCGGTGGCCACCGGGAAGGGCTCGTCCAGGGGCTGGATCCCGGCAGCGGTCAGCGCCCGTGCCGTCACCCGCGCGTCCCGAACCTCCAGCCAGACGCGGCACGCCGGCCAGGACGGCCCCCGCTGTCCGAGCTCCTCGTCCACGCGCAGCAGCACGCCCGGAGTCTCGTTCCCGACCTTCAGCAGGGCGATCCCGGCCTCGTCCAGACGGAAGGCCACCGGGAATCCGGCCCGCCCGTAGAAGCCCAGCGCCTCGTCGAGGTTCCCGACGGGCAGCAGCACGTTGTCGAAACCGAGCAGTTCGTACGACTCGTCATCTGACATACCGTCAGAATAGGTCGCCGTCCGCTCAGGGCGAGGGAACCGGCTGCGGCGTCGCGCGCGTGGCGAGCAGCCGCAGCGCCTTCTCCGTCGGAGAGCCGGGCTCCGCCGTGAACGTGACCAGGGTCTGGCCGGGATCGGAGGGCAGCGGCAGGGACTCGTAGTGCAGCCACAGTTCGCTCCCGACCGGGTGGGTGATGTGCTTCACGCAGGCGAGGAAGCCAAGGCGTGGCATGCTGACCTAGGGCCCGCTCAGCGTCGGCTGGCTCTCCTGCCGTGACCTCGCGGCTGTGGGCGTGCCAAGCCGGAGGGCTTCAAGTTCGACCCGGTCCTGCCCGGCAACGCGGGCAAGCTCGCCGCGGTCAGCCGACCTCAGGAAGGTCGCCGCCGACGCCGGTCTCCTGCTCCCGCACATGGCCCTGGCCTTCGTGCCCGCCCACCCGGGCGTCACCTCGGCCATCATCGGCCCGCGCACGATGGACCAGCTCACCGACCTGCTGGCGAGCGTCGACGTCACCCTCGACGACGCGATCCTGGACCACATTGACGAGATCGTTCCGCCCGGCACAGACCTCAACCGGGCCGACAACTACTTCGTCGAGCAGCCCGCGTTGACGGACCCGTCGCTGCGCCGCCGCCTGCTTTCCCCCGCGGTGACTGATTGTCAGTGGGTTCTTGCGAGGAACCCCGGGCGTTCACGCCCGGGAGGTATCGCATCTCGTGGCTGCGACGCGGAGAGTCGCAGCTTCGCGGTTTTCGGGCGCGGTGCGCCTGGAATGTTGTCGGCGGAGCCGGAGGAATGCACGTGATTCGAATGCACGGGCTACGGTTCGCTTGATCGAGTGGAACTCCCGTGCGAGTGGGCAGCTCGTACGACCGGCCGGTTAGGGTCGGCGTCATGAAGCTGGTGGTGCGGGTGAAGCTGCTGCCAACGCCCGTGCAGGCGGCGGCACTTGAGGCGACGCTGCATGCCTGCAACGAGGCGGCGACCTGGGCCGCCGAGGTCGCCCTCGAGAAGGACGCGCGGCGTCCGCTCACCTTGCGGAAGCACACCTACACCCAGATCCGGGAGCGGTGGGGTCTGGGGGCGCAGGCGGCCCAGCATGCGGTCAAGAAGACCTGTGACGCCTACACCACGCTGCGGGCGAACCTGCGCAACGGCCGTTACGGGCGGCCCGGCTCCACGCGTTACGCCCGGGCCTCGGGCAAGCCGGTCGTCTTCCGCCCTGAGGCGGCTCAGCCGTATGACGACCGGATGCTGTCCTGGCAGCACACCGGGAACACCGTCTCCATCTGGACCACTACCGGGCGGATGAAGGGCGTGAAGTTCACCGGGCAGGCCGACCAACTGGAAGTCCTGGCCGCACACCGCCAGGGCGAATCCGACCTGGTATGTCAGGGCGGGAAGTGGTTCCTGATCGCGACCTGCGAGATCCCCGAGGCCACCCTCAGCGCCCGGCCAGCCGGGTTTATCGGGGTGGACCTGGGCATCGAGAACATCGCCGCCACCTCCGACGGCGTGCGCCACACCGGCCGTCAGATCAACCGGAAACGCGCGAACGACCGCAGGCAGCACTCCAAGCTGCAGAAGAAAAACACCAAGTCCGCCAAGCGGCGGGCGAAAAAGCGCGCGGGCAAGGAAGCCCGCCGCAACAAGGACATCAACCACAAAATCTCCAAGAGGATCGTGGCAGAGGCTGAACGCACCGGCCGCGGGATCGCCCTGGAAGAACTCACGGGCATCCGCGAGCGGGCACGGCTGAGAAAGCCCCAACGCGTCACGCTCCACTCCTGGCCGTTCGCCCAGCTCGGCATGTTCATCGCCTACAAGGCCCGCCGGGCCGGAGTGCCGGTGGTGTACGTCGACCCGGCCTACACCAGCCAGGAATGCGCCCAGTGCCACCACACCGCACGCAACAACCGGCCCGACCAGGCCCGGTTCGCGTGCAGGTCCTGCGGCTTCGTCGAGCACGCGGACCACAACGCGTCCCACAACATCCGCCACAGAGGGTGGATGGCATGGGTCTGCGGGGCCCAGTCAACGGCCCCAGAACTCACCCTCATCGCGTGAGTACAGGACGCAGCCGAAACCATCACAGCCAGTGATGACTAGAGCAGCAAGCCCGGAACTTCAGTCCGGGTAGTTGACTGGTGCCTCGTACTGTCGACGGCATGGGAATGGTGACGTTCGTCGACGAGACGACAAGCGGGGACCGCGGTGCGGGCTGGGGGCTGGAGATCGCCGAGGAGCGGCTCGCACTGCGCGAGTTGATCCGGCGGCGGGTCTTCCAGGAGGTCGCCGAGTTCAACGCGCGTACGCCGGAGGTGTTCCAGGGGCTGGTGCAGCCCAAGGACACCGAGCGCGTGCTGAACGGGTACGCGTTGCGGACGCCCCGGCGGATAGACCCCGAGGTCCAGTCCGAGCTGGCGCTCAAGGCCTTCGCGGGGAACGGGTTCCTGGTGCTGGTGGGGGACCGGCAGTTCACCGACCTCGACGAGGAGATCGAGCTGAGGCTCGGCACCGAGGTCACGTTCCTGAAGCTCGTCGCGCTGGTGGGTGGCTGATGGCGTCGATGCGATCGCACACGCAGAAGATCCGCAACCAGATCGACGCGGGGAACATGGGCAGACTCGCAGACGAGGTGCTGAAGGCCGCTGTCGCCAACCACGGCTTCTGGGGCGACGAATGGTGCCAGCTCTTCGACACCCTGCGCGACCTGCCCGTGGAGGAGCGTCGCCGGCTCGCCCACGCGCTCATCGAGCGCTTCCGCTCGCTCGGCACGGAGTCGGAGACCCGGCAGAAGGTGCTGACACTGCTCGGCATCATCGCCCATGACCTGCCCGAGGACTTCTTCCTCCCCACCGAGCGGCTGGCGGAGCTCGAAACGCTCGGTGCCCGGCACTCGTACTGGCACGCCACACGCCTCGACCTCCTGGCGGAGGCGGAGCTCGCGACCGGCAGACGACTCGCACCCTCCGTCGTGGCCGTCTTCCGCCGTACGGCCCTGGCCGCCTACCGCTCGGAGCACCTCGTGGAGTTGGCCAAGAAGCTCACCACTCCTGTCCTCAACGTCGGCGAGGCGTGGGCCGATCACGCCATGGAGCAGCTCACCGGCTCGGACGACGACGACCGCTGGCAGGCCCTGCTCGCTCACGCCCTCACGGCCACCGCCGCCAAGCCGAGCGCCAAGTGGGACAAGCAGGCCCGGGCCCTCATCGACAGCATCGGGGCGGACCGGGTAAGGGAGACCACACTGTCGTGGCTTGCCCTCGTCGGCCGGCCGCGCACCATCCCGCTGGAACGCCAGAGCTACGAGCCGGACATCAACAACGCCTACGACCCGTACAACGCCAACGCCCTGCGCGGACTCGCCTGGCTGCTGTCCCTCCTGCCGCCGCACCCCGACACGGCCCGGGCGCTGGGCGCGCTCGTCGAGACCTCCCTCAAGAAGGTCGCCGGGATGGGCCCGCGCAACCCGAAGGTCGCCAACGCGGGCGTCATCGCGCTCTCCCGCGTCGACAGCGAGGCCGCCCTCGCCGAACTGGCCCGCCTGGCCACGCGGGTGACGTACAAGAACACGGCGAAGCTGCTCGACGTGGCGCTGGAGGCCCGTGCCACCGCGCTCGGCCTGAGTCGGGAGGAGATCGAGGAGCTCGCCGTCCCGGCGTACGGACTCACCGAGGTGGGGCGTGCCCTGCACCGACTCGGGGACGTCACCGCACTCATCGAGGTCCACGGCACCAAGTCCGTGCTCGGCTGGCGCAACGCGGCGGGCAAGGAGGTCAAGAGCGTGCCCGCCGCCGTGAAGCGGGACCACGCCGACGAGCTCAAGGAACTCAAGGCCGCCGCCAAGGACATCGACAAGATGCTCTCGGCGCAGGCGGAGCGGCTCGACCGCCAGTTCCTGGCCCGGCGCACGTGGGCGTACGACGCCTGGCGCGAGCGCTACATCGACCACCCGCTGGTTGGCACCCTCGCCCGACGTCTCCTGTGGACGGTCGACGACAGACCGGTCGGCTTCGCCGACGGCGAGCTGCGCACGCTCACCGACGACCCGGTTACCACGGGGTCGGAGGTCGGGCTCTGGCACCCGGTGGGCCGCGAACCCGCCGAGATCGTCGCCTGGCGCGACTGGCTGGAGCGGCACGAGATCACCCAGCCGTTCAAGCAGGCCCACCGCGAAGTGTACCTGCTCACCGACGCCGAGCGCGCCACGGGCACGTACTCGAACCGTTTCGCGGCGCACGTGCTGCGGCAGCACCAGTTCCACTCGCTGGCCGCGATCAGGGGTTGGCGCAACAAGCTCCGGCTGTGCGTCGACGACTCGGCTCCGCCGGCCAGCCGGGAGCTGCCCCAGTGGGGCCTGCGCGCCGAGTACTGGATCGAGGGCGACGGCGAGGAGTACGGCGAGGACACCACGGAGTCCGGCAGCTACCTGCGGCTGCGTACCGACCAGGTCCGCTTCTACCCGATCGACGCCCCGGAGAACTCGGCGCACTGCTACGGCGGCGAGTACAGCATGTGGCTGCGGGACGGGCAGGACCCGGTCGAGCCCCTGCCCCTCACCGAGATCCCACCCCTCGCCCTCTCCGAAGTCCTGCGCGACGTCGACCTGTTCGTGGGTGTCGCGAGTGTCGGCAACGACCCGACCTGGCAGGACGGCGGCCCCGGCGGCCGCTTCCAGGAGTACTGGTCGGGGTACAGCTTCGGCGAGCTGAACCAGAGCGCCGAGACCCGCCGGGCCCTCCTGGACCGCCTGATCCCCCGGCTCGCGATAGCCGACCGCTGCACCCTGGAGGGCCGCTTCCTGCACGTGAAGGGCGAGCGCCACACGTACAAGATCCACCTCGGCTCGGGCAACATCCTGATGACCCCGAACGACCAGTACCTGTGCATAGTCCCGAAGTCCGCGCCGACGTCTCCCCAGACCGGCTACTTGCCGTACGAGGGAGACCGAACCCTCGCCGTCATCCTCAGCAAGGCGATGATGCTGGCCAACGACACGGAGATCACGGACCCGACGATCCTCAGCCAGCTGTAGCCGGTACCGGGACGTCGAACGCCGCCCCCGCGATCCGCAGGACGTACGGCAGTTCCGGGGACCGGTCCGTCGGGTTGAGGGCGTACACCAGGACGCGGCGGAGGTCGCGGGTGGCGAAGGCACCGCTCGTGTAGCCGGGTACGTGCCCGCTCTTGCCCCAGACGACCGTGCCGTCGGGGAACTCGGTGCGCTGGAGCCCGCCGTTGCTGAACTGCGTGTCGCCGGACGCCGCGGCGGGCATCCGGAAGAGGTCCTTCTGCTGGGCCGGCGGGAGGAGACGGCCGCGGTACAGGGCCGTGAAGAAGCGGGCCAGGTCGGGGGCGTTGGAGATCATCCCGCCCTCCGCCCAGCCGTACGGGTTCTGGACGCTCACGTCCTTGAGCTCGCCGGAGCCGCCCGGCACAGTCACCAGTCCGCGTGTGTAGGGCGCCGGGATGGACCAGTCGTCCAGGGCAGGTACGTACGTGTCGCGCAGACGGAGGGGGGTGAGGATGCGGGTGCGGACTTCGGAGCCGTACGTACGGCCCGTCACCTGCTCGATGATCAGGCCGGCGATGAAGTAGTTGATGCCGTTGTACCGCGTGGCCCCGCCCGGTTCCGTCGGCTCTCCACAGGCCAGCGAGGCGTCCACGGCCTCGCGCGGTGACATGTCCTCCGTGGCGCAGGTCATGATCTGCAGGCCGCTGGTGTGGCTGAGCAACTGGCCCACGGTGACGGGGTAGTAGCCGGCCGGCAGAAGGCCCGGAATCAGTTCCTGCACCGTGTCGTCGAGGGCCAGCCGTCCCTCGGCGGCCAGTTGGAGCAGCACGGTCGACGTGAAGATCTTGGTGACACTGCCGATCCTGAAGTGAGCGTCGGCGACCGGCACGGACGGACCGGCCGTACCCGTCCAGCGGCCATCCGTACCGGACATCCGGATCAGCCCACCCGTCACGTTCTCATCGGGCAGCCCGGCGAGGGCCGCCCGCAGAGCCTCCTTGTCGAGCCCCCGGTCACTCTTGTCGAGCCCCTGGTCACCGCGGGCCACCCCGTGCCCGGGGCCCGCGGCCACCGCCGGCACGGTCCCGGCCACCAGCACGGCCGCCACTGCTCCGGCGCTCGCTGCCGTTCTCCAACGCCTCTTGCGCCCACGTAAGTTCGCCATGCCCACCAGCCTCGCGCCGCACATCCCTCCCTTCCATCGGGAAGTTCCCGGACCCGACCCCGACCTCACCCTGAGCCTGTCCCTGCCCGGCACGGGACCTGTCATGGAGGCTTCAGTACGCTTCAGGCTGATTGCGGGAGGGGGAGCCGGTGGGCCGCGTGCGAATTGCCTTCGGGCTGCTGGTGGTTGTCGTCGGCACGGTCTGGCTGCTGGGTGGGGGGTCGGCGGTCCGCTCCGGCGGACGGTGGGCGCTGTCGGCGTTGCCGTACGCACTCGCCGCGGTGGGGCTTCTGCTGATCCTGCGGGCGGCCGTGCCAAGAGGGCTGCTGGCCGGGCCCGTTGTGCTCCTTGCAGGGGGTGGGTTGTGGGCCGCGTACGACGCAGGCGTCTTCGACGAGTCGTCGGCCGACCGGATATGGCCGCTCGTCGTCATCGCCCTCGGAACGGCCCTCTCCTTGGGCGTACGGACCGAGTCCCGACGCCCTGAGGAGGAGCATCCACTGCGCCGGTACCGGAGCGTGCTGGTTCCGGTGGACCGACGGGTCGTCACCACGACGGTGCCGTTGCGGAACGTGACGGTGAGCTCGTACTTCGGGAATGCCGTGATCGATCTGTCCGGCGCGCGGTTCATGGGGGACGCATCGCCCGAGGACCCGGCCCGGGTGATCGAGGCGGACGTCACCGTGCTCTTCGGTCGCGTCGAACTCGTCGTAGGGCCGTACTGTGCGGTTGTGAAGGGCAACGTGGAAAGCTCACTCGCGGTGCACTTCGCGGACCGTATAGCCGTGTACCCCAATGTCGACGAGTACTTGAGCGAGGGAAGCCTCCGCCACCCCCACCGGCTCGTACTGAACGTTCTAGGTCTGGGCGGGTCCGTCGCGATCAGTTCGCTGTAGGACGTCCTGGTCGTCGGGATGGTGCACTGATTCATAGCTGTCCAGCCGGGTGAACCGGTCAAGGCCGTGTACGTTCTCAGCCGCCAGGAACTCCGATATTCGCCTGTTGAGTGCCGAGACGCCTTCCGCGTCCGACGGGATGACGTAGTGGAAGGCCTTGATGAGGTCGAACCGATGCAGGTCGAAGACCGTGCAGAGCAGCCTGCCGTGGGCAAGGGCAGCGGCGACGGCTCCTCGGTAGGCAACGGCTGCCATACAGGCCGGGATCAGAGGCAGAAACGACCATCCGTCGAGTCTGGCCAGAAGCGGAAGCATCGCGGCGGTCGCCACGGTGAGGGAGACACACAGCGACGCGGACGCCGATATGAGGTCCATCTGCTGGTTGATGGCGCCCTGCAGCCTGGGGGAGATGAACGGGTAGATCCGAGGGCCGACCGTCGGCATGTCGAGGCCGTATCGATCACCGGACAGGCGCTCGCCTCTGAGCAGGGCATTGCCCAACAAGGTCGGCAGCAACACTGCCTGGTCGTCTCCTGCCATCGGCTCGTCGGGTTCGAGCACCTTGACGGGGTAGCCCCGCCGGATCTGCCTGGCCCGCGCCACGCCACGCGATTTCCGGGCGAGGGCACGGTCTTCGGCGACCAGTTCGGCCAGCGGCCGCATACCGACAGGCGGCGGCTCGAGGGCGACGGGTTCCGTGCCCCAACGGGAGTTGCTGCCGTCGGCGTGATCGATCTCGACCTGTGCCCGGAGCCTTCGTCGTCGATGCCGCTCAACGGCCGCGTGGCGAAGAGACGTGATCGGTGAGGCCCAATATCCCTCAAGGAGTTGCACGACGGCTGCTTCGAACGGCCGCAGAAGTACGCCGCCCAGGAAGGCGAGAAGGAGAAACAGAGCGGCGCCCAGGGCATCCTTCTTGGCGAGCATCACCGCGCTGAAGTCGGCAGGCGACGCGGGGTCGTACAAATGCGCCCGTACAAGGACGGCGACGACAGCGATCACCAGGAACCCCGGCATCACGCTGATGAGACTGAAGCGAGCGCCGCCCAGGGCCTTGCTTCCGGCTGAGATCAGTCCGCCCAGCATCGAGTGGCTCTCCTCACTCGGAGGTCGTTGCGTACAGGACGAACTCGTGTGTGCAGCCGCGGTCGTGCTCAGGAGGCAGGACCATCCGAGCGGGGGCTACCTCGCATCTCGTACACGCCCAGATGTCCTGCGCATGCGGCGAGACTGTGTCGACGTCACCTCCGATGCGAACCTTCCGGCACATCATTCGTGCCCCGTGACACTTCAGCGGGGTGTTGTCCGAGCGGCGTAAACGGGTGGGTTCCTTGCAATCGAGTTTCTTGCATACATAGAGGAACGTTCCGACGGCAGGTGCTTTCGCTTCTTGCCCCTCGAAGCTCAGGTCGTGGTGGACGACCCGGGCCTGCAGGTGTCGGAAGCCGTCGGCTCTCCCTGTCCGTCGCATGGCGTCCCCCGAGTTAGTTCCACCGAGTATGCCGCCAACTCCCTTGCACGCACAGCATGTACGCGACGAAGGCCCCGCCCCCGGAACCTGAGAAAGTCCGGGAAGGCAGGGCCTTCGTCAACGTACGACCGTGGAGGTCAGAAGCGCCGAGTGATCAGCGCCCTCTTCACTTCCTGGATCGCCTTTGTGACCTCGATGCCTCGGGGGCAGGCGTCCGTGCAGTTGAACGTGGTGCGGCAGCGCCAGACGCCGTCCTTGTCGTTCAGGATTTCGAGGCGCTGCTCGCCCGCCTCGTCACGCGAGTCGAAGATGAAACGGTGCGCGTTCACGATCGCGGCCGGGCCGAAGTACTGGCCGTCGTTCCAGAAGACCGGGCAGGAGGAGGTGCAGGCCGCGCAGAGGATGCACTTCGTCGTGTCGTCGAAGCGCTCGCGGTCCTCCGCCGTCTGGAGGCGTTCCCGGGTCGGCTCGTTCGTGTCCTTCGTGATGAGGAAGGGCATGACGTCGCGGTACGCCTGGAAGAACGGCTCCATGTCCACGACCAGGTCCTTCAGGACCGTCAGGCCCTTGATGGGCTCGACCGTGATGGGCTTCTCGGGGTTGATGTCCTTGATCAGCGTCTTGCAGGCAAGACGGTTCCTGCCGTTGATCCGCATGGCGTCCGAGCCGCAGATGCCGTGCGCGCAGGAGCGGCGGAAGGTGAGGGTGCCGTCCACGTCCCACTTGATCTTGTGGAGGGCGTCGAGGACACGTTCCTTCGGGTCGATCTCCAGCTGGAAGTCTTCCCAGACCGCCTCCGCCGAGACCTCGGAGTTGAAGCGGCGGATGCGGAAGGTGGCCGTGATGTACGGGGAGTCGGCGAAACCGGGCTCGGGGGTGCCGGCCGCGTCCGCCTTGTCCAGGGTGGGGGTAGCCATCAGTACTTACGCTCCATCGGCTGGTAGCGGGTCTGGACGACCGGCTTGTAGTCGAGACGGATGGACTCGGTGCCGTCGTCGCCGACCTCGCGGTACGCCATGGTGTGGCGCATGAAGTTGACGTCGTCGCGGTTCGGGTAGTCCTCGCGGTAGTGACCGCCGCGGGACTCCTTGCGGGCGAGGGCGGAGACCGCCATGACCTCGGCCAGGTCCAGGAGGTTGCCGAGCTCGACGGCCTCCAGCAGGTCGGTGTTGAACCGCTTGCCCTTGTCCTGGATCGAGACGTTCTTGTAGCGCTCGCGCAGCTCCGCGAGCTTCTCCACGGCCGTCTTGATCGTCTGCTCGGTGCGGAACACCATGACGTTGGCGTCCATGGTCTCCTGCAGCTCGCGGCGGATGTCCGCCACGCGCTCGTTGCCCGTCGACGAACGCAGCCGCTCGATCTGCTCGACGACCAGCGAGGCCGGGTCCTCGGGCAGCTCGACGTGCGCGGCCACCTTCGAGGAGTACTCCGCCGCGGCGATGCCCGAGCGGCGCCCGAACACGTTGATGTCCAGGAGCGAGTTCGTGCCCAGGCGGTTCGCGCCGTGGACGGACACGCAGGCGACCTCGCCGGCCGCGTACAGGCCCGGGACGACCGTGGTGTTGTCCGACAGGACCTCACCCTCGACGTTCGTCGGGATGCCGCCCATCGCGTAGTGCGCGGTGGGCTGGATCGGGATCGGGTCCGTGTACGGCTCGATGCCCAGGTACGTACGGGCGAACTCCGTGATGTCGGGCAGCTTGGCGTCCAGCTGCTCCGGCGGGAGGTGGGTGAGGTCGAGGTAGACGTGGTCGGCCTCGGGACCGCAGCCGCGGCCCTCACGGATCTCCGTGTAGATGGAGCGGGACACGACGTCGCGGGACGCGAGGTCCTTCATCACCGGCGCGTACTTCTCCATGAAGCGCTCGCCGTCCTTGTTGCGGAGGATGCCGCCCTCACCGCGGGCGCCCTCCGTCAGCAGGATGCCCATGCGCCAGATGCCGGTCGGGTGGAACTGGAAGAACTCCATGTCCTCCAGCGGCAGGCCGCGACGGTAGACCGCCGCCTGTCCGTCGCCCGTCAGCGTGTGCGCGTTCGAGGTCACCTTGAAGAACTTGCCGGTGCCGCCGGACGCGTAGATCACGGCCTTCGCCTGGAAGACGTGGATCTCACCGGTCGCCAGTTCGTACGCGACGACACCGGCCGAGTGCTTGACGCCGTCGACCTCGGTGATGAGCTGGTCGAGGACGTAGAACTCGTTGAAGAACTCCACGCCCTCCTTCACGCAGTTCTGGTACAGCGTCTGGAGGATCATGTGGCCGGTGCGGTCGGCCGCGTAGCAGGACCGGCGGACCGGGGCCTCGCCGTGGTTGCGGCTGTGACCGCCGAAGCGGCGCTGGTCGATGGTGCCGTTCGGGGTGCGGTTGAACGGCAGGCCCATCTTCTCCAGGTCGAGGACCGCGTCGATGGCCTCCTTCGCCAGGATCTCGGCGGCGTCCTGGTCGACCAGGTAGTCACCGCCCTTGACCGTGTCGAAGGTGTGCCACTCCCAGTTGTCCTCCTCCACGTTGGCCAGCGCGGCGGCCATGCCGCCCTGCGCGGCGCCCGTGTGGGAGCGGGTGGGGTAGAGCTTCGTGAGCACGGCGGTACGGCTGCGCTTCGTCGCTTCGATCGCGGCGCGCATGCCGGCGCCGCCCGCGCCGACGATGACTGTGTCGTACTTGTGGATCTTCATGATTCTCGTAGCCCCGGATCTAGCGGATGTTCGGGTCGAAGGTGAAGATCACCAGCGTGCCCAGCAGGATGGTGAACACCGTGGCCGTGTAGAGCAGGCCCTTGAGCCACAGCCGGGTGTTCGCGCGCTCCGCGTAGTCGTTGATGACCGTGCGCAGGCCGTTGGCGCCGTGCAGCATCGCCAGCCACAGCATCAGCAGGTCCCACGTCTGCCAGAACGGGGACGCCCAGCGGCCCGCCACGAAGGCGAAGCCGATCTTGGAGACGCCGCCGTCGAGGACGAGCTGGATCAGCAGGTGGCCGATGACGAGGACGACGAGGACGATGCCGGACAGCCGCATGAAGAGCCATGCGGCCATCTCGAAGTTGCCACGGGTGGACTTCGGGGTCTTCTTCGTCCGCTTGCGCGGGGCCTCGATCAGGGGCGCCGGGTTGTCGACGCCGTAGAGGGAGGCGCCCTCGACGGGGCCGATGCCGGAGGCGGCGGTCTTCTCAGTGGTGGACATTGTTGGCGTCAGCTCCCGAAGACTTCACGAGCGGCGTGGCCGAGTACGGGGTACAGGGCCCCGACCATCAGTACGACCCAGATGCCGACCACGGTCCAGAGCATCTGCTTCTGGTAGCGCGGGCCCTTCGACCAGAAGTCGACGGCGATGACGCGCAGGCCGTTGAGGGCGTGGAAGAGGATCGCGGCGACGAGGCCGTACTCCAGCAGTGCCACGATCGGCGTCTTGTAGGTGGCTACGACCTTGTCGTAGTCCTCGGGGGAGACACGCACAAGAGCGGTGTCCAGCACGTGTACGAACAGGAAGAAGAAGATGAGGACGCCGGTGACTCGATGAGCCACCCATGACCACATTCCTTCCCGGCCGCGGTACAGCGTTCCAGCCGGCACGGAAGAACCCTCCGGGAGCGGGGATTGGGGCCGCGCCGGCTTCTGTGTCGGTCGGGCCCGGCCGGGTACGGTCCACCGGCCCTGGCCATCGTAGCGACGTGTTGTCGGAACGTTTACGGCGGGCCTACCGATGTGATCGAACCGGCAGTCATATGGGACACGGACGGGCTACTCCGTAGGTGGGGCGGGGCGGCTACGGGGGTGGGGGGTTTGGGTGGGTTGCCGGGTGCGGGTGTGTTGTGGCTTGTCGCGCAGTTCCTCGCGCCCCTGAAAGATTGCGCAGTTCCCCGCGCCCCCAAAGGGCTGCGCCGTTCCTCGCGCCCCAGGAAGGCTGCGGCCGTTCCTAGCGCGCGCTAAAAGATTGCGCAGTTCCCCGCGCCCCCAAGAGGGCCGCGCCCCCAAGAAGGCTGCAGCCGTTCCCGGTGCGCGCCTCAAAGACTGCGCAGTTCCCCGCGCCCCTAGGAGGCTGTGGCGTCCCCGCGCCGCTGGGAGGTGGCACCCGGGTCTCTAGGAGACCGCGCAGTTGCCCGTGGGACTGAAAGACCTGGTGAGGCGGCCCCTTGCGAGGCGGCGGAGTTCTTCTGCCGTCAGGATTCGTTCCTCGTCGGGATCGTTTGTCAATCGTGATCGGATTCCGGCCAGGACCTGGTCGAGGGACTCCTCGGGGGCCGTGTCGTCCAGGCAGATGACGAAGACGTGGCCGAAACGGCTCTCGTAGGCGGCGTGGGCGGCGCTCAGGGCGGTGTGGGCCGCGGAGTACGCGCCTTCCGGGAGGAGCGTGAGCGATTCGCAGGCCAGGGCCTCGGCGAGATCGCCGGGGGCCAGGTCGTACGCCGCCTCGTCGGCCGCCGCCAGCAGGGACTCCAGGTCGGGGTACGGGCGGTGGGCGGCGACGCGGCGGGCCCAGTGGTGGCTGCCGCAGCAGGCGAGGAGGGCGCGCTCGGCCTCGTCGGCGGGCATGCCGTTGAACCGGTCCAGGCCGCTGGGGCGGTGGCCGGTGGGATCCGGCGCCGAGCGGGTCTGCTCCGGCAGTGCCGAGGGCCCGGACGGCTTGGGCGGCTCGGGCGGGTCCGGAATGGCGACGGCCTGGCCGGGGAGGCGGGAAGGACGGTGCGCGGGCAGCGTGGGTTCCTTCTCGGTTCGGTGACGCTCGGATGTGCGCCACGCGGTGGTTCGGCAGGGGGTCAAGTGAGAGATGTGTCATCACGCTATCGAGGTGTGACACGACCTGTCCGACGGATGCCCGAATATCACCCGTAAGAGAGAGTTTAAGAACGGGCGGTGGACGGTGGTCCCGCGGGACGGGGCTTAGGTTCACAGTGAAGGTACAGGTACGGGAGTGATCGCAGGAGGGTGAGTGGTCTGTGGTGAACGGGCGTGGGCGCAGGGCTTCGCGGTCCGTGCCGGGCGGCAGGAGGACTCTGCTGGTCGGTGCGGGTGTGGCGGTCGCGGCGGGTGCCGCGCTGACCGTCGGGCTCTGGCCGAGCGGTGACTCCGGCGCGCCCTCGTCCCAGCGGCCCTCCGGAGGGAGAACCGCCCTGGCGCCGCCCCCGTCCACTTCCCCCACTCCGTCACCCAGTCGGACGTATCCGCTGTCGAAGACTCCTCGGACCATTCCGGCCGTACGGGAGCACACCCCGGCGCGCGGGCCCGGCTGGCGCCCCGCGAAGGGCGGGCGGGTCGTCGTGGGCGACGACGCGCTCGCGGACGAGGGACGGCTGCTCGCCGGGGAGCTGGGCCTGGCCTACGCGGGCTCCGGCGGGGCGCGGGCCGGCGACGTGGAGCTGGGCCTCACCGACGAGGACGCCAACGCCGAGTCGTACACGCTGGCCGTGAAGGACGGGCGGGTGCGGATCAGCGGGACGGCCGAGGCGGGCGTCTTCTACGGCACGCGCACGCTCAAGCAGGAGGTACGCCAGGGCGGCACGGCACCCGAGGGAGTCGTACGGGACTCGCCGGCCAAGCCGCAGCGAGGGTTCATGCTGGACATCGCACGCAAGCACTTCACGGCCGGGTGGATCGAGGACCGGATCCGTGAGCTGGGCGACCTGAAGTACAACCAGCTCGGGCTGCACTTCTCCGACGACCAGGGCTTCCGGATCGCCTCCGACTCGCATCCCGAGGTCGTGTCGAAGCAGCATCTGTCGAAGGCGGAGGTGCGGCGCATCCTCGCGCTCGCGGGGAGCCGGCACATCACCGTCGTGCCCGAGATCGACTCGCCCGGCCACCTGGGCGCGGTGCTCGACGCGCACCCCGACCTCCAGCTCCGCAACACGCAGGGCGTCGTCTCGCGGGGCTCGCTGGACATCTCCAAGCCCGCGTCCGCGAAGATCGTGGACGACCTGCTGAACGAGTACGCGGGCCTCTTCCCCGGGCGCTACTGGCATCTCGGCGCCGACGAGTACCGCGCGCTGACGGTGTCCAACCCGGCGGCCTCGTATCCGCAGCTGGCCGCCGCCGCGAAGGACAAGTACGGCTCGGGCGCCGGGATCGCGGACCTCGCGACCGGGTGGCTCAACGACCGGGCCGACGTGATGCGCGGGCACGAGCGGACCGTACGGGCCTGGAACGACGGGTTCTTCCCCGGGGGCGCGGTGCAGGCCGACGACGACATCCAGGTCGCGTACTGGACGGGCAAGGAGATCGGCGCGCGGCAGCCGGCCGAGTATCTGCGCGCCGGGCGCGAGCTGATCAACTACAACGACGAGTACCTGTACTACGTGCTCGGGCAGCCCAACGCCTTCGTCTACCCGACCGGGCAGCGCATCTACGAGCAGTGGACCCCGCTCGTCGTGCGCGGGACGACTCCGGTGTCACGGGAGTACGACGACCAGATCCTCGGCGGCTACTTCGCCGTCTGGTGCGACCTCTCCGCCTCGCAGACCCAGGACCAGGTCGCGGCCGGGATCCGGATGCCGCTGCGGGCGCTGACCCAGAAGCTGTGGGATCCGCGGAAGCCGGGGATGCCGTGGGCGGAGTTCAAGGAACTCGCGGGGAAGCTGGGCTGAGGATACGGATGGGCTGAGGATACGGACGAGGCGTACGTGACGGTCGTGTCGCGTGGACGTCAACGCCCAGGTGACGGTATGCAGGACGAAAAGGCCTGGCCTGGATCACGCGCCGGTGTGGCGCAGTTGCGGCGGCTTGCCCGTTTCGGTGGCGAACTGCCGTGCGTGTGTGGTGTATTCACGCTGGCCGAACCGATACACCGGGGGAGCGGGATGGGCTACTGGGGATATTTCGTCGTAGGCAGGAGCGAGCGGCCGCTCGCGGAACTGGAGGCGCTGTCGGGTGCGTCCGGCCTGACGCTGCAGCAGACGGCGGACGACGGCTGGCAGGTGTGGGAGTACCCGAACGCTCCCGACGACCCTGCCAAGGGTGACGTCGGCAACATGAACGACCTGGCCCAGGAGACGGGCGCGCCCGCGCTGTTCGGGTACGTGATGGACAGCGACTGCGTGGTCGTCGAGGCGGCCGCGCCCGAGAGCGGTGCCTGGACCACCTGTCTGAACAGGGACGCGATGGCCGGGTACCTCGGCGGCAACGAGGACGGGCTGGCCGTCGACGACTTCTTCCTCGAACCGCACGACGCCGTCGGGCGGGCGGTCGCCTGGGCCGCCGAATCGGGTCGTCCCGTGCCCGAGGAACCACTCCTCGAGGTGCTCACCTCCGACGCCGATCCGTCGGCCGAGATGCTTTTCTTCCGATTTCTGGACCGGCTCGGCGTCGTCCCCATGTAGATTTCGGCCAACTCGCAGTGTGACGTTCCGGCCACAGTGCACGCAGTAAGGGGAAGTGCGGGCTCCGTTACCAGAGGCGGCCCCACCGAGGGAGGCGTGATGAGCCTGGTGGAACTGATCGCTCAGGCCGACGAGCGTGGTCTTGCGGCGAGCGGGCTGGCGTGTCTGGACCGGTGCGTGCCGCTGTTGGGCGGGGACGACGAGATTCTGCGGCCCTTGTGGGCGAGCCTTGCCGAGAGCGAGGGGTGGGGCGGGGAGTGGGGCGAGGACTGGGCGGAGCGGGTCGAGCAGGCGCGCGCCAAGCTCGATGTGCCGGGTGTCGGGAGTGCTGGAGGGTTTGCCGAGGGGGAGGCCACCGTGCTCGCGCATCGGATGCTCGGTGCCGTTCCGGTGGACCGTGGTGCCGGGAACCTTCGTGAGTGGGCTGACGCCTGTTCTGTCGCGGCGCTTCAGATTCATCGTCTTCTTGATGCCGCGAGCGATGGGGCGTCTTCGGTGACGGCTCGGCGGGAGGGGCGTACGCAGGACATGTCGCCGCTTGTCGCGGCCGAACTGCGGCGTCAGATCGCCATCTTGGAGTTGCTGTCCGCCCATGGGCCGGCCGGGCTTCGTCAGGCGCTCGACCTGTCGACGGAGGGGCGGCGCGTGCTGCGCGCGGTCGTCTCGCGGCGGGCCCGCGGGCGAGTCTGAGGGTTTCTTCGCCCCCGCCGCCCCTACCCATTCCCGTCCTTCTGGGGCTCCGCCCCAGACCCCGTGGGGTGTGTTGTTGGGTGCGGGCCGGTGGGGGCTGGTTGCGCAGTTCCCCGCGCCCCTAAAGACCTTAGGGGCGCGGGGAACTGCGCAATCTTTTGGGGGTTCGGGGGCGGAGCCCCTGAGTTAGTGACGGGA
>NZ_JBITFQ010000030.1:0-134443 GCF_044456225.1 Streptomyces sp. NPDC050988 | reverse complement strand
CGGTGTTTGGGGTGGGCGGCTCTAGGTTGTTTATAACACCCAGCGCTATTTTTTTTTTTTTTTTTTTTGGTGGGGGGGGGGGGCGGCGCCCCCCCCCCCCCCCCCCCCCCCCCCCCGACACGCTGTCGGTTCGGCTCGCTCAGCTGAACGGGTCCAGCGTGATGTACGCCGTCTGCGGGTTGTTGTCGTTGACGAGCGACTCGTGGGCGCCGACGTCGTCGAAGGCGAAGCCGTACGCCTTGCCGTCGACCATCTGGGCGTGGATCTTCCGCGAGTAGTGGTTGGTCACGGTGTCCTGGTAGAAGCCCGCGGAACTCGTGTCGGGTTGGTTGGGGTTGGTCAGGAGCGTGGAGCGGTTGAAGCCCGCGCACAGGGTGCGGGAGATCGGGCCGCGTACCAGGTCGTTCGGCGCGTCCAGCAGCTTGTAGCAGCCGAAGATGCTGTCGGAGTCGGGCTTCTGGAAGCTGGTGACGACGGCGCCGGAGCCGTTGGTGAAGTTCATGACGTTGCCGGAGACCCTGCCGTAGTACTTGGTGCCCGGCTGGTCGGCGAACGGTGTCACCGTCAGCGTGGAGGTGGAGTACTTGGACCACACCCGGTTGATGTAGTCGTTCATGACGGAGGCGGGCAGGGCGCCCGCCTCGATGCCGTGGCCGGGGGCGAGGGCTCGCAGGATGGTCCCGTCGGAGCGGGTCCTGATGAGGTTGGCCCAGCCGCCGGGCTGGCCCCTGAGGGCGTTGAAGAACCCGTTGTAGCCGCCCGGCTTCAGGTGACCGGTGTTCTTGACGGCGCCGGCGGTGTTCTTGACGCCGACCGCGTACGGCGCCGAGAACATGTCGACCTGTGTGCTGTTGATCCACAGTCCGGCGTCGTTGAGCGTGTACTCGGTCCAGTTGAAGAGGATGTTCACGTTCGGGTCGGACGGGTTCTGCACCGCGGGCTGTACGAGACCGCCGGTGGTCAGCTTGAAGACGAGCTTCTGGCCGTAGGAGAAGTAGACCCGGCCGGAGAACTTGGGCATCCGGATCGTCTTGGTCTGGCCGTTGGCCGGTCCGGCGATCGACGCGTCGGGCGCGGGGGTCGGCGGGTTGCCGCCGGCGGGCCAGGCGTGGAACGTGCCGTTCGCGTCGGCCCAGCCCTGCTGGCCGGTCGAGAGCAGGGTCCCGATGTTGTAGATGTACACCTGATCGCCGCGCCCGGAGGTGTTCTTGATCTCCAGCGGGATGGTCGTGGGCACCGCGGCTTCGGCGCGGGATGCGGGGCCCACCGTCGTGAGTCCCGCGGTGACGGTTGCCGCGGCGACCAGGGCCACCAGCGCTTTCCGTAGGGCAAGCACGCTCGTCCTCCTGCCAGGTGGGCTTCTCCCACCGGAGTCGAAATGCGACGGACGGATGGTCGGGGGCAGCGTCCCGCCATGGGGAGGCAAGGGCGGCGTGGCCCCTTCCGGTCGTTTGAGAGCGCTCTCAGAGTGGGCCTCATGAGTGGGACACGTCAAGGTCTAGACCAAGATGGTCATCGTCGGGCCGGAACAGGCCGCGGCGAACGGGCCGCGGCGAACCGGTCACGGCGAACGGGTCACGGCGAACCGGTCACGGTGAACGGGTCACGGCGAACCGGTCACATCGACGGGCCGTGGGTCCAGGCACCGGCGAGCAGCGTGCCGTACACCGGCATCTCGCGCAGGGTCCGGGCGTCCGCGGTGAGCGGATCGGCGTCGGTCACCACCAGGTCCGCCCGGTCGCCGACCCGGATCAGCCGCTGCCCCCGGGACGAGCCGGCGAGGGCGGCCGCCACCGGTATCCGCTGCTCCGGGTGCCACGGCGGGCGCTCGTCGCCGGTCCGCGTCACGGCGGACGCCATGGTCAGCCAGGGGTCGAGCGTGGCGACCGGGGCGTCCGAGCCGAGCGCCAGGACGGCCCCGGCGTCGAGCAGGTCGGCGAAGGCGTACGCCCGGTGGGTCCGGCCCGCCCAGTGCCGGTCGGCGACGTCCCGGTCGTCCACGGCGTGGGTGGGCTGGATGCTCACGGTGACGCCCAGTTCGGCGAAGCGCGGGATGTCCTTGAGGGCGAGCAACTGGCCGTGCTCGACGCGGCCGTGGCAGCGCACCGCCTCGAACGCGTCGAGGGTCATCTCGTTGGCGCGGTCCCCGATCGCGTGGACCGCGGGCTCGATCCCGTGGGAGGAGGCGTGGCGCAGCAGTGACACCAGCTCCTGCGGGGGCAGTTGTTCCAGTCCGTGGGAGCCGGGCTCGCCGGGGACCGCGCCCGGGTACGCCTCGTGGCACAGCGCGGTGCGGGTGTTGAGCGAGCCGTCGGTGAGCAGCTTGAACGGCCCGACCTCCAGCAGCCCGCCGGGGGTGTCCAGGGTCTGGCCGGTGCGGAGCCCTCGCCCGATCGCCGCCTCCAGCTGCGGGGACCAGATGGAGGCGGCCACGCGGAGCGGCACCGGGGCGCCGTTCATTCGGCGGGTCCAGTCCGCGATGTTGTCGGCGTACTCGAAGTCGACGATGCCGGTGATCCCGCGCGCGGCGGCGGCGAGGCAGGCGTCCTGTACCCACTGGTCCGTCAACTCCACCGGGGCGGTGGGGAGTTCGGCCATGGCCCGCATGCACTCGTCCTCGCGCAGCAGTCCGGTGGGGTGGTCGCCGCGGTCCACCAGGGCGAGTGCGGGCGAGTTGAGCCAGGCGCAGTGCAGATCCATGCTGATCAGCAGGGCCGGGCGGTCCGGGATGAGGGCGTCGAGCAGGTCCTTGTGGGGCGCGTCCGGCCACAGTCCGTCGCGGAAGCCATGGCCGATCATGGGCTCCCCGGGTGGCAGCGTGGCCGCCTGCCGGCCTGTGGCCTCCGCGGCTTCCCTCGCCGACCCGGCGCCGGACACGTCGAGCCGTCGGCGCAGGCCCGCCCACTGGACCATGTGTACGTGTGAGTCCCACAGTCCCGGCAGCAGCGTACGGCCGTCGAGGTCGAGGTTCCGCCCGTCCGCGCGTGGTGATTCGCCCGGCGGAAAGACGGCCCTGACGAGACCTGACTCGATACGGACGTCGCTCAGCGGTCCGCCCGCGCCGAGGTGGACGCGGCGCAGGGTGAGCGGCTCGGCGGCGGCCGAGGGGGCGCCGGGCGCTGCGCTGTCCGGGCCGGTCACGCTGTTCGGGCCGGTCACGGTGTTCGAGTCGGTCACGCTGTTCGGGTTGGTCACGGCTTCCTCCGGATGTCGCGCATGGCGCGGGCGAGTTCGGGAACGGCGTACGGCCGGCCGGATTCGAGGGCCCCGGCGAGGCGGAGGACGATCTCCTCGCGCTCGTCCTGACTGAGTTTCGCCTTGGCCGTCACCTTCGTGGCGGGCAGCCGGAATCCGGTGACGGCGGCGGCGATCCGATGGGCGTAACTCTCCACGCGGGCCAGCCGCCATGGCTGGGGAAGGCGGTCCTCGAAGTGGTCGACGGTGGCGGACAGCACGTCGTAGGTGTCCGCCGGGTCGAGGACCTCGGGGCGGCCGTGGACGTGCAGGACCGTGAAGTTCCAGGTCGGGACGTGGGGTGTCTCTCCGTACCAGCTCGGCGAGATGTAGCCGTGCGGCCCCTGGATCACGACGACGACCTCGTGGGAGCCGAGTTCGTGCTTCCTGGCGTCGGCCCTGGCGAGGTGGCCGAGGAGCGTGCAGCCGGAATCCCGGGTGTCACCGGTGTTCCCGGTGTCCTGGCGCGAGTCGTCGACCAGGACCGGCAGGTGGGAGACGACCAGTCCGCGGTCGGGAGTGTGAGTGATCAGGGTGGCCCAGGGGTGGGCTCTCGCGAGATCACGGATCCGTCCGGGGTCGTCGACCCGGAAGATCTCCTGCTCCAGCATGTGCGCTGTTCCGTCCTGTCAGTTCTCGGCCATTGATTCTCGGCCATTGATTCTGGGCCGTCGGTTGTGGGGCCGTCAGTTCTCGGGGAAGTGGCAGGAGACCTGCCGCCGTCCGACGGTCGACTCCGGGGCCGGAACAGGCTGTTGAGCCACGCAGATCTCCTCGCTCTTCCAGCAGCGCGTGTGGAAGGCGCAGCCGGTGGGTGGCCGGGTCGGGCTGGGAGGGTCGCCCTGCAGCACTATGCGGCCGGTGGCGCCCCGCCCGCGCGGGTCCGGATCAGGAACGGCCGAGAGCAGCGCCCGGGTGTACGGATGCGCGGGGCGGGAGTAGACGGTGTCGCGGTCGCCGTGCTCGACGATCCGCCCCAGATACATGACGGCGACCTCGTCGGCGACGTGCCGCACCACGGCCAGATCGTGCGCGATGAAGACGTATGACAGTCCGAACTCGCGTTGCAGCTGCTTGAGGAGGTTGATGACCTGGGCCTGGACGGAGACGTCGAGCGCGGACACCGGCTCGTCGCAGACCAGGATCTTCGGTCGCAGCGCGAGCGCCCGGGCGATGCCGAGGCGCTGGCGCTGTCCGCCGGAGAACTGGTGGGGGTGGCGGTGCGCGTGCCCGGGGTCGAGCCCGACCATGTGCAGCAACTCGTGGGCCCAGGAGGCGCGTTCCTTCTTCGGCATCAGGTCGCGGTGGATGTCGAGCGGCTCACGGACGATCTCCAGGGCCGTCATCCGGGGATCGAGGGAGGTGTACGGGTCCTGCATGACCAGCTGGATGTCGCGCCTGCGGCGGCGGAGTTCGGCCGACGGCAGGGCGAGCAGGTCCCGGCCCTCGACGAGCACGGTGCCGGAGGTGGGCCGGTCCAGCGCCATCAGCAGGCGGGTGAGGGTCGACTTGCCGCAGCCGGACTCGCCCACGAGGCCGAGGGTCGAGCCCCGCCGCAGGGTCAGGTCGACGCCGTCCACGGCCTTGACCGTGGCCCGGCGCCGGCCCCCGGCCACGAGCCCGCCGATCTTGTAGTGCTTGACCAGACCGCGGGCTTCCAGCAGCGCGGCGTCGGCCGGGACGTCATCGGGCACCGGAGACCTCCAGCGGGTAGTGGCAGGCGACGAGGCGCGCGGGCGGCTCGGGGAGGGCCGGGAGCAGCATCGGCTCCTGTGTCGCGCAGCGTTCGCCGACGTCGGGGCAGCGCGGATGGAAGGCGCAGCCGGCGGGCAGCAGACCGGGGCCCGGCGGGCTGCCCGGGATCGGGTTGAGGTCGTCGGCGCCCCCGGCGAGGCGGGGCACGGCGGCGAGCAGTCCCCGGGTGTAGGGGTGTGCGGGCCGGTCGTACAGCTCCTGGACCGGGGCCTGTTCCAGGATGCGCCCGGCGTACATGATGGCGACCCGGTCGGCGGTGCCCGCGGCGAGTCCCAGGTCGTGGGTGATCAGCAGCAGGGCGGAGCCGGTCTCCTCGCGGAGTTCGGCGAGCAGTTCCATGATCTGTGCCTGCACGGTGACGTCCAGGGCGGTGGTGGGCTCGTCGGCGATGAGGACGTCGGGGCTGAGCGCCACCGCCATCGCGATCATGATGCGTTGCCGCATGCCGCCGGAGAACTGGTGGGGGTGGTCGCGGTAGCGGCGCGCCGGGTCGGGGATGCGGACCCGGGCCATCAGCTCGACGGCCCTTGCACGGGCCTCGCGGCGGCCGACGCCCTCGTGGGCCCGTATCGTCTCGGCGATCTGGAAGCCCACGGTGAGCGTGGGGTTGAGGGCGGACAGGGCGTCCTGGAAGACCATCGCGATGCGCCTGCCGCGCAGCGCACGGAACTCGTCCTCGGGCAGGGTCAGCAGGTCCGTGCCCCGGTGACGGGCGCTGCCGCCGACCCGGGCGGTGGTGGCCGGGAGCAGGCCCATCACGGCCATCGCGGAGATGCTCTTGCCGGACCCGGACTCGCCGATCAGCGCGAGGGTCTCCTCCTCGTGGAGGGTGAACGAGACTCCGTGGACGACGCGTTGGGCGGCGCCGGACCGGGAGAGCACGTCGACGGTGAGGTCCTGGACGTCCAACAGCGGTGCGTCCAGGGGGGATTTCACGGTCGTGTGGTTGGTCGTGTGGTCCATGAGGGGGTCACCGGCCTCTCGGATCCAGGGCGTCACGCACGGTGTCGCCGAAGGTGATGAGCACGAAGACGGTGAAGGAGAGGAACAGCCCGGGGAAGATCAGCAGGTGCGGGTGGGTCTGGAAGGAGTTCTGGGCTCCCGCGAGCTGAAGTCCCCAGGAGATCGAGGGGGGTTGGAGCCCGACACCGAGGAACGTCAGCGCGGCCTCGGCGACGATCACGCCGCCGACCGTGATGGTGGCGAGGACGAGGACCGGTGTGAGGGCGTTCGGCAGGACGTGTCTGCGCACGATGTGCCACTGGCTCGCGCCGAGGCTGCGGGCCATCACCACGTAGTCGGCCTCGCGCACCGACCGAACCGACGCCCGTACCACCCGGGTCATGGTCGGCCAGCCGAAGAGTGCCAGCACCCCGGCCACGGTCGGTACGTCCCGGGTGGTGAAGCTGTTGAGGACGACGATCGCGCCGAGCAGGAACGGGAAGCCGAGGAAGACGTCGGTGATCCGGGCGATCACGCTGTCGACGATCCGCCCTGCCATCCCGGCGAGGCAGCCGAGGCCGAGTGCGACGCCGAGTCCGAGGCCGGTGGCGAGCAGGCCGACGCCGAGCGAGGCGCCCGCTCCGTGGATGACGTTGGCGTACAGGTCGCAGCCCTGGACGTCGTATCCGAAGGGGTGTCCGGAGGCCGGTCCCTGGGCGCTGTGGCCGAGGTCGCAGACGGTCGGGTCGCCGTGGCCGAACCAGCCCGCGAAGAGTCCCGGCGCGGCGGCGAGCAGGAGGAGCAGAAGGGCGCAGCCGCCGGTGAGGAGGAACACCGGCCTGCGGCGCAGCTCGTGCCAGGTGCCCCGTGGGGGCTGGTACGAAGCCTCGGCCGAAGTCCCTTGTGTCCCAAGCTTTTCAGGGGAGAGAGTGGCGTCAGTCATGGCGGATCCTCGGGTCCAGGAGGCTGTTGAGGAGGTCGACCAGGACGCTCGCGGCCAGGAAGATCAGGATCAGAGCGGTCGACACCCCCACCACCGTCGGTCCGGCGTGGGCGCGGATGGCCTGGAAGAGCAGCTGGCCGATGCCGGGGAGGTTGAAGACGCCCTCGATGATCACGGTGCCGCCGAGCAGGTAGCCGAGGTCGATGGCGAGGTAGGTGACGGCCGGGATGAGGGAGTTGCGCAGCACGTGGACGCCGACCACCCGGCGCCGCGTGAGGCCTTTGGCGACGGCGGTGCGTACGTAGTCGGCGCGCAGGTTCTCGATCACCTCGGCCCTGACCAGCCGGGACACCGACGCCAGTCCGAAGGCCGCGACGCACAGCGCGGGCAGCAGATAGCTCGTCGGCCAGCCGTCGGTGTTCCCGGCGACCGGGAACCACCCCAGCTGCACGCCGAGGACGACCTGCGCGGTGTACGCGAGCACGAACACCGGCACGGAGGTGGCGCCGATCGTGAACGCGAGCACCGTACGGTCCGTCCAGGTCCCCTGGCGCAGCGCGGCGAGCACCCCGAGCCCGATGCCGACGACCGCCTCGATCCCCCAGGCGGTCAGCGCCAGCTTCAGCGTGACCGGCCAGCGGTCGGCCATCTGCTCGGCGACCGATCGCCCGCTGAAGTCGGTCCCGAGATCGCCGTGGAAGAGCCCGGCCAGATAGTGGCCGTACTGGACCAGCAACGGATCGTCGAGGTGGTGCTGTTCACGCAGGGCCCGCGCCACGCTCGGAGCGAGCGGCCGGTCGCCGGCGAGCGCGGCGATGGGGTCGCCCGGCAGGACGTACGTCATCGCGTAGATGACCAGGCTGATGCCGAAGAAGACGAGCAGCGCCTCCAGCAGGCGGCGTATGAGGTACGTCATCCGGGGTCCCCCGTGATGTCACGGGCGCGGGCGTGGTCGGCGGCGGCCAGCAGCGCCCCGTACTGGATCCCGGCCAGCGTCGAGATCGCGATCGGCTCGCCCGTCGCCGGGCCGGCCGCGCGCTCCCATACCTCGTACGTCTCCAGCAACTCCCGGTGGCAGCGGCGCACTTCGGGGGTGGCGGTGCCCGCGACCACTTCCGCGTTGAGGGCGCGCAGCAGCATGCCACCGAAGCGGACGCGGAGGCTGTGCACACCGGCCTCGCAGTCGAAGCGTTCGGAGACCGTGGCGGCACGGTCGGGCAGTCCGTCGGCGCGGGCCGACTCCATGGTGGCGAGTTCGGCCAGCGACGGTACGAACTCGCGGACCGCCCGCAGGAACGGGGACTGGATGGTGAGATGCGGGTTCGCCGCGTCGAGGATGCCGCCGAGGAACGTCCCGGCCTCGCCCAGCGCCCGCGCCCGGCTCCGGACCACGTCGGCGTGGCGCTGTTCGATGGGTGTGTTGTCGTCGGCGTCCGGATGGCTCCAGTGCGGGACCTCGGTGACGAAGTAGAAGGTGCCGTAGCGCTCGGCGTACGCGGCGCTCGACGAGCCCGCGATCTTCGCTGCGGCGTCGACGCCGAGCCCTTCGAGGTAGTCGTACGCGTCCTTCATGTCGATGCAGCCGTAGACGGCGGGGGAGTAGACCGGGGCGTGGGCGGCCTCGGGTTCGCCGGTCGCCAGCGGCATACCGAGGGAGGCCGGTATCTCGGTCAGGACTCCGTACAGCTCCGGGGCCGGACGGTTCATGTAGTAATAGACGCCGCCCGCCTCGCAGTTGTGCAGGGTGGTCAGGAAGCGCGGCCGGGTGGCGTCCAACAGCCGCATCAGCGCCAGGGTTTCGGGCAGTACGCGGTCGAACCACGCCTTCTTGTAGGCGAACGGGAAGGTCCACTCGACCTGTTCGTTGCCGGCGGGCCGGTAGAAGTGGCGCCCGTAGTTGCGCTTGTCGGTCGGGGTGGCGAACCAGCCCTCGTTGAGCCGGGCCCCGTCCGGGTCGATGCAGGGCACGATGTGCCAGGCCCCGCCGAAGTGCCCGCGCAGTTCCGGGCTTTCGCACAGGGCCCTGGCCAGGTGCAGGGCGGTCACCGCGCCGACCGGCTCGTTGGGGTGCACCCCGCCGACGACGACGTATCCGCCGTCCCCGTCCGTCGTGAGGCTCGCGGGTCCTTCACCCACCGTGAAGCAGTACAGGGGTTCGCCGAGGGTCGAGGTGCCGATCCGGCTCTCGGTCACCAGGCCGGGGTGAGCCTTCGCCAACTCCCTGAAGGCGGTGAGGAGTTCGTCCACGGCCGGGTAGGCGTGGGTCTCGGGGACGGTCGCCGCGTGCCGTACCCAGTTCCCGGGGGACGGCATGGCGGGGGCGGACTGCTCGGATGTCGCGGCGGTCATGCTGGTGCGGATCTCCGGGGTGTCGGGGGTACGGGGGTGCGGGTGCCGTCGTACGCGTACGTGCACGGCGTCACGGGATGCCGGACGGTCAGCCGACGACGGATATCCGGGTGAGCTCGACGTCGGCCGGGCCCACGGTCACCCCGGTCACCTTGGGGGTGCTGGCGTAGATGTAGCTGCCGTAGAAGAGCGGGATCACGGGGAAGTCCTGGAGGATGCGCTTCTGCGCGTCGTTGTAGAGCTTCGCGGCCGCGGTGGTGTCGGCCGCGCCGTCCGCCTGCTGGAGCAGCTTGTCGACGTCGCCGTCGCTGTAGTGGCTGCAGACCTGGCAACCGCCGGCCTTGGTGAAGATGCCGCGCAGGGTCGCCTGCATGCTCGGGTAGAGGGCGCCCCAGTGCGCGTGGTTGAGTCCGGTGATCTTCCCGCCGAACGCCTTCTCGCTGAACTCCGCCCAGTCGGCGGTCGGTTGGGCCCTGACATCGGGGATGTCCAGGTTCTGCCTGAGCTGGTTGGCGACCGCCTTGTAGAGCTCGTCGAGGCCGAGCCCGCCCGGGTAGGTGATCGTCAGCTTCCCGGACCAGCCGCCCGCCTCCTTGAGCAGCTTCTTCGCCGCGGCCTGGTCGTACGCACAGGCGTCGCAGATGCCGGTCTCGGCGCCGACCTCGGAGGACGGAGTGAGGGAGGTGGCCGGGGTGTAGAGCCCGCCGTAGATGGCCTTGTTGACCGCGGACCGGTCGATCGCCATGGACAGCGCCTTGCGCAGCCGGACGTCGTCGAACCTCTTGTCCTGCAGCGGCAGGCCCATGAACTCCAGCGACGGCGCGTCGTACGTGTGCAGCCGGTCCCCGAAGTCGGCCTTGGCCTGGCCGTACTTGCTGACCGGCACATAGGCCAGGTCGATGTTGCCCGCCTGCACGTCGGTGTACGCGGTGTTGAGGTCGGCGTAGCTCTTGAAGGTGATCTCGGACGACTTCGGCTTCGGCCCCCGGTACGCCGCGTAGGCGCTGACCGTGGTGCCCTCGTCGGCCTTCCAGGCGGAGGTCATCCTGAACGGGCCGTTGCCGATCGGCTTCTTGTCGTAGCCCTTGGGATCCGTGAACGCGGCCTTCGGCATCGGGTAGAAGCCGAGCTGGCTCGGGGTGAGCTGGAGCGGGAACTGGCTGTCCGGGCTGGTGAGCGTGACGTTCAGTGTCGTGGCATCGACGACCTTCACGCCCGACAGGGTCTTGGTCTTCGGCTTGCCCTTGGCCGGGTTGAGGGCCGCGTAGCCCTCGATACCGGTGAGCTGGCCGTTGCCGGCCCAGCCGTTGGGGGCGTAGGCGGTGGCGTTCCAGGCGTCGGCGTAGCTCTGCGCGGTGACGGCCTCACCGTTGTGGAACTTCCAGCCGGAACGGAGCTTGATGGTCCAGTGCCGGGCATCGGTGGAGGTCACCGACTTCGCCTGTACGTAACTGATCGCGCCCTTGGCGTCGACCTTGACCAGCGGGGCGAAGAGCACGCGCAGCTGGTCCCAGCCGACGGTGCTGCGGCCCGGGGTGAGATGGTCGGGTTCGGCGACGGCGACCGAGAAGCCGCCGGCCTTCGTCGTACCGCCGCCGCTCTTCGCGCCGCTGGAGCAACCGGAAGCGGCGAGGGCGAGAACGAGGGCCAGCGATAGGCTCGCCGGGGCTGTGAACATGGGTGATCTGGGCACGACGACTCCATGGGAGAGCAGGGGCGCGCCATGGCCCGGCCTCAGGAAAAGGGCCTGGGCTGCCGGGTGCTCACCAGGGCGCGTACCGGGATACTGGGCGTCGCTGAGATGCCATGTCAATGCAAAGCTGCGAAACTTTTAAGATGAGATGAAAGTTTACGAGGAGGAATCAATGCCGGGCGAGGCGCCAGCCAGCACCACGTACGACAGCTCCGGACAGCTCGACGGCTCCGGACATCAGGACAGTGGCGGCTGGAGCCGGGAGTCGTTCGTGGAGGAGGTCGGGCTGGTCTGGGAGGCGGCCGGGAGCAGCCGGATGGACGGCCGTGTCATCGCATACCTGCTCATCACAGACGTTCCGTACGTCTCCTCGGCGGATCTGGCCGCCGCCCTGCGGGTCAGCGCGGGCTCCGTCTCACTGGCGACCCGCCGTCTCGTCGAGGCGGGGTTCATCAGGCGGCATGCCGTGCCGGGAGAACGCAGCCACTACTTCCGCGTCGACGACGACGTGTGGGGCAGCTTCCTGGCCGGTGAACGGCGCCACCTGAACCGGCAGGAGCAGCTCGCCGAGCGGGCCCTCGAACTGCTCGGCCCGGAGGAGGAGGCGCCGCGCCGCCGTCTGGGCAACATGCGCGACTACATGCGCTGGCTCCGGGGCAGCCACCACGAGCTGCTGAAGCAGTGGCGGACATACCGGTCCCAGGCCGCCGACCAGGCGACGGACCGGCCGACGGACCGGCCCACCGGCGAGACCACGGACCGGACAGTCGGGTTCCCGGAGCAGGGCGGCCCGGCCGTCGGGGAGCCGTCGTCGGCGTCCGCGCCGGCGGACGACGAGGAGATCCGCGAGCACCTCTCCGCCACGCTGAGCCCGGTCCTGGCACGGCATCTCGTACCGGACGCGCTGTGGGCCGCCGCGGAACCGCTGCTTGCCACCGGGCCTGCCTCCGGCTCCGCGAACGAACGCGCGGCGTTCACCGCCGTCGTCTACGTGCTCACCTCGGGCTGCAGCTGGCAGCAGCTCCCGGCGCAGTTCGGGATCTCGCACTCCACCGCGCACCGCCGCTTCACCGCGTGGAGCAGGGCGGACCTGTGGCGGCGTTGGCTCGACGCCCTGTCCGCGGCGCCCGTGGACGCCGCGGACCTCGCCTGGTGCTCGACGATCGTCGAGGCGGCCGCGAGCCGCCGGCCCGGCAGCGGAGGGTGACCGGTCCGGGGCGGCCAGACCGGCCCCGGGGCGGTCAGGGGCCGGTCAGACGCCGGGGACGGTGTCCTCGAACCTGGTGCCCGCGCTGCGGTACGCGTTCAGCTTGGCGGTGACCTGGGCCGGAGTGAGGACCTGGTCCTTGACGTGCATGACGTAGTCGACCTGCTGGTCGTACGCCCGCGCGGTGGTGCTGGTCTGGCCCGCGAGGTCGATCAGCCACTGGTTGAAGTTGATCGACATCGGCCGCTCCGGCAGGTACTGGGCGCCGTGGGTGCCGAAGAGCTGCCCGTCGAGGTAGTACTTGATGGTGCTGTTGTCGATGGTCAGCACCAGGTCGTGCCAGCCGCTGAAGCTCTGGCGGGCCTCGGTGTGCTGGTTGACCGCCACCCACGGGTCGGCCTGGTAGGTCTCCCAGGACGTCGTGTAGAGGATGTTGGCCGGCTCGCCCCAGCCGCCGTTGGGCAGGTACTCGAAGTCGTACTCGGCGTAGTTGTCCGCCATCGGTGCCTGGAGGTCGTTGATGGTGAAGAACGTCTGGACGAGGCGGTCGCCGTCCGGGCCGTACTTGGGCGCGTCGTTGAACCTGACGCGGGCCGCGTAGGTGCCGTTCTTGAACTTCATCGACCTGGTGAGGATCTCGGTCTGCTCGGTGCTCGCCGCGGTGCCGGCGGTCGAGGTCTCCAGGTTCATGATGGAGTTGCCGCCGGTGGTGGCGAAGGTGATGTTCTCGGGCGCCCAGGTGGCGCCGGGCACGCCGGGGCCACCGGAGTTGGAGCGCACGTTCCAGCCGTTCGCCGAGATCCTCGGGTCGGTGTGGCCGGTGTAGTTGAAGTCGTCGAACAGCGCGGCGCCCTCGGCCGGAGGATCGGTCGGCGGGTCGGTGGGCGGATCCGTCGGCCCGTTGCCCGCCGGGGCCTGACCCCACAGCAGCGTGCCGGCCAGCTGGGCCGTGACCTTGGTCCAGTCGCCGTACGACGTCCGGGAGGCGCCGAAGGAGTAGTCGTCGCTCTGGTTCAGCGACGCCCAGTTCGACTGGTAGAAGCGCAGTTGCAGGTCGCCGGTGTCGGCGCCCGGAGCGAGGGAACCGGCACCGGAGGTGAAGCCGATCTCCAGGTAACGGTCGGCCGTGGCGGTCGGGTTGGCGAGTGTGCCGAAGGTGCCCGTGACGTTGGCGCAGCCCTTGACGGCCCAGGAACAGGCGAAGCGGTAGGTGGCGCTCGCGGAGTCGGCCTTGAAGTAGTACCGGATCTTGGTGTTCGCCAACTGCACTGTGCTGGCACCGGTGTTCGTCACCTTGAACCAGGGTTCGGCCTGGTCGGCGGAGGCTCCCGTGGCGCTCGTACGGTACTGGACGCTCAGCCCGTCGGCGGCTGCGCTCGCGGTGGTGGGGAGTGCCGTGAGCGCGGCTGCGCCCATGGCCACGGCGACGGCGGTGTGTGCGGTGGCGCGCAGCCTCTTCTTCGCGAATCTCATCGTTGTTCCTCTCCAGAAAGGTGGGGGTGATTCCCGGAACGGACAGGGTCGGGGGTGGTGTGAGGGGGCGATGTCAGGGGTGGCGGTGGATGCCGAGCGCGTCCAGCCGGGCGGTGTGCTCGCCGAGCCGGGCACGGAAGTCGGCCCAGTCGGTCGCGCCGCTCCAGCCGCGGTCGGCGAGGGCGCACAGCCGCGGATAGGTGAGGTATTCGATGTGGGCGGGTGTCGTGACGAACTCGGTCCACAGCTGGGTCTGGGTGCCGAGCACCCGCCCGGCCGCCTCGGCGTCCGCGTCCTCGGGGACGGGGTCGTGGGCGTGGACCGCGCGCAGATCGACGACGGTGCCGGGCTGGGCAGGCGGCTCGTGGGGGTCGTCGGACTGGACGTAGTCGAGGTACGTGGCCCGGTGGTACGCGTTGATCACGGGGTGGCCGCGGCGGGCCGCGGTCAGGGTGTGGGACGGGTCGCGCCAGGTCATCACGGTGAAGTCCAGGGGCAGTTCGGCCCCGGTCTCGGCCCAGCCGACCGGCCGGCGTCCGCGGCGGACGAGGAAGTCGCCGATCTGCCCGAGGAACCACCCGTGCAGCGCCTCGGCGTTCGGCAGGCCCTCCGCGACCGCTCGTTCGCGCGCGGCGACACTGTGCGTCCACTCGGCGGTGGGGCACTCCTCGCCGCCGACGTGGATGTACGGCGACGGGAAGACGTCCATGACCTCTTCGAGGACCGTGCGGCAGAAGTCGAGGACCTCGTCGTGGACACCGAGGACGGTGTCGCACACACCCCAGCGCGTCCAGACGTCGAGGGTGCGCTCCGGGCGGTTGCCCAGCGAGGGATAGGCGGCGAGGGCGGCGCGTACGTGCCCCGGCATCTCGATCTCCGGCATGACGGTGACGCCGCGAGCGGCCGCGTACCGCACCAGACCGGAGAGTTCGGCCCGCGTGTACGCCCCACCGTGCGGGACGCCGTCGTACGTGCCGCTGCCGGCCGGGCCCGTCTGGGACTCGGCGCGATGGCCGCCGATCTCGGTGAGCTTGGGGCGGGCGGCGACGGGCATGCGCCAGCCCTGGTCGTCGGTGAGATGCAGATGGAACACGTTGATCTTGTGCAGGGCCAGCACGTCGACGTACCGGCGCAGATAGGAGACCGGCTGGAAGTGGCGGGCCACGTCCAGCATCGCGCCGCGCCAGGGGTGACGGGGCTGGTCGGTGATCTCGGAGCACGGCAGCCGCCACGGAGTGTCGCCCTGCGGAGTCTCCGACAGGGCCTGTGGGGGCAGGAGTTGACGGATCGTCTGGATACCGCGCAGCAGACCGGTGAGGTGCGCGGCGCGCAGCAGCATGGCGTCCGGGGCGATCGTGAGGACGTATCCCTCGTCGCCCAGGCTGCCGCCGAGGCCGGAGTCGATGGCCAGCTTCAACTGCCCGCTCGGGGACGGTGGCAGGGCCAGTCCGGTGGCGGGGGCGAGCAGGGTCCGCAGCAGCTCCGCGGCCTGTTCGGTGCCTGCGCCGATGCTCAGGGCGGTGTCGTCGTCCAGCGTGAAGTACCCCGGCCGCAGCACGGTCTCGGTGGGGCGGGGGACGAGGGTGATTGCGGACGGGTGTGCGGGCACGGATCGCCTCCGGAACGAAGCTCGCGGGGGACTGCGGGGGGTGTGTGCGGGGGACTGTGCGGTGGGGCTGTGCGGGGTCAGCCCTTGACCGCGCCGGCGGCGAAGCCCGAGGTGACATGGCGCTGGAGCACCAGGAACACCACGAGTGCCGGGGCGGCGAAGAGGGTCGAGGCGGCCATGGTGGCGCCCCAGTCGGTGCCGAACACGTTCTGGAACGAGGACAGCCACACGGGCAGGGTGCGGTTGTCCTGCTGCTTGATGATCAGGAAGTTGGCGTACGTGAACTCGTTCCAGGCGGTGATGTAGCCGAACAGCGAGGTGGCCATCAGGCCCGGGGCGAGGAGCGGGAACGCGATGTGCCGGAACGCGCCGATCCGGGTGCAGCCGTCGACCTGCGCGGACTCCTCCAGCTCCGGGGGGATCGTGTCGATGAAACCGCGCAGGACGATGAGGGTGAACGGCAGCGTCATCATGAAGTAGACGAGGGTCAGGGTCGGCAGCCGGTCGAGCATGTCGGTGTCCCGGGAGATGATGTAGACCGGGATGATCAGCGACTCCCAGGGCGCCATCTGGGCGATGAAGACCATGAGGACGAACTGCCGGCGCCCCTTCCACCTCATCCGGGCGACCGCGTAGGCGGCGCCGAGCGCGATGACCAGGGCGAGCGCGACGGCGCTCAGTGTCACGAGGATGCTGTTTCGCCAGAACAGACCGAAGCCGTCGGCGCCGACGGCCGTGCGGAAGTGGTCGAGCGTCCAGCTCTCCGGGAGGATCCGGGGGTTGTCGGACTGGATGTCGCGGCTCGGCGTGAACGCGGTGGCGACCATCCAGTAGACCGGGAACAGGCACACTACGACCGTGATCACGGCGGCGGCGTTCAGGGGCAGTCGGCGGACGCGGAGCCGGGTGGTGGTGCTCATGAGAGCTCGTCCTCCTGGCGGAACATCTGGCGGAAGTAGAGGACGAGGACGCCCGACATCAGCACGACGGTGACCATGGAGGCCGCCGAGCCGAGGTCGTAGCGCTGGCTCGACAGGGCGGTCTGCACCGCGTAAACGGGCAGGATCGTGGTCGTGTCGCCGGGCCCGCCGTTGGTCATCACCCAGATCTGGACGAACGCCTTGAAGGTCCAGATCACTTCGAGCGAGAGCACCAGCATGAAGATCGGCCGGACGATCGGATAGGTGATGGAGCGGAAGATCCGCGGCCCCGACGCCCCGTCGAGCCGCGCCGACTCGTACAGCTCGGTGGGGACGGTGGTGAGGGCCGAGTAGAGGGTGATCGCCGCGAACGGCACGGACTGCCACACGATGAGGGCGACCAGGATGGCGAAGGCGGCCGGGCCGTGCGCGAACCAGGGGTAGCGGTCGAAGGACTCGAACCCCAGGTCCGTCAGGACGGCGTTGACGATGCCGAACTCCGAGTGGAACAGCCACTGGAAGACGGTGGTCGCCGCGATGACGGGCATCGCCCAGGTCAGTACCAGCGCGCTGAGAACCGCGATCCGCCCGAACCGGCCCAGCCGCTCGATCATCAGCGCCACCAGCGTGGACAGCACCATGATCAGTACGACGTTGACCGCCATGAAGAGGAACGTGCGGCGCACGACCTCCCAGAAGCGGCTGTCCCCGAGCAGCGTCTCGTAGTTCTTGAGTCCGACGAAACGCGCGTCGCCCAGGATGAGTTGACGCAGTCCGAAGTCCTGCAGCGAGATCACGACGGCGCGGACCAGGGGATAGACGAGCAGGTAGAGCGTGCCCAGGACGGCGGGTGCGATCAGGACGTACGGCCAGATCCCGCGGCCGCCGTCCTTCGACGGGCCGCGCCGTCCTGGGCCGGTGGTGCGCCGGGGGCGGGGGGTGCTCGGTGGGGGGTGTGGCGCGGTCTGCTCTCGGACGGCCGACACGGCACTCCTCCTCCGGTGCGTTGGCGGTTCCGGTGCGGTTCCGGTGCGTTGGCGGTCAGGAGCCGGAGTTCATCGCCGTGGTGATGGCGTCGGACGCGGTGGCGGCTTCCTTCTCGGCGTCGCCTCCCGTGAGAACGGCCGTCATGTAGTCCTTGATCGGGTTCTTGGCCTCGACGGCGGCCCAGCCCGGTGTGTTGGGTGTGGCATGGCCCTCGGCGGCGCCGACCGCCATGGCCGAGGCGCCCGGGTCGGAGGCGACCGCGGAGGCCAGGGTGGTCTTGTTCGGGACGTAGCTCATGGCGACGGCGAGCTTCTTCTGCCAGGCGTCGCCGGTGAGTTCCTTGATGAACGTGTAGGCCGCGTCCTGCTTGGCGGAGGCCGTCGGGATGACGAGGTCGGAGCCGCCGGTGAAGACCGCGCCGGGTGTGTCGGCGGTCTTGCCCGGGATCGGGAAGAAGCCGAGCTTGCCCTTCAGCTCGGGGTTGTTCTCGATGATGACGTTGGCGCCGCCGGGAGTCGAAATGACCTGGGCGACCTTCCCCTTGGCCATGACGTCCGCCTGCGGAGGGCTGTCCTCGTCGGAGTCCTTGGGGCCCTTGCCGAGTGCCTGGAGCTTCGCGTAGAACTCCATGCCGCGGATCGCCTCGGGGGTGTCGAGGCCGCCCTGCCACTTGCCGCCCGACTCGGTGGCGAGGTCGCCGCCCTCGTCCCAGACGAAGCCCGCGAGGGCGTACCACATCTGACCGGGCAGATAGATGCCCTGCGTGTCACCGGAGTTGAGCTTCTTGGTGGCCGCGATCCACTGGTCGCGGGTCTTGATCGCGGCCGGGTCGACACCCGCCTCCTTGAAGAGGTCGGTGCGGTAGATGACGACGCGGTTGGCGGCGTAGTACGGGATGCCGTACTGCTTGCCCTCGTAGGCGCCGGGCTCGGCGAGGCCCTTGAGCCAGTCCTTGCCCCCGAGTTCGTCGACCTTGTCGCTGAGGTCGAGCAGGCCACCGCTCTGCGCGAACTGGGCGACCTGGGTGTTGCCGGTCTCGATCACGTCCGGTGCGTCACTGCTGGCGAGGGCCGCCGTGACCTTCTCGCCGATCCCGTCCCACTCCTGGATCTGCACCTTGACGTCGATGTCCGGGTGAGCGGCCTCGAAGCCCTTGACGAAGTCCTTCTGGAACTCGGCCGAGACGCTGTCGCGCATCAGCCAGACATCGATGGTGGTGCTCCCGCCGGAACTGCCGCCGGAGTCGTCGGAGGAACTGCTGCAGGCACTCAGCCCGGCGGTCATCACAAGCACGGACACACCGGCAAACAAGCGGAGCTTCACGGTTCACCTCTGGAGGACATGACCCAACCACCTGACCAGTGAAGCCCACTGGACAGCTCACCTCTTGATGCGGGGACGAAACTGGCATAGACCAATGAGCGGCGTCAACCCCCTGTGCCCACTGGGTTTTTGACACCTGGGCCAGTCAGGACCTGGGCGATCACCGTTCGGCACCGGTTACACTTCGCCCCACCAGGGGGGCGGCTGCGCGCGACCACTGGTCAACTGGTAAAGCGGCTGGCGCGCATGAGGGGGCACGGCATGAAGGAAGACGCACCAGGTGCGGTCCTCAAACGGGAGCGGGTCCGCGACTTCATCCTCGATCTCGTCGAGTCGCAGCGCCCGGGTGACGCGATCCCCTCCGAGCGCGCCCTCTGTGCCCGGCTGGGTGTGTCCCGCCCGACCCTGCGCGCGGCGGTCGACGAGCTCGTCGCCGCGGGTCTCCTGGTGCGGGAACACGGCCGCGGCATGTTCGTGGCGCCCGAGAAGATCACCCAGGAACTCGTCTCCGGCCAGCAGACCATGACGGCGCCCCGGGCCTCCGGGGCCTGGTCGAGCCGCCTCCTGGAGTTCACCACCTTCGCGGCCGGCGCCCGCGTGGGGCGCAAGCTGCGCATCTCACCCGCCGCCGAGATCGTGTACGTGGCACGGCTGAGGCTGGTCGACGGCGCCCCGATGGCCATCGAGCATCTGCACATCAGGGCCGATCTGGTACCGACCCTGTCCGCCGAGGAGTTGGAGGCCGGCGACCTGTACGAGCACCTGCGCGAACAGCACGGCGTGTACGTCCAGGAGGCCGTGCAGGCGATCGAGCCGACCGTCGTCACGCGGGCCGAGGCCGAACTGCTCGACGTTCCCGAGCTGTCCCCCGCGCTGCTCTTCGAGCGGCTCACCTCGGACACCACGGGACAGCCCGTCGAGTACGTCCACTCGATCTACCGCGGCGACCGCTACCGCATCGTCTCGCGGCTCACCCTCGACCCCTCGGCGACGGCGCCGTCGTCCCGGCTCGGACACCACCCCGGCATCCCGCCGGGCGACTTCGCACACCGTGACACCATCGCGTCCTCCACGCGGGGGGACATCCAGTCGGCGCCGTGAGCGGGCTTCTCGTGGTGGTCCGGAGTTACGGAGCGATCGCGTCGGCCGCCGCTTCCGATTCGCTCGCCGGTGTGCCCGTGGGTTGCTGAGGCCCTCGCACGAGGACGTGGACGAAGAGGGCGGCCATGACGGCGACCCCTGCCCACATGGCGTTCTGCCAGCCGTCGACGAACGACTCCTGGGCGGCGCGGACCAGCGACCGCGCATGGGCGCCGGCCTGGGGCGCGGCGTCGAGCGCGTTGGCGACACCTTCGCGCGCGGTGTCGGCCGGGCCCTCGGGAACACCGGCGAGCCGGGAGTCGATGGCGTCGCGGTAGCCGGCGGACAGAAGCGCTCCGAGCAGGGCGACACCGAGCGCGGTGCCGAACTCGCGGGTGACGTCGTTGAGCGCGGACGCGACGCCTTGGCGCTCCCGGGGGAGGGCACTGGTGATGGCCTCGGTGGAGGGCGTCATCGACAGGCCCATGCCGATGCCCATGGCGAGCATCCCGGGAAGGACGGACGGATAGCCGCCGTCGACGGAGACGACGGCGGCCATGAGCGCCAGACCGGCACCGGCCAGGAGGATGCCGGTGGCCATGGTCGCCCGGGGGCCGACACGCACGGCCAGCCGCGGGGCGAGTCCGGAGGCCGTCATCATCGCCAGGGCCATGGGCATCAGCGCCAGGGTGGACAGCAGCCCCGACCAGCCGAGAACGGCCTGGAAGAACGGGAAGAGGACCACGAAGATGCCCGCCTGGACCCCGAAGACCACCAACAGCGTGATCGAACCCCCGGCCAGGCCGCGCTCACGGAACAGGCGTACGTCCAGAAGCGCGGCATCCCGACGGCGCAGTTCCCAGGTTACGAAGCCGATGGCGGCGATGACCCCGACGGTCAGGCCGGTCAGGGTCGCGGGGGCGGTCCAGCCCCGCTCGGGGCCTTCCTGGAGGACGAGGATGAGCCCGACCACCGCGACGACGGACGTCAGCGCGCCGACCGTGTCGAAGGCGTGCCCGGACCTCTCGCGGGAGTTGGGGACGGACCGCAGCGTCATGGCGAGGGCGACCACGACGAGCGCGATGGGCAGGACGAACAGCCACCGCCAGCTCACCGCGTCGACCAGGGCGGCCGAGAGGAACATGCCCAGGACGCCACCACCGCCGGCCACACCGGTCCACACCCCGATCGCCCGTCCCCGTTCCTCCTTGGGGAACGTCGAGGTGATGACGGCGAGCGTGATCGGCATGATCATCGCCGCGCCCACTCCGCCGAGCAGCCGAGCGGCGAGCATGACCTCGGTCGACGGGGCCAGACCCGCCACCGCACTGGCGACGCCGAACACGGTCAGGCCGGTGAGCAGCATGGGCTTGCGGCCGAAGCGGTCGCCGATCGCGCCCAGCGGCAGCAGGAGTGCGGCCAGGCTCAGCGTGTAGATGTTGATGATCCACAGGACCGTGCTCTGGGAGGCGTCGAAGGCGACGGCGAGGTCGGGCTGGGCGACGTTGAGCCCGGACACCGACGCGATGACGGCCATCAGCGCGACACAGACGGCGATCAGGATCGTGCGACGTTGACGAGCGTCGGGCACGCTCTCGCCGGGGGCTCCGGGCGTGCTTGCGCCGCTCGGGCCGGGGCTCGCTTCGGGAGCCTGGTTCGTACTCATGGATTCCTCGGGATTCTCAAGAGGCATGCGGATATCGGCGCCGGAGCGCCAAGGGGGATGGGTGACAGGGGTGGGCCCAGTCCTCGCGGACTGCGGGGCCGAACAGGAACGACGCTAGGCGCTTCTTGCCACGCTGGCATACGATGTTGCCTATGACGCAAGACAATGGCGAGCTGGACAGCCTGGTACGCAAACGCATCCGCGCCCTCCGTGTGGCCCAGGGCTGGTCCCTGGAGGAGCTGGCCACCCGCGCCCAGGTCAGCCAGTCCACGCTCAGCCGCATCGAGACCGGCCAGCGCCGCCTCGCCCTGGACCAGCTCGTCACCCTGGCCCGTGCCCTGGACACCTCCCTCGACCAGCTGGTCGAGACCGGTACGGACGACGTCATCTCCAACCCGATGATCGACGCGTCCCACGGGCTGATGCGCTGGCCCATCAAGGCGGAGCCCGGCATGACCGTCGTACGGCAGCGCATGACCGACCCGCCGCCCGACAATCCCGCGCGGATGCGCGCCCACCCGGGCCGCGAATGGCTCGTCGTCCTCTCCGGCACCGCGGTCCTGCTCCTGGGCAACCGGCGCCTGCGGATCGAGACCAACCAGGCGGCGGAGTTCACCACGATGCTTCCGCACGCCATCGGTGCCGAGGGCGGACCGTGCGAGATCCTCGGCATCTTCGACCGTGACGCCCGCCGGGGCCACCAGCGCCGCGAGGATGCGGGGAAGGCGAACCGCTCGTCTCAGACACCGTCTCAGCCACCGTCTGCGGCACCGTGACCGTTTGCGCGGCGCGCGCGACCGTTTGCGTGTTCCGCAGCTCAGCCGGTCATCGTCTTGCGCGTTCCGGAAGCCACCAGGCCGGACGCGAACGGCCCGCCTAGCTTGGCCGCATGAACCACGCCTCCCCGCACACAGCGAGCCATGTTCACGAGTACGAGTACGAGTACGAGCACGACGCAGGCGACCACTCGGAGATCCTCGACCTGGACGCGGACGTACTCGCCGAACACATCGCGTCCATCACCGCCTGGTTGCCCGTGGGGGCCGGCCCCCGCCACATCGTGGATCTGGGCTGCGGGACCGGAGCCGGCAGCCTCGCTCTGCTCGATCGCTTTCCCGGGGCGGAGGTGACGGCGGTCGACGTCTCAGCAGCCCATCTGCACCGCCTCCAGGAGAAGGCGGCCGGAGCGGCCGGCCGTCTGCGCGTCGTGCGGGCCGACCTCGACGCGCCGGAGTGGCCCGACCTCGGCACACCGGAGCTGGTCTGGGCATCGGCCTCCATGCACCACATGTCCGACCCCGACCGCACCCTGCGCCAGGTCCACGACCTGCTGGCACCGGGCGGGCTGTTCGCCCTCGTCGAGCTGGCCGGCTTCCCCCGGTTCCTGCCGGCCGACGCCCCGGAAGAGGCCCCCGGCCTTGAGGATCGCTGCCATGCCGCACTCGACCACCACCACGCCGAGCGCGTGCCCCACCGCGGCGCCGACTGGCGAACCAAGCTGACGGAAGCCCGGTTCACGGTTGAGGGCGAACGCACTGTCACGGTCGACATCGGCCCGCCCCACACCGACGCGGTGGGCCGCTACGCGCTCAGCAGTCTGCGCCGCCTGCGCGGCAGCGCCGCATCGGCCCTGACGGCCGAGGACCTGACCGCTCTCGACCGACTCCTCGACACCGACAGTGCGCACAGTGTCCTGCGCCGCACCGACCTCGGCGTGCGCACCGAGCGCGCGGTGTGGGCCGCGCGCCGCACCTGACCCTTACTGTCCGTGGGGACGCGAGTGTTCTAGTCGGCCGACCGGTGCACGTGGTCCGGCCGGAGGGCGTGGACGCGCTCGTACCCCTCGACGGCGACCGTCGTCCCCGGAGCGATCTCCGTGAAACCCGCGTCGCGCACCAACGGCAGTCCGCTCGTGGTGAGTTCGGTCCACCGGGCGGGGGCGGCGGTGCGGACCGTAAGGGGGAAGCCCGCCTCGCGCCAGGCCGTGCGGTCCTCGTCCGACAGCTCCCACCAGGCCAGTTGGGCGCCGTGGCCCGCCTGTGCCATCGACTTGCCGGCCGACATGTCCAGGTCCGGGTTCATCCAGAGCACGGGCGCCGCCGGGTCGGCGTCCCCCGGCGGCTCCGGGTCGTCCAGGTCCGTGCCGGAGACCTGGAGACGTGCCAGGTCCTTGGGCCAGCCGTCGAGCGGGACCGGCGGGAAGACCCGGACCTCGGCCGACTTGCCGGTGACAGTGATGCCGGGCAGCGCCTCGGCCCGCCGCCACTCGGCGCCGCGCGCCCGCCGGACGACCTTGCGGATCCGGGCGTCCTGCCAGTCCCGCATCGCCTGCGCCCACTCCCCGTCACCCAGCGACCGCTCGTCGCCGAGCATCACCAGGACGGCTCGGGCCGCGGTCTCCAGCGCGTCCGTACGCCCCGGCGGTTCGTTCCGCTCGATGCGGACGACCAGGGGCAGCACGTACTGCGGCGCCTCGTCGCGGGCGGTCCGCTCGTGCCGGAAGGGGCTGTCCTTCGGGGTGCCGTCCGGGGAGTCCTGAGGGGTGTCCCCCGCGTCGGCACCGGAGGCGGTCGTCTGGTCGCTGCTCACGCCCTCCAGTCTGCCAGGCGGAAGATCGGTTCCCTTGACCAGTTCTTCCGGCCGGTTCTTCCGGCCGGTTCCTCTGGCCGGTTCCTCTGCGCTCACGCGAACATCCGCGCGAGGATGGGGCGCATGAATCGCGAGTTGCTGCTGGAGGGCGTCGGCCGCCGGTACGGTTTCGGCGGCGCCCCATGGGTGCTGCGCGGCGTCGACCTCACGCTGGCCCCGGGCACCCTGACGCGGATCGAGGGGGCCAACGGCACGGGAAAGTCGACCCTGTTGCGGCTGCTCGCCGGGATCGACGCACCCACCGAGGGCCGTATCACGGGCCGCCCCCGCACCGCGTACGTCCCCGAACGCTTCCCGGCCGCCCTCCCCTTCACCGCGGCCGGCTATCTCATCCACCTCGGCAGCGTCCACGGCCTGTCCCGCGGGGAGGCCGCCGGGGCCGCCGTCGAGTGGCTGGAACGCCTGGGCGCCGCCGAGTACGCCCGTACGCCGATGTCGGAACTCTCCAAGGGCAGCAGCCAGAAGGTCGCGGTCGCCCAGGCCCTGCTCGCCGAACCGGAACTCCTCGTCCTCGACGAGGCCTGGACCGGCCTCGACACGGCCGCCCGTACGGAACTGGAGCGGGCGGTGCTGGAACGCAGGGCCGCGGGCGGCACGGTGGTGTTCGTCGACCACGACCCGCGACGGCTGGCGGGGGCACCGGACGTCACGTACGCGGTCGTGGACGGCAACGTCCGTACGGTCACGGGCAGTTCGATGCCGAGGGAAGAGTCGTACGTGGTGGTCGAGGTCGAGGGGCCGCCGGGCGCCGAGCCGCCCACCGAGGCGACGCGCCTGGCCGTCTCCGTCGAGGAGCCCGGCCCCGGCTCAGGCCCCGGTGCCGGCCGCGTGCCCGGAAGGCTCCGCCTCACGGTTCCCGAGACGCATTCCGACACCCTGCTCAGGACCCTGCTGACGGCCCACCCGCCGTGGCATGTGGTAAGCGTGGGGGAGGGGCCGCCCATGACCCGCGTACAGCCAACAGCCCTTGCCGAAGGGGCTGTTGATGCCGATCCAGGCGCCGGTGCCGGTGCCGGTGCCGGTGCCGGTGCCGAAGTCGACGCCGAGGTCCGCTCATGATCGCGCTCCTCCGCTATCAGGCCGCGCTCCTGCTCCGCTCCCAGCGCTGGCTGCCGCCGGTCATCCTGTACGCGGCCGTTCTGGGGATCGGCGTCCAGACGGGCCAGCCGGTGCTGGACTCGCTCGGTTACGCGGCCGCCGCGGTACTGCCCGTCGCGGCCTGGCTCGTACGCATCTGTGCCACCAACGAGCCGCCCGCCGCCCGGAGTTGTGTGAGTGCGGCGGCCGGGCCCGCGCGGGCGCATCTCGCCTGTCTGCTCGTCGCGTTCGGGGCGGCGGCGCTGCTCGGGGTGGTGGCGACGGTCGTCGTGACCGTGGTCAGCGATCCGGCGAGCACCGACCATCGGACGCCCGTACCCGTCGTACCGGCGGGCGGCGCCGGGCTGCTCGCCGCACTCGCCTGCGCCCTGCTCGGCACGGCCGTCGGAGCGCTCACGACCCGGCCACTGCTGCGGTCGACCGGACGCGCGGTTCCGGCGATGCTGCTCGCGGCGGTGCTGGCGCTGGTGGTGACGGGGTCACCGGCCCGCGTGGCGGTCAGCGACCTGGTGACGGGGTCGCAGGCAGGGGTCGTACCGGCGCCGGTGTTGCCGCTGTTCGCCGCCGGGGCGTTGGCTGTCGCGGCCGTCGCGGTGGCCTGCGCGCTCACCACCCGCCGGGGCTGATCAACCGGAGCAGGCCGTGCGCTGGGCCTCCTGCCACTCGCAGACGGGGCATAGTGTGATGCCCTTGTGCGACTCCGGGTACTCGGTGGGCTTCTGGCAGAGCACGCACTCGGCGACGGCCCCCCGGGGGAAAGGGGGGAGGTCGGTGGGTGATGTGCCGGCCGGTGGGGGCTGGTCGCGCAGTTCCCCGCGCCCCTGAGGGGCGCGGGGTAGGCGGGGGCCTCTCACGCCGCGTCCAGGCGTGCCTGCTCCTCCGCGGACAGCTTCAGTTCCGCGGCGGCGACCGAGTCGCGGATCGTCTCGGGGCGGGAGGAACCCGGGATCGGGATCACCACCGGCGCCTTCGCGAGCATCCAGGCCAGGCAGACCTGCTGGGGGCTCACGCCGTGGGTCCGGGCCACGTCGGCGAACGCGGCGTACCGCGAACCCAGCTCGCCGGCGTTCGAGATGCCGCCCAGCGGACTCCACGGCAGGAACGCGATGCCCAGTTCCGCGCAGAGTTCCAACTCGGGCTCGCTGGAACGGAAGGCGGGCGAGAACTGGTTCTGCACGCTCACCAGCCGGCCGCCGAGGATCTCGTTGGCCAGCCGGATCCGGTCGGGACTGGCGTTGGAGATGCCCGCGAAGCGGATCTTGCCCGCGTCGAGCAGATCGCGGATCGCCCCGACCGACTCCTCGTAGGGGACGCGCGGGTCCGGCCGGTGGAACTGGTAGAGCCCGATGGCCTCCACGCCGAGCCGTTCCAGCGACGCGTCGCAGGCCTTCTTCAGGTACTCCGGCGAGCCGTTCAACGTCCACGAGCCGTCGCCCGGGCGGAGGTGACCGCCCTTCGTGGCGATCAGTACGTCCGAGGTGTCGCCGCTGTACTCGGCCACCGCGCGGGCGATCAGGGACTCGTTGTGACCGACCTCGTCGGCGTCCCGGTGGTAGGCGTCCGCGGTGTCGATCAGCGTCACACCGGCCTCCAGCGCGGCGTGGACGGTCGCGACCGAACGCTGCTCGTCGGGGCGCCCCTCGATGGACATCGGCATACCGCCCAGACCGATCGCTCCGACCTGGACGTCACCGACGGTGCGTGTCTGCATGGAGGTTCCTCCTGGGGATTCGTTCGGTACGCCCCAGCCTCCACCGTGACCTTTTAACCGTCCAACAAGAGAATCCGATCGCTTTGAGCGGTGACGGTGATGAATCCGGAGTCGGAGCCGCCGGGGTGGGACCCGTTGCCCGCGTCCCACCCCACCCCACCCCTCCCCTCGGCCGAGGCTCGGCTCCTGCTCGGCCGGCGCGGAGCTACCTCCGCCAGGGCCCCGTCACCGCGAACGTCGTCCCGGGGGTGTAGCAGTTCACGTACATCGTCCTGCCGTCGGGCGAGAAGGTGACGCCCGCGAACTCGCCCCACTCGGGCTCCTCCGGCGTGCCGATGTTCTGCCGGTTGCGGGCCATCGCGTACACCTCGCCGCGTCGCGTCACGCCGTACACGTGCTGTACGCCCCCGCCGTCCTCGCAGACCATCAGGCCGCCGCTGGGGGCGAGGCAGATGTTGTCGGGGGATTCGCCGGGCAGCTGTACGTCCGTGTCGGGGCCGAAGACGATCACCAGGGTGAGCCGGCGGGCGTCGGGGTCGTACCGCCAGATCTGGCCGAAGTGGTCGGCGGCCGAACCCTCGCTGCTGTGCGCGAAGGACGAGACGAAGTAGACGGACTTCCCGCCCCAGTAGCAGCCCTCCAGCTTCTGGGCGTGGGTGATGCCCTTGGGGCCGAAGTCCTGGAAGCGGATGGCGGTTTGGGCGGCGAGCGGGTCCGGGACGTCCACCCACTCGATACGGTCGAAGCTCGCGCCCGTCTCCTGGATCGAGGAGAGGTCCGGTACACCAGGGACGCGCATAGCCTGGAGCCGGCCGCCCGCGCGGAGCGAACCGCGGCCGCCCTCGGGCTTGTTGGGCAGGAAACGGTAGAAGAGACCGAAGGGCCTCTCGAAGGCGTCCTCGGTCTCGTAGACGATGCCGCGCTTCGGGTCGACGGCGATCGCCTCGTGCTGGAAGCGGCCCATCGCGGTGAGCGGTACCGCGCCCGTGCGGTGCGGATGCGCCGGGTCGACCTCGAAGATGAAGCCGTGGTCCTTGGTGTAGCCGTTCGTGCCGGCCTTGTCCTCGGTCTCCTCGCAGGTGAGCCAGGTGCCCCAAGGGGTGGGCCCGCCCGCGCAGTTGACGGCGGTACCGGCGATCGCGACCCGCTCGTCGAGCACGTTTCCGCGCGAGTCGACCGTCAGCGACGTACAGCCGCCCTTGCCCATCGGGTCGTAGGTGAGGCCCTCGATCGTCGGGACGGGGATGCGGCCGGTGTTGCGGTTCTCGTGGTTGCGGACCAGGTGGACGACCGGGCCGTGTCTGTCGCCGGAGCCGGAGCCGGACCGCCCGGCGAACGCGGCCATGCCATCGTGGTTGCTCGGCACCCGGCCCTCGCCGGAGCGCAGTTGGTCGCCCTCGCGGGAGAGCACCCGGTAGCGGAAACCTTCGGGCAGGTCCAGCAGACCGTCCGGGTCGGGGATCAGGGGGCCGTATCCGGTGTGGCCCAACGCGGTGGCCGTGCCGGTGAAGAGCTCCGACATGGCTCCCGTGAACGCGATGCCCACTCCCAGGGCACCGGAGCGGGCGAGCACCTCGCGTCGTGTCGCGGGCGTGCGGGAAACAGACATGGGAACAAACCTTCCTGTTGGCGGACAGGAGAAAGTGACCCGCCTGTGTGTATCACGCAGCACCGGACACGTGAACCACGCGCGTAGCGTGGCGTTCTCACGCAGCGTCAGATGACCCGGATGGCGGGGGAGTTGGGCCCTGGCCCTCAGCTCGTTCGTCAGGTGCCGACGCCACCCGCGGAACGTCCGTCCCGTGCGCCTCGTTCGGCTGCTGTGCCCGCTCCAGGAACCGCAACAGCTCCACCGGGAAGGGCAGCACCAGCGTCGAGTTCTTCTCTGCGGCGACCGCCACCACGGTCTGCAGCAGCCGGAGTTGGAGCGCGGCGGGCTGCTCGGACATCACTCCGGCGGCCTCCGCCAGTTTCTTCGACGCCTGGAGTTCCGCGTCGGCGTTGATGATCCGCGCCCGGCGCTCACGGTCGGCCTCGGCCTGCCGGGCCATCGACCGTTTCATCGTCTCCGGCAGCGACACGTCCTTGATCTCGACGCGGTCGATGGACACGCCCCAGTCCACGGCCGGGCTGTCGATCATCAGCTCCAGGCCCTGGTTGAGCTTCTCGCGGTTCGACAGGAGGTCGTCGAGGTCGCTCTTGCCGATGATCGAGCGCAGTGACGTCTGCGCCATCTGCGAGACCGCGAAGCGGTAGTCCTCGACCCGGATGATCGCGTGCGCCGCGTCGACCACCTTGAAGTAGACCACCGCGTCCACGCGAACCGTGACGTTGTCCCGGGTGATGCCCTCCTGCGCGGGCACGGGCATCGTCACGATCTGCATGTTCACCTTGTGCAGCCGGTCGACCGCGGGGACCACCATCGTGAACCCCGGAGTGCGCGGCTCTCCGCGCAGCCGCCCGAGCCGGAGGACCACTCCGCGTTCGTACTGCTTGACGATCCGTGCCGCCGCCGCGACGTACACGACCCCGGCGGACGCGACCGTCACCGCCGCGACCAGGAGTTCTTCGACCATGACGACCCCTGCCCTCCGCGCCTCTGCCGATCGAGTCGCCGCTTATGTGGCTAATTCAACGATACGCCCGAGTTCCGGAAGCGGAACGGCCCGGGGCTCTGTCGAGCCCCGGGCCGTTCCTGCCTGCTCATGGAGGGTCTACCTCACGGAGGGTTTACTTCACGGAGGGTCTACGGCGTGGTGACCTTCACCGGCTCCGTGCCCGTCGCGCTGTGCCGCTCGGCCCAGGTCTCCAGGGCCGTCCGGCACGCGTGGTCCAGGTGGTGCAGCCCCGACAGGTCCAGCTCGACCGGCCGGTCCTGGGGCAGTGCCTCCAGGTTGTCGAGGATCTTCGGCAGCCGCAGGAAGGTGGCGTTGCCCGACAGGTAGGCCTGCACAGGGCCCGCTCCCTTGTCGATGACCTCCAGCTTGAGGTGCGAGGCTTCCCAGGCCGTCTTGGCGACCGCGAGGGCGAGCCCGATCAGGACACCCTCGAACATGCTGATCGCGACGATCGACACGGCCGTGACGATCAGGATCAGCGCCTCGCCCCGGTGCTCGCGCCACAGCGACACGATCCCGCGCAGCGGAATCAGCTTCCAGCCCGCGTGCACCAGGATGCCCGCGAGGGCCGGCAGCGGGATGTAGGCGAGCACGGCGGGCAGCAGCGCCGCGAACAGCAGCAGCCACACTCCGTGCATGACCCGGGACGCCTTCGTCCGCGCGCCCGCCTGCACGTTCGCCGCGCTGCGCACGATCACCGCGGTCATCGGCAGCGCGCCGAGCAGCCCGCAGACCGTGTTGCCCGCGCCCTGCGCCATCAGTTCCTTGTCGTACTCGGTACGCGGTCCGTCGTGCAGCCGGTCCACGGCGGCGGCGCTGAACAGCGACTCCGCCGAGGCGATCAGCACGAAGGCCACCACCGTGCCGAGCACGCCGAGACTCGCCAGCTCGCCGACGGTCTCGAAGCCCGGCAGCTGGATCGAGCCGAGCAGGCCCTTCACCTCGACGGTCGCCACGGGCAGGCCGAACGCCGGCGTCACGAGCGTGGCCAGCGCGACCGCGGCGAGCGCCCCCGGCACCGTACGCACCTTCTTCGGCAGGTGCTTCCACAGCACCAGCACGGCGACGGTGCCGGCCCCGAGTGCGATCGAGGCCAGTGCCTCGGCGGACCCGGCGGAGTCGGCGACCAGTCCCGGCAGTCCGGCCAGCTTGCCCAGACCCGAGGCGGGTGCCTGTGCGCCCGCCACCGAGTAGAGCTGCCCGGCGATCAGGACGAGCCCGATGCCGGCCAGCATGCCCTCGACGACGGCCACCGAGATGGCCCGGAAGTAGCGCCCCAACTTCAGGGCGCCCATGGCGAGTTGGATGAGACCCGTGGCCAGCACGATGACTCCGAGCACGGGCAGTCCGTACTCCTGCACCGCCTCGAAGACCAGCACGGTCAGACCCGCGGCCGGGCCCGAGACCTGCAGGCTGCTGCCGGGCAGCATGCCGGTGACGAGGCCGCCCACGATGCCGGTGACCAGGCCGAGTTCGGCGGGCACGCCCGACGCCACCGCCACGCCCACGCACAACGGCAGGGCGACGAGGAAGACGACGAGCGAGGCGGCGAAGTCCTGCCGCAGATGAGGGAACTTCATTCGGTTGCTTGTACTCGTTCGGTTGCCTGTGGGGGTGCCCATCGCGTTGCTCACAGCTCCTCGAAGGCGTCGGCGTGCACGTCGTGCGCCAGCACGGAGCCGGTGTGCACCTCGTAGAACCAGCCGTGCAGCCGGAGTTGACCACTCGTCAGACGCCGTGCCACGCACGGGTAGGAGCGCAGTCGCAGCAGCTGGGTGAGTATGTGGCTCTGCACGGCCTCGGCAACGGCCGGATCCTCGACGGCGCCTTCGGGCCGGGGAGTGGAGTGCGCGAGCCAGTCGCGTACGGCGGGTACGGCGGTCAGGTCGTCGCCGCGCACCAGCGCGCCGACGGCACCGCAGTGGGAGTGGCCGCAGACGACGATGTCCGCGACGCCGAGCACCTCCACGGCGTACTCGATGGTGGCCGCCTCGCTGGTGGGCTGCGAGGAGGTGTGCGGGGGGACGATGTTGCCCGCCGTGCGCAGTTCGAAGAGTTCACCGGGCCGGGCTCCGGTGATCAGGGCCGGGACGACCCGGGAGTCGGAGCAGGTGATGAACAGGACCTGCGGGGACTGGCCTTCGGCGAGACGGGCGAACTCCTCCGGGCGGTCCGCGGACTGCTTGCGGAAGGAGCGTGCGTGATCGATGAGGGGCTGCATGTGTCAGTTCCTCCTGGCGCGCCAGAGGGCGCGTCGGTGTACAAAACGGAGCGCATGCGGGTACGGCGACATGACCCCACGTCGACGCGCTCGGCGGACGTGGCGTGTGAGGGTGGGTCAGGTCGGAGTCGCTTCGTGCCCGGTGGGGGTCGGGTCAGCAGCGGAACACTTGAAGTGCCGCCGCGGAATGGGCTGTCGACGATCTCGTCGTGCGGTGGTGCGCCGCGGGAGCGGCGATGTGCGACGGGTCGTCGTGATAGGTCGCGGGGTCCTTGCAGAGCAGTGGACGCGCGGGTGACTGGGGGACGTGGTCCGCGACGCGGATCCGGTCACGGGTCCGCAGGGGACCCGTCGGGCTGCCCGGGTGCAGGCCCTCGCCACAGGTGACGAACTCGGCCTTGCTCTTGGGGCCCGTGACAGGTGTCGCGTGCGCGGAAGCGAACGCCGAAGCAGGCGCGGAGAGTTGCAGGGCGAGCAGGACGGCGGCGAGAACGGTGAACAGGGTCCGGGCCGTCGTACCTCGTAGCATGCGCCCCCTCTCGGCCGACTTCGGGTCAGGTGCTCTCACGTCAACATGAACGTTAACGGGTGAAGTTGTTTGCAGGGTTAACTTAACGTTTCACCCTGAAGAGAGCCTGAAGTGGGCCGAAGAGCATCGGAAGCAGGCCGGAAACCGGCTGATGAACGGCGGTTGGGGCGGTGGTTCGGGCGACGGTTCGGACGGCCCTTCGCTAGGCCCTTCGCGTCCCGACGAGGTCCTTCGCGTCCCGTGCCAGCGCCGTGAGCCGGGAGATCGCGCGGAAGTACTTCTTGCGGTAGCCGCCGTTCAGCATCTCCTCGCTGAACAGCCGGTCGAAGGGCATCCCCGAGGCGAGCACCGGCACCTCACGGTCGTACAGCCGGTCGGCGAGGACGACGAGCCGCAGCGCGGTCGACTGGTCCGGGACCGGCTGGACGTCCGTGAGACAGACCGCCGTGACCCCGTCGGTCAGCGCGCCGTACCGGCTGGGGTGGACCCGGGCCAGGTGGTCGAGCAGATGCGGGAAGTCGTCGAGCGAGGCGCCCGGCGTGGCGTACGCGGCCTTGGTGACCTGCTCGTCGGAGTACGGGGCCGGGGCCTCGGGCAGCCCGCGGTGGCGGTAGTCCTCGCCGTCGATGCGCAGTGACCGGAAGTGCGCCGACAGGCCCTGGATCTCGCGCAGGAAGTCGACCGACGCGAACCGGCCCTCGCCGAGCTTGCCCGGCAGCGTGTTGGAGGTGGCGGCGAGCGCCACACCCGCCTCGACCAGCCGGGCGAGCAGGCTGGACACGAGGACGGTGTCGCCGGGGTCGTCCAGCTCGAACTCGTCGATGCAGAGCAGCCGGTGACCGCTCAGCGTCTGCACGGTCTGCTGGAAGCCGAGGGCGCCGACCAGGTTCGTCAGCTCCACGAACGTGCCGAAGGCCTTGAGGGAGGGCTCGGCGGGGGTCGCGTGCCAGAGGGAGGCGAGGAGGTGTGTCTTGCCGACGCCGTAACCGCCGTCGAGGTAGACCCCGCGGGGGCCGGCCGGGGCCTTCGCGGCCTTCTTCCCGAAGCCGAGGAAGCCCCGCTTGCCGGAGCCGGCGGCCTGCGCTCCGCCGAGCCCCGCCGCGAAGGCGTCCAGCACGTGGACTGCCTCGGTCTGGCTGGGCTGGTTCGGGTCCGGAATGTACGTATCGAAGCGGACCGAGTCGAACCGGGGCGGCGGCACCATCTCGGCGACCAGCCGATCCGCGGGAACACGCGGCTCACGGGCGCAGAGGGACGACGGGGCCGCGTCGGCTATGGAACCGAGACCGGAGGCGCTGGTGGAGGTTGACACGGTTCCCCACTCTACGGGCCGTGCCAGACTGCAGGACATGCGACGCCTGTTCCCTGTGACCGACGAGACAGCAGCCCGGGACTCGGGTGGGGGCCCTGGTACGGAGGGGGCGGACCACGAGTGGGCACTGGAGGAGCTGGCGGCGGCGTACGCCTATCCGTCCGGCTGCGGTCCCGCGGGGCCGCAGCCGTGGCTGCGGGCCAACATGGTGTCCACGCTCGACGGGGCCGCCCAGCACGACGGGCGTTCGCAGCCCATTTCCAGCGCCGCCGACATGCGGATCTTCGGTACGTTGCGGGCGCTCGCGGACGCTGTGGTGGTCGGTGCGGAAACGGTACGCCAGGAGGGTTACCGTCCGGCACGCGCGCGGGAGGACTTCGCCGCGCTCCGCGAGGCGGCGGGGCAGGGCCCGGCCCCGGCGATCGCGGTGGTCAGCGCGAGCCTGGACCTGGACTTCTCGCTGCCGCTCTTCACCTCGCCCCTGGTCCCCACGCTCGTGCTCACGGGCGCCGCGGCCGCCCCCGACCGGGTCGCCGCCGCCGAGAAGGCCGGCGCACAGGTCGTGATCGCCGGGGACGGCATGGGCGTGGACCCCGCCCGGGCCGTACGCGCGCTCGCCGACCGGGGCCTGTACCGGCTCCTGACCGAGGGCGGGCCCCGGCTGCTCGGCCAGCTGGTCGCGGCCGGGGTACTCGACGAGCTCTGTCTGACGGTGTCCCCGATGCTCACGGCGGGCGACGCCCAACGCATCGCCGGCGGCCCTCCGGTGGCCGTGCCGAGGCGCTTCGAGCTGACCTCTCTGCTGGAGGAGGCCGGGTTCCTGTTCAGCCGTTACCGTCGGACCTGACCAAATAGACGGAATCATCCGTTCCGTTTGGCTTTCGCTGGGCACACTAAATCTCGCAGTCCCCGTGCGGTTACGGGGCAGGATGGTTTCCGCAGGGGCCTACGGACGGCCCACGGATGAGAAGGGCGCCTGTCGTGTTCACAAGCGTACTGATGATCGAGAAGGCCCTGACGTCCGCGGACGTGGAGTTCGTCACCAGCTTGCACGGTGACGAGGACGTCGCCTTCCATGTGCTGCTCCAGCCCCGCGGCGACCAGGCCGACCGGTTGCTGCGGGCCATCGACGACGTGGCGCTCGGCGAGCTGGACGAAGCGGCCCGCGAGAACGAGACGCCCGAGGGCGAGGAGGCCGTCGGCCAGGGGCAGAAGGCCCTGGAGGTGTCGCTGGTGGCCTTGCGGGCGGCGGGGAGCGCGGCGGAGGGGCGGCTGATCGAGGATCATCCGCTGGATGCGCTGAAGGTGCTTGTCGACGAGATCGACGCGGACGAGGTCATCGTGCTGACCGATCCTCATTACGTGGAGGAGTTCTTCCACCGGGACTGGGCCTCGCGGGCTCGGCACAAGGTGGGGGTGCCGGTGTTGAAGCTGTTCTCGCACAGCAAGTCGTGAGTGGGGCTGTGGGGGGCTGAGTTTCGGCTGCGGCTGCGGCTGCGGCTGCGGGTGCGGGTGCGTGGGGGCTGGTCGCGCAGTTCCCCGCGCCCCTGAGGGGGCGCGGGGTGCCGCAGCTAATAGGCTGGGCGCGCTCACCGTCCCACCCGAGTCCTGGGAGTAACACGTATGGCACCCGGTCTTCCCACCGCCATGGACCGACCGCACTTCATCGGCATCGGCGGTGCCGGGATGTCGGGGATCGCGAAGATCCTCGCGCAGCGCGGGGCGAAGGTCGCGGGCAGTGACGCGAAGGAGTCCGCGACCGCGGAGGCCCTGCGCGCGCTGGGGGCGACGGTGCACATCGGCCACGCGGCCGGACACCTCGCCGACGACGCGACCTGCGTGGTGGTCTCCTCCGCGATCCGCGCCGACAACCCGGAGCTGGCCCGCGCCGCCGAGCTGGGCATCCCGGTCGTCCACCGCTCGGACGCCCTCGCCCGCCTGATGGACGGCCTGCGGCCGATCGCGGTCGCGGGCACCCACGGCAAGACGACCACGACGTCGATGCTGGCGGTGTCCCTGTCGACCCTGGGCCTGAACCCGTCGTACGCGATCGGCGGCGACCTCGACGCCCCCGGCTCCAACGCCCTGCACGGCGAGGGCGAGATCTTCGTCGCCGAGGCCGACGAGTCGGACCGCAGCTTCCATAAGTACGCGCCCGAGGTGGCGATCGTGCTGAACGTGGAGCTGGACCACCACGCCAACTACGCGTCGATGGACGAGATCTACGAGTCCTTCGAGACGTTCGCGGACAAGATCGTGCCCGGCGGCACCCTGGTGATCACCGCGGACCACGAGGGCGCGCGCGAACTGACCCGGCGGCTGTCGGACGACGTCAAGGTGGTGACGTACGGCGATTCCGAGGACGCGGACGTACGTGTGCTGTCCGTGGTCGCCCAGGGCCTGAAGAGCGAGGTGACCGTCGAGCTGGACGGCTCGCCGCTCACCTTCACGGTCTCGGTCCCCGGCCGTCACTACGCGCACAACGCGGTGGCGGCGCTGGCGGCGGGCGCGGCCCTTGGCATCCCGGCGGCGGAGCTGGCCCCGGCCATCGCCTCGTACACGGGTGTGAAGCGGCGGCTCCAGCTGAAGGGCGAGGCGGCGGGCGTGCAGGTCATCGACTCGTACGCGCACCACCCGACGGAGATGACCGCGGACCTGGAGGCGATGCGGGCCGCTGCCGGCGACGCGCGCATCCTGGTCGTCTTCCAGCCGCACCTGTTCTCCCGCACCCAGGAGCTGGGCAAGGAGATGGGCGATTCCCTTTCCCTGGCGGACGCCTCGGTCGTGCTGGACATCTACCCGGCCCGCGAGGACCCGATCCCGGGTGTGACGAGCGAGCTGATCATCGAGGCGGCCCGGGCGGCGGGCGCGGACGTGACGCCGGCTAAGGACAAGGCGGACGTGCCCGCGCTGGTGGCGGGAATGGCGAAGCCCGGTGATCTCGTTCTCACCATGGGCGCGGGTGACGTGACGGACCTCGGACCCGAGATCCTGACCCGCCTGTCGAAGTAGCCGTACCTGTAGTGAGGGGTTGAGCTTCATGTCGTACGACATCGAAAAGCCGGACGAGCAGTGGCGCGCGGAGCTGAACCCGGCGGAATACGCGGTCCTGCGCCAGGCAGGCACGGAGCCGGCGTTCACCGGCGAGTACACCGACACCAAGACGAAGGGCGTGTACTCCTGCCGCGCCTGCGGCGCCGAACTCTTCACCTCCACCGAGAAGTTCGAGTCGCACTGCGGCTGGCCGTCCTTCTACGATCCGAAGGACTCCGACGCGGTCGAACTGATCGCCGACCGGTCGCACGGGATGGTGCGTACGGAGGTGCGGTGCGCCCGGTGCGGGTCGCACCTTGGGCACGTGTTCGAGGGGGAGGGCTATCCGACTCCGACGGACCAGCGGTACTGCATCAACAGTGTTTCGCTGCGGCTGACGCCTGAGGCGGGTGGAGCGGCGTAGCGTCGTTGCGGAGCTCGGGTTCGGGTTCGGGTTCGGGTTCGGTGTCGAGCAGCGGGAGCACCCGGGTTCCGAGCAGGTCGACGCCGCGGTCGTCGTTCAGGCCGTGCGGGGTGCCGAACTCCACCCTGCTCGCCCCGGCGTCGATCAGTCGCTGAGCCTGGGCCGCGATCTGTTCGGGGGTGCCGGAGAAGGCGAAGAGGTCGAGCAGGTCGTCGGGGATGAGCGCGCCCGCTTCGGACGCCCTGCCGCGGGCGAGGAGGTCCTTCACGCGGGCCAGCAGGTCCCCGGGCACGTCGATGGTGGGGTCGAGTTCGGCCACCACGGCCAGGTACATGGCGACTTCCGTGCGTGCCCTGCTCCGGGCGAGCGGTCCGTCCTCGTCGACCACGGTCACCGCCCCCACCACGATGCCGGGCTGCCCGGCCCCGGCAGAGTGGTCCGCGCTGTCGGGGTCGCTCACGCCCGCGGAGATGCGGCCGCGCATCACCTCCACCATCGCGGGATTCGCCGTTCCACCGATCTTGACCTCCTGGGCGATCCGGCCGGCCAGTGCTGCCGTCCGGGCTCCCCAGGTGCCGATCAGCAGGGGAATCCGCGGGCGAAAGGTCTCGTATGCCAGGCGCGTTCCCGGGGTGAGCTGGAACACCTCCCCCTGGAAGCCGTCCGGTGAGCCCGACAGCAGCGTCCGGATCAGTCCGGCGGCGTCCCGCAGATGGGCCAGCGGCCGTGGCTGGCTGAGGCCCACGTCCCCGAGCCAGGAGCCCCGGGCCAGTCCCAGGTACGCCCGGCCGGACGAGGCCAGGTCCAGTGCCGCGACCTGCCCCGCTATCTCGTACGGGTGCTGCGAGTAGGGATTCCAGCACGCGGCGCCGATGCGTACCCGGTGAGTGGCCCGCGCCATCTCCAGGAGGGGGAAGATCGGCGGCTGGTACATGAGATCCCCGAAGACCGACAGTACGTCGAAGCCGTACTCCTCGGCCTTCGAGGCGAGGCGGGCGTAGTCCGCAGGGCGCTTGTCGCTCTGGAACCCCAGCCCGATCTCGGTCCTGGTCACGTCAGATCCTCTGTGTTGAGACTGCACCGGCCCGTGCGGTCGATGCGCATGATCAGCCTTTCCTCGGGATCCGGGCAGCAGACCAGGGTGTCTCGCTCCAGCCAGTCGCTCTCGGGCAGCGCCCGCTGCTTGGCGGGCAGCAGGGGCAGTACCGCCTGGAGGGCGTAGAGGCAGAAGTGCCGTCCCTCGGGGATCCGCAGCTCCGCGCTGTTGACCAGGTCGAAGTAGTCGCCGACCGACATCCCGCAGACCGACCGGCCCTCGATGCGGTCCACGGTGACTCTCAGGTCGTAGAGCTCGGTCAGGTCCTTCATGGGCTTTCCTTCCTTCCCTAGTGGGCGGGCCGTACGACTTCGGCGGCGGGGGCGGCCGTCGGGGCCGTGAGGTCCAGGCCCACCGCGGTGGCCTGGGCCTTGGGCGCGGGCGTGAGTGCGCTCACCAGCACCAGCACCGCCGCGTTGATCGCCATGGCGATCAGACCGGGTTCCCATGTGGGCAGTTGCTCGGCCCAGAAGTCCTTGGCGAACGGTGCGAGCAGGGCGACGAACCCGGCGATGATGCCCAGCAGTACTCCCGCGGCCGACGTCCTGCGCCATACGAAGGCGAAGAAGACGCCCGGCGCCAGCATGCCGATCGCCGAGTAGGCGTAGAGCAGGATGTCCACCAGTGATTTGCTCTGCCCGAGCGTCAGCCATACCGCTACCGCGGCGAACACGGTCATGGACACGCGGCAGACCCACAGTGTGGTGCGGTCGGACAGATCCGGCCTGGCCAGTCCGACGACATTGCGGGCGAACAGCGATCCGCTGGTGAGGAGAAGGACGGATCCGGGTGCCAGGGCGAGCAGGAAGCCCGTACCCGCGACGAGGCCTATCACCCAGCTCGGGTACTCGTCGGAGACGAACTGCAGCAGCGCCGCGTTGAGGTTGCCGCCTTCCGGTTTCGTGCCGGCCACGAGGGCCGCGAAGCCCAGCAGGATGATGAAGAAGTAGGCGAGCGAGTACAGCGGCTGCCAGATCGCGTTGCGTCGGATCGCGCTGCCCGAGGCCGCCGAGTAGGACACCTGGAAGAGGTGCGGGAACACCCAGTTGCCCAGCGCCACGTTGAGTGCCGAGGTCATCAGCCACACGGTCGTCGTCGGGGACTCCGGATCGATCCCGGGGAAGCTTCCGATACCCGGATGCTGTTGTTCGGCGAGGCGGAAGATGTCGAGGAACGACGACGCTCCGACCTTGCCCGCCACGGTGACGGTCAGCAGCACCATGACGACGACCATGAGGACGTCCTTGACGCCGGCCGAGAAGGCGGCCGACCGCAGCCCCGCCAGGAACACGAAGGCCAGCATCAGCAGGGCACCGACCACGACGGCGACGTCCGGGGAGACCGCGCTTCCGATCGTCAGCCGCACGATCAGACTGAGGCTGACGAGCTGGATCTGTACGTACACGATGAGCGCCGCGATGCCCACCAGGGCCGTCACCGCGCCCAGCCAGGGGGCGTCGAAACGGGCGGTGAAGAAGTCCGCCTGGGTGATCAGCCCGTGCTTGCGGCCTGCCCTCCAGATCTTCGGCATCAGCCAGTAGCCGATGGCGTAGCTGAGGGAGACGGAGGTGAAGGCGAGGTAGGCCGGGGCCCCCAGCGCCCAGGCGTAGCCGGAGATGCCCAGGACGGCGAAGGTGGTGTAGATCTCTCCGGCGTTCATGAACCAGAACAGCACGACGCCGAAGCGGCGGCCGCCGACCGCCCAGTTGGACACGGTCGCAGCGGAGGCGGTGCCCGAGCGTCGCCCGAAGCCGATGGCACCGAGGGTGGTGCCCAGAACGATGACGATGGCGATGAGCAGGGTCATGACCGGTCACCGCCGGGCTTGTCGGCGCCGGGTTGCCCGGCCTCGGCGGTGCCCATGGCCTCGGCGGTGCCCATGGCCTCGGCGGTGCCCATGGCCTCGGCGGTGCCTCTGGCCTCGGCGGTGCCTCTGGCCTCGGCGGTGGCTGCGGTGGCTGCGATGAAAACGGCCTCCTCCGACGCCACCCCCGCCCGCTCGTCGAGGAGGTAGACGACGCCGATGACAGCCGAGGCGACCAGCACTCCGGCCATCTGCCACACCATGGGGAACGGGATGTCGAGCGGGGCGGCGCTCACCTCGTTGACCAGGGGAACAAAAGCGACCTGCCAGACGAAGGGCAGGATGAGGAGCCAGTAGTAGGGGCGGGATCTGCCGCTGGACCGTTGTCCGCGGGGCCGCGTCGATGCCATGGTCTCTCCCAGAGTTGGGGCACAGCCGGGGACATCACTACGATGTGCAGTACGAGTGCACAAGGTGCTGCGACCATAGGGTGGCTTGAAATGACCGTCAAGGCTGGTGCGGCGAATTTACCTGCCCGATGCGTTCGGCGGCGTGCTCGGTTTGTGCAGTGAGGTCGTACAAGGAGGATCATGATCGGGAGCCAGCTGCGTATGCTTCGGACGAAGCAGGGCCTGAGCCTGCGCGCGCTCGCCGCCGAGACGGGGCTGTCACCGACCCTGCTGAGCCAGGTGGAACGTGGCGTGACCGAACCCAGCCTGTCCACCCTGCGCCGGCTCGCCGCCGTGTTCGGGGAATCCGTGGCGTCCTTGTTCGACGACGCCACCGCGCCCGCCGTCTGGGTGAGCCGACCGGGCGAACGCACCATACTCAGCGGCCCACGCGGGCTGGTCGGCTACGAGCGTCTGACCCCGGGCAACGGGCAGCTGGAGGTGCTGCGCGCGGTACTGCCACCCGGCGCCGCCACCAGCGCGGAGCCCTGGGCGCACCCGTCCGTCGAGTGCGCCTTCGTCGTCGCGGGGGCGCTGACCGTGGAGATCACCGGACAGGTTCACCAGGTTGCCGCCGGGGAGTCGATCACCTTCGACTCCCGGCAGCCGCACCGCTATCTGAACGCGTCGCCCGATCCGGTCGAGTACATCGTCTCGATCAACCCTCCCTCTCCATGAGCGCCCTCATCGGCCGGGCGCGGGGCAACGGCGGCACCGCGTCGGCCCCATCCGCTGAGTAGGCTCGGCGGTATGCGGATCTCCGTCTCCTCAGACATGGACGAACCCGTGGCCCGAGCCCTGCTCGAAGAGTTGCGCGCGCGTGGTCACGAGGTGCTGGCGTACGGGGCGTTGAGCCCCGGGGACGATCCGCAGTGGGCGGTGTGCTCGGAGGCGGCGGCTCGGGAGGTCGCCGCCGGGGCGGCCGATCAGGCGGTCGTGTGCTGCTGGACCGGCACGGGGGCGTCGATCGCCGCGAACAAGGTGCCGGGGGTGCGGGCCGCGCTGTGCACGGACGCGTACACGGCTCAGGGCGCACGGCAGTGGAACGACGCCAATGTGCTGGCGCTCAGTCTGCGGCTGACGTCCGAGCCGCTGCTCAAGGAGATCCTCGACGCCTGGTTCGCCGCGGAGGCCAGCGAGGACGCCGAGGACCGGGGGAACGTGGCCCACATCGGGCGGCTGGACCTCGGCAACACCGTTCCGTAGCTGCTGTCCGTGTCCGTGCCCGTGTCCGGTGTCCGGTGTCCGGTGCCGGTGCCCGGTCTGGGCGTGGCTCACAGCACCTTCCGGTGTACCAGGATCGACAGGACCAGCGCGCCCGGCAGCAGGGGTACCCAGACCGTCAGGACGCGATAGCCGATGACGCTCGCCGTGGCGATGCCGATCGGTGCGCCGAACGCGACCATCGTGAACACCAGGGCCGCGTCGACCGGCCCGATGCCACCGGGCGCGGGTACGGCTCCGACCGCCGTACTGGCCAGGAGCAGTGCGAGGATCACCTGCGCCCAGGACAGCGGGAGCCCGAGCGAGAACCCGACCGTGGCGATCACGCTGCCCTGGAGCAGCGGCGTCGCGGCCGAACCGCCCCAGAGGGCGAGGATCCGGGCCGGCCGGGTGTGCAGCACCCGGACGTCGGTCAGGGCGGTGCGTACGCAGTCGAGGGCCGGGCGGCGCAGCGGACGCACGGTGGTCACGAGCAGGGCGGCCGTGCCGAACCCGAGGGTCACCGCTCCGGCGACCAGGAGCATCGTCCGTTCGTCCGGGACGAGTTCACCGAGGTGCAGCAACTCCGGGAAGGCCACCATGAAGACCAGCAGCACCAGCGTCTTCGCGATCGGCTTGACCAGCGAGTACAGGGCGAGCGAGGCGGTGGCCCTGGCGAGGGGGATGCCGCGGCCCTGAAGGAAGCGCAGGGTGACGGCGTGGGCGCCGATGCTCGCCGGGAGTACGTGGTTCGCGGTACCCGCGGCGACCTGGGAGGCGAGCAGCAGTCCCGGCGGCAGCCGGTCCGGTATGGCGCCCTGCCGCACACACGCGGCGGCCACCCATCCCAGGCAGGTGAACAGGGCCGCGGCCAGTAGCCACCAGGGGTCGGCGGAGGCCAGCCGGGCGGCGCCGTCACGGACGGCACGCCAGTCGAGTACCGCCCACGCCCCGATGAGGAGGAGCGGGAGCAGGCTCAGCGTCCAGCGGGTCAGGCGCGCGGCGGCGGAGAAGCGGGAGCGGGAGCCGGAGAGCGAGGGTGAGGGCGAAGGGGACGGGGTGGGCGTGGGGAGCGCCCGGGGGACGGTGGTGTCGAGCGGCAGCAGGGACACGGCGCACGTCGTCCTTCCGCGTCACGCCCGCGCGGGGAGCGGGGCGGACGGATACAGGGCAAGGCAGGAGGGGACGACCGAAACGTGCCCGCTCGGTGTGACGTCATGGTGTCCGGGAGCCGAAGGAGCGCGGGCGGGCGGGCGACGCGGGCCACCGTGCACGGAGTGAAGGCCGTACGGAGTGCGGCCGCGCGGAGTGCGTGCCGAGGGGTGACCTGCGGGGGTGCGGCCCGGTCACTGGTCCCGGCGCTCGTCCGTTCCCGCCGTGACGGCCTGGTGGCCGCGGCGGACGTGTACGCGCATCACGCGCTCCGCGCCGGCGTCGCGGGGCATTGGCATTCCTGATGGGTCATCAGGCCGGGCGGGGCGGCGCCCGGCCCCCGGTCGATCCCACCGAGGGCGCTCACACCCGCCCGCTCGGCCGTCCGCTTCCGTTGCTCTGTGCCGACGTGGCTATCAACTGGTCTATCAGCGCTATCAGTACGTCCCGGCACGACTCCCGGTCGCGGGCGTCGCAGAGGAGTACGTGGGTGTGTTCCGGGAGGGCCAGGGCGTCCCGGATCTCCTCGGCGGCGTACGGATGCTCGCCGTGGAAGCCGTTGACGCCCACGACGAACGGGATGTCGCGCCGCTCGAAGAAGTCGATGGCGGCGAAACTGGACTCAGGGCGGCGGACGTCGACGAGGACGACGGCCCCCAGGGCACCGATGGCCAGGTCGTTCCACATGAACCAGAACCGCTGCTGCCCCGGCGTGCCGAAGAGATACAGCACGAGTTCCTGGCTGAGCGTGATCCGGCCGAAGTCCAGGGCCACCGTCGTGGCGTGCTTCTCCGGGATGCCGTTGAGGTCGTCGATGCCCAGGCCGGCCGAGGTCAGCGGTTCCTCGGTGCGCAGCGGCACGATCTCGCTGACCGCGCCGACCATGGTGGTCTTGCCGACGCCGAATCCCCCGGCGATCAGGATCTTGACCGTGTCGGGTGCTGAGGTCCCCTGGATGACGGGGTCAGAGCCGGCCAAGGCCGTCCCTCACTTTCTGCAGCAGGTCCATGTCCGAGGTTCGGGAGATCTGGCGTGGGGCGTGGGCGACGATCCGGCCCGCCTCCAGCAGGTCGCAGAGCATGATGCACACCACGCTGACCGGCAGGTCGAGCTGGGCGGCGAGCTCCGCGACCACGACCGGCTTGGCGCACAGCCGCAGGATCCGCGCATGCTCGGGCTGCAGCCGCGCGGCCCGGTCGGGTGGCGGGTCCACCGTGGTGACCGACGTGATGAGGGTGAAGTCGGTGCGGCTGGGCCTGGTGCGGCCGCCGGTCAGCGTGAACGGCCGCACCAGACGGCCGCTCGCGTCGCCTCCGTTCACTTCACTCGCCGTTGTCGATGACGGCGACGCCCGCCCGCGGTGCCGCGCTGAGGTGCTCGCCGATCTTCTTCACCAGCATGTTCATCTGGTACGCGACCACGCCGACGTCCGCACCCTGGCTGGTGAGCACGGCCAGATGGGCGCCCGGCCCGGCCGTACTGAGTATCAGGTAACTGTTGGCCATCTCGATCAGCGCCTGCCTCACCGGACCGCCGCGGAAGTCCATGCTGACGCCCTTGCTGAGGCTCATCAGACCGGACGCGGTCGCCGCAAGACGCTCGGCGTCATCCCGTAGGAACCCCGTGGACCTGCTGACGACCAGTCCGTCCTCGGAGAGCACGACGGCGTGGTTCACCTCGGCGACCCGGTCCACCAGTCCGGTGAGCAGCTGGTCGAGCTGGCTGTGCGTGGCGGGGATGGGGCGTGTCATTTCTCTGTCCTTCATGAGCGGTCTGCGGGCGGAGTCGAGGTGACGGATGCGCCTTCGGGTGCTGGTTCTTCCCCTTGGTCGTACGCCGTATCCGTGTCGTTGTCACGCGCCTGGAGCGTTCCGCGCTGGAAACCGGAGAGGGAGGAGGCCGCGCGCTCCGCGGTGAAGTCCTCGAAGGGGTCGTCGGCCTCGGCGGACGCGACGGGCGGCGCGTCCTCCCGCAGCTCGGCGGCCAGGCTGGTCTGCGGCACCCGGCGCGGCAGCGGGGCGATGCCGCCGGACCCAGCCGCGGCCGAACCGGAGCGGACCGCACCGGCGGCGACCCGTGTCTCCGCCGTCTGCGGTGTCCGCGCCCGGGCGACGGGCTGCGCCTCCCGCGAGCGCTCATGGGTCTGCCGCTCCGCCGGACTCTTCGCGGCGACGCCCACCGGCTCCGCGACCGGCTCACCGGCCGGTTCCCCGCCCTGCTCCCGGGCGGCCGGCAGTACCCCGTCGGTGCTCTCCACGTCCGCGGAGGGTGATTCGAATTCGAGGGGCTCGCGCACCACGATCTCGTGCGGGATCAGCACGATCGCGGTGGTGCCCCCGTACGGCGAGGACCGAAGTGTGACCGTGATGCCGTGCCGGGTGGCCAGCCGGGCGATCACGAACATGCCGAGCCGCAGGTCGTCGGCGAGCGCCACCACGTCGAACTGCGGCGGCACCGCCAACTGGGTGTTGAACGAGGCGTAGTCCTCCTCGGACATGCCGAGACCGCGGTCCTCGATCTCGACGGCCAGCCCCTTGGCGACCATCCCGGCCCGCACGCCGACCGGGCTGGGCGCGGGGGAGTACGCGGTCGCGTTGTCGATGAGTTCGGCCAGCAGGTGGATGACGTCCGCCACCGCCGGCGGGGTCAGGAACACCTCCTCGTCGGTGTTCACCTCCACCCGCTGGTACTCGGCGACCTCACCGACGGCGCTGCGCAGGATGTCGATCAGCGCCACCGGTTCGGTCCAGCTGCGCCGCGGCTGCTCACCGCTGATGATGACGAGGTTCTCCTCGTAGCGGCGCAACTGGCTGGCGGTGGAGTCGAGTTCGTACAGGCCCTTGAGGATGTCCGGGTCCTGGTGGCGGCGCTCCAACGCGTCCAGCTTGGTGAGCTGGAGGTTGACCAGGTTCTGGCTCTGCCGGGCGATGCCCAGGATGACCTTCTGGAAGCCGCGCCTGGTGTCGGCGAGTTCCACCGCCGTGTGGACCGCCGTGCGCTGCGCGGCGTTGAACGCCTGGGCCACCTGCCCGAGTTCGTCCCGGCCGTAGTCCAGCGGGGGCGTGGCCGACTCCACGTCGACCTTCTCGCCGCGGTTGAGACGTGCCACCACGTCGGGCAGCCGCTCCTCGGCCAGGCTGAGGGTGGCGATACGCAGTCCGCGCAGCCGCCGGGAGAGGGAGCGGGTGATCCGCCAGGACATCAGGACGCACACCAGCAGGGCGACGAAGCCGCCGGTGCTCAGCGCGGCCGCCTTGATCAGCAGTTCATCGGCCCTGTCGTCACTGCGTTCGAGCAGCGCCGCCGTCTCCTGGCGGATCAGGGCGGTGTACTGGTCGCCGAGCTTGTCGAACGCGGGGCTCCACTGCTTCTGCGCGTCCGGCAGGGTGATCTTCCGGCCGTCGGTGAGGCCCTTCGCCCGGGCCGCGACGACCTGGTCCTCGACGCCCTCCAGGGCCTTCCACTCCGGGCCCTGGAGGATCCGCTCGGTCTGCGCCTTCACCGAGCCGCGCAGCGAGGGCACCAGCTGGTCCTCGACGAGCCAGCGCTTCGTGTTGACCAGCTGGACGTAGTGGTTCCACGCGTTCTCGTCGAGCTTCCCGGACGGCCAGGCCAGGTGCAGCTGGGCGTCCTCCTGGGAGACCAGCTCGGCCGAGTGCTCCAGGGCGACGAGCGGGCCTGCCTGCGAGGTGAGTTCGCCGTCGTCGACCTGGGAGAGCTCCTGGAAGGCGTGGATCTGGTCGTCGATGATCGAGGTGTACTGGTCCAGCGCCTGGTCGGGAGTGATGTCGGTGGGGTTGTCCACCTGGCCCCGGTAGTACTCCAGGCTGCCCACCGACGCGATGACCGAGTACATCCGGTCGCTGATCCGCTCGGGGGCCTTCTGGATCGCGTCGGACTGGCCGACGAGTGTCGCGACCGCCTTGTCGGTACGGGCCCGTTGCTCGTCCAGGGCGGTACGGGAGCTGTTGGGCGAGGCCAGCAGCACGGCCGACAGACTGCGTTCCCGCTGCAACGCGAGCGTCGCCTCGGTGCCCATGGCCCCGGTCGACTTGCTGAGCTCCGTCTGGTCCCGCAGCCGCAGACCCTCCGAGAACATCTGGATCGTCGTCACGCCCCACATGGCGGCGAGGGTGACGCTGGGAACCAGAGCCAGCAGGATCAGTGAGAGACGTATGGAGCCGAGACGGCGGCGGGAGCCTGTCCGTGGAGACATCGTCGTCCTAGAGCGATCAGCGGTGAGCGGAAGGGGTGTTGGCGGAAGTCGGGTGGTCAGCAGGGGTGAGAGAGGGGACGAGGGCGGCGGGTGGCCGCGTGTCCGGAACAGCACAGGGGATGCGCAGGATGCTATCCGTACAAGTGACCGTACGCACGGTGAGTACCCCAAACCTTGGCGACGCTGTTACCTGACGACGCGGGACCGGCCGGTCCCGCACACCCGGATCAGCCGGTCCCGCATGGCGGATCAGCCGGCCCCGCCCGGCGGTTCGACTGGTCCGGCACCGCGGGCGGCGCCGTTCGGCCGGTCGGCCGCGGGGTGTTTCACCGCGTTCCGTTGGCCGCGAACTTCGAGACCGCGGCGACGTTCTGCTTGGTGACGAACGCCGGTCCGGTGAGTACGGGCTCCTCGCCACCGCCGCTGAAGTTGCCATTCGTCTTGTACAGCCAGAACGCGTCCACGGCGAGGTAGCCCTGCAGATAGGGCTGTTGGTCCACGGCGAACTGCACGTCCCCGCTCCGCACGGCCTTCACCAGGTCCTTGTTGAGGTCGAAGGTGGCGACCTTGGCCTTGCTGCCCGCCTCCTTCACCGACTTCACCGCCGCGAGCGCGAACTCCGCGCCGTTCATGACGACTTCGTCGATGGTCCGGTCCTGCCGCAGGGCGGCCGCGACGGAGTCGGTCACCGCGTCCATGTCGGTGCCGTCCACGTAGTGCATCTCGGTCCGGCCGGCGAACGTCTTCTTCACTCCGGCGCAGCGGGCCTCCACGGCGACGTTGCCCCGCTCGTGGATGACGCACAGGGCGTGCTTGGCGCGCAGGGAGTCCAGCTTGTCGCCGACCGCCTGGCCCGCGACGCTCTCGTCCTGGCCGAAGTACTCCAGCAGGCCACCGGACTTCCAGGCGTCGATACCGGAGTTGAGGCCGACCACGGGGATGCCCGCCGCTCTGGCCGCGGCGACCGCGCTCTTCATCGCCTCCGGCTTGGCCAGGGTCACCGCTATGCCGTCGACCCGGTCGGCGATCGCGTCGCGCACCAGGTCGGCCTGGCCCTTGGAGTCGGGGTTGCTCTCGTACGTCAGGGCGATGCCGTCCTTGGCGGCGGCCGCCTGTGCGCCCTTCTTCACCAGCTCCCAGAAGGCGTCGTTGGGGGCGCCGTGGGTGATCAGGGCGACCTTGATCCCGCCGGCGTTCGACTTGCCCGCCGCGTCGGCGTCCGAGTCGGCGTCCGAGCCTCCGGAACCGGAGCAGCCGGACGCGAGCAGACAGACGGCCGCGACGGCGGCGGCCAGAGCGGTACCGCGCGCGGATCCTGAGGGGAAGGGACCTGAGGGAGTCGTGTTCATGGCGGGTATGGCACCTCGCTGTGCGGCCGGGCAAGCGGATGGAGAGCGTGAAGCCGGTGTGACCGTCGGCGGATCTTGTGTGCCGACTGTCGGACTTTTGCTGGCCGGAGCCAATCGTGTGTGACGCCTGGTAGTCAAGTGAGCGCCCAGATGGCCGGAGTTGTCTTCTTTGATCTTGAGGTGGAGTGAGAGTGGAGTGAGAAGCGGTCAACCACTCCGGAAAGTCGCCGACTTGGCGCCTTCGGCGCGGTGCTGGTGTGGAGCGAGGGGTTCCCGGGATTCCGTACGGGCGCGGGAGGCGGCCCCGACCGCCACGGCGGCGCTGCCGAGCCCGGCCCGTACGACCCGGAGCGGGTGGCCGCTGACGGGGGGTTCGGCGGTGAGCGCGGCCCGGATCGACGGCTCCAGGAGTGCCCAGGCGCCGCTGACCCCGCCGCCGATCACGAAGGTCGTGACGTCCAGCATGCCCGCGGTGATCAGGATCGCGCGGGCGACCGCGGCGCCGGCGGCCTCGTACACGGCGAGCGCGTCCGGGTCGCCGCGCCCCGCAGCCTCGGCGACGGCGCGGGCGCTGCGGTCGAGGCCGGTCCGTTCGCCGTACCGGGCGGTGATGGACCGGCCGGAGGCCAGGGTCTCCAGATGGCCGCGGCCGCCGCAGGTGCACGGGAGGTCCCCGAAGCCCGGGATGTGGCCCGCCTCGCCCGCCGCGCCGTGCGGCCCCTCGTACAGCGCGCCGTCCAGCCACAGCGCGCCGCCGACACCCGTGCCGAGCGTCATGCCGAGGACGTGCCGCTCGCCCGCGACCGAGCCCCGGGCGACCTCGCCGCGCAGGAACGCGTTGACGTCGTTGTCGAGGAAGACCGGAACGCCGAGCGCGGCCTCCATGGTCGCCGTCACCTCGAAGCCGGCCCAGGCGTGGAAGGAGTCGCTGGCCACGAGGACGCGTCCGGCGCGGGCGTCGACCAGACCCGCCGCGCCCACCCCGACGGCGAGCAGCCGGGCCGGTACGCGCGCCAGGAGCAGGCCCAGGGCGTCGAGCGCGGCGCCGACCATCGCCGTGCCGCCCTCCGCCGCCGGGGTGGGCACCTCGTGGCTGTCCACGACGGCGAGTTCGGGCGTGCAGAGCACGACCTGCGTGGTCGTGCCGCCGATGTCGACACCGGCGAACACCTCGGAGGCGGAGACCCGGGAGGAGGCGGGGACGGGAGCGGGGACGGGAGCGGGGACGGGAGCGGGGACGGTCGGACGCGGCTGGGGTGCGGTCACGCCCCGCCCTCCGTTCCGGCGGCGAGCGCGGCCTGTCGTTCGGTACGGCGCACGCGTTGGAGCACCGGGTCGGGTACGGGCACGGCGGCGATGAGCCGACGGGTGTAGTCCGTCTCCGGGTGGGTGAGGGTGGTCGCGGTGGCGCCCTCCTCCTCGACCCGGCCCGCCCGCATGACGACGACCCGCCGCGCGAACTGCTGGACGACCGCGAGGTCGTGCGAGACGAACAGGCAGGCGAAGCCCAGCTCGTCCTGGAGCTCGGCGATCACGTCGAGGACGGTCTGCTGCACGCTGACGTCGAGCGCGCTGGTCGGCTCGTCGGCGACCAGCAGCCGGGGGTCGAGGACCAGCGCCCGGGCGAGACTCACCCGCTGCCGTTGCCCGCCGGACAGCTCCCGCGGCCCGCGGCCCGCCAACTCCCTGGGCAGCCGCACGCGTTCGAGCACCTCCGCGACCCGCTCCCGGCGCTCGGCCGCCGACATCCCCCGGCGGTGCACCCGCAACGGCTCGGCGACGCACTCCGCCACACTCATCCGTGCGTCCAGCGAGGCCACCGGGTCCTGCAACACCACGCCGATGCCGGCGAGCAGGGCCCGGCGCGCACGCCCCCTGGCCCGTCGGAGATCGGCACCGAACAGCGACACCGAGCCGACGGAGGGCGCCACCAGCCCGAGCGCGACCCGGGCCGCCGTCGACTTGCCGGACCCGGACTCCCCGACGAGCCCGACGGTTTCCCCGGGCCGAACGGTCAGCGATACGTCGTGCAGTGCCTGCACGGCCCGAGGCCCACGCCCGAACCGTACGGAGACGCCGTGCAGTTGGACGACTGGGGGTCCGGTGGGGTCGTCGGGCTTGGTTGCGGGTTCCGGGCTGCCGCGATGGGACGTGCTGCCTGAGGGGAGGGGCGCCGCGCCGCCGCCGACTGCCTTGCCGTCGGCCGCGGCGACGCGTCGGATGTCGGTGAGCGGCTGCTCGGCCCCGCTGCCGCGTACGGCGCTGGCCGGCTCCCGCGCCGAGTCGGTCCCGGGTTCGGCGGAGGTCGGTTGTGGTGCGCCCGCACCGCCCACCCCCGCGACAGCCAACCGCGGCACAGCCGCCAGCAGCCGCTTCGTGTAGTCGTGCGTCGGCCGGAGCAGGACCTCCTCCACCGGGCCGGTCTCCACGATCTCGCCGTCCAGCATCACCGCGACCCGGTCCGCGAAGTCCGCGACGACGCCCATGTTGTGGGTGACGAGCAGGACGCCGGTGCCGGAGTCCGCCGCGAGTGCCCGGAGCAGGTCGAGGATCTCGGCCTGGACGGTGACGTCGAGCGCGGTGGTCGGCTCGTCGGCGATCAGGAGGCTCGGGGAGTTCGCGATCGCCATGGCGATGACGACCCGCTGCCGCTGTCCGCCGGAGAGTTGGAAGGGGTAGGAGGACGCTCGCTTCTCCGGATCCGGGATTCCTACCCGGCGCAGCAGTCCGACCGCCTCTCCGGCGGCTTCGCGTGCGGAGAGCGGCCGATGGTTCCGTACGACTTCCGCGATCTGTGTCCCGATCCGGGTGAGCGGATCGAGAGCGGTCGCGGGCTCCTGGAAGACCATCGACACCGTGCGCCCCCGCAAACCCATGAGATCGGTCTCGGCGGCGCCGACGACGTCCGTGCCGTCGACAGAGGCCCGGCCCGACGCCCGCGCGTTCCCCGGCAGCAACCCCATCGCGGCGAGCGCGACCGTCGACTTGCCGGACCCGGACTCGCCGACGAGCGCCAGCGTCTCCCCGGGCCGCACGTGCAGCGACACCCCGCGCACGGCGGGCACGTCACCCGTCTCCGTGGAGAAGGTCACCCCGAGGTCCTCGACCTCCAGGATGCCGCCCCTACGGCCCACACCGCTCATGTCGCTCGTACCCGTCGTCGTCCTCATGCCCGCCCCTTCACGTCGAACGCGTCCCGCAGCCCGTCCCCGACGGCGTTGAACGCGCACACGACGAGGATGATCGCGAGGCCCGGCGGCACGATGAGCCACCAGCGCCCGGAGTACGCGGCCGTCAGCCCGGCCGACAGCATTCCGCCCCAGTCGGTCGACGGCGGCTGGACACCGAGTCCGAGATACGAGACGTACGCGACGAGCAGGATCGCGTCGGCGACCTGGAACGTCGCCGCGACCACGATCGTCGAGACCGAGTTCGGCAGGATGTGGCGGAAGATCGCCCGGCCGTGCGTCCCGCCGATCGCGCGGAGCGTCAGCACATAGTCGCGGCTCTTCAGGGTGAGCGTCTCCGCCCGTACGAGCCGGGACGGGACGAGCCAGGACACGAACCCCAGGATGAGGATCAGCCCGAGGGAGTCCGGGGTCGTGATCGCCGAGACGACGAGCAGGATGAAGAGCGCCGGGATGGCGATCCCGGCGTCCACGACCCGCATCATGACCGCGTCGACCCAGCCGCCCGCGTACCCGGCGACCGCGCCCCACAGCGTCCCGATGACCGTCGCGAGGAGCCCGGCCGCGAGACCGACGAGCAGCGACACCTTCCCGCCGAACATCAGCCGCCCCAGCTCGTCGTGCCCGACCGCGTCGGTGCCGAGCCAGTGCGCGCCGCTCGGCGCGAGGTTCACCTGGGTGAGGTCGGTGTGGGTCTGGTCGGTCGAGTACACCAACGGGCCCACGAAGCAGAACAGCAGGAAGAGGACGACCACCAACAGCCCTGCCACCGCGAGCCTGTTGCGTGCGAACCGCCGCACGGAGAGGCGGTATCCGGTGGCCAACTCCCGCGTGGCCGCCTCGGTCTGGAGTACGGCACTCATGTACGGCCCGCCTTCACACGAGGGTCGATGATCCGCTGGACGACGTCGGCGAGCAGCGTGCCGACGACGGTCGCGACGGAGATGACGAGCACACAGCCGAGCAGCACCGGATAGTCCGAGGACTGTGCCGCGCTCCAGAACAGCAGCCCCATTCCCGGGTAGTTGAAGAGCTGCTCGACGACGAGCGCACCGCCGAAGAGCACGGGCACGTAGTAGCCGAGCATCGCGACGACGGGCGTGAGGGAGTTGCGGAAGACGTGCCGCCACAGGATCGCGCGCGGCCGCGAACCGCCGGCCCGCGCGGTCCGTACGTAGTCCTCCTGGAGGTTCTCCAACGTCGCCGCCCGCATGTACCGGCTGAACACGGCGACCATCGACGCGGCCCCCGCGACCACCGGCAGCACCAGGGCGCCCGGCTGTGCGAACACGTCCGCGAGCGTCTCGCCCTGCGGTGCCTGCGAGGGGAACCAGTTCAGCCACTGCGTGAACACGAGCACGAGCACAAGTCCCAGGAAGTACACGGGAGTCGCGTACGCCACGAAGCTCAGCGTGGTGACGACGTAGTCCACCGGCTTGTTGCGCCGCACGGCCTGCCACATGCCGAGCGGGATCGCCAGCAGCAGCCCGACGAGCGCGGACAGCACGGTCAGGACGAGCGTCTTGGGCAGCCGCTGCTCGATGAGCTGGAAGACCCCCTCGTTGAGCGTGTACGAGGTGCCGAGGTCGCCCTGGACCAGCGTGCGCAGGTAGTAGAGGTACTGGACGGGGAGCGAACGGTCCAGGCCCTGCTCGTGGTTGAAGGCCGCGATCTGCTGGGCCGTCGCCTGCGGGCCGAGGATCCCACGTGCGGGACCCCCGGGCAGCGCGTGCAGCAGGCAGAAGACCACGACCGTGACGATGAGGATCACCACGAGGGCCTGGAGGACCCGTCGGGTCAAGTAAGCGAAGGTATCCATGAGTTGGGTCCCAGGACCTCAGCCGGTCCAGGTCCTCACTTGGTCCACTTCCACTGCGCCGGGTGGAAGTTGGCGAGCGAGTCCTGGGAGAAGCCGCCGAGGCCGTTCTTGACGACGGAGATCTGGTAGTCCGGCGCCGGGAGCCAGATGACCGGCAGGTCCTTCGCGAGGGCCGCGCTGTAGTCCTGGACCTCCTGCGACGAACTGGACGTCGTGGACGCGGTGATCAGCTTGTCGACGTCGGGGTTCGAGTAGTTGCCGAAGTTCGAGCCGCCCTTGGTCTGGAAGAGCGAGTCGCCGGTCGGGAAGGCGTTGAAGTACCAGCTGCCCGCGGTGCCGAAGAACGACAGCTGCCACTTGCAGATCGGCTGGCCGGAGGTGCACTGCGGGGTCTGCGAGAGCACCGAGTTGACGGGCGCGGTCTTGATCGAGAACTTGATGCCGGTCTTCTCCAGCGAGGACTGGATCGAGCTCATCATGTTGTCGGTCACGGCCGAGCCGGACTGCGACAGCACCTGCATCTCGAACTTCGTTCCCTCGGTGACGCCTTCACCGCACTGCGCGTCCCCGGTCCCCGGGTCCGTACAGACCATGACCCCGTCCTTCTCCTGCCAACCATGGCTCGTCAGCAGGGACTTGGCCGCCGACGTCGAGAACGGGTACGGGTTGTCCTTCTGCACCTGCGAGACGAAGTCGGACGCCTGCGCCTGCGGGACCGGGCCGTAGCCGGGCACGGCCGTGCCGTTGAAGATGACCTTCGCCAGGCTCGTCTGGTCGATCGACCGCTGAACCGCCTGACGCGCGTACAGCTGCTTGAACACAGCGCCCATGGCAGGGTTGTTGAAGTTGTACGGCATGTACGTGATCGCCCAGCCGGACCACGGCTTGACCGTGTAGCCCTGCGCCGTGAACCGGTCCTTCTGGTCGAGGTCGGTCGCCTCGATGTAGCCGTAGTCGACGCTCCCGGAGCGCAGCGCGTTCTTCTCGGCGTCCGCCGTCGTGAAGGGGAGCAGGTTCACCGTCGCGATGTTCGCCTTCTCACCGCCGTCGTACTTCTTGTTGGCGGCGAGTACGACCTTGCCGGACGTGGCGAACGACTTGACCGCGTACGGGCCGCTGATGGTCTTCCACAGCGTGTCCTTGTCGTAGCGGGAGATGTTCTTCGCGGCCGAGTTCAGATACGTCCAGACTTTTTTCGCGCCGGCGGCGGTCCGGTCGGCGTCCGACACCTGCGCGGACGCGTCGGTCCTGTCCCACACGTGCTGCGGAAGCGGAGTGATCTCGCTGAACTGGTTGGCCAGCATCCACTGGGAGTTGTAGGCCTTGTCGAAGGTGATCGTGAAGTGACGGTCGTCGACGGTCTTGAACGAGGTCCAGTTGTCCGGTGCCTTGCCCGGGTTGTAGCCCGCCCACTCCGCCTTGTTCGCCTTGATGAGGTTGAACCAGAACTCGACGTCGCGCGAGGTGACCGGCTTGCCGTCGCTCCAACTGCGGTCGCCCAGCGTGAACTTGACGCTCTTGCCGTCGGCCGCGAAGTCGGCGGCCGTGGCGATGGACGCCTTCTTGTTCCAGGCGATCTTGCCGGTGGAACCGTCGTAGGCGACGAGCCGCTCCCACAGACTGTCGGCGATGGACCGGTTGTTGGTGTTGAGGTGCGCGGCCGTACCGATCGGCAGGATCCAGTTCGGCGTGAAGTTCGCGGGCAGCGCGTAGTCGATGGAGTCGGGGGACGCGGACGACGTGTCGTTCGTCCCGGAGCAACCCGCGAGCAGCAGTGTGCCCGCCGAGACGACGGCACAGGCGACGAGCGTCGTGCGAGCAGGGGACATGGCTCTCCTCAGGTGAACAGGGCTCAGGGTGCGCGAGGGCCGGACGCGGGGCCGGAGTTGAACGGCGGCGCTCGGCGGAGCCAGTCAACGACCGGAAGGTTCGAAGAAACAGGCGGCCCGCTGTAAAAAGTCTGTTACTGCTGTTCTGGAAAAAGTCGTGCGAGGGGCATACGGGCATACGCTCGTCGCCTCGACCTCCGGATTTCCCCGGCTTTCCCCAACCCTGGGAGTTACTTCGTCCATGTCTGAAAAAAGTGCGGGACACCGGAGGGGCGTCACGGGCGTCTCCTCGCTGGCCGAGCGCGTCCTCGAACTCCTCGCCTCCGGGCAGGCCTCGACCCGCACGGAACTCGCCGGTCTGCTCGGTGCCGCACCCTCGACGATCTCGCTCACGGTCGGCCAGCTGGTGGCGCATGGGCTGGTCGCCGAACAGGGCACGCGCTCCTCGACCGGCGGGCGCCCGCGCAAGGTGCTGCGCCTCGGCGGGAGCGAGGGGTTCGCTGTCGCGGCCGACCTCGGCGGACGGCACGCCCGCGTCGGGGTCGTCCTGCCCGGCGGCGGGTACACCGAGGTCTCCACCGTGCCCTTCGCGACGGCGGAGGGGCCCGAGACCGCGCTGCCCGCACTCGCCGAGACCCTGGAGACCCTCGCCGGGCGACGCGGCCGGGAACTCCTGCGCGGCGTCGGCCTCTGCCTCCCGGGCCCGGTCGACGTCGTACAGGGAGTCGTCACCCTCCCCTCGCGCATGCCCGGCTGGAACCGTTTCCCCGTCCGGGACTGGCTGGAGGAGCGGTTCGGCGTACCGGCCGCGATCGAGAACGACGCCAATTGCATGGCCGTGGGCGAGCACAGCGTCCAGCCCGCCGAGCGCCGCCAGTCGATCATGGTGAAGATGGGCTCGGCGATCGGCGCGGGGGTCATCGCCGACGGGAAGCTGTACCGCGGCGCGACCGGTGCCGCCGGCGAGATCACCCACGTACGGGTCGAGGCGGGCCACGACATCCCGTGCTCCTGCGGCAACACCGGCTGCCTGGAGACCGTCGCCTCGGGCGCCGCGCTCGTCCGGATCCTGCGCGAGCGCGGCCTGGACGTCGCGTCCATCGAGGACGTCGTACGCCTCGCCTCCGACGCCGACCCGGAGGCCACCCGCGCCGTCCGCCAGGCCGGCCGCTACCTCGGCATGGTCCTGTCCGCGAACGTCAACTTCTTCAACCCCGACGCCGTGTACCTCGGCGGCCTCCTCTCGACGCTCGAACCGTTCGTCGCCGCCGTCCGCAGCCAGCTGTACGAGGGATGCCACCCGCTGGTGACCAAGCACCTGGTGATCGAGCGGGCCGGCCTCGGTGCCGACGCGGGACTCGTCGGCGCGGGCCAGTTCGCCCTCCAACGGGCCCTGGCGAACGCCCTCCAGGCCGTCACCGGCGCCGTTGCGCCCGCCCATCACTGACCACCGACACCCACCCCCGTGCGAGTCGCTGACCCCCACCCCCGTGTGAGTCGCTCAACCCACCACCGCGCGAGCCACTGGCGACATCCACAACCGCGCGAGCCCCTGACGACACCCACAACCGCGCGAGCCACTCACGACAACCACCGTGCGAGGAGCCATGCCACAACCGCGTACCCCCGTCGCCCGTCCCGTGATCGCGATCGCCGGGCTCGGCATCGAGTCGTCGACGTTCTCGCCGGCCCGGACCGGGGCCCCCGCCTTCCACCCGCAGCGCGGCACGGACGTCCTGACGCGCTATCAGTTCCTCGCGCCCGGAACGCCGTTGAGGGATGCCGCCGAGTGGCGCGGCGCCCTGGTCGGCAAGGCGCTGCCCGGCGGTACGGTGACGGCGGCTGCGTACTCCGCACTCTCCGACGAACTCATCGCGAGACTCGGCGAGTTGGGGCACATCGATGGCCTCTGGTTCGACATCCACGGGGCCATGACGGTCGAGGGCCTCGACGACGCCGAGGCGGCCCTGCTCGCCCGCGTCCGGGAGACGGTCGGCCCGGACGTGATCGTGTCCACCTCCATGGACCTGCACGGCAACGTCTCGCGCGAACTCGCCCACCTGAGCGACCTGATCACCTGTTACCGCATGGCCCCGCACGAGGACGCCATGGACACGAAGGAGCGGGCGGCCCGCAACCTCGTGGACCTCCTGACGACCGGCGCGCCCCGCCCGGTCAAGGCCTGGATCCCGGTGCCCGTGCTGCTGGCGGGCGAACAGACCTCGACCCGTATCGAACCCGCGAAGAGCGTGTACGCGGCCGTCGACGAGGTGGAGGCCACGGAGGGCGTCACGGACGCCGCGATCTGGGTCGGCTACGCCTGGGCGGACGAGCCGCGCAACCGCGCGGCGGTCGCGGTCACGGGCCCGTCGCGGGACGCCGTCACGGCGGGCGCCGAACGCCTGGCGCGCGGCTTCTGGGAGGCCCGGCACGACTTCGCCTTCGTCGCCCCGACGGGCACGCTGGACGACTGCCTGGACGAGGCCCTGGCCGCCACCGAGGAGAACCGGCCCTACTTCATCAGCGACACCGGCGACAACCCGACGGCGGGCGGCGCGGGCGACGTCACCTGGGGGCTCGAACGGGTGCTGTCCAGGCCCGAGTTCAAGGCCCCGTCAGGACCGACGGTCGTCTACGCCTCGCTCCCCGGCCCCGCCGCCGTGCAGACGGCGGTCCGGGCGGGCGTCGGAGCGACCGTCACCGTCACGGCGGGCGCGGAGGTCGACGACCGCCACGCAGGCCCGCTCACCATGACCGGCACGGTCCACGCCATCCGCCACGGCGACCCGCACGCACAGGTGGAGGTGGTGCTGCGCGTCGGCAGTGTGCACGTGATCCTCACCGCGCTGCGCAAGCCCTACCACCACGAACACGACTTCACCGACCTGGAGTTGTCACCCCGCGAGGCCGACATCGTCCTCGTCAAGATCGGCTACCTGGAACCCGAACTCTTCACCATGGCCGCCGACTGGAAGATGGCCCTCACCCCGGGCGGAGTCGACCAGCACCTCCTCCGCCTGGACCACCACCGAATCCACCGCCCGATGTTCCCCTTCGACGGGGAGATGCCGGACCCGGACCTGACGGCCCGGATCATCCCCCCGTCGACCGAACCTCTGGGCACGCCGAACGAGTAACCCGCGCCCCGTCAGGGGCGCGGGGAACTGCGCGACAAGCCCCCACCGGGCCGCAGGGGCATCACAACCCCAGCGGCCCGCAGGCACATCACCTGGCACCCAGCGGAGCGTTACGGCTTACGGGCCACCGCTCCGTACATAGCGATGTCCTCGTCCCGGATCCCCTCACCACTCGTGGCGTCCGGGTGCCACTTGTGCACCTGCACGATGCCGGGTTCGACGAGTTCGAGGCCCTCGAAGAACTCGTCGGCCTCATCGATCGTGCGCAACCGCATGGGCATGTTGCGCGCCGCGTACTCGCGCGCGACCCGCCCCACGTCCTCGGGTGCGAACTCGGCGGTGCCGATGGACATCGCGAGGTAGCTCCCGGAGGGGAGGGGCTCCAGGAGGCGGCGCACGATGCCGACCGCGTCGTCCTCGTCCAGGACGAAGTGGACGATCGCGATCACGGTCAGCGCGACCGGCTTGTCCAGGTCGAGCGTCTCGCGGAACTCGGGGGAGTCGAGCACGGCCTCCGGGTGCTGGAAGTCGGCCTCGATGTACGCCGTCTTCCCCTCGGGCGTGCTGGCCAGCAGCCCCTGGGAGAGGGTGAGGACGATCGGGTCGTTGTCGACGTAGACGACCCGTGACTCGGGCGCCACCGACTGGGCGATCTCGTGGAGGTTCGGGGACGTGGGGATGCCGGTTCCGATGTCCAGGAACTGGCGAATCCCCGCCTCCTTCGCCAGCCACGCCACCGCGCGGTTCATCCAGTCGCGGTTGGCCTTCATGTGGATCGGCAGGGCGGGCCACTCCGACGCCATGGCGTCGCCCGCCTCCTTGTCGGCCGGGTAGTAGTCCTTACCGCCGAGGATGTAGTCGTAGATGCGCGCCGAGTGGGCGTTCTCGGTGTCGATGCGGTCGGCCGGCCATCCGTTTTCGGGCAAAGCCGCCCCTCCTGTCAAGTCGTCGGGTTCGAAGTCAACGCTCAGGGAAATCAAGGGTGTTGATCAAAGCAGGAGTGTTCAGGAAACCAGGGAAGTCTGTGCGCGGGAACAAGGGGGTGCCTCAGAGCAGGAAGTCGGCGACACCCGCCTTCACACCCGACAGGAAACTCGTCATCTCGCGGGGCGTGAAGACCAGCGCGGGGCCGTCGGGATCGGTCGACTGGCGCAGCGCGACCCGGCCGTCGCCGAGCTTCTTCGCCTCGACGCAGGCGCCGCCCGCGTCGTCGCTCCACGGCTTGTACCAGCCGCGTGTGCCGAGTTCCCGGGAGGGCATGCCGTTGTGTATGTGTCCGTCGCGTATGTGGTGGTGCACGTCAGAGCTCCTTGCGAATCGCACCGAGGAGAGCCTCGGTCTTTCTGGCGGGCGTCGCCTGCGCGCCCAGCCGGTCCAGAGCCTCGCGATAGACCAGGACGTCGTCGTCCTTGTCCAGATAGACAGCGCCCACCAGACCGTTCAGGTAGACGATGTCCGGCAGTTCGCGTGCCCGGAACCGGAAGAGATGGAAAGCCCCCGCCCGCATCGCCGGATGCGGCCCGTTCTTGAACGGCATGATCTGCAATGTCACTTGGGGTAGCGAGTTGACAGCGATCAGATGGTCGATCTGGGCGCGCATCACCTCGGATCCGCCGACCGGCCAGCGCAGCACGGTCTCGTCCATCACGATCCACACGCGCGGCGGCGAGGGCCGGGTCAGCAGCTCCTGGCGCCGCATCCGGAGCGCGACCCTGCGCTCCGTGGCCTCGGTCGCGGCGTGCGGATTCCCGGCACCCAGCAGGGCGCGGGCGTACTCCTCGGTCTGCAGCAGACCGTGCACGAACTGGGGCTCGTACGCGCGGATCTGCAGCGCCGCCTGTTCCAGGCTCAGATAGGCCGCGAACCAGTCCGGCAGCACGTCACGGTAGGTGTGCCACCAGCCGCGCTTGTTCGCCTCGCGGACCGATTTCAGGAAGGTGTCGATCTCCTGCTGGTCGGTCACGCCGTACACCTGGAGCAGTTTCTCGGCGTCCGGGAGCCTCAGCCGGGCCACCTTCGCCGCTTCCATCCGGCGGATCGTGGAGTGGCTGACCCCGATCGCCGCACCCGCCTGCTCGAACGTCAGTCCGGCACGGGTGCGCAGCTCCTCCAGTTGCCTGCCGAGGATCATGCGCAGGACGGAGGGCGCGCCGCCCCAGTCGGTTTCCGCGGTCACGCCTTACCCCCTCACAGCGGGTTCGAGGTCGCAGTCTGTCACGATCATCCGTTCGACGGGGGAAGCATGCACCGTGCGAATTGCAATTTTCAACTTGTCGGTTGCGAGGTGTTGATGGCAGGTGTCACAGTGGGGCGTACCGTCCTGGTCCGGTGAACGGCGAGACGACGCAGCCAAGTTGGGGGAGAACGGGCTGCGATTCGTCACCGTGCGCAACGGGTTGTACGCGCCTCGCGGCGGAACCGGATCAAGCGGTACCGGCACTGGCGCGACCCCCGGTGCGAAGGCAGACGAAAGGCGAACGGCGATGGCTCCGCCCTCCCTCCCCAAGCCATTGGGCCGACTGCCCGCGAGCGAACACCCCCACAGAGCGGGCGTGTTCGGACTCTCCCCGACCCCCGCCTCGGTCGGTGTGGCCCGCAGGAACGTGCGCGAACTGCTGAGCGAATGGGGCACGAGCCCCGAAACTTGCGACAACGCTGTCCTGGTGACCTCCGAGCTGGTCACCAACGCGCTCACACACACGGCGAGCGAGTGGATCGTCTGCAGACTGCGCACCGCGGGCGGGCGGCTCCACATTGAGATCGAGGACCAGAACCGCGGCCTGACGCTCCCCGCACAGCGCAGTGCGGGACCCGACGACCAGGGCGGCCGCGGACTGATGCTCGTCGGCATGGTCAGCAGCGACTGGGGCGTCAGGGACAGCGCGAACGGTTCCGGACGCGTCGTCTGGGCCGTCCTGCCCTCCCAGCCGGTGCCGTCACCGCCGGCGTCCTCCCCGCCGGTGGCGTTGCGGTCGGTGCCGCCGCAGCCGACATCGTCGGAGTCACGAGAACCCGCCTCCACCGGACGCGCGCCCACCACGCACCTCACCCGGCCCAACCCCCACTCGGCCGAAGGACATCTGCCTCATGGAACTGCAGCACGCCCCTGAACCGCGGCCTCGCACGTACGGCTCGCGGCTGCGCCCCTCCGCCACTTTCCCGTCCGGGGATCCCGGCCGCCTGGTCATCCCCGCCCAGCTGCGCGCCGGGCTGGGCTGCGACGCCGTGACCACGTCCCGGGGACACGGCGAACGCATCATGAACTCCCTGCCCCGCGTGGGCTGTGTCTTCGCCGACGACTTCGAGGGCGAGGAGCGCTGGTGGTGGATCGTTCCCTCCGGGTCCCACATCGGCGTCAGCTGGCCGTCCACCACGACGTACACCATCGGCGCGCACCTGGCCGACCCGTCCTGGACACGGGCCCGCCGCGGCCCCTGGGCAGACCGGCCCCGACTGATCCACAGCCCCGCGGGAGGCTCGCCCTACACCCCGCCGATACCCCTGTACTTCCTCACCTGCCGCCTCGCGGGCAGCGTCCCGAGCTGGTCCCTGGGCGCGGCGGACTGAACCGCTCCCGCCAGCCCGAGTGCCAGTGAGTTCCTCCTCGTGCCACCCCGGGTGAACGGCCCCCTCACCTCTGACGTAGACGTATGCGACAAGGTGAACGCGGCGGAGGATGATGGGCGACCGTGCCAGGTGACCATGTGACGCAGTGCGACGGCCGGGGCCAGAGCTCCCGGCCGAGTCGCGCGGGCGCCCGGGTCCGCGCCGGGACGTTCGCACTCGTCGGCAGTGTGCTCGCCGCCGTCGGCCATCACGCGGTCGAGGGCGGGCAGGTGCCGTGGCGGCTCGTGACCGCCTTCGCCGTCGCGCAGTTCGCCGTCGTACGGCCCATCGCCCGCCGCCGCCCCGGACTGCTCGCGGTCGTCGGATGCACCCTGGCGGCACAGGCCGCGATGCATCTCGCGCTCACGGCGGTCGGCGGCCACCGCGCCGGCACGGGACACATGGCCCACGCCGGGCACGACGCCATGACGACGGGCGCCGGCGGACAACCCTGGCGGCACGCCTCCGAAACGGCCATGACGACCGCGCACGTCGTCGCCGCCCTCGTCGTCGCCTGGCTGCTCCACCGGGCCGACACCGCGGTCACGGCGGCCCTGGCCACCGGCCGTACGCTGCGCGCCGCCGCGGCGGCGGTCATGGCCCGGTTCCTGCCGGGCGCGGCCGTCGCCACAGTCCACCGGCCGCCGCCCGTACCGCTCGCCCGCTCCTTCGAACTCCCGGCAGGAGCACGGACCCAGACCCTGGAACACGCGCTGGTGCGCCGGGGACCCCCGGGACGGACACCCGTCCCCGTCGTCCCCCTCACCCGGGCCCGGCCTCGGCCCGCCCGGTTCCACCAGCAAGGAGTTCCACCATGTCCCTGTCCATCAACGGGCGTCGTGTCGCACTGACCGGCGCCGCCGCGCTCACGGCCGTCCTCGCGCTGGCCGGTCCCGCATCGGCGCACACGGAGGTCGAGGCCGACAAGGCGCAGGCCCTCGCCGAGAACGTCACCCTCACGGTCGTCTGCGAGGCGGAGTCCGCCTCCGCGGGCTTCCGCGAGGTGCGCGTCGTGCTGCCCGAGGGGATCGCACCGGCCGACGTCACGCTTGTCGAGGCCCCCAAGGGCTGGCAGTTGAAGACCACCGACGACGGTTACGTGGTGGGCGGCACCCCTCTCAAGACCGGCGTCGACGCCGAGTACAAGGTGAAGATCCGCCAGCTCCCGGACGCCAAGGAAGTGGCGTTCAAGACCATCGACACCTACAGCGACGGGGAGGTCTCGCGCTGGATCGAGCTGCCCAAGGGCGGTGAGGAGCCCGAACAGCCCGCCCCGCTCCTGAAGTTGAAGGCGGCCGCACCGGGCGCGAAGCCGATCGCTCCCAGCCCGACCGCGAGCCCGACGCCCAGCCCGACCCCGTCGGTCACCGCGACGCCTTCCGAGTCGGAGGCCACGGCGGCCGCGGCCGACACGAAGAAGGACGACGACGGATCCTCCACGGGTCTCGTCGTCGGCGGAGTCGTCGCCGCGCTGCTGGTCCTGGGTGCCGGAGCGTGGTGGCTGACCAGGCGCCGCGCCTCCGCCGCCGGGAACTGACCCCCACCCGGCCCGTGGGACCGCACGGACCCACGGGCCGGATGAGCACGCGCACGGCGAGAAGGCGGTACCGCCGGTGCCCGGCCCGTCCTCCGAGCGCACGACGGGGCACGCCCCGGTCGACATCGAGGCGTACGGGGAAAGAGGCGTACGGGAAAAAGGGGGCCCGCGGTCAGGGGCGGGGCCAGGGACGCTCGTCGAGGTTCTCGATGTCCGTGTTGAACCGCTTGAGGTACGCGGCGAAGGTCGCGACCTCCTCGGGGTCCCAGTCGGCCATCACCTTCTCCAGCCCCTGGATGGCCTCCGCGCGATGCGTGTCGAGGCGGTGCTCACCCTCCTCGGTGATGCGGAACTTGCGGGCCATGCCCCCGTCGGGATCCGGAATGCGCTCGACGAGACCGCCGCGCAGCATCGCGGCGGTCTGCCGGTTGAGCGTGGAGGCGTCGAGACCGAAGGCGTCGCTGAGCTGCCCGATGGACATCGGGCCCTCCATGCGGATCCGGCTCAGCAGGATGTAGGCGCTGCGCTCCAGACGGCCGCCGGTCCGGGCCCGGGGCGAGTTCAGATAGAGGTGCCGCCCGAGCAGCATCGCCTCGAACTCGATCAAGTGCGTGGGCTTGTCCATGCCGCCGGTCCTTCCCCAGATCTCGACTCGCGCCCCGAAACCTGAGCCTGGGCCTGATGTCAGGGCAGGAGCCATGACATCAAATATGCACCACGCACCTAATGTGTACGATGCATACCCCCGGGTCCGCCGCTCAGACCTGGTCGTCGAAGGCGTCCTGGCCGTCGAAGGTGACGACGATCTTCTCGGCGGCGCCGGGTGTGAGGGCCAGCCCGAAGGCGTGCTCGACATCGGTGAAGGGCACCCGGTGGCTGATGAGCCGGGCGAAACGCTCGTGGTGCTCGACGAGCTCCGGGGTGACCTCGAAGATCTCGGTGGGGTACCCCTGGGAGGCGATGAGGGTGAGTTCGCTGCGGAGCATGCCGCCGAGATCGATGGCGTCGGACTTCTTCTGGACGGCGACCATGACGAGCTTGGCGCCCCATCTGGCGTTGTCGACGGTGGCCTGGAAGACGGCGGGGGCGCCGGCCGCGTCGATGTAGATGTCGGTGCCCGGGCGGGGCTGGCCCAGGGCGTTGGCGGCCTGGCCGTGCAGATCCGTGAGGACGGCGGTGAGGTCGTCGGTGGCCGAGTTGACGACCGCGTCGGCGCCGACGGCGAGCGCGGTCTCCAGTCGCTCGGGGAGGACGTCGACGACCACGACGTGCTGGACGCCGCGGAGCTTCAGCCAGATCGTGGCGCCCAGACCGATGGGCCCGGCGCCGAAGACGACCACCTTGTCGGTCGGCCCGGCCTCGGAACGGTTGACGCAGTGACGGGCGACGGCCATGGGCTCGTTCAGGGCGGCGACGTCGAAGGGCACGGTGTCGGGGAAGACGCTGAGGTTGGCGCCCGGTTCGGCGTTCTCGATGAGCAGGTACTCGCTCATGGCGCCGTGTGCCCCGCCGCAGCCGATGATGCCGGAGGGCACGCCCTGCGGGTTGACGACGACACGATCGCCCACCTTCAGACCGGTGACCTCGGCGCCGGTCTCCACGATCTCTCCGGCGGGTTCGTGGCCCAGGGGGAGCGGCACCATGGAGCCGCCGGGGCCCATGGGGGTGCCGCCGAGGTGCAGGAAGAACGTGTCGGTGCCGCAGATGCCGCAGGCGCGGATCCTGAGCAGGGCGTCCTTGGGGCCGGGGACGGGGCGCTCGACCTCGACGACCTCGATCTCGCCGACGGGGCCGGTGTGGACGGACTTCATGGTGGCCATGGTGGTGCTCTCTTCCTCGGTGGTGCGGTGGCTCGCACCCGGACGGCGACTTACTTGAGTTAGTCAAGCACATATGACTTACTTGAGTAAAGCAATCTAATCTGAATTTACTTGAGTCAGGCAAGTAGCTAAAGTGGGTGCATGCCCACGCCGACACCCGCACACGACCCCGACCCCCTGTCCCGAGCGGCGCCCGCCCCCGGCTCCACAGAGGTGGTCGAGATCGAGCGAGCCCTGAACCGCATCGTCTATCTGACCGGTCGGGTGAGGCAGCACGACCGCCTCATGGCCCTGGCCGGGGTGTCGCTGGACCGGGCGGCGGTGGCGCTGCTGCGGCAGATCGCCGAATCCGAGCCCATGCGCCCCGGCGAGCTGGCGGCGCGGCTGGCGGTGGAGGCGTCGCACGTCACCCGGCAGGTGCAGCAGCTGGAGAAGGGGGGTTACGTGACCCGGGTCCCGGATCCGGACGACCGCCGCGCCCAGCGCATCGAACTCACCCCTGTCGGCCAGGAGGCGATCGACCGTATCCGCATCGCGAGTTGCCGGGGCATGGAGCTCGCGCTGTCCCACTGGTCGCCGGAGGAACTGCGGCAACTCTCCACGCTGTTCCACCGGATGGTCGACGACTTCCTGCACACCGAGGTCACGCTTGAGGGCGAGGAGTCCTCGCCGCGCCAGGCCTGACCGGGGTGGTCGGGTCCGGTCGACGGTGTGGTCGGCGCGCGCCCTCGTCGCCGGAGTCCCGGGGTGCGAGGGTTTCCTCCGGTGCCGTTCGGCGCGACCGCCGTTCGTGCGCGACGCGTGAGCCCGGCACGAGGTGGTGTCGCCGCCGCCCGCCTCCTACTCAAAAACGAGGTGCATGCGATGGACGGGACGGACGGGACGGACGGGGTGGACCGGGTGCTCGGAATGGACGGCGTCGGCGTCGGCGGGGTGCGCGGGAGCGGCGCGGAGGTGCCCGCGCCCGCACGTGGGAACGGGCAGCACGTCCTGGTCGTCGTCCACGACTCCGCGATCGCCGAACTGCTCACGACCACGCTGGAGTTGGCGGACTACCGGGTGACCGCCGCCCGCACCGGCGCCCAGGGCATGGCGCGGCTCGCCGAGAACCGTTTCGACCTCGTCGTCATGGATGTCTCGGTCCCGGACATCGAGGAGCTGGGTGAGGGACGCCGCTTCCGTCCGGCCGACCGGCCTCCGGTACTTTTCCTCGCGGAGTACGAGAAGTTGAGCCTCCTCGTCCCCGAACTCGGCCTGGGTGAATCGGACTACGTCACCGTGCCGTTCCGGATCTCCGAAGTCCTCACCAGGGCCCACGTGTTACTGCGCGGCCGAGGTTCGGTGCGCCAGGGGCCGTGCTATGGCGACCTCGTCCTCGACGACGCCACCTGTCAGGCCCGGCGCGGCCGACGGGCCCTCGACCTCACCCCGGCGGAGTACCGGTTGCTGCGTCATCTGCTCGTCAACGCCGAGCGGGTGCTGTCGAAGGAACAGATCTGCCGGCATGTCTGGGGCGAGACCCGGGCCGGCAACGCGATCGAGAAACTCGTCTCCCGCCTCCGCCACAAGGTGGACCAGGAGCAGCCCCCGCTGATCCACACACGCCGGGGTTTCGGCTACCGACTCGGACGCTGAACCCGGCTCGGGCCCGTCCCCGGCGTCTCGCGTCCCCGGCGCCCCGCGCCTCCCGAATCTCGCGGGCCCCCGGCTCCCCGCGCCCGGAGCCCTTCGACTCCCGGCGCCCTGCGCCTCCCGAATCCCGTGGGCCCTCGGCTCCCCACACCTCCAAATCTCCAACTCCCTTACTCCCACACCCTTTTAGCCCTCCAGCTCGGCGGCCGTGCGTCTCCCGTACCGGCCGCTTCGTCGTGTCCGCGAGGCGCGGTCGAGGCGTGAGGTGGCGCGAAAGTGTGCCCAGGTGGCCGACCTCCTACGGGTCCAATCTGTGATCTGGGTCACGTCAGCTTAATGTCAGGCAACTGGCCGGAATCCGTCAGTCCGCTCCGCTTGCATGAGGTCTCAGAGGTCGCCAACCCTTCCCCGTTCTCCGCCCCGGCGGAGCCCCCACCGAGGAGTCAGATGGCCGAGACACTGGCCGGAGCCGCGTCCGACGCAGCCGAGGCGATGCCCGAGTTCCCGATGCCGAGGGCGGAAGGCTGTCCGTTCGCCCCGCCGCCGGCCGTGGAGGAGCTGCGCGAGCAGAACCCGATCAGCAAGGTCAGGATCTGGGACGGCAGTACGCCCTGGATGATCACCGGGCACGCCCTGCAGAGGGCCCTGCTGACCGACCCCCGGGTCAGCGCCAACGACAAGAGCCCCGGCAGCTTCCCGTTCGTGACGGAGTACCGGCAGCAGATCGCCAAGTACACCCCGGAGCTGATCGTCAACACGGACGCCCCCGAGCACACCCGGCTGCGCCGGATGGTCAACGGGCCGTTCATCATCAAGCGGATCGAGGCCATGCGGGCCCCGATCCAGAAGATCGTCGACGGTCTGATCGACGACATGCTGGCCGGGCCGAACCCTGCCGACCTCCTGACGGCGCTCGCGCTGCCCGTGCCCTCGCTGGTGATCAGCGAACTGCTCGGAGTGCCGTACGCGGACCACGAGTTCTTCCAGGAGAACAGCAGCCTCGCCCTCGACCGTGCAGCCGCGCCCGAGGACTCGCGGGCGGCGAGCACCGCGCTCTCCGCCTACCTCGACGACCTGCTCGGCAAGAAGCTCGCCGACCCCGGTGACGACGTGCTGTCCGAGATGGCGGGGCGCGTCGAGGCCGGCGAGATGAGCCGGAGCGAGGCCGTCCACATGGGCGTGGCGATGCTCATCGCCGGCCACGAGACCACCGCGACGATGATCAGCCTCGGCACGCTGGTCCTGCTGGAGAACCCGGAGCAACTCGCCCTGGTGCGCGACTCCGAGGACCCCAAGGTCGTCGCCGGCGCGGTGGAGGAGCTGCTGCGCTATCTGAGCATCGTCCAGGTCGGTCTGCGCCGCGTCGCCACCGAGGACATCGAGATCGGCGGGCAGGTCATCCGCGCGGGCGACGGCCTGATCATGGATCTGCACGCCGCCAACTGGGACCCGGAGACGTTCCCGGACGCCGGCCAGGTGGACGTCACCCGGCCCGCGCGCCAGCACAACGCGTTCGGCTACGGCCCCCACCAGTGCCTGGGCCAGTCCCTCGCCCGCCTGGAGCTCCAGGTCGTCTACGGCACCCTCTACCGGCGCGTCCCCACGCTGCGCCTGGCGGCCCGCGTCGAGGACCTCGAGTTCGACCACGACGGCACCACGTACGGCGTCGCCTCCCTGCCCGTCACCTGGTGACCGGCCCGCACCGTTGAACGCAGTGGGTGAACGTACCGAAGGAGCAAGGAAGAAGACCATGCGTGTGGAACTGGACGAACCGAAATGTGTGGCGTCGGGTCAGTGTGTGATGGCCTCCCCGGAGGTCTTCGACCAGCGTGACGACGACGGAGTGGCGATCCTCCTGGAGGAGCAGCCCGCCGACGAACTCCTGGACGGGGTGCGCGAGGCCGTGGCGATCTGCCCGGCGGCGGCGATCCGGCTGGTCGACCAGTGAGGCGGATTCTCGTCGTGGGTGCCTCGGCGGCCGGACTCTCGGCCGCCGAGACGCTGCGCCGGGAGGGGTACGACGGCACGCTCACCCTGATCGGTGACGAGCCGCACCCGCCGTACGACCGGCCGCCGTTGTCCAAGCAGATCCTGGCGTCCGAGTGGGAGCACGACCGGCTGACGCTGCGCTCGACCGGCGAACTCGACGCCCTGAAGCTGGACTTGAGACTCGGCAGCGCGGCCACGAGCCTCGACCTCGACGGGCGTGAGGTACTGCTCGCGGACGGGTCGCGGATCGCGTACGACGGACTGGTCGTGGCCACCGGGGTGCGTCCACGACGGCTGCCCGGTGACGGGCACGCGCATGTGCTGCGCACCCTGGACGACGCGCTCGCGCTGCGGGACCGGCTGGGGGAGGGGCGGCGGCTCGTGGTCGTCGGCGCCGGGTTCCTGGGTGCCGAGGCCGCCGCCGTGGCCCGGGGCCTGGGCGCCGAGGTCACCCTCCTGGAACCGGCTCCCGTGCCGCTCGGCCACGCCGTCGGCGACGAGGTCGGGCGGGTGCTGTCGGCCGCCCACCTGGAGCAGGGGGTGGACCTGCGCACCGGGGTCACCGTCCGCGAGGTGACCGAGGGCGGCGTGCGGCTGGCCGACGGTGAACTGGTCGCGGGCGACGAGGTGTTGGTCGCCGTCGGCTCGCTGCCGAACACCGAGTGGCTGGCGGACAGCGGCCTCACGGTGGGCGACGGCCTGGTCTGCGACGAGTACTGCGAGGCGGTCCGCGAGTCCCCCGGGCCGACGAAGTCCCCTGGGACGACTACCGGGAGCGTGTACGCGGCCGGTGACGTCGCCCGCTGGCACAACCCGCTGTTCGGGGCGTCGATGCGCATCGAGCACCGTACGAACGCCGCCGAGCAGGGCATGGCCGCCGCCCGGAACCTGCTGCACCCGCAGGCGCGCAAACCGTTCGCGCCGGTGCCCTACTTCTGGTCGGACCAGTACGGCATGAAGGTCCAGGCGTTCGGTTATCTGCGCGGCCACGACGAAGTCGCCGTGGTGGAAGGGGACTTGGCCGAGCGCCGGTTCCTGGTCGCCTACCGCAGGGGTGACCATCTGGCCGGGGTTCTCGCGGTCGGTATGCCGCCCAAGGCGATCCGCGGCTGGCGGCAGGCCGTCGCCGTGCGCTCCACATGGCGTGACGCCGTGCCGGCCACGGGCGTGTTGTAGCCCCTCGCGCGCAACCGGGCGCCGGGACAGGGCAGTTCAAACGATCAGGGAGGTTGTTCATGGTCGACCGTCCGAACGAGGAGCGTCGTGACGTGGTCGTGGTCACGGGGGCGGGAGGGATGGGCGTCGCGGTCGCGCGCCGGCTGGGCAACGGGCGGAACGTGCTCCTTGCCGACGCGTCCAGCCAGGGGCTCGACCGGGCCGTCACCTCGCTCACCGACGAGGGCTACGCGGTGCGGGGCATGGTGACCGACGTGTCCGACCGCGGGGCCGTGCACAAGCTCGCGGAGGCGGCGGCCGCCGAGGGCCGGGTGGCCGCGATCGTGCACACCGCGGGAGTCTCGCCCGCGACCGGGCCGGCGAGGACGATCGTCGACGTCAACCTGCTCGGCACCGCGCATGTCATCGACGCGTTCGAGACCGTCGCCACCCGCGGTACGGCCCTGGTGGTGATCTCCAGCATGGCCGGTCATGTCGCGTCCCTGAGTCGCGAGGAGGAGGCCGCCCTCGCGACGACCGCCACCGAGGACCTCCTGGGCCTCGACATCGTCACCGCGATCGGTGACGACGCGCAGACCGCGTACATCGTGACCAAGCGGGCCAACCACCTGCGGGTGCAGGCCGCCGCGCTCGCCTGGAACCTGCGGGGCGCCCGGATCAACAGCGTCAGTCCTGGCGTCATCGCCACCGCGATGTCCCGGGCGGAGGCCGCGTCGCCGTCCGGGGCGCACATGATGGACATGCTGGACGCGAGCGGATCGGGCCGCGTCGGGACGCCCGGGGAGATCGCCGACGCCGTGGCGTTCCTGACCGGCCCCGAATCGTCGTACATCACCGGGACCGACCTGCTCGTCGACGGCGGACAGGCCGCCTGGCTCCGCCTCCACTTCCGCCCGTAGCGGCGACCGGCGGCGACCGCACGCCCCCTCAACAACAGAAGGGACACGCATGACCACCCCCCACACCCCGTCCGCCGCGCCCGAATTCGACCCGGAGGAGCTCGGGTTCGACCCGGAGGCCCTGCGCGCTCGCTACCGGGCCGAGCGCGACCGGCGGATCCGCCCCGACGGCAACGCCCAATACCACCGCGTCGCCGGTGAGTTCGGCTACTACGCCGACGATCCGTACGTGGAGGAGCCGGAGTTCACCAGAGAACCGCTCACCGACCGGGTGGAAGTGGTCGTCGTAGGCGGCGGGTTCGGCGGTCTGCTGGCGGGAGCGCGTCTGCGGCAGGCGGGGGTGCGGGGCATCCGGGTCATCGAGCAGGCCGGGGACTTCGGCGGGACCTGGTACTGGAACCGGTACCCGGGAATCCACTGCGACATCGAGTCGTACGTCTACCTGCCGCTCCTCGAAGAGATCGGCTACGTCCCCGAGTGGAAGTACGCGCCCGGCGAGGAGATCCGGCAGCACGCGCGGGCCATCGGGCGGCACTTCGGCCTGTACGAGGACGCCTGCTTCCGGACCCGGGCGACCGAACTCCGGTGGGACGACACCGACTTGGAGTGGATCGTCACCACCGACCGCGGCGACCGCATCCGGGCCCGCTACGTGGTGGTCTCCAGCGGCACGCTCAGCCAGGCGAAGCTCCCCGGCATCCCCGGCATCGAGAACTTCAAGGGCCACACCTTCCACACCAGCCGCTGGGACTACGCGTACACCGGGGGCGACGCGAACGGAAACCTGCACCGGCTCGCCGACAAGCACGTGGCCGTGATCGGCACCGGAGCGACCGCCATCCAGGTCGTACCGCACCTCGGCCGCGACGCCGAGCGCCTGTACGTGTTCCAGCGCACCCCCTCCTCGGTCGACGTACGCGGCCAGCGCCCCACGGACCCCGGGTGGGCCGAGTCGCTCGAACCGGGCTGGCAGCGGCGCCGCAGGGAGAACTTCCTCAGGACCGTCACCGGGACCCACGCGGACGAGGACCTGGTGAACGACGGCTGGACCAGCAGCGCCCGGCTGCTGCAGAACCTCATCCCGACCAACAACTACGCGGACCTCCCGCCCGAGGAACGCGACCGCCTCAACGAACTCGCCGACTTCCAGAAGATGAACGAGATCCGCGACCGCGTGCACACCCTCGTCGAGGACCCCTCCACGGCCGAGGCGCTCAAGCCCTGGTACCGCTACATGTGCAAGCGGCCCACGTTCAGCGACCACTACCTGGACACGTTCAACCGGCCCAACGTGACGCTCGTCGACACGGCCGACCACGGGGGCGTCGAGCGCATCACCGAGGACGCCGTTGTGGTCGGCGGCGCCGAGTACGAGGTCGACTGCGTCATCTTCGCCACCGGCTTCGAGGTGGGCGTCTCGGGCATCCTCTCCGGCCAACTCCCCGTGTACGGAAGGGAGGGCGCCACTCTGCCCGGGGCCTGGATGCAGAGCGGCCCCAGGACACTCCACGGCTTCTACAGCCACGGCTTCCCGAACCTCTTCCAGCTCGGCCCGCTGCAGAACGCCAGCGCCGTGAACTACGTCCACATCCTCGACGAACAGGCCGGCCATGTCGCCGAGGTGGTCGCCGAGGCACGGGATCGCCGGGCCCGGTACGTGGAGCCGTCCCCCGAGGCCCAGGACGCCTGGGTGGCGACGATCCGTCAGAAGGCAGCAGACCTCTACAAGTTCCAGGCCGAGTGCACCCCCGGCTACTACAACAACGAGGGCAGGCCCAGGAAGCGCAGCGAGTCGTACGGCGACGGACCCGTCGCGTTCCACGAACTGCTCAGGCGCTGGCGGGTGGACGGCGGCATGAACGACGTCATCGTCGAGTGATCGGCCCGGGGCGCCCGGCCACGGGGGTGTGGGCGCCCCGACCGTACGAGTGACCATCACCGAACCCAGGGACGGGGAACGACGATGCGGCCCAGCCGATTCGACGACACCGGCAACACGCCTTCCACAAGCGGTCGTTGGGACCTGCACAGACTCAACCCCCCGAACCGCCTGTGGGGTTCGAACGGCGTCACCTTCGGACCCGACGGACGGCTGTACGTGGCACAGTTCCTCGCCGGACAGATCAGCGCCGTCGACACGGCCACGGGGGACGTCGACGTGGTGGTGCCGCTGGACGGTCCGGTGCAGGCGCCCGACGACCTCGCCTTCGGGGCGGACGGTTCCATGTACATCGCCGACCTGACACCGGGGCGGGTCTGGCGGCGCAGCCCCCAGGGCGCGTACAGCCTCGTCTCCGACCAGGTGCAGGTGCCCAACGGCATCACCTGTGTCGGAGACCGGCTCTTCGTCAACGAGATGAAGATGAACGGCCGCCTGCTGGAGCTGTTCCCGGACGGCGGCGACCCGGTCGTGCTGACCGACGGGCTGGCCCTCGGCAACGCGATGCAGCTCGGCCCGGACGGCTGTCTGTACTACCCGCACATGATCGGCAACCAGGTCTGGCGGATCCCGCCGGACGGCGGCACGCCCGAACTGTTCGCCGAGGAGGTGGACGACCCGGTCGCGGTCCGGTTCGACAAGGGCGGCGTCCTCGTCGTCCTGTCGCGGGGCCCCGCCGGCATCGTGACCCGCATCGATCTCGCCACCGGCACGCGGTCGGTGGTCGTCAGCGGCGTCCTCGGGCTGGACAACGCGGCCTTCGACGCGGAGAACCGCATGTTCGTCTCCAGCTTCGGCAGCGGCGGCGTCACGGAGATGCGCGAGGACGGCCGCACCCGGGAGATCGTTCCCCGAGGACTCAGCGGCCCCTTCGGGGTGACGGTCGACCTCCGGGGCACGGTGTTCGCGGCGGACCACTACCGCCTGGCGGGCCCCGGCGACTCCGGGGAGCACGACTCCAGCGGCGTGATCACCCACGAACTGCAGCCCTTCGTCCACGGCATCACCGCGGACGACGGACTTCTCCACTTCGCCTCCGAGTACGGCGACGTCCGTACGTACGATCCCGTGCGCAGGACCACGCGCGTACGGGTGCAAGGACTGAAGGAGCCCACCGGCATCGAGCGCGCGCCCGACGGAGCCCTCGTCGTGGCCGAGTCGGGCGCCGGCCGCGTCGTACGGATCGACGGGCGGATCGACGGGACGGACACCGTCACCGTGCTCGCGGAGGGGCTCCGGCACCCCGTCGACATCGCCTTCGACACCGAGGGGCGCTGCTACGTCAGCGACGACGAACTCGGGGCCGTGCTCCGGATCGACGACGACGGCGAGACGGTGACCGTCGCGGACGGTCTCGGCGCGCCCCAGGGGCTGGCCGTCCGCGGGGACGAACTGTTCACGGTGGACGTCGAACACCGGTGTCTGCGGGCGTTGTCCCTCACGACGGGGGAGACCCGGATCGACGCCGAGGACCTCGCGGTCGGTCTGCCCCCGGGGATCACCCGCACCGAACCCGCGCTGTTCGCCGCGGGCATGCCCGGCTCACCGCGCCCGTTCGCGGGCCTCGCCGTGTCCCCGGACGGTTCCCTCCTCCTCTCCGCGAACGGCGAGGGAAGCATCCTGCACCTGTCGGCCCGCGCGCCTTCGGAGGGTTGAGGGCCCGGCGCCCCTCGTTGAGGGGCCGGGGCCCCTTTAGGGGCGCGGGGAACTGCGCGCCCAGCCACGACGAACCCGCACCCGAAGCACTGCACATGAGCCCCGCACACGAAGACGAACCCGGCACACGAACCCCCGCACCCCAGCGGAGCGCCTACGTGCCGGAGATACCGCCCAGGCAGAACCGCCAGACCTCCTCGGAGGTGACCGGCTCGGAGTGACCGTCGGTAGACGCACCGTGGGCCTGGGCGGCGAACATGACGGTCTGCAGGACGAGCGCGGCCTGGCGGCGGGGCCGCCCGGCCGCGATGGCGCCCGCGTCGGCGGCCCGCTCGATGAGTTCCGCGAACACCGTGAGCAGCGGCCGGTGGGCGGCCGCCACCTGCGAGGGGTGCTTCACCAGCAGCTGCAGGGCGAAGCCGCCGAACAGCTGCCGCGGTACGTCGGGGCCCGGCCGCGCCCGCTCGTAGAGCATCTCCACGGCCAGGCGCAGCGCCCGGAGCGGATCGCTCTTCGCCGCGGCGGATTCCCTTATCTCGTTCGCCGACCTGGCGAGCGTGTCCTCGAACAGGGCGAGCAGCAACTCGTGCTTCCCTTCGAAGTACTGGTAGAAGCTGCGCAGCGACTGCTTCGAACGGTTGACGACCTCCTGGACGGTGAAGTCCGTCGTGCCCTTCTCGGCGATGAGCGCGTAGGCCGAGTCCAGAAACCTCTGTACGCGTTCCTCCGCGCGCAGCTTCGCGGCCCGGGTGGATCGCTCGACGGCACGCCGGCGCCACGCCGGTTGTTCGGGGGCAGCGGTCATTCGTCGAACGTTACTCGACGGGTCCGTTCGAATACCGCCGGTCGAAATCCCCTACGACGCTGTCAGTGGCATCGGCGATACTTCCATCGATCCCCCTTGCTCCGGACGAGGCCCCGGACCGGACTCCGAACCGGACCGTGGACGGGACTCCGGCCGAGAGCGGGAGGGGAGCCGACCGAGGGGGAGCACCGTGCCGCAGTCCGACCAGTCCGACCAGTCCGACCAGTCCGACCAGTCCGACCCGACCGACTCACCGTCCACGCCGCCGTGGCGGCTCCTGCTCGGGTACGTACGCCCGTACCGCTGGACACTGCTGCTCGGGGCCGTGCTGTCGCTGCTGACCGGCGCCGCTGGGCTCGCGCTTCCGCTGGTCGCCCGGGCTCTCATCGACGACCTGGGACATGACCGGGCGATCACCGGCGCACTGCTGGCCATGTCGGCGCTGGTGGTCGCCAACGCGGCGATCGGGGCGCTGGGCGGGTACGTGCTGCGGTACACCGCCGAGTCCGTCGTGCTCGGCGCGCGGCGGGGCCTGGTGTCGCATCTGCTGCGGCTGCGCATATCCGCCGTCGACCGCAGCGAGCCCGGCGATCTGATGGCTCGGATCACCTCCGACACCACACTGCTCAGGGAGGTCACCACCGACTCACTGGTCGGCCTCGGCACGGGCGGGCTTACCCTGGTGGCCACGCTCGCGATGATGGGGTTCGTCGACCCGGTGCTGACGGGCGTCACCCTGGGCGTGGTCCTGGCCGCGGGCACGGTGATCGGCGTGATCGTGCCGCGGATCAACCGCGCCAGCAAGCGCGCGCAGGACGCGGTCGGAGCGATGGGCGCCTCGCTGGAGCGGACCCTCGGCGCGCTCCGGACCATCAAGGCGTCCGGCGCCGAGCACCGCGAGGAGCGGGCCGTGCACGCGGCCGCCGAGGAGTCGTGGCGCCAGAGCGTACGGGCCGCCAAGTGGTCGGCGCTGGCGGGGAACACGGCCGGCCTCTCGATGCAGGTCGCCTTCATCACCGTCCTCGCCGTGGGCGGCGCACGGGTCGCGACCGAGGCCATCGACATCGGCACCCTCGTCGCGTTCCTGCTGTTCGTCTTCTACTTGATGGCGCCGATCCAGCAGGTCGTCGGAGCCGTCGCCCAGTACCAGACCGGCTCGGCCGCCCTGGCCCGGATCGAGGAGGCCAGGCTGCTGCCCGCCGAACCGGCCGCCGAGCCCTCGCCGCTGCCCCGGCCCGGCGCCGAACCGGCCTCGATCGCCTTCGAGGACGTCCGCTTCCGCTACGACGACGACCTGCCGTACGTGCACCACGGCGTGACCTTCGCCGTCCCGCCGCGCGGCATGACCGCCTTCGTCGGACCGTCCGGCGCCGGGAAGACCACGGTGTTCTCGCTCATCGAGCGGTTCTACGACCCGGAGCAGGGGACCATCGCGCTGGACGGCCGCGACCTCACCGACTGGGAGGTCTCCGCGCTCCGGTCCGCCATCGGCTATGTGGAACAGGACGCGCCCGTCCTGTCCGGCAGCCTCCGCGACAACATCCTGCTCGGCAATCCCGACGCCGACGACGGCGAGGTGCTCCGCGCGCTGAAGACCACCCGCCTCGACTCCCTCGTGGACCGGCTGCCGAAGGGGCTCGACACCCTCGTCGGCCACCGCGGCACCAAGCTCTCCGGCGGTGAGCGCCAGCGCGTCGCCATCGCCCGCGCCCTGCTCAGGCGGCCCCGGCTGCTGCTGCTCGACGAGGCCACCAGCCAGCTCGACGCGGTCAACGAGGCGGCGCTGCGCGACACCGTCGCCGATGTCGCCCGCACCACCACGGTCCTGGTCGTCGCCCACCGGCTGTCCACGGTGACCATGGCCGACCGGATCGTCGTCATGGACGCGGGGCGGGTACGGGCGGTCGGCACCCATCGCGAACTCGTGGCCAGAGACCCGCTGTACGCCGAACTCGCCGCCACGCAGTTCCTCGCGGCCACGGACGACGGACTGACGGTGCCCGAGTCCGTCGACAGCTGACCCCGGCGACCGGGCCTGATGGCGGCTGAGCCCGGCGGCAGTTGAGTACCGCCCGTGGAGCGGCGGTTACGAGGTAACGGGCTCCGACTGCCGTAGTGCCGCCGCCAGTTGCTCGATGCGCGGCGCGTACCCGGCGTGGCTGTACCGCTCCTCGACGGCCCACGGGAAGGTCCGGTCCGCCCGTACGGCCGGCAGCCTGGCCCAGGTCGGCTTGGTCTTCTTCAGGTCGGCCGGCTGGAGGTTGCCCTCGCGGTCGTCGACGAGGATCAGGTCGGCCTCGTACATGTCGGCGTTCTCCCAGCTGAGTTCCTGCCAGAAGCCGCCCGCGCCCGTCTTCGAGGGCGTCACGAACCCGACACCGAGCGACTCGTAGTAGCGCAGATCCGTGAAGGCGTCCGGGGCGGCGACGTACAGGATGTCGGCCGAGGCGGAGACCACCATGACCTTCAGGCCGCCACGGCCCTTCGCGCGGGCCTCTCCGGCCGCCCGGCGCAAGGTGGCCGAGGCCGACTTGAAGCGCTCCTCCGCGGAGGTGACCGGGTCGGCCGTCAGGTCCGCGCCGAGTGATTTCGCGAGGTCGGCGAAGCGGCCGATCACATGGGTGAGCGAGCTCTTCGCGGTGAGGATGCCGACGTTGGGGGCGAGCGACTCGATCTTCTCGGCCGACTCCTCGGGGACGTACCAGAGCGCCGGCGGGTCGGTCATCTGGGCGATCAGCAGGTCGGGCCGCAGCCCGGCGTACCGCTCGACGTTGAACTGCGGGTAGGTGTTGCCGAGGATCGTCACCTTGTCCACGTCGATGCCGCCGGCCCGGGGGTCGGGCTCGCCGTTCTTCAGTTTCGTCGGGCCGAAGACGCCCGTGCACTCGATGCCGAGGTCGTGCAGCGCGGCGGCCGCGCCGACGAAGGCGACCAGGCGCTTCGGCGTCCGGTCGGCCTTGGCCGTCGTGCCACGGTCGTCCTTGAAACGCCATGTTCCCCCGCCGGCGGACGAGTTGGCGGCGCCGCTGCCGTCGCTGTCCTTGTCTACGTCGCTGCCGCACGCCGTGAGCAGACCGCCCAGGCCGAGGGCTCCCGCCGCGGCGAGGACCCCGCGACGCGAGAGCGCGCGGGCGGGCACGGGCGCAGGGGCGGCGGGGCGCGGGGCGTGCATGGGCGACTCCTTCGGCGGGCGGAAGACCGGGGAAGCGTTCGGCGGGAGACCGGGAATCGGGAGACCGGGAAACGGGAGACCAAGGAAGAGAAAGGTAAGGCTAGCCTAACTTTTCGCCCGGCGGCAGCCCCTCCCGCCCCGTCCGCGTCCCTTGCCGACGAGACAGGACTGAACGTCCGGAAAGGGTGCTTTCTCGCCAACTGGGCGGTCCCCATAGGGGGTTCTCGGCCATGGATCGAGGGTTTTCCCCGTATCCGCGGGATAAAGGCTCCGCCTATTGTTCGAGCACAGCCGAACCACAGGTAACCCCTGACTGGAGGCTCGCGCACGGCCGGCCCAGTCCGACAGGGCATGGCGCCTTCTCGATTGCACCCCCCGCCGCTTCGACGACGAAGCGAATCGAACCGCTGCTCCGCACCGCACGGCACCGCATGCACCGCATCGCATCGCATCGCTGTTTCGCGCTGCCCGGAGCCGGCCACGAAAGGCACTCACTTGCGTACTCCCCGACCCGCGAGACGGAAGCTGATATCCGTCGCCGCGATCTCCGCGACACTCCTGGCCGGGACCGCCACGTCCCTCGCGCTGGCCGGTCCCGCCACCGCCAAGGTCCCCGCCGAGCAGACCGCGAAGTCCGCCGCCGCTGCCGTGTCCGCCCCCGCCGAGCGACTGATCGTCGGCTACAAGTCGGGCGCCACCGAGGCCAAGTCGAACAAGGCCGCCTCCGCCGACGCCGAGGCCAAGGGCAAGGAGGCCGGCGAGAGCCTGGACTTCCAGCGCCGCCTCGGCACCGGCGCCGCGCTGGTCGACCTCGGCGAGCAGCTGAGCAAGGCCGATGTCGCCGACGTCGTCGCCGAGTACCAGGCCGACCCGCAGGTCGCGTACGTCGTGCCGGACCGCCTCAACAAGCCGCAGGCCGACCCGAACGACACCGAGTACAGCAAGCAGTGGGACCTCTTCGAGACCACCGCGGGCATGCGCGTGCCCGGCGCCTGGGACACCGCGACCGGCAGCGGCGTGACCGTCGCCGTCATCGACACCGGCTACGTCACCCACTCCGACCTCGCCGCCAACATCGTCGCGGGCTACGACTTCATCTCCGACACCGCGGTCTCGGTGGACGGCAACGGCCGCGACAGCAACCCGGCCGACCCGGGCGACTGGTACTCCGCCGGCGAGTGCGAGCAGACCACGGGCCAGCCCTCCTCCTGGCACGGCACCCATGTCGCGGGCACCATCGCCGCCGCCACCAACAACAGCAAGGGCGTCGCGGGCATCGCGTACAACGCGAAGATCTCCCCGCTGCGCGTCCTCGGCAAGTGCGGCGGCTACGACTCCGACATCATCGACGCCATCACCTGGGCGTCCGGCGGTACGGTCTCCGGCGTCCCGGCCAACGCCAACGTCGCCAAGGTCATCAACATGAGCCTGGGCGGCGGCGGTGCCTGCACCACGGCCACCCAGACCGCGATCAACAACGCGGTGGGCCGGGGCACCACGGTCGTCGTCGCGGCGGGCAACAGCAACGCCAACGCGGCCAACTACTCGCCGGCCAGCTGCAGCAACGTGATCTCGGTCGCCGCGCTCAACCGCTCGGGCGCCAAGGCCAGTTACTCCAACTACGGCTCGGTCGTCGACATCGCGGCACCCGGTGGCCAGACCAGCACCGGCACCGCCAACGGCATCCTGTCCACGCTGAACTCCGGTACGCAGGGCCCGGGTTCGGAGTCGTACGCCTACTACCAGGGCACCAGCATGGCCGCCCCGCACATCGCGGGTCTCGCCGCGCTCGCCAAGTCGGCGAACTCCGCGCTGACCCCGGCCCAGATCGAGTCCGCGATCAAGACCAACTCGCGTGCTCTGCCCGGTGCTTGCTCGGGCGGCTGTGGCGCGGGTCTCGCGGACGCGGCCAAGACGGTGCAGGCGGTGAGCGGGTCGGGAGGCTCCACGGGGGGCACCACCTTCACCAGCGGCACGGCCGTCTCCATTCCGGACGCCGGCTCGGCCGTGGAGTCCTCGATCGCCGTCAGCGGCCGCACCGGCAACGCGCCCTCGGCCCTCCAGGTCGGCGTCGACATCACCCACACCTACCGCGGTGACCTGGTGATCGACCTGGTCGCCCCGGACGGTACGGCGTACCGGCTGAAGTCCTCGGGCTCGGACTCGGCCGACAACGTCAACACGACCTACACCGTGGACGCGTCCAGCGAGGCCGCCAACGGCACCTGGAAGCTGCGCGTGCAGGACGTGGCCTCGGCGGACACCGGCACGATCAACAGCTGGAAGCTGACCTTCTGAGCTTCTGACCGTCGAGCGGCCGTCGGGCGACTGTTGAACCAGGCGGACGGCGGCTGATCGACGACTGATCGACGACTGACGAACCACCCCCCACAGGGTGGGGCCGAAAGGCCCCCGCAGGGGCGGCCGACGCGAGCGGGCGTCGGCCGCCCCGCCTTTCGTTCCGCGGACGTATACCTTCGTCGCCGCCTTTCATCCCGCCGCTGGATGGTGGAACCCGCGCCTCCGGGACAGGATGCCCGCATGAAGGGTGACCTGTTTTCCAGCGAGTACATGGTGCAGCCGGCCACTGCGGCGGGCATGAGCGTCGAGAACGCCAAGTCGATCAAGTACGCCGTCAACGGCGAGATGCTCGCCCGGCAGGGCGCGATGATCGCCTATCGAGGCAGTCTGCAGTTCGAGCGCAAGGGCCAGGGCGTCGGCGGCATGCTCAAACGGGCCGTCACGGGCGAGGGGCTGGCGCTCATGGCGGTGCGCGGGCAGGGGGAGGCCTGGTTCGCGCACGAGGCGCAGAACTGCTTCATCGTCGACATCGACCCCGGTGACGTCTTCACCGTCAACGGCCGCAACGTACTGTGCTTCGACGCCTCACTGAAGTACGAGATCAAGACGGTCAAGGGCGCGGGCATCACCGGTGGCGGGCTGTTCAACAGCGTCTTCACCGGACACGGCAGGCTCGGTCTCGTCTGCGAGGGCAACCCGCTGGTCATCCCCGTCTCGCCGCAGTGGCCTGTGTACGTCGACACGGACGCGATCGTCGGCTGGACGGCCAACCTCCAGACCTCACTGCACCGTTCGCAGTCCATCGGCTCCATGATCCGCGGCGGCTCGGGCGAGGCCGTGCAGTTGATGCTCCAGGGCGAGGGATACGTCGTCGTACGGCCGAGCGAGGCGACACCGCAGAAGGTCCAACAGCACTGATACGGGCCCTTGTCGGGCCGGTTCACGGCTGTTGGACCTTCCGGTGGTGCCGGGTGTCCGCCCGTCTCCTTCGCGATCCGCCGACGGGTCTACGTCGTGGCCCGTCGGCGGCGCCACAGCACCGCGGCGGTGCCGGTGGCGAGCAGCGCCGCGGTGCCGGCCGCGGCGGGCAGGAGCACGTCGGTGCCGGTCGAGGCGAGCGACCCGTCGCCGGTGGTGTCGAGCGAGCCGCCACCGGTCGTGGTCTGCGCGCCGCCACCGGTCGTGCCACCCACGCTGTTTCCGTCGGCGCTCGGACCGTCGACGGGAACCGTGGTCCCGGAGTCGGTCGGATCGGCGTCCGGTCCCGAGTCGCTGGGCGACGGCTCGGGCGTTCCGTCCGAGGGGCTGGGCGAGGCCGGGTCCGAGGGCGAGGGCGATCCCGGGTCGGACGGTGACGGCGACTCGGAGGGCGACGGCGGCACCGGCGCCCGGAACACGGTGAGCGAGGCCTCGGACGGGCTCGCGACGAACACCGAGTCGCCGCCCGGCGTCACCGCGACGGACGAGCTGCCCAACTGGCCGTTGACGCCCGGCAGTTCGGCGCCCATGCCGAGGTCCTTGAGCGTCGCCGTGTCGTACACCGCGAGCTGCCCCACGCCGTCCCCCTCCTCCGGCGGGTTGCCCCAGTCCTGCCACACCGCGAACGCCCGGTCGGAGCGCGGGTCCACGGCGACGTCCGCGATGGTGTCGCCGGGCTTCGCGTCGAAGGAGGCGGCCAGTTTGCCGGTGGCGATGTCGTACGCCTCCAGCACGGTGCCGCGCCCCGCCCAGAGCACTCCGCGCTCGGTGTCCCACTCCAGGAAGGACACCGCGGCACCGGCGGCCAGCGGGATCTCCTTGCCGTCCGGCGTGAAGTCGGCCGAACTCACCCTGCGCAGCACGCTGTTGGTGTTGTCGGTGACCCAGATCTGCCCGGCGGCGGTGTCCACGGCGAGCGGACCACCGGCGGCCGGCAGGGTCAGCGAGCGCTCCACGGTCACCGACGTCTCGCCGACGGCGACCTCCTCCAGTTTCGTCCCGCGGACGACCACGACCGTGCCGGCTTTGGCACCGGCCTTGGCCTGCGTGATCGTCGTGCCGGTGAGCCAGCCTCCGCGCCCCGCCGGGTCCCCGTCCTTCACGGCGGCGATCCCGCGCAGCCCGACCAGGTAGTGCACCCCGTCGCCCGGCAGCGGCCCGACGAGTCGTTTGCCCGGAAGCTGGGCGGGCGCGCCCGTGCTGCCGGGCGAGGTCTTCACCCAGTTCAGAACGTTCCCGGAGGCCGGGTCGACGACATAGACCCCGGCCAGGCTGCCGCCCGTCGTCCCGGCGACGGTGTCGGACCCGACGTACAGCTTCCCCGACTCGGGGTGCACCAGCAGGTCGAGTGGTTTGCCGACGGTCGTGAGGCGGGCCGTCTGCTCGTACCCGTCCGTGGTCGGCGGGTCGTCGGCGCCGACGGCGGGCGTGCTGACGACGACGGCGGTCAGGACCACCGCCGTGATGCCCACGAGGGCGCCCGCCGCCCGGGGGCGGAGCACATCGCTCCGCCCCCGGGTTCTGAGAGGCGCGGTCACGAGAAGGTGACCGGGATGTAGACGTCGTACGAGCGGTTGCCGCTGCCGGTGTGGTCGGCGCGCGTCACGATGGCGCAGTCGACGTCCGTGCCGCAGACCTGGCCGGTGGCGATGTTCGGGTTCACGTGCACGCTGGCGTTGAAGGAACCGCCGGAGCCGTAGGTGGAGCTGTTCGCGACCGTGCCGCCGCCGAAGTTCGACACCCAGTGCGAGGCGCCCGTCGTGCCGGACTGGTCCGCGCCGCCCAGGCAGGGGGTCGGCCGGGAGGTGTACGTCGACGGGTCGCCGGGCACGACGCCCTCGGGGATGACGCACAGGCCGACATAGACGCCCTGGATGGTGTTGTAACCGCTGCCGGAGACGGTGATGTTCTGTCCGGCGGCCGACAGGGCGTCGGGGGCCGTCAGTGACAGGTTGTACGTCGTTCCGCTCACCGTCACGGACCGCGTGGCGGTGGCTGCCGAGGCGGAGGTGGCGAGCCCGACCGTCAGCGCGGCGGCGGTGGCACCGACGGCGGCGATTCGGGTGGCGCGGGCGAACACGGCGGATCTCATGGGCAGTTGGCCTTTCGGAGGCGAAAACCACTTAGGTAAGGCAAACCTAAGTTGCAGGTCAATGGATCGTCAACCCGTACCTCAGGGAGCCCAGCCGAACCGGCCGGCTCAGGCCACGTGCAGCGGCAGCGACTTCAGGCCGTTGATGAAGTTGGAGACGAGCCGCCGGGGAGGCCCGGCGACGCGCGGCGGCCCGGGCAGGGCGCGCAGCGCCTCCTCGTACAGCACCCGCAGCTGCAGCCGGGCGAAGTGCGCGCCCAGGCAGACATGCGGTCCGTCCCCGAAGGAGACGTGCGGATTCGGCGTACGCGCCAGGTCCAGCCGGTGCGGCTCGGCGAACACCCGCTCGTCGTGGTTGGCGGAGGCGTGGAAGACCACCACCTTGTCCCCGGCGCGGACCGGTGTCCCGGCCAGTTCGGTGTCCCGCACGGCCGTGCGGCGGAAGGTGAGCACCGGCGGGTGCCACCGCAGGAGTTCGTCGACGGCCGACTCCAAGTCGACGACACCGGCGCGCAGTTGGGCGTACGCCTCCGGATGCCCGGCCAGCGCCAGCAGCCCGCCGGGAGCCGCGCCGCGTACCGTGTCGTTGCCCGCGACCGTCAGCAGGAAGAAGAACATCTCCAGTTCCGCGGTGGCGAGTTCACCGTCGGCGGCGAGCACGGTCATGACGTCGTCACCGGGATGCCGCCGCTTGTGGCCGGCCAGCTCACGGGCGTACGCGAACATGTCCCGCAGTGCCGCCGGTGAGCGCGGGTTGACCGGCTTGCCCACGGCGTCGAGCACGGGCGGGCCCGCCTCGTCCGGGTCCTGGTAGCCGATGACCCGCTGGGTCCAGTGCAGCAGCAGCCCGCGGTCGCTCTCCGGCACACCGAGCAGATCCGCCAGGTTGAGCAGGGCGTAGTCGTCGGTGACATCGGTGACGAGGTCGCAGGTGCCGTCGTTCTTACGTGCGGTCGCCACCGCTTGCTCGAAGAGCGAACGGGCCCGGGCCCGGGCGACCGACGCGAAGTGGTCGACGCGGCGCGGGGTGAACGCCCGGCTGACGAGCCGCCTCAACCTCCCGTGCTCCGGCGGATCCTGATTGAGCATCATCCGCCGGATGAACGGCAGGTCGTCCGGATCCGGATCCCGGATCTGGGTCGCCCCGAGATACGAGGAGTACGTCTCCGAGTCCTTCAGGACCCGCACCACATCGGCGTGCCGGGTGACCGCCCAGAAGCCGGGCCCGGCCGGCCAGCCGAGCACCTCGTGCTCCTGCTGCCAGGCCACCGGATGGTGGTCGCGCAGGACGCGGTAGGCGGCGTGGGGGACACCGGCGGCGTACTGCCGGGGGTCGAAGACGTCGGGGACGGCGTCCGGGCCGGAGCCGGGGCCGGAGTCGGGGTCGGCGCCTGGGCCGGGTTCCCCGGCAGGTGGCGTGGGCGTCGCTCGTGAGGTCACGCCACCACGGTGGACCGGGCGCGGCGGGGCGGCAAGGGCGTGCGCGAGGGCTCGCGCGACCCGCTGCGCGAATGTGCTTTCGCATCTTTTCAAGGGCCGCGGGAACGGCGCATAAGTGTGTGGTGATCACGTCAAGTGGAGGGCATCATGCGCGCATGCTGACGCGCCGAGCCGGTATCCGTACGGGAAAACCGACCGTCGCCGCGATCGCCCTGGTGATGACTCTGGCGGCCTGCGGCGGCGACTCCGACGACTCCGATTCCAGTAACGCCGGGAGCAACGGGCTGGAGCGGTCGAGCATCACCGTCGCAGCCCTCCCACTGGCCGACGACGCACCCCTCTACATCGCGCAGGGCCGGGGCCTGTTCAAGAAGGAGGGCCTGGACGTGCGCATCCAGCCCGTCCAGCAGAGCATCCAGGCACTGCCCGCCCTGTCGAAGGGGCAGGTCGACGTCATCGCGAGCGCGAACTACGTCACCTTCCTCCAGGCCCACGAGAAGGGCACCCTCGACCTCCGCATCCTCGCCGAGGGAGCGCGGGTCGCGCCGCACATGATGGACGTCCTCGTGCCCCAGGACTCGGACATCAGGAGCGTCGCAGACCTCAAGGGCAAGAAGGTCGCCGTCAACATCCTCAACAACATCCAGTCACTGACCCTGAACGCGATCCTCGACCAACAGGGCGCCGGCCGCCCCGAGTACCGGCAGATCGCCTTCCCGCAGATGGGACCCGCCCTGGAGAAGGGACAGGTCGACGCCGTCCACGCGGCCGAGCCCTTCAACAGCGCCATCCAGAACGACCTGAACGCCCGCGTCCTCGTCGACGGCGGCTCCGCCCCCGTGGAGTCCATACCGATCAGCGGTTACGTCACGACCCGCGGCTACGCCTCCGAGAACCCGAAGACCGCGGCGGCCTTCAAGCGGGCCATCGCGGCGGCCGCGGAGATCGCCACACAGGACCAGAGCGCCGTACGCGAGGAGTTGCCCAAGTACGCCAAGGTGACCGCGGACCAGGCCGAGTCGATCCGCCTGCCGGCCTACCCGGCGACCACAGACGTCACCCAGCTGCGCCGCCTCACCGAACTCATGGAGAAACAGGGCCTGTTGAAGAAGGCGATCGATCCGGGAACGTTGCTCGTCAAGTGAGTCACGTGAGTCGAGCGGGGAGACGTCGTCAGGATCTGCTGCTCGGTGCGCTCGGCGTGCTGCTCGCCTTCGGCGTGTGCGAGGCGGTCGGCCGGGCCGGGCTGGTACGCCGCAGCTATCTGCCGCCCGCCTCCGAAGTCCTGGCGCGGGCGGTGGAGTTGGCGGGCGATCGGGTCTTCCTGGACGGGGTCGGAGCCACGGTCCGGGCCTGGGCCCTCGGCCTCGGCCTCGCCTGCGCGATCGCCGTACCGCTGGGGCTGCTGCTCGGCAGCGTGCCCGTGGTCGACGAAGCCGTGCGCGCGATCGTCGAGTTCCTGCGGCCCATGCCGTCCGTCGCGCTGATCCCTCTCGTGTCCCTGCTGCTGGGCTCCGGTACGGAGACGAAGGTCGCCCTGATCACGTACGCCTCCGTCTGGCCCATCCTCTTCAACACCGTCTACGGACTCGGTGAGACCGATCCCCTGGCCAAGGACACGCTGCGTGCCTTCGGCTTCGGGCGTCTCTCGGTACTCCTGCGGGTCGAACTCCCCGCCACCGCGCCCTTCATCGCCGCCGGCCTCCGCATCTCCGCCGCCGTCGCCCTGGTCCTCGCCGTCGCCACCGAGATCCTCGCCGGTTTCGGGGAGGGCCTCGGCATCTTCATCGCCCAGTCCGGCCTGTCGACGGACGGCACGCGGGACGTACTGGCGGGGGTGGTGTGGGCCGGGGCCCTGGGGCTTGTCATCAACAGCGTGCTGGTGTGGGGAGAGCGGAGGTTGTTCCCTTGGACGCCGGAGCATCGGGGGACGCGGTGAGGTGGGTGCGGGGTTTGCTTTTCGCCCCCGCCGCCCCTACCCATTCCCGTCACTTACTCGGGGGCTCCGCCCCCGAACCCCCAAAAGACTGCGCAGTTCCCCGCGCCCCTAGGTCTTTAGGGGCGCGGGGAACTGCGCGATCAGCCACGGCCGGACCCGCACCCGAAATCGCACCCACGGGGTCTGGGGCGGAGCCCCAGTGGACGGGAATGGGTAGGGGCGGCGGGGGCGAGATCCAGGACGGTGAGGTTGGTCGATGAGGGGCGGTAAGGCGGCGCGCAGCGCACTGCTCCGGTGGGGCGTGCTCGCCGTGGCCATCGGCGGGTGGCAACTCGCCACCCGCACCCACACCAGCGTCTACTTCCCGCCACCCTCGGAAATCGCCCGCCACACCCACGACCTGTGGTTCTCGGGCCCGCCCACCCACGCCTTCCTCACCCCGGAGGCCACCGAGAACATCCTCCCCAGCCTCGCCCGCATGACCACAGGCTTCGCCCTGGCCGCAGCCGCGGGAATCGCCCTGGGCACAGCCCTGGGCCGCTCCCACCGCGCCTACGCCCTCTGCAACCCGGTCCTCCAGTTCGCCCGAGCCATCCCACCCCCGGCCCTGGTCCCCGTCTTCGTCGTGATCTTCGACTTCGGCACCCAGATGCAACTCGCGTCGATCGTCTTCAGCGCCATCTGGCCCGTACTGATCAACACGGCGGAGGGCGCCCGCAACACCGACCCCCTCCGCATCGACGTGGCAGCCGTACTACGCCTCACCACGGCAGAACGACTCTGGCTCCTGTTCCTGCCCTCGGCCCTGCCCCGCATCTTCGCGGGCCTGCGCCTGAGCCTCTCGCTCTCCCTCATCCTGATGGTCTTCTCGGAGCTGCTGCCCGGTACGGCGAACGGCATCGGCTTCACACTCACCGACGCCCAGTCGCGCTCCGACCTGCTCACCGTGTGGGCCGCGCTGGTGCTGCTCGGCGCACTCGGATACGTACTCAACACCGGCCTGTTGGCGGTCGAGAAGCGACTGCTGGGCAAAGGGAGGCCTGCATGACGCCGAAGCCGAAGCCGAAGCCGAAGCCGAAGCCGAAGCCGATGCCGAAGCCGAAGCCGAAGCCGGAGCGGGGGGCGAAGCCGGACGCGGGACCGGGCCGTGCGGCGGAGAACGTCACCGTCCTGGAAGCGGTCATCCGGCTATGCCGGGACACCGGCATGACCACCGTCTTCGGCAACCCGGGCTCCACGGAACTGCGTATGTTCCGCGACTGGCCCGAAGACTTCACCTATGTGTTGGGACTACAGGAATCCGTGGCCGTGGGCATGGCGGCAGGACACGCACTGGGCACAGGCCGCGCGGCTCTCGTCAGCCTCCACTCGGCGGGCGGAGTGGGCCACGCCCTGGGCGCCGTCTTCAACGCGTACCGCGACCGCGTGCCCCTCGTGGTCCTGGCCGGCCAGCAGTCGCGCGCCCTGACCCAGCTGAGGCCGTTCCTCGGAGCCGACGACCCCGTACAGTTCCCGCGCCCGTACGTGAAGTCGAGCCGTCAGCCGGACCGCGCGGCCGACGTACCCGCCGTGCTCGCCGAGGCCCACCGCCTCGCCATGTCGCATCCGCGCGGCCCCGTCTTCGTGTCCGTCCCCGAGGACGACTGGGACCGGCCGGCCGCGCACGTCGAACCGCGCACGCTGCACGGCACGTTCACCGCCGACACGAGCGCCCTGTCCGCCCTGGCGACACGCCTGGACACCTGCGAGCGACCCGCGCTGGTCGTCGGTCCCGGAGTCGACGACGAGCAGGCGACCGCCGAGGTCCGCGTCCTCGCCGAACGCACCCGCGCCGCCGTATGGATCAGCCCGATGTCCGGCCGCTCCGGTTTCCCCGAGTCGCATCCGCTCTTCCAGGGGTTCCTGCCGCCGGCGGCCGACCGGCTGGCGGCCTGCCTGGAGGCGTACGACGTGGTGGTGGCCCTGGGCGCGCCCCTGTTCACGTACCACTTCTACACGGAGAGCCCGCCGCTGCCCGCGCGTACCGAGCTCTTCCACCTCGACTGCGACCCGGGGCAGGCGGCCTGGCTGCCGACGGGAACGAGCATCGTCACGACGCTGAAGCCGGCCGTCGGCCAACTAGCCGCGCTGGTGCGGGAGTCGGACCGCAAGCCACCGCCCTCCCGCCCGGCACCCCTCCCCGCCCGCGCCCCCGGCGACGGCCCGATCACGCCGGAACTCGTACTCGACCTGCTCCAGGAGCGGCTGCCCCGCGACCGTGTCCTCGTGGAGGAGACACCCAGCCATCGCGAAGCGCTCCACGCGCGCGTGCGCATCGAATCGGCGGGCGGGTTCCTCACCACCGGCAGCGGGGCGCTCGGCTGGGGGCTGCCGCTCGCCGTGGGGCGCGCGCTGGCCGACCGGCGGCGGGTGGTGTGCCTTGTCGGCGACGGCTCGGCGATGTACTCCGTACAGGCCCTGTGGACCGCCGCGCGCCACCGGGTGCCCGTCACGTACGTCCTCCTCGACAACGGCGGATACGCCGCCGTACGCGCACTCGGCCGCCGCATCGACATCGCACACGTGCCCGGCACGGACATCGGAGGCATCGATTTCTCCCGGGTCGCGACGGGCTTCGGCTGCCCGGCGGCGTACGTGGAGGAGTCCGCCGGCCTCCCCGCCGCACTCGACCGTGCGCTGACCGGCCACGGTGACGAGGACGGGCCCTTCCTGCTCCATGTCCGGGTCGACGACGGCGCGTTCGACTCCGACTCCAGGGACAGGTGACCGCCCCGCATGCTCCGTCTCGACTCGCTCGGCCAGCGGTACGGCGACCATCCCGTCCTGCACGACATCACGCTCACCGTCCCCGACGGCCAACTCCTGTGTGTCGTCGGGCCGTCCGGGTGCGGCAAGTCGACGCTGCTCCGCACCATCGCGGGGCTGCGGCCCGCGCGGGAGGGAACCGTCAGCGTCGACGGGGAGCCCGTCACCGGTGTGCCCGAGCGGCTCGCCGTCGTCTTCCAGGACTACGGGCGGTCGCTCTTCCCCTGGTTGTCCGTCCGGGAGAACGTCGCCCTCCCCCTGCGACGGCGGGGGCTCGGTCGGGCCGAGCGGCGGGACGAGGCCGAGCGGATGCTGGAACGGGTGGGGCTCCCCGGTGCGGGTCGCCGTCATCCCTGGCAGCTCTCCGGAGGTATGCAGCAGCGTGTCGCGATCGCCCGCGCCCTGGTCTGCCGCCCCTCCCTCCTCCTCATGGACGAGCCCTTCGGCTCCCTCGACGCCCAGACCCGCGAGGACCTCGAGGACCTCCTCCTCGAAGTCCACCAGGCCGAGGGGCCGACGATCGTGTTCGTCACGCACGACATCGACGAGAGCGTGTACGTCGGAGACCGCGTGGTCGTCCTGTCCTCCGGCCCCGGTTCCCGGATCGTCCTCGACCTCCCGGTCACCTTGCCCGGCAAGCGCGACCAGATCGCGACGCGGGGGTTGCCGGAGTTCGTGGCGTTGCGGGCGGAGGTGGGGAGGGCGGTACGGGGCTGAAGGGGGGCGGGCTTTTTCCTCGCCCCCGCCGCCCCTACCCGTCCCATCCTTCTGGGGCTCCGCCCCAGGCCCCGTGGGGTGCGTTGTCGGGGTGCGGGCCGGTGGGGGCTTGTCGCGCAGTTCCCCGCGCCCCTGAAGACCGACCTAGGGGCGCGGGGAACTGCGCAATCTTTTGGGGGTTCGGGGGCGGAGCCCCTGAGTCAGGGACGGGAATGGGTAGGGGCGGCGGGGGCGAAAAAAGACCCGGTCAACCCAGCCGTACGTCCTGCCAGACCATCCGGTGGTCCGACGTCGGGACCACCGTCCCGTTGCCGACCAGACGGTAGAGCGGATCGTCGGACGTGGGCCAGAAGACACCGTTGCCGACCGCCGTCAGACCACGCGACGGAATGACATGGTCGACCCGGAGGTTCCCGGGCGCGGTGTCACCGAAGTCCGCCGTGTCATACGCGGGCTTCCCGACATGCGAGGCATTCGCACCCCCTTGGAGACGGGAGGCCTCCACGCCACCACGAGAGGCGGGCGGCACGCCGGGCAACCGCACGGCCGAGTGGTCCAGCAACTGCCGCACCGCGTTGTCGTAGCTGTCCCCGTCGAACGGATCGGCGTTCAGATCACCCGCGATCACGAAACGGGCCCCGGCCCGCAGACCGCCCCGTACACCCCGGTCGTCGTACAGGTACGCCCCACGCCGCCGCCCCCCGATGTAGTCCGCCCACAGCCGGATCTCGTCGTGGTTGCGCCGCCCGTTGCGGTCCTCGGCCCCGTCGAAGGTGGGCGGAGTCGGATGCGAGACGAGGAAGTGCACGGTGGAGGAGGAACCGTGGCCGAGCCGGATCGGCAGGTCCCAGTGGCTCTTGGAGGACAGCCGCAGGATCGCCGTGGCCTCCGCGCTGTAGTAGCCCTCCGGCATGACGTTGCCCGGCATGTCCTTCCACAGGAAGTGCTGGAAGGTACGGGCCGCCCGGACGTCGATCGGATACTTGGAGAGGACGGCCATGCCGTACTGGCCGGGGAACCAGCCGTACCCGAAGGCGTCCTGCCCGTACGCGTCGGAACCCGGCGTGGTGACGGCGCCGTTCTTGCCGTCGAGGTCCACCCCGGAGGCGACACCGGTGTTGACGGGCGCGGTGAAGCGGTACGGGAAACGCACCGGCTTCGCGCCGTTCTGGCCCACGGCGAGGTAGTTGCGGAGGAACAGCCGGACCGCGGTGCCGTCCTCGTCGTAGTCGAACTCGTTGATCAGCAGAACGTCCGGGTCGACCCGCTGGATGGTCTCGGCGACGTTGCGGGCCTGCTGGTTGTCCGGCGTGGACAGGTCCGTGACGAGGGCGCCCTGAGTGCCGCGGTTCAGCGAGGCGTTGAAGGTGGCGAAGCGGACGGCGCGTCGGTGCGAGTTCGCGTTGGCGGAGGCGTCGAACGCCGTCGTGCCGGCCAGGGCGGCTCCGGTGAGACCGGCGAGCGCGGCACGGCGCGAGAACGACGGGCGGTGCGGTCTGGGGTGGTTCATCGGTACTCCGGGGGAGGGAGGAGAGACGAGGAGGGCACGTGAACTCCCGTAGTCTGCGCGCGTAGACGCGGGTGGCACAAGGGTCTGCCGGGGACTCACGGACGGCGGTGAAGCGGGGCTTTCGGACGGCCGACGCCCTGGTGTACGCACGTCGTACGGGTTCATCGCACGTGCTCCGGTGCCGGCCCGCAGGGCATTGCACCGGGCGCTCGCAGGGCGCAGGACAGCACACCTTTCCCCGAACCGCCTCCCGACACTCATCCGTTCACGCGATGGTGCGATCATGTGCCGCCGTACGGATGCCCGTGGGAGGCCGCGGGTAGGGCCGGGCCATGACGCAGCCGTTCGAACTCCCGCACTTCTACATGCCGTATCCCGCGCGGCTGAACCCGCATCTCGACGAGGCGCGCGCCCATTCGAGCGAGTGGGCGCGCGGTATGGGCATGCTGGAGGGCTCCGGTATCTGGGAGCAGGCCGACCTCGACGCGCACGACTACGGCCTGTTGTGCGCGTACACGCATCCGGAGTGCGACGGGCCGGCCCTCTCGCTCATCACCGACTGGTACGTGTGGGTCTTCTTCTTCGACGACCACTTCCTGGAGACGTTCAAGCGCAGCCAGGACCGCTCCGGCGGCAAGGAGTACCTGGACCGGCTCCCGCTCTTCATGCCGCTCGACCTGTCGACACCTGTGCCGGAGCCGCGCAATCCCGTCGAGGCCGGACTCGCCGACCTGTGGGCGCGCACGGTTCCCTCGATGTCCCTGGGCTGGCGCAAGCGGTTCGCCGAGTCCACCGAGCATCTGCTCAACGAGTCGATGTGGGAGCTGTCCAACATCAACGAGGGGCGGATCGCCAACCCCGTCGAGTACATCGAGATGCGCCGCAAGGTCGGCGGCGCCCCCTGGTCGGCGGGGCTCGTGGAGTTCGCGACGGCCGAGATCCCCGAACCCGTCGCCGGAACCCGGCCGTTGCGCGTGCTCATGGAGACGTTCTCCGACGCCGTGCACCTGCGCAACGACCTCTTCTCGTACCAGCGGGAGGTCGAGGACGAGGGCGAGTTGAGCAACGGCGTGCTCGTCCTGGAGACCTTCTTCGGCTGCACCACCCAGCAGGCCGCCGACACCGTGAACGACATCCTCACCTCGCGGCTGCACCAGTTCGAGCACACGGCGCTCACCGAAGTGCCCGCGCTGGCCCTGGACAAGGGCCTCACACCGGACGAGGTCCGGGCGATCGGCGCGTACGCACAGGGACTGCAGGACTGGCAGTCGGGCGGCCACGAGTGGCATCTGCGGTCGAGCCGCTACATGAACGAGGGGGCTCTCGCGACCTCACCGCTGACCGGCCTCACGGGCCCGGGCACCTCCGCCGCCGACGTGGGGGCGCTGCTCGCCGCCGCCGGTGACGAGCGGCTGCGCGCGTACACCCATGTCCCGTACCAGAAGGTGGGACCGTCCCAACTCCCCGACTTCCACATGCCGTTCCAGGTCCGGCTGAACGCCGATCTGGACGGGGCGCGACAGCGCATCATTCCGTGGTCGCACAGCATGGGCATCCTGTCGGAGGGCGTCTGGGACGAGGACAAGCTCGTCGCGTACGACCTGCCGCTGTGCTCGGCCGGCCTCGATCCCGACGGTACGCCGGAGGCGCTGGACCTCAGCGCGCAGTGGCTCGTGTGGGGGACGTACGGCGACGACTACTACCCGATGGTGTTCGGGCACCGGCGTGACGTGGCCGCGGCGAAGCTGTGCACCGATCGGCTCTCCGCCTGTATGCCCCTCGCGGGCGAGGAGATCCCGCCCCCGGCCAACGCGATGGAGCGGGCCCTCGCCGACCTGTGGCGGCGTACGACGGTCACGATGCCCCTGGAGGCGCGCCGCACCTTCCGGGCCTCGGTGGACGTGATGACCGAGAGCTGGGTGTGGGAGCTGTCCAACCAGTTGCAGAACCGCATCCCCGACCCCGTCGACTATCTGGAGATGCGCCGCGCCACCTTCGGCTCCGACCTCACCAAGAGCCTGTGCCGCCTGGGCCACGGCCCGGCGGTGCCTCCCGAGGTCTACCGCAGCGGTCCGGTCCGTTCGCTGGAGAACGCCGCGATCGACTACGGGATGCTCATCAACGACGTCTTCTCGTACCAGAAGGAGATCGAGTACGAGGGAGAGGTGCACAACGCGATCCTCGTCGTGCAGAACTTCTTCGGCTGCGACTACCCGACGGGACTCGGCGTCGTCCATGACCTGATGACCCAGCGCATGAAGCAGTTCCAGCATGTCGCCGCCAACGAGTTCCCTCTCCTCTACGGGGACTTCCAGCTCTCCGACGAGGCCCGTCAGATCATGGAGGGCTATGTCGTCGAGCTGCAGAACTGGATGGCCGGCATCCTGAAGTGGCACTACGACTGCCGTCGTTACGGGGCCGCCGACCTGGCCCGCCGCGCCCACGGCTTCGTACCGGGACAGCTCCCGGGCCTGCCGATCGCCGCCAGTCGGCAGAGGGCGTCGATCGGGGCTCTCTGACGGGGCCGCCGCCGCGCATCACCCGTTCGAGGATCGTGGCGTGCCGGTGCGGAGGGTAGGGCTCTGGCCGGAGGCGATCACCAATGGAACAGACCGCGTTGCGTCCCAAGCCGATGCCGGGCCGGGAACCGGGAGGCGACCGTCCGCCCGGCCCGGCCCGCCGCCCGCACGCCGCACGCCGGCGCGGGCGACGGCTCATGACCCTGTTGTTCAGCCTGTTCGTCGGGGCGGTCCTCGTGCTGTCGGGGATCGGCCTCGGCACCGTGGGCGCCACGGTGATCGGCATGAGCAAGCTGGCCGACCTGCGGAGGGAGGCGGGCGAAGCGGGCGGTGCGCCGGGGGCGTCCGGCCCGGCGCAAGGGCAGGCGGAGGGCCCGGCGCATGGGCCGGGAGGCTCCAAGTCGGCCCCAGGCACCGGGAGTTCCGCCTCGCCGAAGAATGCGTCCCGGGATCCGGGGAACGGTTCACCCGAAGAGCGGCTCACCCTCGGCGTGGAGGCCGTCGACTCCTCCAAGGGCCCCGGCGCGCTCCTCGTAGGCGTGCACGTCCCCGGCCCCGGCTACACCGCTGGTCTCGTACGGGGTGACGTCCTGCTCGCCTTCGGCCGGACCCGTGTCGACTCGGCCGCCGACCTCGCGCGGGCCGTCGCCGCCGCACGCCCCGGCACCGCGGTCACGCTCACGCTGCGGCACGCGAGCGGCGGCTACCAACAGCTGTCGGTGACCCCCGGCGTCGTCACCTGACGTGACCCGCCGTCACAGGGTCACGCCGACCCGCCGTCACACGGTCACGCCGGACCCGCCGTCACACGGTCACGCCGGACCCGCCGTCACACGGCCACCCTGAAGTGGCTCGTCAGCCGGCCCTCGTCGTCCAGCACATGAAAGGCGAACCCGGGAGGCGCCTCCCGGTCCGCCGCCCCCTCGCCCTCCCACGGCAGCCGCAGCGTCCAGGTCACTCCGGGCCCGACGACCAGCGGCCGCCCGCCGAACGCCGTGGCCGCGGGCGTGTGGGCGTGCCCGGTGATGATCCCGGCGACCGCACTCCTGCGCTCCAGCAGTGCGGCCAGCGCCGACGGCCGGCGCAACTGATAGGCGTCCGGCAGCGGATGGTGCAGCGCCACCGGCGGATGGTGGAAGGCGAGCAGCGCGGGCAGCCCGTCGAGTCCGTCGAGCGTCTCCTCGATCCAGGCGTACGTCTCCTCGTCCAGCTCGCCCTCGTCGCTGCCCGGCACGCTGGAGTCGCACATCAGGACGGCCGCGTCGTCGAAGACCCGCACGCTGTTGACCGGCCCGTCGCCCGCCGGTTCGCCGAGCAGCGCCTTGCGGTAGGGCGCGCGGCTGTCGTGGTTGCCTGGACACGTCAGTACGGGGAAGGGGGCGCCGCGGTCGCGCAGCCCCAGGACGCGCGCGGCCTCCTCGTACTCGGCCTCCGTCCCGTGGTCCGCGATGTCCCCAGTGACCAGTAGGGCGTCCACCGGGCCCGGCAGCTCCCACAGCCGGTCCCGCACCCGCTCGGCGCGCTCCGTCGCCCGCCCGGTCCCGTCGAGATGAAGGTCGCTGATGTGTGCGAGCACGAGCATGGTGGATTCCGCCTCCCCTGGATGGCCATCTAATGGCTTGGGTTCATCCAAGCATTAGAGCTAATGGTTGGGCAACCGAGGATCGTTAAATGTCTTGGCCGCGCCCCCTCCACCGGGCCACGATGGGCCCCATGCTGAGCACCCTCCTCGCCTTCCTCGGCGCCTGCACCTTGATCGCCGCCTCGCCCGGGCCGAGCACGGTGCTGATCATCAGGCAGTCCCTGCAGAGCAGGCGTTCCGGATTCCTGACGGTGCTGGGCAACGAGACCGGCGTCTTCGTGTGGGGAGTCGTCGCCGCGTGCGGCCTCACCGCACTGCTCGCCGCCTCCGAAATGGCGTACGACGTGATGCGCGTCGTGGGCGCTGTCGTGCTGGTCGTCTTCGGCGTACAGATGCTGTGGCAGGCGCGGCGCGCCAAGCGGGCGGCGGACGACGGCCTGGGCGACGGCGGTGGGAAGAGCGGCTGGGCCTCCTACCGGACCGGGCTGCTGATCAACCTCGCCAACCCCAAGGCGGCGATCTTCGCGATGTCCTTCCTCCCGCAGTTCGTGCCGGAGGGCGCCCCGCACCTGCCCACCATGGTCGGGCTCGCCGCCCTCTGGGCGGTCTACGAGATCGGCTACTACAGCCTGTACGTCTGGTTCGTCGGCCGGATGAAGACCGTGCTGTCCCGGGCCGGAGTACGGCGCAGGCTGGAACAGGTCTCCGGAGGAGTGCTGCTGCTCCTCGGCGCCCGCCTCGCCCTGGAGGGCTGATGCCGTCACGGCAGGACGCTGTCGCGAAAGTAGTGGTGACCGGCTCGCGCCGCCCCCGCTGTCCGGGCAGGATGCTGCCCGTAGCCCCTTTTGAACCACGGAGGCCCGGATGACCGGCACGCCCGCGCCCTTCACCGCCGACGACTACCAGGCACGGATGGAGCGCGCCGCACGGGCCGCCGCCGACGCGGGGCTCGCCGGGGTGCTGGTCGCGCCAGGACCCGACCTCGTCTGGCTCACCGGCTACGCGCCGCCCGCGGCCACCGAGCGGCTCACCCTGCTGGTGCTCGTCGCCGGACAGGACCCCGTACTCGTCGTGCCCACCCTGGAGGCCCCGGACGCCGAGAAGGCGGCGGGCGCGCCCGCGCTGACCCTGCGCGACTGGACCGACGGCAAGGACCCGTACGCGACGACGGCCCCGCTCCTCGACGCCGCGGGCAGCTTCGGCGTCAGCGACAACGCCTGGGCGCTGCACCTGCTCGGCCTCCAGAAGGCGCTGCCCGGCACCTCGTACGTCTCCCTCACCGAAGGGCTGCCGATGCTCCGGGCCGTCAAGGACGCGGCGGAACTGGAACGGCTGGCGGCTGCGGGAGAGGCCGCGGACGCGACGTACGAGGAGATCCTCAAGGTCTCCTTCGCCGGCCGCCGCGAGTCGGAGGTCGCCGGTGATCTCGCCGACCTGCTGCGGCGGTTCGGGCACTCACAGGTGGACTTCACGGTCGTCGGGTCGGGACCGAACGGCGCCAACCCGCACCACGAGGCGGGCGAACGCGTCATCGAGAACGGCGACACGGTCGTCCTCGACTTCGGCGGGCTGAAGCACGGCTACGGCTCCGACACCTCCCGCACCGTGCACGTCGGCGAGCCGAGCGCCGAGGAGCGGCGGGTCCACGACGTCGTCCGCGAGGCCCAGGAGGCGGCGTTCCGGGCCGTACGGCCGGGCATAGCCTGCCAGGACGTCGACCGGGTCGCCCGCGCGCACATCACCGAGGCCGGTTACGGCGACCGCTTCATCCATCGCACCGGGCACGGCATCGGCGTCACCACCCATGAACCGCCCTACATGATCGAGGGCGAGGAGCAGCCGCTCGTGCCCGGGATGTGCTTCTCCGTAGAGCCCGGAATCTATCTGCCGGGCCGTTTCGGAGTACGCATAGAGGACATCGTGACGGTCACCGAGGACGGCGGACGCCGCCTCAACAACACCTCCCGGGAGATGGCCGTCGTGCACTGACCACCCCTCAGGAGACCCCGGACCCCGGACCCGAACGGCAGACGGCGCGACCATGACCCAGGCAGCGACACCCACCGCGGACACCGTGCGACGCCTCGTCCGCTCCCTCCTCCCGGACGGCGGCGGACCCGAGATCCGGCCCGTCGCCGAGGGCGGCGAGCACTCCACCTGGTTCGTGGGCGCACGCCATGTGCTGCGCCTCGCCCCGGACCGCGAGGCCTCGCTGCGCCGACGGCGCGAACTGCGACTGCGCGACCTGGTGCGCCCCCACATCGGCGTCTCGGTGCCGGTGAGCATCGCGCACGGCGAGTGGGCGAGCGGCCTGACGTACACGCTCGACACGCTGATCCCGGGCGGCTCCGGCGAGCGGCAGGACGTCTCCGCCGTGGGCGAGGCCGATCTGGCGGGACTGCTCACGGGGCTGCGGGAGGTGCCGGTGCGCCAGGCCGAGGCGCTCGGTGTGCCCAGGGCCGCGCCCCGGTCCCTCGAAGTGCTCCGGACCGCCGCCGAGCGCGCCGCCGAACAACTGGGTGCCGCCGACGAGTTCGACCCCGCCCGGCTCCAGCAGCTGACCGCGCCCGCGGCCGGCCAGCTCGCCGCGCAGCCCGGCGCCGCCTTCCTCGTCCACCACAACCTCAAGGGCGAGCACCTCGTGGTCAGCGCCGACGGTCGCGTACGCGGCGTGCTCGACTGGACCGACGCGGTGGTCGGCGACCCGGCCGAGGACATCGCGGGCCTCGCCCTCGCAGTCGGCGCGCCCGCCGCCGTCCGCGCGGCCACCCTCGCCGGCTACGGCGCCCGCCCCTGTCTGCGCGGCCTGTGGCTCGCCCGCTGCGACACCCTCACGCGCCTCGCCGACCACCTCCGCAGTCACGACAACGACCCCTTGCCGCTTCTCCGCTCCCAACTGCGACGCTCCTGGGAGGCGATCCTGCTGGAACGGGTCACGGAACTGCGGGACGAGACGGACGAGACGCTCTAGGGGCAGCCCGAAAGGTGGGCCGAGGGCGGCGCGCGTAAACGCTTGCGCAAGCGTTTACGCGCGCCCGGCGCCGGGCGACATCATCCCCGCCGGCACCCCGCCCGCCACACCCTCGTCACCCCTGCAGCAGCACCACACACGACTCGCCCGGCAGGCTGAGCACCCCGTCCGCGCCCGGAACCTCCACCGGCTCCCATGCCGCCAGTACGCGCGCGGGACGGGTGCCGAGGGGGATCTCCGCGGGGTCCTTGCCGAGGTTCACGGCCACCCGGACGTCACCGCGGCGGAAGGCGAGCCAGCGGGTGCGCTCGTCGTAGGCGACCTTGACGTCCGCGAGGTCGGGGTCGGAGAGGTCCGGCTGGGTGTGCCGCAGGGCGATGAGTTCGCGGTACCAGTCGAGCACGCGCGCGTGGAGCCCGTTCTCCGGTTCGGACCAGTCCAGGCAGGAGCGGTCACGGGTGGCGGGGTCCTGCGGGTCCGGGACGTCCTCCTCGGCCCACCCGTGCGCCGCGAACTCCCGCCGCCTGCCCCGGCGTACGGCCTCCGCCAGCTCGGGATCCGTGTGGTCAGTGAAGAACTGCCAGGGCGTGCCCGCCGCCCACTCCTCGCCCATGAACAGCATCGGCGTGAACGGTCCGGTCAGCGTCAGCGCGGCCGCGCAGGCCAGCAGGCCGGGGGAGAGAGAGGCCGAGAGCCGGTCGCCCTGGGCGCGGTTGCCGATCTGGTCGTGCGTCTGCGCGTACCCCAGGAGGCGGTGTGCGGAGACCTTCGTGAGGTCCAGCGGGCGGCCGTGCCGGCGACCGCGGAAACTCGAGTACGTACCGTCGTGGAAGAAGCCGGCCGTCAGCGTCTTCGCGACCGACGCGAGCGGGGACCGGCCGAAGTCCGCGTAGTAGCCCTGCGCCTCACCGGTCAGCGCGGTGTGCAGCGCGTGGTGGAAGTCGTCGTTCCACTGCGCGTGCAGCCCGAGCCCGTTCTCCTTGCGGGGCGTGATGATCCGTGGGTCCGCCAGATCCGACTCGGCGATGAGGAACAGCGGACGGCCCTGCTCCCCGGCGAACGCGTCCACGGCGGCCGACAGTTCCTCCAGGAAGTGACACGCGCGCGTGTCGCGCAGCGCGTGCACGGCGTCCAGCCGCAGCCCGTCGAACCGGTAGTCGCGCAGCCAGGCCAGCGCGCTGCCGAGCAGGAACGCCCGCACCTCGTCCGAGCCGGGCGCGTCCAGGTTCACGGCGGCGCCCCAGGGCGTGTGGTGCGTCTCCGTGAAGTACGGTCCGAAGGCCGGCAGGTAGTTGCCGGACGGCCCCAGGTGGTTGTGCACGACGTCCAGGACGACACCGAGCCCCAGCTCGTGTGCCCGGTCGACAAAGCGCTTCAGCGCCTCGGGGCCGCCGTACGGCTCGTGCACGGCCCACAGCGACACCCCCTCGTACCCCCAGCCGTGCCGCCCCGGGAACGGGCACAGCGGCATCAACTCGACGTGCGTCACGCCCAGTTCCACCAGATGCCCGAGTCGCTCGGCGGCCGCGTCCAGGGTTCCCTCGCGCGTGTACGTGCCCACGTGCAGCTCGTACAGCACGGCGCCCGGCAGCCCGCGCCCCGCCCACTCCGTACGCCACGCGTACCGCTCGTGGTCGACGACCGCGCTCAGCCCGTCGGGCCCGTCCGGCTGCCTGCGCGAGCGCGGATCGGGCAGTACGGGGCCGTCGTCGACCGCGAACCCGTACCGCGTGCCGTCCTGCGCCTCGGCCTCTCCCGTCCACCACCCCACGCGCTCCGGATCGGGCTCCAGCGCGCGCGTGGTGTCCGCGCAGTGGAGCGTCATGCGGTCGGCCTGTGGTGCCCACACCTCGAACTGCACGGACGGTTCTCCCTCGTCTGCTCACCGTGACGTCGCCGGTCCCATGGTGCGTCAAACGAGATCAATTCACCTTTGAATCCTCCGGATCGAACGACATGAAAGGACTGGATCCGACGTAGGTGCTCCTCTGAAGTGCTGTGTTTTCTGGACACTCCGGCCGCGCTGCCAGACAATCGGCTCCGTGACGTCGTCCTCCGAGTTCCACACCTATCCCGCTCCCGCGCGGTTGTCGGACGCCGAGCGCGACCGGGCGCTGAGGGTGCTGCGGGAGGGCGTCGCCCTGGGAAGGCTCTCGCACGACACGTTCGTACTGCGGATGGAACTCGCCTTCGCCGCCCGCACCTTGGACGAACTTGCCGCGCTCACCGCCGACCTGCGGACGGAGAGCCGTTGGTCGCGGGTGCTCTTCGGCGCGGTCGAGGCGGTCTCCGGCTTCACCGTGCGGCTGCGCAGGGCGTGGCAGGCCGAGAAGCTTCCCAAGCTGCTGCTGCCCCGGCCGGAGAACCGGTACCCGCTGCGTATCGGCCGCGACCCGGCCAGCGGTCTGCGGCTCAGCCACGAGACGGTGTCCCGGGTGCACGCCGAACTCACCCGCCAGGGCGGTATGTGGGTGCTGCGGGATCTGGGCTCGACCAATGGCACGTCCGTGAACGGGCGGCGGGTGATCGGGGCCGCCGTCGTCCAGGTCGGGGACCAGGTCAGTTTTGGGCGGATGGCGTTTCGGCTCGCCGCGGACTGACGCTTCGCTGTGCGGGAGGGTGGTCCTGCAGCTGCGGGTTCGTCGGCTGCGGGTTCGTTGTGGCTGGTCGCGCAGTTCCCCGCGCCCCTGAAGGGCGCGGAGTTGAAGCCTCCACCGGGTCGCCCCGACTGATGTGAACGTTTCGGCCGTGTCGTGGTGTTGACGTAACTCCACAGTCGTGACTCACTGTGCGTACGCCATGCACACCAAGTGAACCGATGGCTCTTCACAGCGGAGGTCAAGACGCTGTCGCCACTCCTCCGTTACCTGTCCGTCGACGAGCTTGGTCTGCGGGCGGCCGCGCTCGTCGACCGCCGCCCACGGGACGCCCGGCTCCGCCAAGTGGGCACGTCACGGGCCGGACTGCCCCTGTTGCTGCTGTCCGTCGGGCACGGCAGCCGCCAGGCCCTGATCGTCGCGGGACCCCACGCCAACGAGCCGGTCGGCGGCGCCACCGCGCTGCGGCTGGCCGAACGGGCCCTCGCCGACCCCCGGTTGTGCGACGGCGCCGACGTGACCTGGAACCTGCTGCTGTGCCTCGACCCCGACGGCGCCCGCCGCAACGAGGGCTGGCTGTCGGGCCCGTACACCCTCGGCCACTACTTCCGGCACTTCTTCCGCCCCGGCTTCCTCGAACAGCCCGAGTGGCTGCCCGACGGCGCGGCGGCGGCAGCCCTGCCGGAGACCCGCGCCCTGCTCACCCTCCAGGACGAACTGCGGCCCTTCTTCCAGTGCTCCCTGCACGGCGTCGACGTGGGCGGCGGCTTCGTCGAGCTGACCCGCGACCTGCCCGGACTCGCGCCGCGCCTCGCGCACATCGCGGGGCGCCTGGGCATCCCGCTGGAACTCGGGTCGTACGACACGCTGTACTGGCCGACCCTCGGGCCCGCGGTCTACCGGATCCCGCCACCGCGGCGCGGCGACCTGGCCGCGGCCATCACGGAGGCGGCAGTTGAGTCCACCTGGTTCCACCCGCATCCGTACGGCACGGTGACCGCCGTCGTCGAGGCGCCCATGTGGGGTGTGGCGGCCGTGGGGGACGCCTCGGCGCCCGCGGACACCGACGGGGCCCTGCGGACCGTCAGCCGCACGCTGCGGCGCGACACGGCCCTTCTGGAGGCCCTGCTGGCCCGTATCCGCCCCTCCCTGGACACGGCTCCGGACGCGGACCGTCTCCTCGCACCGGTCGACGACTACTTACTGGTCTGCCCCGGCCTCGCCGACTCCTGGGACCCCGACACCCGTCCGGTCACCGACGCGGACGGCGGCGCGCGCCCGCTGCCGCCGCTCGACACGGCCCGGCTGACCGCGCTGCGCATCTCCGGGCGGCGGATAGCGCTGCGTACGGCGGGGCTGCTGCGCCAGTTGGTGACCGCCGCCGGGCAGGACCCGTCCGGCGCGACGGCGGACCTCGACCGGCTCATCGACGAGTGGTGCGCGGACTACCACGACGGCCACGGGGCTCGCTGGATCCCGGTGGCGCGGCAGGTCGAGTACCACGCGCGCGTGGTACTCGCCGCGTTCGACCTGGCGCGGCACCGGGCACCCGTCCCGCCGGCCGGCGCGAGTCCGCTCGGTACGCCCCCGAGGAGGGCCGAAGTGCCGTTCGAGTGAGTCGGGGTGGGCCTCGGGGCCCGGTGTGCCGATGCACAGGCAATGACGAACACTCACAAAGCGACGGCGGCGGTACGCGCCTGTCTGCTGACCGCCTGCGCCCTCCTCGTGGCGGGTTCGGTACCGGCCCGGGCCGCGGCGCCCCCGGAGTCGCTCGCGGGCAACTGGCTCTACGTCACCGTCACCCGCGGCGACGCCCACTCCAGCGACACGCGCGGCACGCTGCTGCTGTGCGACCCGCCCCAGGGCCACGCGCACGCGGTACGTGCCTGCGAGGAACTTCGCGCCGCGGGCGGCGACATCGGCCGCATCCCGCCCAAGGAGATCTACTGCCCGATGATCTACGCCCCGGTCACCACCTCCGCGCGCGGCGAGTGGGGCGGCCGCGCGGTCACCTACAAGGAGACGCACTCCAACTCCTGTGTGATGGCGGCGCGGACGGGATCGGTGTTCGCCCTGTCGGACTGAACGCCGATCACAGCGAACCGCCGGGCACGCGCGCGAGCCGACCGCACGGCCCGCGCGCGTGCCCCGTACGGAAGAGCCCTGCGCGCACGTGCCGCGAACAAGAGCCCCGCGTGTGCCGCAGGGCAGGGCGCAGGCGCGCCGCTGGAAGAGATCCACGCGCGCGAGCCGACTGTCAGGCACATGCGCGTGCCGCAGGGAGAGGCCCGCGCACGCGTGTCGCAGGAAGAAGCCCACGCACGCGTGTCGTGCGGCACGGCCCGCGCGTGCCGCTGGAAGCAAGCTACGCGCGCACCCGCCTCAGAAAACGGCCCCACGCGCGCGAGTCGACCGTCAGGCACGTGCGCCTGCGGCAAGAAGGGCCCTACGTGCGCGTGCCGCAGGAAGAGGCCCACGCACGCGTGCCGCACGACACGGCCCGCGCGTGCCGCTGGAAGCAAGCCACGCGCGCGCCCGCCTCAGAAAGTGGCCCCCCACGCGCGCGAGCCGACCGTCAGCACGTGCGCGTGCCGCAAGAAGAGTCCTACGTGCGCGTGCCGCAGGAAAGGCCCACGCGCGCGTGCCGCACGGCACGGCCCACGCCTGCCGCTGGAAGCGAGCCACGTGCGCCCGCCTCAGAAAATGGCCCCCACGCGCGCGTGCCTCAAGCCGCCCGGTCCCGGGCGTGCCGGGCCGCTGCCACCACCGTGCGGCTCTGGTGTTCGACCTGGTGTTCCAGCGGCACCCAGCGCGCCCGGAAGCGTTCCGCGAACGCCTCGCTCCAGGACGCGACCAGGTGCTCCAGAGGGGGCGCGGCGCGGTCGTCGGCCTCCTGGAGGACCCGTAGGAGCATCGCCGCGGCCCGCAGGGGGAGCCGTCGGCCGAACGCGTCCACGCTGCCCACGTACGCCATCGTCGAGTCCGCGGGCGGCGTCCGTGCCCAGTCGCCCGCCAGCCCCGGAACCAGCTCCAGCGCCCACTTGGCGGCACGCAGCAGCGGGCCGTCCGGACCGGGAAGGCGCGGCAGCACCTCGGCGAGGACGCTCTCGACCTGGACCGCGTCCTGGAGGAGGCGGCGCGCCAGACGTCGCATGGCCGCCGCCGGGGCGGGATGCGGCGCGGGATCGTCGACCAGGTCGCTCGCCCACATCGGCACCTCGACGACCGCGGTCAGACCGCCGTACCGGTGGGCGTGGTACCAGGTGCTGTGCCGGGCGTCGTCCGGCATGCTCGGATACGCCAGGTCCGAACCCGGGGCGGGCATCACGTGCACGCCCGGCCCGGACGCGGGCCAGCCGGCGGCGTCCGAGGCGCCCGTCTCCACCGGGATGTTCAGCTCCGCCGCGGACTTGGCGAACGGTTCGGCGAGACCCGGGATGTCCTTGGTCAACTGCACCCAGCTGCCGCCGAGATCCGTTCCGTGGAGGGTCACCTGGAGGTAGGGGCGCAGTTCGTCGATGACCCGGGTCAGGGCCCGCGTCTCGGGCGGCAGCCGGTCGGGCGGCAGCACGGACGGCGACCACTCGGGCTGCTCCGGCCCCGCCGGGCGGAAGAAGCCGAGGTGGTAGTCGAGCAGGGTGCGCGGCGCCGGCGTCACATGGAGGCTGGCGCCGTCCGGGTCCGCGCAGAGCAGGAAGTGCCAGGAGGTGTCGGCCCGCAACTCCCGGTCGCGCAGCACCCGTTCGGTCAGCGACAGGAGGGTGGAGCCGCCCGTGGGCTCGTTGGCGTGGGCGCCCGCGACGACCAGCACCGAGCGCGCGGCGTGGCCGACCGAGAGGAGGTGCAGCGGCCGGCCGGCGCGCGAGGAACCGACCTGTCTGAGCGCACACAGGCCCGGCCGGTGGGCCGCCAACGCCCGGGCCGAGCAAACGATTTCGGTCACACTGGGGTAGCGCAGCTCCGGCAGGAGACTCACCCCCGACTAGGTCCGCCCGGCGTCGCAATCCGCAGTACTCCACGGACCGGATGAACTGTCAAGGATGTGAAGGGGCGCCACCAGGGAGCGCCCAGCAGCATTTACCGGTAGCCGGGGGGCATTTCACCCCCGGACGGCGGGCGCGGCCCGTGCCCTCCGCCGGGCGCCGCCGGTCGGCCGCTCACCCGGCGCCGACGCCCGAGTCGTCGCCGACCCGCTCCAGCAGCACCACGGGCAACGGTCCGAAAAGCTCCTCCACGCGCGCGTGCCCCGTGAACTCCCGCCCCGGAGCGAGCAGGTCCGCCCACCGCCCCGCGGGCAACGCCAGTACCGTGTCGCGCCAGCCGCCCGCCTCCTCCAGGCGCAGCGACAGCCGGGTGACGGCCGCGACCACCTCCCCGGAGCGCACGAACGCCACACAGTGCGCGGCGCCAGGACCCTCCGCGGGAAGCGGCGTGTACGTCGCCGACTCGCCGAAGACGGCGGGCCGCCGCCGGCGCAGCCGCAGCGCGCCCACGGTGAGCGCGGCCTTCTCGGCGGACAGACCGTCCGGGGCGGCCGGCGGGAAGGCCGCGGGCCGCCGGTTGTCCGGGTCCACCAGCGCCCGGTACTCGACCTCCGTGCCCTGGTAGAGATCCGGCACCCCCGGCATCGTCAGATGGACCAGCGCGGCCCCCAGGACGTTCGCGCGCACATGCGGTTCGACGGAGTTCCTGAACCCGGCCACCAGCTGCCCGGGCGTCCCGCACGGCCCCGCCTTGAGGAACTCCGCCACGGCGGCCTCGTACGCGGGATCCTGCTCGGTCCACGAGGTGCCGAGGCCCGCCTCGCGGACGTGCTTCAGGAGCGCGCCCTGGAGCCGCTCCCCGGCCGCGGGGCCGAGCCCGACCGCGGTCTGCCACGCGGCCCAGGCCACCTGCGGATCCGGCGCGCCCACCCCTTCGGCCGCCGTCCACCCGGTCACCTCGGCCAGCAGGTCGGCCCAGCGCTCCGGCAGCTGCGTGAGGACCGAGATCGCCGCCCGTACGTCGGCGCTGCGCTTCGTGTCGTGCGTGGACAGGACGGTGCCGGTGGCGGGCCAGTCGCGCTGCACGCGCGCGCAGTACGCGTGGAAGTCCGCCGGAGACACGGCCGGGGACCCCGGTTCGCCGCCCACCTCGGTCGCCGACAGCAGCGGAACGTACCGGTAGAACGCGGTGTCCTCCACGGACTTGGCCCGCAGCGCCGACGAGGTCTGCGCGAACCGCGCCCGGAACGCCTCGTACTCGGGTCCCTCACCGGCCCGGCCGAGCACCAGATCCCGTACGACATCGACCGCCCGGGCCTCCTCGGGCACCTGGAAGGCCTGGCGTGCCTCGTCCGCGGCCTCCTCGGTGACGACCGACGCGGCGTCACCGGAGGTGTACGGCCGGTAGACCTCCATGCGGACGAGGAGCTCCCGCAGCGCGGTGCGCAGGGCCCAGGGGGCACGGTCGCGCAGCGCGGGGTCGGCCGAGGTGCGGCACAGGCGGTCCGCCTCGCGCGTCAGCCGGGCGACCTCGGCGGCCAGCTCGTGATGGACCACCTTGTACGCGGCCCGCCGCACGGTCGCCTCCCAGACGCCCCCACGGTCGGCCTGGGGGGCCGCGAACCGCCGGTACTGGCCGAGGAGTTCCCCCGCGCCCGCCGGGTCCGTGAAAAGGCCGTCCACGTGCCGCAGCGCGTCGTAACCCGTGGTGCCCGCGACCGGCCAGGCGGCGGGCAGCGGCTCGCCGTCCGCGAGGATCTTCTCGACGACCGTCCAGCGCCCGCCCGTCGCCTCGTTCAGACGGCGGAGGTACGCGTCGGGGTCGGCGAGGCCGTCCGGGTGGTCGATCCGCAGCCCGTCGACCACACCCTCGTCCAGCAGCTGAAGGATCTTCCCGTGCGTGGCCGCGAACACCTCCGGGTCCTCCACGCGCACCCCGATGAGCTCCGAGATGCTGAAGAACCGCCGGTAGTTGAGCTCGGTACGGGCCAGCCGCCACCACCCCAGCCGGTACCACTGCGCGTCCAGCAGCCGGGGCAGCGGCAGCTTCTCCGTGCCCGCCCGCAGCGGGAACACGTGGTCGTAGTAGCGCAGGACGTCCCCGTCGACCTCCAGGGCCCCGCTCTCCGCGCCGAGCGGCTGCCCCAGCACCGGCAGCAGCACCCGCCCGTCCTGGGCCCGCCAGTCGATGTCGAACCAGCGCGCGTACGGCGAGTCGGGGCCCTCGCGCAGCACCTCCCACAGGGCGTGGTTGTGGCGCGGGGCCATCGCCATGTGGTTCGGCACGATGTCCACCACGAGCCCCAGACCGTGCTCCCGCGCGGTGCGCGACAGTGACCGCAGCCCCGTCTCGCCGCCCAGTTCGTCGCGCACGCGCGCGTGGTCCACGACGTCGTAGCCGTGCCCCGAACCCGGAACCGACTCCAGGACCGGCGACAGGTGCAGATGCGAGACGCCGAGCGAGGCCAGATACGGGACGGCCGCCTCGGCCGCCCCGAAGGGGAACTCCGGTTGCAGCTGGAGCCGGTAGGTGGCGGTCGGCGCGACGGGGGCCACCGGCTCGGGACGCTCAGGTGTCATGGGAACCTACGTACCCGCCCGGGGGCCTTTCGTGTCATCGGACACGCGCATGCTCCGCGGGGAGCGCCGTTTGAAGCAGCGGGTTCGCTGTGGCTGGTCGCGCAGTTCCCCGCGCCCCTGAAGGGCGCGAGGTACCGCCGCCTGCCGATCCGTCTAGGCCGGTCGCTGCAGCACCATCATGCTTCGGTCGACCAGTGACAGGCGGTCGCCCGCCTGGACCTTCGCTCCTGTGCCCCGTTCCAGGCCGGTCGGCCGCGCCGTGTCGACGACGACCTGCCACTGGCGTCCGTGGTTGACCGGTACCACGAACTCCAGGGTCTTCGGAGAGGCGTTGAACATCAGCAGGAACGAGTCGTCGCTGATGCGCTCACCGCGCGGCCCCGGCTCCGAGATCGCGTTGCCGTTGAGGAACACGGACAGGGCCCGCGCCTGTGTGGAGTCCCAGTCGCGCTGGGTCATCTCCTCGCCCTCGGGGGTGAACCAGGCGATGTCCGACAGGTCGTCATGGGTGCCCTCCACGGGCCGGCCGTGGAAGAAGCGGCGCCGCCGGAACACCGGATGGTCGCGGCGCAGCCACACCATCGCGCGCGTGAACTCCAGCAGCCCGGCATCGCCCTCGCCCTCGGCGTTCTCCGGCCACGGCACCCAGGACAGCTCGTTGTCCTGGCAGTACGCGTTGTTGTTGCCGCTCTGCGTGCGCGCGAACTCGTCGCCGTGGCTCAGCATCGGCACGCCCTGGGAGAGCAACAGTGTCGCGGTGAAGTTGCGCATCTGACGCGCCCGGAGCTCCAGGACCTCCGGGTCGTCCGTGTCGCCCTCGGCGCCGCAGTTCCACGACCGGTTGTGGCTCTCGCCGTCGCGGTTGTCCTCGCCGTTCGCGTCGTTGCGCTTCTCGTTGTACGACACCAGGTCGTGCAGCGTGAACCCGTCGTGGCAGGTGACGAAGTTGATGGACGCCAGCGGGCGCCGCCCGTCGTCCTGGTAGAGGTCCGAGGAGCCCGTGAGCCGGGACGCGAACTCGGCGAGCGTCTGCGGCTCGCCGCGCCACATGTCCCGTACGGTGTCGCGGTACTTTCCGTTCCACTCGGTCCACAGGGGCGGGAAGTTGCCCACCTGGTAGCCGCCCTCGCCGACGTCCCAGGGCTCGGCGATCAGCTTCACCTGGGAGACCACGGGGTCCTGCTGCACGAGGTCGAAGAACGACGACAGCCGGTCCACCTCGTGGAACTGCCGGGCCAGGGTCGCCGCCAGGTCGAAGCGGAACCCGTCGACGTGCATCTCGGTGACCCAGTAGCGCAGCGAGTCCATGATCAGCTGGAGCACGTGCGGGGAGCGCATGAGCAGCGAGTTGCCCGTCCCCGTGGTGTCCATGTAATAGCGGGGATCGTCGGTCAGCCGGTAGTACGAGGCGTTGTCGAGCCCCTTGAAGGACAGCGTCGGCCCCAGGTGGTTGCCCTCGGCGGTGTGGTTGTAGACCACGTCGAGGATGACCTCGATACCGGCCTCGTGCAGCGCCCGCACCGCCGACTTGAACTCCAGGACCTGCTGTCCGCGGTCGCCCCAGGAGGCGTACGCGTTGTGCGGGGCGAAGAAGCCGATGGTGTTGTAGCCCCAGTAGTTGTTGAGGCCCATGTCGACCAGACGGTGGTCGTTCACGAACTGGTGAACGGGCATCAGTTCCAGTGCCGTGACGCCCAGTTCGGTCAGGTGTTCGATGATGGCGGGGTGGGCGAGGGCCGCGTACGTGCCGCGCAGCTCGTCCGGCAGCCCCGGGTGCCGCATCGTCAGGCCCTTCACATGGGCCTCGTACAGGAGCGTGTGGTGGTACTCGGTGCGCGGGCGCCGGTCGTCGCCCCAGTCGAAGTACGGGTTGACCACCACGGAACTCATCGTGTGGGGCGCCGAGTCCAGGTCGTTGCGCTTTCCCGGCGACCCGAAGTGGTAGCCGTACACCTCCTCGCCCCATTCGATGCCGCCGCTTATGGCCTTCGCGTAGGGGTCGAGCAGCAGCTTCGCGGAGTTGCAGCGCTGCCCCCGCTCCGGCGCGTACGGACCGTGCACACGGAAGCCGTACCGCTGGCCCGGCATGATGCCGGGCAGGTACGCGTGCCGTACGAACGCGTCGGTCTCGCGCAGCTCTATCGCCGTCTCCGAGCCGTCGTCGTGCAGCAGACACAGCTCGATCCGGTCGGCGGCCTCCGAGAAGACCGCGAAGTTGGTGCCGGCGCCGTCGTACGTGGCACCGAGTGGGTACGCCTGTCCAGGCCAGACCTGCATGGATGCAACTCTTCCAGTTGTGCGGCGTCGCCGGGGGCGACTCCCGCCCGAGTCTCCCCGAAAGTGATGGAACCACCTATGACTTACGTCCCTCTTACCGATCGACCAGTGCATACGCGGTATGCCGAACCAGTGGGACTCGAGCGACTCCTAGAGACACAGGGGGAGTAGGGGGAAATGTGCGCACGATAGTGCACCGCCATCTGGGCAAGGTGGTGGCGGGTACGGCCATCGCGGTCGCCGGGACCGCCGTGATGATCGGGATCACCCTGCCGGGCTCGGCCGGCGCCGACGACTCCGACGGCAAGGCGGGCCAGACCTCCCAGCAGGCCGGCCGGCAGCAGGGCCAGGGTGCCGTGGCTCCCGGCGTCGTCGAGCAGGCTCCGGCGGAGGGCGACACCGGCGAGGGGCGCGACCCACTCACCGAGGACGAGACCGAGCGTGTCGAGAAGCTCGCCCTGGACCAGCAGCTGCGCCGCACCGGCGAGAACGTCGAGGGCGAGAACGGTCCGCAGTCGATCGCCGTCGACCTCGCCGATCCCAAGCCGAGCGAACTGGACGACCCGGACGCGCCGCGCCGCGCCGACGTGTCGTTCTACGACTACAAGAGCGACAAGCTCGTCACCAAGACCGTCAACCTCGACACCGGCAAGGTCGAGGCAACCGACACCCAGCAGGGCGTTCAGCCGCCGCTCAGCCGCACCGAGAACATCGAGGCCGCGCAGCTCCTGATCGCCGACCCGCTCGGCGCCGGCCTGAAGGCCGACTTCAAGGACGCCACGGACAAGGAACTGACCACTCCTGACCAGCTGTTGCTCAGCAGCATGGTGTACCGGGCGAACCCGGGCACGCCCGCGGCTCTCGCCGACTGCGGCAAGCACCGCTGCCTGACGCTCTTCGTGAAGGCCAAGAACGGTCCCTGGATCGACAGCCGTGACCTGGTGATCGATCTGAGCGCCCGGAAGGTCACCAAGGTCGGCTGACCGCCCCTTGCCGTTCACCGGCAGCGGTTCAGAGACCTTCGTGCGTTTTTCCCATTTCCCACTTTCCTGCTTGTGCAAGGGAGTCACCTTTTCATGCGCGTGAACAGCATCACCCGCGCCCGCGGACGGACGGTGGCGGGCCTCTCGGTGGCCGCCCTGACCGTCGGCGCCGCCACGGCCGCGGGGCCGGCCGTCGCCCAGCCCAAGGCCGCCCCCGCGGCGGCCGCCACCTGCAGCGCGGCCTACAAGATCGAGCAGAAACTCTCCACCGGCACCACCTGGACGATGTGCTGGCGCTACGAGAGCGAGGCCGGGCTGGTCCTGGAGAACATCTCGTACCAGCCCAAGGGGGAAGCCCGCCCCATACGCGTCCTGACAAGTGCGAAGCTCGCCCAGATACACGTGCCCTACGACGACGGCTCGGTCGAGTACGACGACCTCACGGGCTTCGGCTTCGGAACGGGCCTGAAGGACATGGCCCCCGGGGAGTGCCCCGGCGGCACGATCAAGACGGTCAAGGTCCCGGGCGCGGACCCGGCGCACCCGAACGTCAAGGGCCTGTGCACCACGACCCGTTCGCGCGGCCACGCCTACCGCATGCAGGGCGACACGGCGAACAAGGTCTTCCAGCAGCAGGGCAAGGACCTGCTCGTCTACACCGTCAACCAGGTCGGCTGGTACGAGTACATGACCGAGTGGCGTTTCTCGGACGACGGCACGATCAACATGAACGTCGGCGCCACCGGCAGCCTCTCGCCCGGTGACTACGACGCCGGTGACGGCCGCGGCTGGCCGATCGGCAAGGGCGCCAAGGCGTACGCCACCAGCCACAGCCACAACGTCTTCTGGCGGCTCAACTTCGGCCTCGACGGCAACTCCAAGAACAAGGTCGAGCAGTACGACTCCGTGGTCAGCCCGCCCGCCGCGGGCGGCGCGGCCCCGAGGAACAAGACCACCCGCACGCCGGTCAACAAGGAACTCGCGGGCGACGCCAAGAACATGCGCTGGTGGCGCGTGGTCAGCACCACCGGCAAGAACAAGGACGAACACGCCCGTTCGTACGAGTTCGTCCCGGGAGCCACCTCCAAGTACCCGGGCCGCAGCTTCACCAAGCACGACGTCTATTTCACCCAGTACAAGAAGTGCGAGCAGTTCGCCAGCAACAACCTGCCCAACTGCGGTACCGGAGCTGGTAAGTCCGTCGACAAGTGGGTCAACGGAGAGACCATCACGAACCCCGTGGCCTGGGTGAACATCGGCTTCCACCACGTCGCCCGGGACGAGGACCAGCAGCCCATGCCGGTCCACTGGCAGGGCTTCTCCATCGCCCCGCGCGATGTCACCGCTATGAATCCGCTCACTCCGCCGGAGCTGGCCGATCAGAACGGCAGGCCGGACAACGGTAGTTGAGAAACGACCTGTCCATCCGGCTGCACCGCCGGCCGCTCCCGGAGTACCCTTCCTTGATCGTTGGCTGGGGGAGTGCTCGGGGGAGCGGAAGGCGGTGCGCGGGTGGGGTCCGGAGGGCTGGAGTTGCCCCCTGGTGACGGCGGTCACGAGGGGAGCTCCACGGATGCCCCACCGGGCGCGGTGTCCCTGGCGCGACCGATGGAAATCGGAGCGGAGCTGGACTGGAGCGCCGACGCCTGGCGCGAGGTGCGTACGCGCGCCCAGCGGGCCGGCCGGGCCTATATCTGGCTGAATCTCGTCGAACAGCGGCTGCGCGCGGTCGTGGCCGCTGTTCTGCGCCCGATCTACGAACCCGTCCACGGCGAGGACGACTGGGTGGTCGCCGCCGCCGGCCCCGCGGGGCAGGAGTGGGTGCAGCGCGCCGTCGCCGTACGCGAAGTCAGCCGCCGCAAGGGCTACTTGCTCGACCCCGCCGACGACAACGTCCTGAGCTTCCTCACGTTGCCCCAGCTGCGCGAGCTGATGGTGCAGCACTGGCCGTGCTTCGAGCCGTACTTCGACGAGCGCCGGGACGTCGAACTCGCCCTGGACGAACTGGAAGTCACCCGCAACGTCGTCTCGCGCAACAGGGCGCTGTCCGAGGCCGTCCTCGCCCAGGCCGAGCGCGCCTCCGCGAAGCTCCTGGAGATACTCGGCGCGGGCAGCGACGTACCGTCCGCGCGGCGGCTCCCCGTCGACGCGGTCGAGAACCTGGTCGGCGACCGGTACGCGGACGTCGTGGGTGTGCACTCGGACCGGGTGCGGCTGATGCGGCAGTTCCCCGCCGAGGACATCTTCGGCGGAGCGCGCCGCCTGGACGCCATCGGCATCGGCCTCAACCTCCTCGTGCAGAACTTCTCCGGACGGCGGCTCGTCAGGCTGGCCGAGTCCGGCTGCCGGGTGCGGCTGCTGTTCCTGAACCCGGCCTCCAGCGCGGTCAAGCGCCGTGAGCGTGAACTCGGCATCAAGCGGGGCGAGTTGAGCCGCTCGGTCGAGATGAACATCCTGCACATGCGCCGGGTCAGAGCCCGGCTGCGCGATCCCGGCGCCTTCGAGATCCAGGTCTACGACGAGACGCCCCGCTTCACCGCGTACCTCGTCGACGGGGACGGCTCGGACGGCATAGCGGTCGTGCAGTCGTATCTGCGGCGGACGCGCGGAATGGAGGCGCCGGTGCTCGTGCTGCGCGGCGGGGGGCGGGTGTTGAAGCCGGACGAGGTCGGCGAAGAAGGGCTTTTCGGGACGTATCGCGAGGAGTTCGAGGTGGCTTGGGCCGATTCACGGCCTGTGTCCTGACGGCTCCCGTCACGGGCTTGTGTCCGGCTTCGCGGCCGGCCCGTCGGCAGGGCTGAAGGCGGGCCTGGTGGCTGGGCCTGATAGGCGTCAAGCGGAATGCGGTCGTCGGATTGTCAGTGGCCCATGGGATCGTGGAGGTCATTGGGGGATCGCACCACGAAGAAGGGGGCCGGCATGGGTTGGCACGGGGAATTGCTGGTCGGCTTCGACCTGGAGACGACCGGGACGGATCCGCGCGAGGCGCGCATCGTCACCGGGGCCGTGATCGAGGTCAGGGGGACAGAGCCGGTCGGGCACCGCGAATGGCTCGCCGACCCGGGAGTGGAGATCCCGGCGGACGCGGTGGCGGTGCACGGGATCAGCAACGAAAGGGCGACGGCCGACGGCAGGCCCGCCGACCAGGTGGCTGACGCGATCGCCTCGGTCCTCGTCTCGTACTGGCAGTCGGGCGTCCCGGTCGTGGCGTACAACGCGGCCTTCGACCTGACCCTGCTCTCCGCCGAACTGCGGCGGTACGGACTGCCGTCACTGCGCGACCGGCTCGGCGGAGTCGATCCCGCCCCGGTCATCGACCCGTACACGATCGACCGCTCCGTGGACCGCTACCGCAGAGGCAAGCGGAATCTCGAAGCGGTCTGCGTGGAGTACGGAATCGCGCTCGACTCCGCCCACGACGCCTCGGCGGACGCCCTGGCGGCGGCCCGTCTCGCCGGCGCGATAGCCGCCCGCCATCCCAAGGTCGCGGCCCTCGGCCCGGCGGAGCTGCACCGCCGACAGATCGAGTGGTACGCGGAATGGGCGGCCGACTTCCAGAGCTTCCTGCGCCGCAAGGGGGACGCGACGGCGGTGGTGGACGGGGTGTGGCCGCTGCGGGACCTGGCGGACGCGGGGCAACGCTCCGCGGGGAGCGGACGTTGACGGGGGTTGTTCGTCACCTGCGGGTTGGTTGTGGCTTGTCGCGCAGTTCCCCGCGCCCCTGAACGATGCGGGTCTCCGAAGGGGCCGACGCCGTCGACGGCGGCCGAGCCCCCTCGGAGGTGGCGGCGCGGTGGGCGCGTTCGATGGACTGCCCCCAGTACGTTCCGGCGACCATCATCGCCGCGCCGAGACCCGTGAGCGGCGTGAAGTGGTCGCCGGCCAGGGTGATTCCCACGGCTGCGGCCCAGATCGGTTCGGTGCCGAGGAGGAGGCTGGCGCGGCTCGCAGAGGTGCGCTGGACGGCCCAGGTCTGCGCGAGGAAGGCGAACACGCTGCAGAACAGGGCGAGATAGAGCAGCTGGGCCCAGCCCGCGACGCCGATGTGGGCGAGCGTGGACAGTTCGCCGGACGCGGGCAGCAGGAACAGCGCCGAGCCGACGAGGGTCTGCACGGTGGTCAGTCGCAGCGGGCGGATCGCACGGTTCACGGTGAGCCGGCCGACGAGTGCCACATGCACGGCCCGGATCAGCGCGGCGGCGAGCATCAGCAGATCGCCGAGGCGGGGCGCGTGGAAGCCGTTGCCCGACATGAGCAGGCCGACGGCCAGCAGGCACACACCGGCGGCCGCGTAGAAGGGCAGCGGGAGGCCGCCGCGGTGGCCCGAGCGGTCGAGGAGGGGCGTGATCACGATGGTCAGGCTGATGATCAGCCCCGCGTTCGCGGCACTCGTGTGGGCGACACCGTATGTCTCCACCACCAGGACGGCCGCCTGGGTGACCCCCAGAGGCACGCCGATCCGGATCTCGTCGCGGGTCCATCCGGCGGACTTCCGGTCGGTGGCGACCAGACCGAGACAGGCGAGCGCGGACAGGGCGTAGCGAGCGAACAGCACGACCAGGACAGGCAGGACGGCGGTGGCGGTCTGGGCGGACAGATAGCTGGAACCCCAGACGAGGGCGACAAGGAGGAGTACCGCATCGGTACGGCGGGCATCGGGCACGCGCTCACCCTGCACCGTCCACGTCCCTGTAGCCCAGAGCCAACTTCTTAAACGATCCTTTAGCATCCCTACATCGGGAGCCATCGGGAATCATTCGAGAACGACGCGATCCCTTGGACGAGGACTGGGACTAGGACTGAGACGAGGACATGGACGAACGGCAGCTGAGGATCCTGCGTGAGCTGGGCGAACTCGGCAGCGTCACCGCGGTCGCCGAGGCGCTGCTCGTGACGCCCTCGGCGATCTCCCAGCAACTGCGGCTGCTCCAGCGCGCGATCCCCGTCCCGCTCACCGAGCGCCAGGGGCGGCGGCTGGCGCTCACCGACGCCGGGCAGGCGCTGGCCGGGGCGGCGATCGAGGTGGAGACGGCACTGGAGCGGGCCCGGCACACCGTCGCGGAGTTCGTCGACCGGCCGGACGGCGAGGTGTCGGTGGCGGCCTTCCACAGTGCGGCCTCGGCGTTCTTCCCGCTGCTGCTCCAGGCGCTCGCCGCGCCCGGCGGGCCACAGCTGTCCCTCGCCGACGCGGATGTCTCACAGGACGACTTCCCACCACTGACCAGGGAGTACGACCTCGTGCTCGCCCACCGCCTCGAACACACCCCGGGCTGGCCGCGCACGGTCACGGCCACCACCCTCCTGCGCGAACCACTCGACGTGGCGATGCCCGCCGACCACCCGCTGTCCGTCAAACGGCGGCTCACCCCCCGCGATGTGGCCGACCAGCCCTGGATCACGGCACACGACGGCTTCCCGATCGTGGCGACCGTCGACGCCATCGCCACCGCCGCGGGCCGTCGACTCCGTCTCGCGCACCGCATCAACGAGTTCGCGGTGGCCGCCGAGGCCGTCGCCGCCGGCGGGGGCCTCGCCCTGATGCCCCGCTGGACGATGCGCCCGCACCCCGCGCTGGTGCTCAAGCCGCTCAGCGGCGTCCAGGCCCGGCGGCACATCGACGCGCTCCACCGCCCCGAACGCACGGCCCGGAAAGCCGTACGGACGGTGCTCGCCGAACTGCACAGGGCGGCCGGGACGATCCGCGACCGCGGCTGACCCCCTTTTTTTTTGCGGCTCGGTTCGCCTCCGGGACGCTACAGCCGGTGTCGGGAGCACGACCGTGCTCGACCCTCCTCCGTCGGGCCTCCGCGCGCTCGTACTCCCGACACCGGCGCGCCCCCTCGGCTCACTCGCCCTGAAGAGGAGCAGCCCAAGAGCGCGGTCTCAGAAGGGATACCAGCGAACCGTTTCGTCGCCGTCCCGCAGTGATGCCACCCGGCGCTCGAACTCGGCCAGTGCCTTCGGATTGCTCGGTGCGTGCTGGGAGACCCAGGCGCAGCTCGCCGTCTCGCGGGCGCCGCGCAGCACTCCGCAGCCGTCCCACTCGCGTACGTCCCAGCCGTACGTCCGGGTGAACGCGTCGTACGCCTCGGCGGGCAGCCCGTACCGGTCGCGGGACAGCGCCATGACCACGAGGTCGTGTTCGCGCAGGTCGGTGGAGAAGGTCTCCAGGTCGACCAGGACAGGCCCGTCGGGGCCGATGTGGACGTTGCGGGGCAGCGCGTCGCCGTGGATCGGGCCCGGCGGCAGCTGCGGGACGAGCGCGGCGGCGGCCGTGGCGAAGCCGTCGCGCCGGTCCCGCAGGAACGCGGCGTCCGCCGGGTCGATCGCGTCGCCCGCGAGCCGCAACCACCGCTCGACCCCGCCCAGCAGCTCGCGACGCGGCAGCGTGAAAGCGGGGGAGGGCAGGGCGTGGACCAGGCGCAGCAGCTCGGCGAGATCGCCGGGTTCGGCGGGACGTACGGGAGCGGGCAGCCGGTGCCACACCGTCACCGGGTGACCGGCCACGGACCGCGCCTCCGACTCGGCCGCCCGCACCGCGGGAACGCCCGCCTCGGCGAGCCAGACGGCGATGGCCAGTTCCCGCCGCGCCCGGCCGAGCAGCTCGGCGTCGCGACCCACCTTGACCACCAGGTCCCCGGCGGCGAACACGGCGTTCTCGCCCAGCGCGAGCAGCTCCGCGCCCCGGTCGAACCCCGCCTCGGCGAGCACGCCCCGCGCCTGTGCCTCGTCCATCACTCGCCTCCCGTGGAGCCCTTGGTTCTCGTCCGGTTCTCGTCCGGTTGACTTCCGGTTGTCGTCGCGTCGGCGGTCGAGATCACGCCATACGCCGCCCAGTGTCGCATTCGCACTGGTGGGAGCCCTCGGGAGGGTGTGTGCGCTGTCTTGACGGCGTGTCAGTACGTCAGCACGATGACGGGGGCCGCCGGGACGGCCAGACCCGTACGAGCCGCCCAGAGGAGCTGATTCCGTGACATCGGCGACCGTGAGGAAGCGGTCAGTGAAACGGTCGGCGAGGGGTGCGCCGGGCGGCGGCGGAGGTGGCCGCACGGGTGATCGTCTCGTCGACCACGGCGCCTGGTTCCTGGTGCTGCCCGCGCTGATCCCGATCCTGGTGCTCAGCGTCGGACCGCTCCTCTACGGCATCGCGCTGGCCTTCACCGACTCCCAGTCGGGCCGCACCGAGCCAACCCAGTGGATCGGCACCCTCAACTTCCAGGACCTGCTGCACGACACCCTGTTCTGGGACTCGTTCCGGATCGGTCTGTTGTGGGCGGTGGGGGTCACGGTCCCGCAGTTCCTCCTCGCCCTCGGCCTCGCCCTGCTGCTCAACGAGAACCTCCGCTTCCGCTGGCTGGCACGGTCGCTCGCGATCATCCCGTGGGCGATGCCCGAGGTGGTGGTCGGCATCATGTGGCGGCTCGTCTACAACCCGGACGCGGGCATCCTCAACGAGACGATCCGCGACCTGGGCCTGGGCGATGGCCGCGACTGGCTGTCGGGCCTCGCGACCGCCCTGCCCGCGGTGATCGTGGTCGGCGTCTGGGCGGGCATGCCCCAGACGACGGTCGCCCTCCTCGCCGGACTGCAGAACACACCGCGCGAACTGCACGAGGCGGCCGCGATGGACGGCGCGGGCGCCTGGCGCCGCTTCCGCACGGTGACCTGGCCCGCTCTCAAACCGGTCGCGCTCGCCATCACCGCGCTCAACTTCATCTGGAACTTCAATTCCTTCGCCCTGGTGTACGTCCTCACCAACGGCGGTCCCGGCGGCCGCACCCGGCTGCCGATGCTGTTCGCGTACGAAGAGGCCTTCCGCTACGGGCAGTTCGGGTACGCGGCGGCGATGGGGTGTGTGATGGTCGCGGTGATCTCGGTGATCCTCGCCCTCCATCTGGTCGGTCGGCTGAGAGGAGGCGAGGACGCGTGAGGACTCGGAAATCGGCGCGCGCGGGCCAGTACCTGGCACTCCTCGCCTATCTCGTCTTTCTCGCCTTCCCGTTCCTCTGGCTGATCTCCACCGCCTTCAAACCGCCGCGCGAGCTGGGGAGTCTGCATCCGACCTGGATCCCCGAGGATCCAACGCTCGCCAACTTCCGGCAGGCCTTCGACGAACAGCCGCTGCTGGACGCCGCGTTGAACTCGCTGATCGCGGCGGTCGGCGCGGCGGTGATCGCCGTACTGATCGCGACCCCGATGGCGTACGTCATGGCCCGGCACCGCACACGGCTCGCGAAGGCGGCGACCGGGTGGGTCGTGGTCAGCCAGGCGTTCCCGTTCGTGCTGGTGATCATCCCGCTGTTCCTGGTCCTGAAGAACCTGCGGCTGATCAACTCCGTAGCGGGTCTGATCATGGTGTACGTGGTGTGGGCGCTGCCGTTCGCGCTGTGGATGCTCGTGGGGTACGTACGGGCCGTGCCGACCGAGTTGGAGGAGGCCGCGGCCGTGGACGGAGCCGGCAGGCTGCGGACGCTGGTCTCGATCACCGCGCCGCTGCTCGCGCCGGGGATCGTGGCCACCGCGCTGTTCGCGTTCATCAGCGCGTGGAACGAGTTCTTCTTTGCGCTGGTGCTGCTCAAGACCCCGGAGAAACAGACCCTTCCGGTCGTGCTGACGCACTTCATCGGCGCGGAGGGCGTGGCGGACCTCGGGCCCCTCGCGGCCGCCGCGTTCCTGGCGACCCTGCCCTCGCTGGTCGTCTTCGCGGTCATCCAGAAACGGATCACGGGCGGGATGCTCGCCGGGGCGGTGAAGAGCTGATGGGGATGAAGCAGACGAAACGGCTCGTCGCGATGGTGGTGGCGCTGCTGCTTGTGGGCAGTGCGGCCTGCACTGGCGGCGACGGTGACGACGGCGGTTCGCGGGACGGCAGGGTCACCCTCCGCTTCCAGTCCCTCGCCTGGCAGGAGGAGTCCGTCGACGTCAACAAGGAGCTGGTGGAGGAGTGGAACGCCACCCATCCGGACGTCAAGGTCGAGTACGTACAAGGGACTTGGGAGAGCGTCCACGACCAGTTGCTCACCTCCTTCGAGGGCGGTGAGGCGCCGGACATCATCCATGACGCCTCGGACGACCTCGCGGACTTCGCGTACGGCGGGTATCTCGCGGATCTGCGTGACCTGCTGCCGGGGCGGCTCAAGTCCGATATTCCGCAGCGGAGTTGGGAGACCGTGACCTTCGGGGACGGGGTCTACGGTGTGCCGTTCCTCCAGGAGCCGCGTGTTCTGATCGCCAACGCCAAGTGGCTGCGGGAGTCGGGCGTACGGATTCCCACGCCTGAGAAGCCGTGGAGCTGGGACGAGTTCAGGGCGATCACCGATGAACTCGGGGGTGAGGAGGGGAAATATGGTGTGGCCTGGCCGCTGAAAGAGCCCGTGTCGGCCACGCTCAACCTGTCGCTTTCGACCGGTGGTCAGTTGTTCCACCGGGGTGCGGACGGCAAGGTGCGGATCCGGTTCGGGGCGGGTGACGAGGTGGTGCCCCGGACCATTCACGACCAGGTCAACACCGATGGCAGTGCGTCGAGTTCGACGCTCGGCAGTGGTGGGTCCGACACGCTGCCCGGCTTCTTCGGCGGCAAGTACGCGATGGTTCCGCTCGGGTTCTCCTACCGGCAGCAGATCGTGCAGCAGGCGCCGAAGGGCTTCGACTGGCAGGTGCTGCCCGCGCCTGCCGGTGCGGATGGGCTCACTCAGGGGGTGAGTCCGCAGACGCTGTCCGTCGCGCAGGACAGTCCGCACAAGAAGGAGGCCGCCGCGTTCATCGACTTCCTGCTCCAGCCCCCGAACATGGTGCGGCTCGCGCTCGGTGACTGGATGCTGCCGACCGGGACGGCGGCCCTCCGGGATCCGGCGCTGCGGGTGGAGGAGGACGGCTGGGCGATCGGGGCGGGGCTTGCGCGGTATCTGCGGTCGGCGCCGGCTCAGGCCGTGCGGGGGTATCCGGAGTGGAAGGACAAGGTGGCGACGCCTGCGTTTCAGGAGTACTACAGCGGGGCTATTGGGCTTGGGGAGTTGCGTGAGCGGTTGGTGGGGGACGGGAATCTTGTGCTCGCGCGGTATCAGAGGTGACGGTTCGCTGCCGCGGGCCTTGGGGATGCGGGTGGTTCGTTGGGTGCCGGCCGGTGGGGGCTGGTCGCGCAGTTCCCCGCGCCTCTAAAAGAATGCGCAGTTCCCCGCGCCCCTAAAGATTGCGCCGGGGCGAAAATCGGTTGGCTGGGGTCGGTCCGGGCGGCTAGCGTGTCGGGGGTGGGTATCAATGCGATTTTTTCTTCCGGTTTTGGCCGGGGCTGTGCGTACTCCATTCGGATGCGTCGCGCCCCCGGTGCCCTGACCGGACCGGGGAGCTGCGCTCGCTGACGGCAATCGCCGCAGGGGCGCCCCCTCTCACGTACGCCTCGAAGCAGGTGCGCGGCTGACGCGTGCCCGCCTGTGCGCGTCCTTTTCTTCCCTTCCGGTCGGGGCCTTCGTCTGCCCGTTTTCGTCCACGGAAGACAAGGACCGCAGGCCATGGCCCGCCCCACCCACGTTTCGCGCGCGCTCTCGCAGAACTTCCTCGCCGACCGCGCCACCGCAGACCGCTTCGCCCGGCTCGCCGTACCGAGGCCGCAGTACCCGCCTCTGGTACTCGAAGTGGGCGCGGGCAAAGGCGCGTTGACCGAGGTGCTCGCGCCCCGCTGCCGGGAGCTGCTCGCCTACGAGATCGACCCACGGCTCGTGCCCGCCCTACGCGACCGTTTCTCCGGGACCCCTCAAGTGCGGGTGATCGGCGGCGACTTCCTCGCCGCGCGGCCACCGGGCGGCCCCTTCTCCGTCGCCGGGAACGTGCCTTTCTCGCGTACCGCGGACGTCGTCGACTGGTGCCTGCACGCCCCCGGCCTGGTGGACGCCACGCTCCTCACCCAGCTCGAATACGCCCGCAAACGCACCGGGGACTACGGGAGTTGGACCCTGCTCACCGTCCGCACCTGGCCGCGCTTCGAGTGGCGGTTCCTCGGGCGGGTCACCAGGGCGAGGTTCCGGCCCGTGCCCCGGGTCGACGCCGGAATCGTACGTATCGAGCGACGCCGTACCCCGCTGCTCGACCGGGCCTCGTACGACGACTGGCGGCACCTGGTCGAGCTGGGCTTCTCGGGGGTGGGCGGCTCGCTGCACGCCTCGTTGCGCCGGGCCCGTCCGAGGCGCCGGGTGGATGCCGCGTTCAGGGCCGCGCGTCTCGATCCTCGTGCGCTCGTCGGGGAGGTGCCGCCCGAGCAGTGGCTGCGGCTCCACGACGTACTGGCGTCGCGGTGAGTCGCGTACGAGAGATGGCCGCAATTGAGTTGTACGAGACGTCTCGTCTCGTTTATGGTCGGCTCATGACCACCCCACGCCCCGCCCATATCGCCATGTTCTCCATCGCCGCCCACGGGCACGTGAACCCGAGCCTTGAGGTGATCCGGGAGCTCGTCGCCCGCGGGCACCGGGTCACGTACGCGATTCCGCCCGCCTTCGCCGAGAAGGTCGCGGAGACGGGTGCCGAGCCGAAGCTCTGGAATTCGACGCTGCCGTCCCCCGACGACGACCCCTCGGCATGGGGGACCACGCTGCTGGACAACGTGGAGCCCTTCCTTGCCGACGCGATCCAGGCGCTTCCGCAGCTCATCGAGGCGTACGAGGGTGGCGAGGGTGACGAGCCGGACCTCGTGCTGCACGACATCACCTCGTACCCGGCCTGTGTCCTCGCGCACCGCTGGGGCGTCCCGGCCGTCTCGCTCTCGCCGAACCTCGTCGCCTGGGAGGGGTATGAGGAGGAGGTCGCCGAGCCCATGTGGGCGGAGCCGAAGCAGACCGAGCGGGGCAGGGCGTACTACGCGCGCTTCCAGGCGTGGCTGGACGAGAACGGGGTCGCCCAGGACCCCGACTCGTTCGGCGGCTACCCTGCCCGCTCCATCGTCCTGATCCCGAAGGCCCTCCAGCCGAACGCCGACCGGGTCGACGAGTTGGTGTACACCTTCGTCGGCGCCTGTCAGGGCGACCGTGCCGCCCAAGGGGAGTGGCGGCGGCCCGCCGACGCCGAGCGGGTCCTCCTCGTGTCCCTGGGCTCCTCGTTCACCAAGCAGCCCGCGTTCTACCGCGAGTGCGTCGAGGCGTTCGGTGATCTGCCCGGCTGGCACATGGTGCTGCAGGTCGGCAAGCACGTCGATCCCGCCGAACTCGGCGAGATCCCGGGGAACGTCGAAGTGCGGGACTGGGTACCGCAGTTGGCGATCCTCAAGCAGGCCGACGCCTTCATCACGCACGCGGGAGCCGGCGGCAGCCAGGAAGGACTGGCCACCGCCACGCCGATGGTCTGCGTGCCCCAGGCCGTCGACCAGTTCGGCAACGCCGACATGCTTCAGGCGCTCGGCGTCGCCCGGCACCTGCCGATGGAGGAGGCGACGGCCGAGACCCTGCGCGAGGCCGTGCTCACCCTCACCGGCGACCCGGACGTCGCGCGACGGCTCAAGGAGATCCAGGCGGGAATGGCGTCCGAGGGAGGCACGGCACGCGCGGCGGATCTGATCGAGGCGGAAATCCCCAAGAGTGCCAAGGGCGCATGACCGAAGCTTTACCGAGTCCCGAAGGGGTGTGATCGCGTTACCGTCAGCGAAATCGAGTGACCGTCCGCGAACCGGCGTGACCGTCCGCGAACTCGGAATTCCCACGGGTCACGGTTGTACGCCAACGGTGAAGCCATGGCGCCCGTTGGATAACGGGACGGTCATTCGGTAACGCTCGGATAACGCCGCATCTGCCCGATCAGGGCATCGACCGGGTTATGGGGTTGGACGGCTACCCCCTGGCAAAGGTTGCACAGGTCTCTTCTTGTTCCTTGTATGAACACCTTCCTAGCTTGAGGTGAACTCACTACGAACGCTGGGAAGTTGATCAATGCGCCGAGACATACCGCCCCTCGCCGAGGTGCGTCGCATCACCGAGAAGAAGCGTGACGCGTGGTGGACCGTGCTGCTCGTCGATCCGGTGGCCACGCCGTTGGTGAGGCTCACCGCGATGCGTACGAGGATCACGCCGAACCAGATCACCTGGGGGGCGTTCCTGCTCGGCCTGGTCTCGGCGGCCTGCTTCGCCTTCGGCGACTGGCGGTGGCTGATCGCCGGCGCCCTCGTCTACCACCTGAGCTTCATCCTCGACTGCATGGACGGGAAGGTGGCCCGGCTGACCGGCCAGGGCTCCGTCTTCGGGGCCTGGCTGGACTTCGTCTTCGACCGCATCCGGGTGGCGGTGTGCGGGATCGCGCTGATGGCCGGGCAGTACGACCGCACCGGCGACACGATCTACATCTGGCTGGCCCTCGCGGTCGTCGGCCTCGACACGCTGCGGTACATCAACTCCCTGGAGATCTTCAAGATCCGCTACAACATGCGCAAGCAGATCAAGGCGCGGGTACGGGAAGCCCGCCGCGCGGAGAACTCCGCCGAGGTCGCCTTCATGGAAGACCTGTTGCGCAACAACCCCTCGGCGGACATCGAACACGACATCCGCAAGACGTCGACCCTGTCCGGAGCAGTCTCCGAACCGGGCTCCGAACTGGGCGCCGGGCCGAACTCCGAGCCGGGCTCCGAAGCAGGCTCCGAAGCGATAGCCGAACCGCGCTCCGAACCGGGTTCGGAAGAAGCCACCGACGTTCCCCAGAAGCCCCAGGGCCAGGTCATCGACCTCCAGCAGGAGTTCCGCCACCGCTTCCCGGTCTATCTCCGGATGCGGTCCTTCCTCCTGCGCCACCGGATTCGTACGCACCTGGTGAGCGGTATCGAATTCCAGATGGGCGTCTTCATCGTCGGCCCGCTCCTCGACGCGGTCATCGAGGCGACCCTGGTCTCCGGCGCCCTGCTTCTCGTCTTCGAACTCGCCATCATCTACAAGCTGTTGCTCTCCACCCGCGACTTCACCCGCACCATCGACTCCTTCGAGCGGGACGAGGTGGCCGCGGCCTCGGGGGACTCGTCGTGGCTGAGGTCCGGCAGGCGGTTCAGCCACTTCGGGAAGTACCAGTTGCGTTCGCCGAGGAGGGCCATGACCGCAGGGAGCAGTACACCGCGGATGATCGTCGCGTCGATGAGGACCGCTGCCGCGAGGCCCACGCCCATCTGCTTCATGGACTGCATGGACAGCGTGCCGAAGATCGCGAAGACGGCGACCATGATGACGGCGGCACTGGTGATGACACCGGCCGTCGTGACCACCCCGTGCTGGATGGCGTCCCGGGTCGTCAGCCCCCGCATCCGCGCTTCACGGATACGCGAGACGACGAACACGTGGTAGTCCATCGACAGCCCGAAGAGGATCACGAAGAGGAACAGCGGCAACCAGGTGACGATGGCGCCCACGCCCTCCGCGCCCACCAGGGACGCGCCCCAGCCGTGCTGGAAGACGGCGACCAGGATGCCGTAGGCCGCCCCCACCGAGAGGAGGTTGAGGACGATCGAGGTGATCGCGATCGTCAGCGAGCGGAACGACAGGAGCATCAGCAGGAAGGCGAAGACCACGACGAACGCGAACACCGGCGCCACCGCGCTGACGAGCTGGTCGTTGAAGTCCTTCGAACCCGCCACCTGACCGGTCACCGGCGCCTCGACGCCGTCGACCTTGCCGAACGTCGCCGGACGGACCTCGTCGCGGATGATCTCCAGGCTCTTCTCGGCCTTGTCGAGGTTCGATCCGCCCACCAGCGGTACGTACACGAAGGCGATGTTCTCCGCATCGTGCACCTGGACCTCGACCGGACCGCGCGAGGCACCCGAACTGACCGCCTGCTCACGGAAGTCGGCGATCGCGGACTTCACCTCGGCGGAGTTGATGTCGGCGGCCTTGACGACCACCTCGGCCGGGTCGGAACCACCCGGGAAGGCCTCGTTCACCCGCTCGTACGTCGCCACGATCGGCAGCGAGTCGCCGAACTCCTGGTCCAGTGTGAGGTTCTGGGTCTTCATGCCGAGTGCAGGGGCCGCGATGGCCAGCAGCGCACCGGCCGCGACGACCAGTGAGATCGCCGGCTTGGCCAGCACCACCCGCAGGACGCTCGTCCAGAACCGGCTTCCATTGTCGCCCGAACGGCCGTTGCTCGAACGGCCGTTGCCCGAAGTGCCGTTGCCGGAACCGCCGTTGCTCTTGCGCCGCTTGTCCGGGTGCAGGAACGGGATGCGCCCCTTCTCGACCCGCGTACCGAGCAGTGAGAGGACCGCGGGCAGCACCGTCACCGAGCCGACCATGGCGACCGCCACGACCATCAGAGAGGCCAGACCCATCGCCTTGAAGGTGGCGATTCCGGTGAACAGCATGCCTGCCATCGCCACGCACACCGTGACACCGGAGACGATGATGGCGCGACCGCTGGTCGCCGCGGCGATCCGCAGCGCGGTCTCGGGGTCCCGGCCCGCCGCGCGCTCCTCGCGCTCACGCCGCAGATAGAACAGGCAGTAGTCGACGCCGACCGCCAGGCCCACGAGCAGCATCACGGAGCTCGATGTGTCGTCCATCGGCTGGATGTGGCTGACGAGCATCATCAGGCCCATCGTGGCCACGATCGCGGTGATCGCGAGCAGGACCGGCACCAGGGCCGCCACCAGCGCGCCGAACGCGACCAGCAGGATGCCGAGGGCCACGGGGACGGCGGAGTACTCGGCCTGCTTGAAGTCGTTGCCGAACGCGTCGTCGAACGTCTTGTTCATGCTGGCGCCGCCGATCTCCTCGATCAGCACCGACCCATGATCCTTCTGCACCCCCTCGACGGCCTTCAGCACGGGCTCCACCCGTTCGCCGGCCGTCTCCGCCTCGCCGCGCATGTCGAACTGCACGAGGGCGCTGCGGCCGTCCTTGGAGATCGTGTCCGTGTCGTACGGCGAGGTCACGTCGGTCACCTTGCCGGTGCCCTCGACCGCCTTCATCACGGCGTCGACGGCGGCGCGGAACTCGGTGCTCGTCGCCTTGACGCCCGCGTCCCTGCCCTGGACGAGCACGGTCTCCCCGGCCGGCTCGTCGATCCCCGCTTCCTCCGCGATGGCCGCGGCCCGGCCGGTCTCGCCGCTGAGCTGGTCGCTGTCCTTGAGTTCGACCGTGCCCGCCGCAGAGCCGAGCCCCATCGCCAGGACGACGAACAGCAGCCAGATCCCGACGGCCGCCCAGCGGTGCCGGGCACTCCAGCCGCCGGCCCGGGCAGCTATGCCCCGTACCCGCGTGTCTCTGTTACCCATGACGGGCTTGCCCCCTCGTCCTCGGTGCCGGCCCCCTGCCCGCACCTTCTGTTTCGAAGGTATGGGGCGGATAAGAACCTCTCGTCGTGCTCCCCGGTGAGGTGCGGGGGGCTCGAGTCCTCCCCTCGGACCCCGTGACCTCAGCACTGAGGAGGATGAAAGCCCCTTACATGTAAAGCGGCACCTCGGGGATCGTGATCAGGGTGTCCGGTCTGTGCCTGGTCGTTCCTCGGCCTGTGCCCGTCCTGTCCCCGTCCTGTCCTCGGTCCGTCCCTCCGCCGGGTCCGATCTGCCGGGGAAGATCCTCTTTGGTGTTACGAAAGCTTGTTGAACAAGTCACAGCTGTGTGCGGGGGTTGAACTGAGCGCGCCCATCGGCCAGGGTTCTGAGCCGACCGGCCGGTAACTTCAGGTGTCCGGCCGCCCGGAAACCGCGGCCGTCGTGCCCACCCCCACGGGGCACGGCGGCCGCTTTATGGTGTGCGGATGACTCTGGGCATGACGACGTACGCGGCACTGCTGCGCGGGATCAACGTGGGCGGCAGCAGGAAGGTGCCGATGGCCGAGCTGCGCACCCTCATGGAGGGCCTCGGGTACGACGGCGTCCGTACGTATCTCCAGAGCGGGAACGCCGTCTTCTCCAGCGACCACGGCGACGAGGACACACTCGCCGCGGAGCTGTCGGGGGCGATGGAGAAGCGCTTCGGCTTCACCGTCGACGTCCTGGTGCGGGACCACGCCTATCTGCGGGCCGTCCTCGACGCCTGTCCGTTCCCGGCCGCCGACCTTGAGGCCAAGCAACTGCACGCCACCTACTTCTCCGAGCCGGTCGACGCCGAGCGCTTCGCGTCCATCGACCAACAGGCCTTCCTGCCCGAGGAGTTCCGCCTCGGCGACCGAGTCCTCTACCTGTACGCGCCCGACGGCCTCGGCCGCTCCAAGCTGGCGGAGAGCCTGTCGAAGCCCCGGATGACGAAGGGCATCATCGCCACCTCCCGGAACTGGAACACCGTCACCAAACTCGCGGAGCTGACCAGTGGCTGACCACGGCCCCGCCGTCGAGGCGGCCATCGAGGGCGAACTGCGCCTCCTCGACCCGGAGATCCGCCGCTCACCCGAACTCCTCGGCGCGCTGCTGCACCCCGACTTCCACGAGTTCGGCGTCTCCGGGCGGCACTGGGACCGGGCCTCGACCATCGACGCACTGGTCGGGGCGAAGGAGCCGGGCACCGGCCCGGGCATCACCTCCCGGGTGACCGGCGTCGAGCTGGCCCCCGACCTGGTCCACCTCACCTTCGACACGGAGTACAACGGCCGTCACGCGCACCGCAGTTCGCTGTGGCGGCGTACGGGGGAGGAGTGGCTGCTGTACTTCCACCAGGGAACGCCGTTCAGCCCCGAAGGCCCTCGGGAAGCCTGACCTGCCGGACACCGAGGTAGGTCGTGTGCGAGGTGATCTCCGCCGGGACGGTGAGGCGGGGGTCCGCGCACAGCCGCCGGATCTCCTCGGGCGACACGGCCTCCGTGGCCGTCGCCGCGGCCACCACGTCGAGCAGCGCGAGATCGTCCCCGTTCACCTCCGGCTCGTCCTTCGCCGCGAGCCCCCACGCGTCCCACGGCAGCACCTCGACCCCGCCGAGGGCCGCGAGATCCCGTACGACGTTGCAGCGCACGAACCACAGGCCTTGCAGGGTGCCCGTGGGGAGGGGGATCCCGAAGGCGTCGGGATCCGCGTCGCCCGCCCGGCACGACTGCCAGGCGGCTCCGGCGACGAGGAACCGGTCCCGCGGGACGTCCAGCGGATCGAAGGGCACGTCGTGCGCCCCGTCGGCCACCTGGGCGTCCGCGAGCCGCCAACTGCCGTCCGGCAGACGGTATTCGGTGACCCAGTGGTCCCCGTGGGTCACCGGGGAGGAGCCGTCCTCGAAGTACGTGGCGAAGCCGCACCGGACGCGTGCGGCGATGCCCGTCGCCCTCAGGAACGCGCACATCAGCAGCGCGAAGTCCCGGCACGTACCGGCGAACCGCTCGCCCAGCTCCCGGTGTTCGATGAGCGGCGCCTGCGAACGCTCGCGCAGGATCCGCAGGATCTCGCTCACGTACCGGGCCTCGGCGTCCTCGTGACGGCGCTCCTCGGGAATCGCATACCCGAAGTGTCCGCCCTCCTCCCGGTGGATTATCAAGTTCCGTACGAGGGCCGCGAGTTCGCGCGGGTCGGCGGGCAGATCGGCCGGTACGGGTCCGGGGTCGCTGTACGGGCTCTGCTTGAGGTGGAAGTCGTAGGAGTCCATGCCCCGGAGCCTGGAGTCTGCCCCAGGGGCAAGGTCAAGCGCGGCGGGGCGAGGTCGGGCGAGGTCAACCGATGGCGTCGAGGCGGGACATGTCCTCCTCGCCGAGCCGTACGGCGACGGCGTCGAGGTTCTCCTCCAGATGCGCGAGGGAGCCCGTGCCGGGGGTCGGGCAGAGCATGGGTGAGCGGTGCAGCAGCCAGGCCAGGGCGATCCGCCCGGGCGACACTCCGTGCGCGGCGGCGATGTCCGCGGACACCCTGTGTGCGGCGGCGCCGTCCGCGCACGCCCGGTCCGTGGTCAACGAGCCGTTGCCCAGCGGGAACCAGGGCAGGAAGGCGATGCCGTGCGCCTCGCACAGCTTCAGCAGCGGCTCCGAGGCGCGGTCGGTGAGGTTGTACCGGTTCTGCACGGACGCGATGTCCGTCAACTCCCGTGCGGCGTCGAGCTGTTCGGCCGTCACCGAGTCGAGCCCGATGTGCCGGATCTTGCCCTCCCTGCGCAACTCGTCGAGCGCGCCCAGCTGTTCGGCCAGCGGTACGTCCGGGTCCAGCCGGTGCAACTGGTACAGGTCGATCGTGTCGAGTCGCAGCCGCCGCAGACTCGCCTCGCACATCGCCCGCAGCCGCTCGGGCCGCCCCTCGATGTGCCAGGCGTCCGGGCCGGTGCGTACGACACCGCCCTTCGTGGCGATCACCAGGCCGTCCGGATACGGGTACAGCGCCTCGGCGACGAGCTCCTCGGCGATCGACGGGCCGTAGTTGTCCGCCGTGTCGATCAGCGTGACCCCGCGCTCGACTGCCTGCCGCAGAACGGCCACCGAGTCCCCGGCCTCACCACGCGGCCCCCAGTAGCCGGGACCCGTCAACTGGGCGGTGCCGTAACCGAGTCGGCGGACGGGCAGCTGTCCGGCGAGCTCGAAGATTTCCGGAATCATTGATGGAGCGTACACACGCCTGTGGCAGGGTCGGACACATGCGCTACATCATCATCGGAGCAGGGGCTGTGGGCGGGGCCATCGGCGGTCGCCTCGCCGAGTCGGGACACGACGTTGTGCTGGTCGCCCGGGGCGCGCAGTACGAGGCGCTGCGCGAGCGGGGGCTGCGCCTGGTGACGCCCGACGGGCCGCACACCCATCGGCCGCCCGTCGTCGACGGGCCGCACGCGCTCGGCGAACTGGGCGCCGACGACGTGCTCGTACTCGCCGTCAAGACGCAGGACAGCGAGGCGGCGCTGGAGGCGTGGGGGCCTGTGCCCGTGGCGGGCGGTGGCACGGCGGCCGAGCGGCTGCCGTTGGTCTGCGCGCAGAACGGCGTGGAGAGCCAGCGGCTCGCACTGCGCCGATTCCGGCGGGTGTACGGGGTGTGCGTGTGGCTGCCCGCGACGTTCGTCGAGCCGGGGGTCGTGTCCGCCGCCGGAACGCCGCTCACCGGGATCCTGCATCTCGGGCGCTATCCGCACGGCACGGACGAGACGGTACGGAGCATCGCCGCCGACCTGTCCGCGTCCCGCTTCGAGGCGCCGGTCGTGGCCGATGTGGCGCGCTGGCAGTACGCCAAGCTCCTGGGCAACCTCGCCAACTCGATCGAGGCGGTCAGCGGCGTGCTCACCAGCGAGGAGGGCATCGCGCTCTACGGCCGCGTGCGTGCCGAGGGCGAGGCCGTGCTCGCGGCGGCGGGCATCCCGTACGCCTCCGAGGAGGAGCAGAAGGAGGCTCGCGCCGACAAGATCCGCTTCGAGCCCTTCGACGGGTCCGAGCGGGGCGCGGGGTCGTCGTGGCAGTCGCTGAACCGTGGCACGGGGACGATCGAGGCGGACTATCTCAACGGCGAGATCGTGCTGCTGGGTCGGCTGCACGGCGTACCGACGCCACTCAACGACCTGCTGCGACGGCTCGCCAACGACTTCGCTCGCGAGCGACGGGCGGCCGGCTCCATGCCGGTGGACGAGCTCGTACGGCTGGCCGGTGACGCTGTCGCGTTTGTTCAAGAGGGTGCGGGGCCGCGTCCCTAGCGTGGGACGCATGGACAAGAACGCGAACACGAAGGCGGGCAAGAGCCCGGATCAGGAGAGCGCGAACGCGCCGTACACGCTGGAGAGCCTGTACCCGTCCATGGTCGAATGCGCCGCCGAGGCCGCCCGTGTCGCGCGCGGGGTCACCGCGGAGCAGCTCGCCGGGACGACCCACTGCGCGGGCTGGGACGTCCGGACTCTGGTCAACCACTGGGTGCTCTACACCTCTCACGGCCTGGAGCACCGGGCGCTGCGCAAGCCGCTGCCCGAGTCGCTGACCGACCGGGACTTCGCCGCCGAGCCCGGCTGGGCCTCGGCGTACGCCGCCCAGCTGGACCGGGCGGTCGCCGTGTGGGCGGATCCGGTGGTGTGGGAGGGAGAGGTGGACCTGGGCATGGGATCCGTGGCTGCTCCCGAGCTGGCCTCGATGATCGTGAAGGAGACGGCGGTGCACGGCTGGGACGTCGCTACGGCGACCGGCCAGGAGTACCGCATCTCCGACGCGGCGGCCCACATCATCCTGGACGTCGTCGTCACCCACGGCGACCTCTACCGCCAGTACGACGGCTTCGCTCCTGCGGTCCCGGTGCCATCCGATTCCCCCACCTTCACCCAAGCCATCGCCTTGAGCGGCCGCGACCCGCGTCTGTCCCGGGCGGCCTCGTGAACGAACCCTTTTTCCCGCCCCCGCCGCGATGGGCCGTTCGACGACGCCGCGTAGCTGGGGGGCAGTAGTCACCGAGGTGGCGTCGTCTGCCGGGCCGTAGTTCAGGCGGCAACCAGTGAGGCGTGCATCCGGCTGACGGCACGCAGGACCTCGTCCCGGTTCTTCGCTCGCTTGATCCATGCCGGAAGGCGGGACACCAAGGTCATCTTCTGTCCGGTGTCGTACCAGGGCGCTCGTTCTCGCAGCGACGCTTGGACGAAACGGCGGATCAGGTCGAGGTGCTCGAGGTTGTACGCCCACAACCACCCATGTCGGCTCTCAACCTGGAGCCACAGCGGCATACCGAAGTATGGATCCGTCGCGGGTTGAGCTGTGCCGCGGGAGAGAGCGACAAGGCGGCCGCTCCACACTCGTGACAGTCCGCAGCCACGGCAGACCAGACGGCGCGGCTTGAACAGGATCCGACCTCCGGGATCGGAGTCTTCAGGCGCTGGAACGACCCGAGCAGCCTTCGCGCAACTGGGACAGCGCACAATGTTCGAGCCGATGAAGTCGTACTCGGAGCTGCGCGGATCCCGGAACCGACCGGAGAGCAAGGCCATGCGCCGAGTATGCAACTGCCCAGCAGATCAGCGCATCCCGATTCGACTGCTCAGGCTCGCCGGCACCCTGCCACGCCCGCGCCAGAACGGTAGGACAAGCTCAGGGGCGCGGGGAACTGCGCGCCCAGCCACGTCCGACCCGCACCTGACAACACACCCCACGGGGTCTGGGGCGGAGCCCCAGAAGGATGGGACGGGTAGGGGCGGCGGGGGCGAGGGAAAGCCCAGGTCAGGCGCCGATCGCCGTCAAGGCCGGGGTCCGGGCCATGTCGTAGCGCTGCAGGAGTACGCGGGCCACCTCCGGGGACGCGCCGAGGACGTCGGCCAGGACGTCCGCCTCGGTTGCGCCACGGGCGATCCGGTCCGGGAGGAAGCCGGGGGCCAGGACGTACGGGGCGACGACCACGCGCTCGCACCCGAGGGCGCGCAACTCCCGTACCGCATCCTCCGTACGAGGCAACGACGCGGAGGCGAACGCAGGTCGCACGGCGCACCAACCGGTCCGCCGCCACTCCCGCGCGATTTCTGCGATCACTGCGATCGCCTCCGGGTCCGTGGACCCCGCCGAGGCCAGTACGACTCCGGTCGAGGACTTGTCGGCGGGGGACAACCCCGCCTCGTACAACCGCCGTTCGAGCGCGGCGGTCAACAGTGGCGACGGGCCGAGCACCTCGGCCTGCCGGATCCTCAGCCGCGCCGGAGCCTCGCTCAGCACCGCCGGGATGTCCGACTTCGCATGGAAGGCCCGGGTCAGGAGGAGGGGGAGCGCCACTACGTCGCGTACGCCCTCCGCCGCCAGTGACTCCAACACCCCTGAGACGGAGGGGATGTTGAAGTCCAGGAAGCCGGTCTCCACGCGCACGCCCGGCCGCAGGTCCCGTACGCGTCGTACCAGGGCGTGCACGGTCGCGGCATGGCGCGGGTCGCGGCTGCCGTGGGCGATGACGAGAAGTACCGGTCGGGACATGGGAGTTCAGCTCTTCACGAGGAGACCGCGGCTGCGCAGTACCCACCGCTCCAGCGGACTGAAGATGAGCAGGTCGATGGCGATTCCGACGATCAGGATGAGGAGGATGGCGAGGAAGACCATGGACATGCTGTTGGCGGTGCGGCCGTTTTC
>NZ_JBITFQ010000029.1:0-136321 GCF_044456225.1 Streptomyces sp. NPDC050988 | reverse complement strand
AGCGTGAGGGAAACGCCCGGTTACATTCCGAACCCGGAAGCTAAGCCTTACAGCGCCGATGGTACTGCAGGGGGGACCCTGTGGGAGAGTAGGACGCCGCCGAACAATATTTGGAGGACCTCTGGTCCCAGCGACTCGCTGGGACCAGAGGTCCTTTTTTGTTTTCCGAAGCGCGCTGGGTACCCGGCTGCGCGAGAATGACTTGCGGTACCGATGACAGGAGTCACCCATGTCCACCAACTCTCCCGACGAGCGACCGGAGCGCGACCAGCGAAGCCGGGACAGTGGTGACCGGGGCGGGTACCGAGGGGGCCCGCGCCGCGACAACGACCGTGGCGGGAACGGCCGGCGTGACGACCGTCGCGATGACAACCGTGGCAGCAGCAGTGGCGGCGGCGACCGTGGTGGCTTCCGTCGGGACGACAACCGCGGTGGCAGCAGCAGCGGCAGTGACCGTGGTGGCTTCCGTCGCGATGACAACCGTGGTGGCGGCAGTGGCGGCGGATACCGCGGACGCGACGACCGCGACCGCGGCGCTCGTCCGCCGTTCCGGCGTGATGACCGTCCCAGTGGGCCGAGCCGTGACGACCGTGACCGCGGTGGGTTCCGTCGGGACGACCGCAGGGATGACCGGCCGGCGTTCCGCCGTGACGACGAGCGGGGCGGCCCGCGTCGCGACGACAACCGCAGCGGCAGTGGTGGCGGCGACCGTAGTGGCTTCCGCCGCGACGACCGTGGCAGCAGTGGGGGCGGTTTCCGTCGGGACGACAGCCGCGGTGGTAGCAGCAGTGGCAGCAGTGACCGTGGTGGCTTCCGCCGTGATGACAGCCGCGGTGGCAGCAGCGACCGTGGCGGTTTCCGTCGCGATGACAATCGTGGTGGCCCCCGGCGTGATGGTGACCGTCCGCCCTTCCGGCGTGACGACCGTCGTGATGACAACCGTGGCGGCAGCAGTGGCGGTGACCGCGGCAGCTTCCGTCGGGATGACAACCGCGGTGGCGGTGGCGACCGTGGTGGGTTCCGGCGCGATGGCGATCGTCCGGCGTTCCGCCGTGACGACGACCGTGGAGGCCGTCCGCCGTTCCGGCGTGATGACCGTCCCAGTGGACCGAGCCGTGACGACCGCGACCGCGGTGGGTTCCGTCGGGACGACCGCAGGGATGACCGTCCGGCGTTCCGCCGTGACGACGAGCGGGGCGCCCCGCGCCGCGACGACAACCGCAGCGGCAGTGGCGGTGGCGATCGTGGTGGCTTCCGGCGTGACGACCGTCGCGAGGACAACCGTGGCGGTGGCAGCGGTGGCGGCGACCGTGGCGGTTTCCGGCGTGACGACCGCAGGGATGACCGTCGCGACGGCGACCGTACCCGTTACGTCCGTCGTGATGATCGCCGTGATGACAACCGCGGCGGCAGCAGTGGCGGTGGCGACCGTGGTGGCTTCCGTCGGGACGACAACCGCGCAGGTGGCGGTGGCGGGTTCCGTGGGCGGGACGACCGTGGGGCGCGTGGCGGCGACGACCGTCGTGGCGGACCGCGTCGCGATGACAGCCGTGGCCGTCCCGGTAGCGGTGGCGGCGGGTTCCGTGGGCGCGACGACCGTGGTGGACGGGGCGGCGACGACCGTCGTGGCGGCGGGCGCTTCCGCGACGAGCGGGACCGCGACCGCGAGCCGATCAAGCGGCTGCCGATCCCGGACGACGTCACGGGCGAGGAGATCGACAAGGACGTACGGCAGGAACTGCAGAGCCTGCCCAAGGGGCTTGCCGAGGACGTCTCCCGCAACCTGGTGATGGTGGCCAGGCTCATCGACGAGGACCCCGAGGGTGCGTACGGCTACTCCAGGGTCGCGCTGCGGCTGGCGTCGCGTGTCGCCGCCGTACGGGAGGCGGCCGGCTTCGCCGCGTACGCGAGCCAGAAGTACAGCGAGGCGCTCGCCGAGTTCCGGGCCGCGCGGCGCATGACCGGCAACGTGGACCTGTGGCCCGTCATGGCGGACTGCGAGCGCGGTCTCGGGCGGCCCGAGAAGGCGCTCGACATGGCCGGCGCCCCCGAGGTGCAGAAGCTCGACAAGGCCGGCCAGGTCGAGATGCGGCTCGTGGCAGCCGGTGCGCGGCGGGACATGGACCAGCTCGACGCGGCCATCGTCACTCTGCAGAGCCCCGAGCTCGCCTCCAACTCCGTACAGCCGTGGACCGCGCGACTGCGGTACGCGTACGCCGACGCGCTGCTCGCGGCCGGGCGTGAGGGCGAGGCGCGTGAGTGGTTCGCCAAGGCCGTCGAGTCCGACAAGGACGGCAGCACGGACGCCTCGGACCGACTCGCCGAGCTGGACGGTGTGGAGTTCGTCGACGCCCTCGTCGAGGACGACAGCGAGAGCGACACCGATAGCGACGGCGATGTCGAGGTCGTGAACTCCGAGGTCCCGGAAGCGAAGTCAGCGCCGGAGGCGGAGCCGACCGACGACAGCGTCGACGGCGACGAGGACGACCTCAAGGGCTGACAGCCCCGCAGGAGTCGTACGAGCACGAGTGCGCGCACGAGTAACGGACACATACGAGTCCATGGGCGGGATCCCTTCGGGGGGCCCGCCCATTCGTGTTTTCAGGGGGCCAGGGTGCGCAGCACCAGGCCCGACGCCGGCTTCGGGCCGAAGGACGTCGACTTGCGGGGCATCGTGACGCCCTGGCTCGCCAGGTCGCGTACGACCTCTTCGTGGACCGGGTGCATCAGGACGGCCGTGCCGCCGTCGCGCTCCGCCTTGGCGACCGTGGCGGCGGTGTCGTGGATGTAGGCGATGTGCTCCGGGACGTCGGGTATCTGCCAGACATGGTCGAGGAGCGTGGCGTGCAGGACCGTCGCGTCGAGGGTGCGCCAGGTCTCGGGGCGGTCCGCCGGGATCGTACGGGCGAGCAGGTCCGGGGACGGGCGGTCGACGAGGTGGAACGTGCCGTCACCCGCAAGGAGGTAGGCGTTTCCCTCGGCGGCCGCTACGGAGAGGGACTCCAGGGCACGGGAGAGAGGGCCGTCTACGTGGCGTACGCGGAAGTCGTCGCCGAGGGCCGCCAGGGCGTCGGTCACCGGGAGGCGGTGCAGGAGGCGGTGGATCGCGCGGACGCGGAGCGGGTAGCGGGCGGTGTCGACGAGGAGTACCAGGCCGAAGTCCCAGGGGCTGGGGGAGGGATGCTCCGCGCGTAGACGCAAGTACGTCGCCCAGCGGTGGTGGCCGTCGGCGATGAGGGCCTGGCGGTTGGCGAGGTCTGTCCGGATCTCGGCCAGGTGCGCGGGGTCGGTCACGGCCCACAGGCGGTGGCTGAAGCCGTCCTCCGTGGTTGTGGACAGCAGGGGAGGGCGCTCGGCGGCGCCCTCCACGACGGCGGTCGTGCCGGAGGCGGCCCCGTTGCCGCGGTAGGTCAGCAGCAGGGGTTCGAGGTTCGCGGAGGTGGCGCGCATCAGGGCCGCGCGGTCCGCGACGACGTGCGGCATGACGTCCTCGTGCGGCAGGACCACGCCGTCCGACGCCTCCGACAGGCGCAGGGCGCCGATGATGCCCCGTTGCAGCATGCCGTCGCCGTGGCGTTGCTCGTAGACGTACAGGCCCGGCACGGAGTCCGTGGTCAGGACGCCCTCGGAAAGCCAGCGGTGCAGGGTGTCCGCGGCCTGCTCGTTGCGGACGCTGGGTGTGGTCGCCTGGGGGAGGATCAGCCGGACGATGTTGTGCGGGTCCGCCGATTCGAGGTGGTGGAGACCGTCGGGCCGTACGACCACGTCGTAGGGCGGGGACGTGACGGCGGAGAGGCTGCCGACCCGGTCGGGGTCGTAGCGCAGGCCCCGGAACGGGGTGAGGTCTAGGCCCATGCCGGCCGGTACGTCCACGGGACCTGCAGTGTTCATTGAGGCATCGTAAGTGTGTCAGTGCCATGCGGGATGATCGGGGGAAAGGGATCGAACGAGGAGCGATGCGTAATGAGCCAGACCGTGAGGACGCGCCCCGAGGGCAGTGACCGGGCCCTGAGCGAGGCGTACGACACGGCACTGCTCGACCTGGACGGGGTGGTGTACGCGGGCGGGAACGCGATCGCGTACGCGGTCGACTCGCTCGGCACGGCCCGCGCGGGCGGCATGCGTCTCGCATACGTGACGAACAACGCGCTGCGGACGCCCGACACCGTCGCCGCGCACCTCACGGAGCTGGGGATACCGACGGAGGAGTCGGACGTCATCACCTCGGCGCAGGCGGTGGCCCGGCTGATCAGCGAGCAGGTGCCCCAGGGGGCGCGCGTGCTGGTGATCGGCGGGGAGGGGCTGCGGGTCGCGCTGCGCGAGCGCGGGCTCGAACCGGTCGAGTCGGCCGAGGACGAACCGGTGGCCGTCGTGCAGGGGTACGGCGGGCCCGATCTGCCCTGGGGCCGCTTCGCGGAGGCCTGCTACGCCATCGCGCGCGGGGTGCCGTGGTTCGCGTCCAACACCGATCTGACGATCCCCAGCGCGCGCGGGATCGCTCCGGGCAACGGCGCGGCCGTGGAGGTCGTACGGATCGCGACCGGCGCCGAGCCACAGGTGGCGGGCAAGCCGTTGCCGCCGATGCACCGCGAGACGATCCTGCGGACCGGGGCCGAGCGGCCGCTGGTGGTGGGGGACCGGCTCGACACGGACATCGAGGGTGCGTTCAACGGCGAGGTGGACTCGCTGCTGGTGCTGACCGGTGTGACCGACGGGGCGCAGCTCATCGCCGCTCCGCCGCAGCACCGGCCGACGTACGTCGACGCCGACCTGCGAGGCATGTTGACCGGGCAGCCGGAGGTCGTCGAGGCGGGCGACGGGTTCCGCTGCGGAGGCTGGACGGCGACGGCAGGCGCCGAGCGGCTGGAACTGGAGGGTGCGGGCGAGGCGATGGACGGGCTGCGGGCGCTGTGTGCCGCCGCCTGGACGGCCGCGGGGGATGGAGCGTGCGAGCTGGACGGGGGGAAGGCGCTGGCGCGGCTGGGGCTCTGAGCGCGGGCCCGGCGGCTTTCGGGGGCTCTTCGGCGGGGCCTTCGGCAGGCTCTTCGGAGGGCTTTGGAGCGCGGCCTCGGAAGGGATGGTTGCGCAGGTCACCGCGTATGGGGATCGTGGTGCACGGCGAGGGTAGGCTAACCTAACCGGGTGTTGGTCGACAGTCCCCCTGAACCGAGCGCGGAGACCGCCCCCGCGCCCCCAACCCGCCGGGCGATACGGGCCGCTGGGCTCTTCGTGTCCCTCGCCGTGCTGGTGCTCGTCGCCCTGGCGAGCATCGCGATCGGCGCAAAAGAGCTGTCGCTGGAGCAGGTCTGGCACGGCTTGTTCGAGGACTCGGGAACGTACGGCGACGTCGTGGTGAGCGAGCGGCTGTCGCGTACGGTCCTCGGGCTGCTCGTCGGTGCCGCGCTGGGGCTCTCCGGGGCCGTCCTCCAGGCGCTCACCCGCAACCCGCTCGCCGATCCGGGGCTGCTCGGTATCAACGCCGGTGCGTCCGCCGCGGTCGTCACGGCCATCACCTTCTTCGGCGTCACCTCGCTGAGCGGTTATGTGTGGTTCGCCTTCGCGGGCGCGGCCGTCGTCGGGGCGCTCGTGTACTTCCTCGGCGGCAGCCGGGGTGCCACGCCGGTGCGGCTCGCGCTCGCCGGCACCGCGATCAGCGCCGCGCTCTACGGCTATCTGCAGGCCGTGATGATCACGGACGAGGCCGCGCTCGGCAAGATGCGCTTCTGGACCGTCGGTTCGCTGGCCTCGGCGACGAACTCGACCATCGAGCAGGTGCTGCCGTTCCTCGTGGTCGGCACGGTTCTCGCGCTGGCGCTCGCCCGGCCGCTGAACGCCATGGCCATGGGCGACGACACCGCCCGTGCGCTCGGTGCGCATCTGAACCGCACCCGCGGGCTGTCCATGGCCGCCGCGACCGTGCTCTGCGGGGCAGCGACCGCCGCCTGCGGGCCGATCGTCTTCGTCGGGCTGATGGTTCCGCACGTCGTACGGTCCTTCACCGGGCCCGACCTGCGCTGGATCCTGCCGTACGCCACTGTGCTGTCGCCGGTGCTGCTGCTGGGCGCCGATGTGATCGGCCGGATGGTCGCCCGGCCCGCGGAGCTCCAGGTCGGCATCGTCACCGCGATCCTCGGCGGACCGGTCTTCATCTTTCTCGTACGACGGCGGAGGACGGCGCAGCTGTGAAGCCCCCACGCAATCAGGCAGAACACGAGCAGAGCGGGCGCGGTCAGGCAGGTCCAGTCCGGGCCTTTCGGGCTCGGACCGTTCGTGCCGGCGGTGGGCTGTCGGTCCGTTTCGATGTCCGCGGGTTCACGGTCGTCGTGCTGCTGCTCGTGGCCGCGCTCGCCGCGAGTGTCGTGCTCATCGGCACCGGCGACTTCCCGATACCGGCCGCCGACGTCCTCAGGACGTTGGTCGGCAACGGCGACGCGGGCCAGGAGTTCATCGTCAACGAACTGCGCCTGCCGCGAGTCCTGGTCGGGCTCCTGGTGGGGGCCTCGCTCGGGCTCGGCGGCGCGCTCTTCCAGGCCATCTCCCGCAATCCGCTGGGCAGTCCGGACGTGCTCGGCCTCGGGCAGGGTTCGACGGCCGGCGCGCTCGTGATGATCGTGCTGTTCTCGGGGAACGCCACCCAGGTCGCCGTCGGCGCGCTGGTCGGCGGTCTGGTGACCGGGCTCGCCATCTATGTGCTCGCCTGGAAGCGGGGTGTGCACGGATACCGACTCGTCCTGGTCGGTATCGGTGTCTCCGCGATCGTCACGGCCGTCAACGGCTATCTGATCACCAAGGCCGATCTCGTCGACGCGGCCCGTGCCGTCGTCTGGATGACCGGCTCGCTCAACGGCCGTGACTGGGACCAGGTCTGGCCGCTGCTCGGCCTGTGCGCCGTCCTCGTACCGCTGGTCCTCGGCAACGCGCGCGGGCTGCGGATGCTGGAGATGGGCGACGACGTGGCGTACGCGCTCGGGGTGCGGGTCGAGCGGACGCGGCTGCTGCTGTTGGTGGCCGCCGTGCTGCTCACCGCGGCCGCCACCGCCGCCGCGGGCCCGGTCGCCTTCGTCGCGCTCACCGCACCGCAGCTCGCGCGGCGCCTCACCCGCTCGCCGGGACCCAACCTGGTGCCCGCCATGTGCATGGGCGCCACCCTGCTGGTCGTCGCCGACTGGGCCTCGCAGCGGGCCTTCGGCGCCGACCAGCTGCCCGTCGGCGTCGTGACCGGAGTGCTCGGCGGCGTCTATCTGTTGTGGCTCCTGGTCACCGAGCGCAAGGCGGGGCGGATATGAACGCCGACCGTAAGACGAGTACGGCCGACGACGGGGCGGCGCGTACGGCCGCCGCCGGAGAGACGAGCACGACGAGCAGGACGAGTACGGGCTCCGATGGCGGGCCGCGCACGAACACCCGAAGGAGCACTGTGAACCGCCTGTCCGCCGAAAACGTCACCCTCGCCTACGACCAGCGCGTCATCGCCGAGCAGCTGTCGGTCGAGATACCGGACAACTCGTTCACGGTGATCGTCGGCCCGAACGCCTGCGGCAAGTCCACGCTGCTGCGCGCCCTGTCCCGCATGCTGAAGCCGAACCGGGGCCGGGTGCTGCTCGACGGGCAGGTCATCCAGTCGATGCCCGCCAAGAAGGTGGCCCGGACGCTCGGGCTGCTGCCGCAGTCGTCGATCGCGCCGGACGGGATCACCGTCGGCGACCTCGTGGGGCGCGGGCGCTACCCGCACCAGGGGCTGCTCCGCCAGTGGTCGACCGAGGACGAGCGGATCGTGCGCGAGTCCATGACCTCGACCGGGGTCGCCGAGTTGGCCGACCGATACGTCGACGAGCTCTCCGGAGGCCAGCGCCAGCGCGTGTGGATCGCCATGGCGCTCGCCCAGCAGACCCCCCTGCTGCTGCTCGACGAGCCGACCACCTATCTCGACATCCAGCACCAGATCGACGTGCTCGACCTGTGCGCGGAACTCCACGAGGAGCAGGGCCGCACCCTGGTCGCCGTACTGCACGACCTCAACCACGCGGCCCGGTACGCCACCCACCTGATCGCCCTGCGCGAGGGCTCGGTGATCGCCGAGGGCGCCCCGGCCGACATCGTCACGGCCGAGCTGGTCGAGGAGGTCTTCGGGTTGCGCTGCCAGGTCATCGACGACCCGGAGACGGGTACGCCGCTGGTGGTGCCGGCGGCGCGGAAGGCACGGGCCGCTGCCGCGGGTGTGGGGGTTGCCGAAGGCTGAGCGTGTCGGCGGTGGTGTTTTCGGTTGCGGTGCGTCGTGGCTGGGCGCGCAGTTCCCCGCGCCCCCTGACGGGGCGCGGCCCGGCTCAGAGAAGCTTTCTGAGCCGGAGCAGGTCACGCAGGCCCGCTTCGAGCTTGACCCGGCCCGAGCCCCAGGCCTTCGCGAAGTTCAGCTCGCCGTCGACCATCGCGACCAGGTCGTCGCCGGTCATCGTGAGCCGGATCTCGGCCTTGTCGGGCGGCGGGCCCTGGAGCGTGTCGAGCACCTCGATACGGCCGTCCTTGAGACGGCCTACGAAGGTGATGTCGAGGTCGGTGATATGGCAGCTCAGCGAGCGGTCCAACGCCGCCGCGCTGCGTACGTCGCCGTCCGCGCCCGCCATGTTGTCCGAGAGCTTGTCGAGTGCGCTGCGGCACTCCTCAATCGTGGCCATCGCGATCGACGGTACCCCAGCGCTTCGCGGTAGCGTCGGGTCATGAGCGACTCCATGACCGGCCCGGAGACGGGGGCCCGCGACGCAGGACCCTTCGGCGCGGAGGCCCGGACTCCGGCCGACCCCGCGCCCGAGCCGGTGCCGGTGCCGTCCGCGGACCCCGGGGCCATGGCCGGGCCCGGGCCCGAAGGCGAGCCCGGACCTCAGGCCGAGGCCGGGCCCGCCGCGGAACCCGAGGACGATCCCGCCGCCCCCGCTCCCCTCCTCGTGCCGCGTACGCCCACCGGCAACGCCGAGGTCGACGCCCAGCTCGACCGGTTGGCCGATGTGGACCACCTCGCCACGGACGGCCATGTGGAGGTGTACGAGGATGTGCACAGGGGGCTGCGCGACGCGCTCACCGCGCTCGACGCCCGCCCGGGACCTCCGGGGCCCCCTGCGCCGTACGGCAGCAGTAACGACAGCAACAGCAACAGGAGCTGAACCGAACGTGGCAGGAGTGGCACGACGCCGCCTCGACGCCGAGCTGGTCCGACGTAAACTCGCCCGCTCGCGTGAGCACGCCGGACAGCTGATCGCCGCCGGGCGGGTCACCGTCGGCAAGACCCTCGCGACCAAACCCGCCACCCAGGTGGAGACCGCCGCCGCCATCCTGGTCACCCAGGACGACGACGATCCCGACTACGTCTCGCGCGGCGGCCACAAGCTCGCCGGAGCGCTGGAGGCCTTCGTTCCGCTCGGCCTGGCGGTCGAGGGGCGGCGGGCTCTGGACGCCGGCGCCTCGACCGGCGGGTTCACCGATGTGCTGCTGCGCGCGGGCGTCGCCCACGTCGTCGCCGTGGACGTCGGATACGGGCAGTTGGCCTGGTCTCTTCAGAGTGATGAACGCGTCACCGTCAAGGACCGTACGAACGTACGCGAGTTGACGTTGGAGGCGATCGATGGGGAGCCGGTGGATCTTGTTGTCGGTGACTTGTCCTTCATCCCGCTCGGCCTGGTGCTGCCCGCCCTTGTGCGGTGCGCGGCGCCCGGAGCCGACCTGGTGATGATGGTCAAGCCGCAGTTCGAGGTGGGCAGGGAACGGCTCGGGAGCGGCGGAGTCGTCCGCAGCCCCGAGCTACGGGCGGACGCCGTGCGTGGCGTGGCCCGGCAGGCGGGGGAACTGGGACTCGGGGTGAACGGCGTGACGGCCAGTCCGTTGCCCGGGCCCTCGGGGAATGTCGAGTACTTTCTGTGGCTGCGTGCCGGGGCACCCGCACTGGACCCGGCCGACGTTGACCGTGCAGTGGCGGAGGGGCCGCGTTGACACAGACCCGAGCTCGTACTGTTTTCCTGCTCGCCCACACCGGACGGCCCGCGGCCATCCGCAGTGCCGAGCTCGTCGTCGAGGGGCTGGTGCGTTCCGGTCTCGGCGTACGGGTCCTGGAGGCGGAGGCGGCCGATCTGCCGCTTCCGGAGAGTGTGGAGCTCGTCAAGGAGGCGACACCGGAGTGCCTCGACGGGTGTGAGCTGCTGATCGTCCTCGGCGGTGACGGGACGCTGCTGCGCGGCGCCGAGTTCGCCCGCGCCTCCGGGGTGCCCATGCTCGGCGTCAACCTCGGGCGTGTCGGCTTCCTCGCGGAGGCCGAGCGCGACGACCTCGACAAGGTCGTCGACCGGGTGGTGACGAAGGCGTACGAGGTCGAGGAGCGGATGACCGTCGACGTCGTCGTGCACAGCAACGGCGATGTCGTCCACACGGACTGGGCGCTCAACGAGGCCGCCGTGCAGAAGGCGGGGGCCGAGAAGCTCCTGGAGGTCGTGCTGGAGATCGACGGGCGGCCGGTGACCGGGTTCGGGTGCGACGGGATCGTCCTGTCGACGCCGACCGGTTCGACGGCGTACGCGTTCTCCGCGGGCGGGCCCGTGGTGTGGCCGGAGGTCGAGGCGCTGCTGATGGTGCCGATCAGCGCGCACGCCCTCTTCGCCAAGCCGCTGGTGACCTCGCCGAACTCGGTGCTGGCCGTGGAGGTCCTGCCGCACATCCCGCCCGGGGTGCTGTGGTGCGACGGCCGCCGCACGATCGAGCTGCCGCCCGGTGCGCGGGTGGAGGTCCGGCGGGGGGCCGTGCCGGTGCGGTTGGCGCGGCTGCACCATGCGTCGTTCACCGATCGGCTCGTCGCCAAGTTCGCGTTGCCGGTGGCGGGTTGGAGGGGTGCTCCCCACTGAGGGCTCCGCAGGGGGCGGGGGATGTGTTGTTGGTTTGGTGCGGGCCGGTGGGGGCTGGTCGCGCAGTTCCCCGCGCCCCTGAAAGACGGGGCTGCGCCCCTGTCTTTCGTCTTCAGGGGGCGGTAGCCCCTGCTGTTGAGGGGCGCGGGGAACTGCGCGAGCAACCCCCACGCGCCCGCAGTCGAGGTACGGGCAATTCGGTCAACCGCACCAGGGACTGGGGCGGCGTCGCGCCGGGTGGGGGAAACCTCGTATGGTCATGTCCGTGTTGGAGGAGATGCGGATACGGTCGCTCGGAGTCATCGACGACGCGGTCGTCGAGCTGTCACCCGGCTTCACCGCCGTGACCGGTGAGACCGGCGCGGGCAAGACGATGGTGGTCACCAGCCTGGGCCTGCTGCTGGGCGGGCGCGCCGACCCGGCCCTCGTGCGGATCGGGGCCAAGAACGCGGTCGTGGAGGGGCGGATCTCCGTACCCGACGGCGCCTCGGCCGTCGTACGGGCCGAGGAGGCCGGCGCCGAGCTGGACGACGGCGTGCTGCTCATCAGCCGTACCGTTTCCGCCGAGGGGCGCTCACGCGCGCACCTGGGCGGGCGCAGCGTGCCGGTGGGGCTGCTCGCCGAACTCGCCGACGACCTGGTGGCCGTGCACGGCCAGACCGACCAGCAGGGGCTGCTCAAGCTGTCCCGCCAGCGACAGGCCCTCGACCGGTACGCGGGCGACGCCGTCGCCGTGCCGCTCGCCAAGTACGCGGGCGCCTACCGACGGCTGCGCGCCATCTCCACCGAACTGGACGAGATCACCACCCGCGCGCGGGAGCGTGCCCAGGAAGCCGACATGCTGCGCTTCGGGCTCGACGAGATCGCCGCGGTGGAGCCGCGCCCGGGCGAGGACGTCGAGCTGGCAGCCGAGGCCGAGCGGCTCGGGCACGCCGAGGCGCTCGCCTCCGCCGCCACGGCCGCGCACGGCGCCCTCGCGGGCAATCCCGAGGACCCGGAGGGCATCGACGCCACGACACTCGTCGCGGGCGCACACCGGGCCCTGGAGGCCGTACGGTCCCACGACGCGGCGCTCGGCGCGCTGGCCGGCCGCATCGGGGAGATCGGGATCCTGCTGGGCGATGTGGCGGGGGAGCTGGCGGGATACGCCGACGACCTCGACGCCGACCCGCTGCGGCTCGCGGCGGTCGAGGAGCGGCGCGCCGCGCTCACCGCGCTGACCCGCAAGTACGGCGAGGACGTGGGATCGGTACTGACCTGGGCGGAACAAGGGGTCGCGCGGCTCTTGGAGTTGGACGGCGACGACGATCGGCTCGGCGAACTGACGGCCGAGCGGGACGCGCTGCGGGCCGAACTGGGTGGGCTGGCACAGGCGTTGACGGACGCCCGTACGGAGGCCTCCGAGCGGTTCGCCGCCGCCGTGACCGCCGAACTCGCCTCGCTCGCCATGCCGCACGCGCGCGTGTCGTTCGAGATCCGGCAGACCGAGGATCCGGACGGCGTTGAGGTCGGCGGCCGCCCGGTCTCGTACGGGCCCGCAGGCGTCGACGAGGTCGAACTGCTCCTCGCCCCGCATCCGGGGGCGCCGCCGCGGCCCATCGCCAAGGGGGCGTCCGGTGGTGAGCTGTCGCGCGTGATGCTCGCCGTCGAGGTCGTGTTCGCGGGTACGGATCCGGTGCCGACGTATCTCTTCGACGAGGTCGACGCGGGTGTGGGCGGCAAGGCCGCGGTCGAGATCGGGCGGCGGCTCGCCAAGCTCGCCAGGAGCGCGCAGGTCGTCGTCGTCACCCATCTGCCTCAGGTGGCGGCCTTCGCCGACCGGCAGTTGCTGGTCGAGAAGACCAACGACGGGTCGGTCACACGGTCCGGGGTGAAGGTCCTGGAGGGCGAGGAGCGGGTGCGGGAGCTGTCGCGGATGCTGGCCGGGCAGGAGGACTCGGAGACGGCGCGGGCGCACGCGGAGGAGTTGCTGGCGACGGCTCGGGCCGACAGGTAGTCGTTGACGGTGACGGGTGGCCGTTGACGGGCAGCCGCTCGGAGGACTGGGGCTGCGGCTGCGGCTGCGGCTGCGGGCTCTGTGGCGCTCCGCTGCGAGACGCTTGTGCGCCCCGCGGACCCCGTCACTCATGTGAGTGACGGTTCGCCGCCCCGGCGCGCCACCCACCACGCCACCCACCACCACCCCAGCCCCCTCGATGGTCCGTAACTCCCGCGAGCCCTGGCATCCTTGGAAGAGGACCCCGGGCGGTACACCCCCACCGCCCGTTCCTTCTGTACTTTTCTTCGTGACCGCCCGACGCCGAACCAGGAGCCCCGGCCACGTGATCCACGTGAGCAGCCACTCACCGCCCGGACAGTCGCCGCTGCGTACTGTCCAAGTGCTCGGCGGCGGCAGCGCGGGCAGCTGTGCCCATGTGCGGTCGCTGACGTCGGGGCTCGTCGCCCGGGGCGTGCGGGTCACCGTGTGCGCCCCTGCCACGGCGGATCACACCTACGACTTCAGCGGCGTCGGGGCCGACCACGTGCACGTGCCGAGGCGGAACGACCCGACCTCCATGGCCGTGCTGAGGGCGGCCTGCGCGGACGCCGACCTGGTGCACGCGCACGGACTGCACTCCGCGCTGCGGGCCGCGCTCGCGCTCAGCGGACGGCGCGTCCCGCTCGTCGTCACCCTGCACTCCCGCCCGTACGCCGAGGGCGCCCGGGGGCATCTGCTGCGCCTGCTGGAACGGCGCGTGGCCAGGGCCGCGTCCGTGGTCCTCGGATCCTCGTCCGACCTCGTGGACCGGGCCCGCAGCAGGGGCGCCCGGGACGCGCGGCTCGCCGCGGTCGCGCTGCCCGCCCCGCGCCGGCCCCTCGCCGAAGGCGACGACGTCGACCGGCTGCGCCCCAAGGCGCGTGCCGAACTCGGCGCGACCGACCGGCCGTTGCTGATGGCCGTCGGCTCCCTCGACCGGCACCGGGGGTACGACACGCTGCTCGACGCCACGCGTGCGTGGCGGCGGCTCGATCCCGTACCACTGCTCGTGATCGCGGGTGAGGGGCCGCTGCGCGGTGAACTCCAGCGGCGCATCGTGAACGAGGGGCTGCCCGTGCGTCTCGTCGGTCCGCGTGAGGACATCGGGGAGTTGCTGGCCGCCGCCGATCTCGCGCTGCTGCCCGGCAGCTGGGAATCGCGCTCGGTGCTCGCCCAGGAGGCCCTCCACGCGCGCGTGCCGCTCGTCGCGGCGGCCGCCGGAGGCATCCCCGAACTCGTCGGCGACGCGGCCGAACTCGTCCCGCACGGGGACTCCGAAGCGCTCGCCGAAGCCGTCGAGGCGCTTCTCGCCGACCCCGCCCGCCGCGAGCACCTCAGGGACAAGGGCACGCTCCAGGTGGCCACTTGGCCGACCGAGGACGAGACGGTGGCCCAGGTCCTCAGCGTGTACGACGAACTGACCAAGCCGTTGCCGCTGCCGTAGGCCCGGACGCTGGGGCCTCGCCCTACGGGACGAGTCTGCGGGCCCTCAGCGCCAGGCTCAGGGCCAGTACCGTCTGCGGGTCGTCGAGGTCCGTCCCGAGCAGCTCCCCGATCCTCGCGAGCCGGTTGTAGAGCGTCTGCCGGTTGAGGTGCAGTTCGCGCGCGGTCTCCGCCTTGCGGCCCGCGTGCGCCAGATACGTCTCCAGGGTGGGCAGCAGCGGAGGCTTGGAGCGGTTGTCGTGGTCGCGGAGGGGGCCGATGGCGCGGTCCACGAAGGCGGCCAGGTCCCGGTGGTCCCGCAGCCGCCACAGCAGCAGGTCGATGTCCAGGCGGCGGGCGTCGTACCAGGGGCGGTCGGACAGCCCCTGGGCCGCCGTGGCCGTTTCGGCCGCGTGCCGCAGGCCCGCCGACGCGGCCGCCCAGCCGCCCGCCACGCCGACCACCACGACCGGCGGCTGCGCCCCGGGCCGCTGCATGCCCGCCCGCTCCACACCGGCCCGCAGCGCCGCCGCGACCCGGTCCGCGACCGTCGACCGCTCGGACTCCGAGCGCAGCCCCAGCAACAGCGGTACGCGGCCCTCGACGGGGCGTACGCCCAGCAGGACCGGCACCCCCACCGAGGCAAGCTCCTCGGCGACCGCGCGCGCCAGGACGGCCCAGCCCCCGCCGGGGGACAGCCCGTCGGCGAGCCGCATCACCACCGGGAGGAGCGGCCCCGGACCCGGCTTGAAGCCGAGTACCCGGGCCTGCGCGGGCGCGTCCTCGGCGGCGATGCGGCCCTCGGCGAGGTCGGTGAGGAAGTCGCCGCGCCCGCGCGCCGCCAGCTCCTCCTCCTGGCGGGCCTGCATCAGCACCACGGCGAGGATGCCCGCGGCCTGCTCGGCCGCCATCCGGTGCACGGGCGCGAGCGGGGAGTGAGGGGCGTTCACGGGCAGCAGGACGAGCCGGGCGCGGACCGAACCGGTGCCGGGCCCGCCGCCGGGCACCTCCACCAGGACCGCCCCCGTCGGCGGGTCCTCCTGGTGCTGGCCGCGCAGCCCCTCCCACACCTGGAGCGGGTCGGCGTTCGCGGGGCCGGTCCCGGCGGCGTACAGGAGCTGACCGTCCGGGGTCTCCAGGAAGACCGGGTTGCCGCTGAAGTCGGCCAGGATGCCGAGGACCTGGGGGATGCCGCCTCCGCCGAGCAGGGCCTGGGTGCAGCGCCGGTGCACCTCCTCGGCCTGCTGGAGCAGTGCGTAGTGGCCGTTGACGATCTCGGTGTGGATCTCCTCGGTGACCGTCACGAACGCCACCTCGCGGTGCAGCTGGACCAGCGGCAGACCGGCCGTGCGGGCCGTCTCCACGAGGGCCGCGGGCAGCCGGGTGAAGCGCGTGCCCAGTTCCACGACGAGGGCCGCGATGCCGCGCTCGGCCAGCGTCCGGACGAAGGCACGCTGGTCGGCGGGGCGGGTGCCGAGCCCGTACCCCGTGGTCAGGAGCAGTTCGCCGCCCTTCAGGAGCGACGCGATGTTCGGTACCTCGCCCGCGTGCACCCAGCGCACGGTGCGGTCCAGCCGGTCGGCGCCCGCGAGGATCTCCGGCAGGCCGCCGCGCAGCCCGGGAAGCTCCAGGGCCCGCTGCACGGTGATCCCGCCACCGTGCGTGTCCGGCGTGTCGATACGGCTGTCCATGACGCGGACGCTACCTCGTCCTCCACCTGCCGCGACGCGCCGGACAGAGCCTACGAGGGCGCGATGTTGTGGTTGAAGCGGAACACGTTGTCCGGGTCGTACCGGGCCTTCACCGCCGCCAGCCGCCGGGTGTTCTCGGCGCCCAGGCCCGCCTCCACCCGGTCCTCGCCCTCGTCGCCGATGAAGTTGAGGTAGACCGCCCCGGTGCTCCACGGCCGGACGTCGGCACGGACGTCCCGTACCCACCGCATGCAGCGCTCGTCGTCCGCGGGGTCCTCCCAGATGCCGAACGGGTGCACGGCCCAGGGCGAGTCCCGGTACGGCACCGGGTACTCGCGGGGGCCGTCGGCGACCGCGCCGCCCAGCGGGAACAGCACGTGCTGGGTTCCGGTGGGCACGGGCATCGTGTCCGCGCGGGCGCAGAAGACGTCCAGGAGCTCGTCGGGCGCGCCCGTCAGGTACTCCGCCGACCAGTAGTTCCGCATCCCCGGCGGATCGTCGATCATGCACTGGAGGTCCGCGTACGGGATCGCCGTGACCATCTCGACCTCGTGCGGCAGCGCCAGCAGGGGCTGGGCGGTCTTGCGCAGGTCCTCCTCGCCGCCCGCGTAGGTCACGAGGGCCCCGCACAGCAGCGTGCCGACCAGGTGCTCGGGGACGAACTCCTCGGGCGGTCCCGTCATGTAGAGCACGCCGCCGGCCGCCTCCACCGGCCCGGTCTCCATGATCTCGCGGAAGACGCGGGCCACCTCCGGGCCGGACTCCGGGCGGTAGAGCAGCATGGCCATCGCGAACTCGGGCAGCTCGTGCAGTCGCAGGGTCAGCGCGGTCGCGACGCCGAAGTTCCCGCCGCCGCCGTGCAGCGCCCAGAACAGCTCGGGGTTCTCCTCGGCGCTCGCGTGGACCGTCGAGCCGTCCGCGGTCACCAGATCGACGCCGAGCAGGTTGTCGATCGCGAGCCCGAACTTCCGCTCCAGCCAGCCGCTTCCGCCGCCCAGCACGAAACCGCCGACCCCGGTCGTCGAGGCGCGGCCTCCGGTGGTCGCCAGGTGGTGCGGCTCGGTGGCGCGGTCCATGTGGCTCATCGTCGCGCCGCCCTCGACGCGTACCGCCGCCGCTCCGGGATGGACCGTCACCTCGTGCATCCGGCGCAGGTCGACGACCAGACCGCCGTCGTTCAGGGCCATGCCCGCCACGCTGTGGCCGCCGCCGCGGACCGCGATCTTCAGATCCAGGTCCCGGGCGAACCGCACCGACCTGGCGACGTCCGCCTCGTTCGCGCACTGCGCGATCACCGCCGGCCGCCGGTCGATCATCGCGTTGAAGACCGCCCGGGCCTCGTCGTACCCCGGATCGTCGGGGGCGAGCACGTCACCGGCCAGATCCTCGCGGAGTGCGGCGAGCGCCGCGCCCGCCTTCGAGAGGGAAGCCATGGCCGCCCCCCTTCCGGAGCAGGGGCATGTAGGTGCTTCCAGCGTAGGCGGGTGGGGGCCGTCGGTCGCGCCGAGCCCGCGGGCCGACCCGCCGTGCGGCCACCCGCGGGCAGCCGCACAGGCCTCGTGACGGCCCTCGTGTCGGACCTCCGGTCAGCCTCCGTACGCCCCGGAGGCCGTCAGCCTCAGTGCCGTGTCGATCAGCGGCACATGGCTGAACGCCTGCGGGAAGTTGCCGACCTGGCGCTGCAGACGCGGGTCCCATTCCTCGGCGAGGAGACCGAGGTCGTTGCGCAGGGCCAGCAGCTTCTCGAAGAGCTTGCGGGCCTCGTCCACGCGGCCGATCATCGCGAGGTCGTCCGCCATCCAGAACGAACAGGCCAGGAACGCGCCCTCGTCGCCCGGCAGACCGTCGACGCCCTCGTCGCCGCCCGAGGTCGGGTAGCGCAGGATGAAGCCGTCCGACGTGGACAGTTCGCGCTGGATGGCCTCGATCGTGCCGATCACGCGCTTGTCGTCCGGCGGCAGGAAGCCCATCTGCGGGATCAGCAGCAGCGAGGCGTCCAGCTCCTTCGAGCCGTACGACTGCGTGAAGGTGTTGCGCTCCTTGTCGTAACCCTTCTCACACACGTCCCGGTGGATGTCGTCGCGCAGTTCGCGCCACTTCTCCAGCGGGCCGTCCGCGTCGCCGGACTCGATGAGCTTGATCGTCCGGTCGACGGCGACCCAGGCCATCACCTTCGAGTGAACGAAGTGGCGGCGCGGGCCGCGCACCTCCCAGATGCCCTCGTCCGGCTCGTCCCAGTGGTCCTCCAGGTAGCGGATCAGCTTGAGCTGGAGGAGCGAGGCGTAGTCGTTGCGGGCCAGACCCGTCATGTGGGCCAGGTGCAGGGCTTCGGTGACCTCGCCGTACACGTCGAGCTGGAGCTGCCCCGCGGCGCCGTTGCCGACCCGTACGGGCCCCGAATTCTCGTACCCGGGAAGCCAGTGGAGCTCCGCCTCGCCCAACTCCCGCTCGCCCGCGATGCCGTACATGATCTGCAGGTTCTCCGGGTCGCCGGCGACCGCGCGCAGCAGCCACTCGCGCCAGGCACGCGCCTCCTCGCGGTAGCCCGTGCGCAGCAGTGACGACAGGGTGATCGCCGCGTCACGCAGCCAGGTGTAGCGGTAGTCCCAGTTGCGGACACCGCCGATCTCCTCCGGCAGGGAGGTGGTGGGCGCGGCGACGATGCCGCCCGTCGGCCCGTACGTCAGCGCCTTCAGCGTGATCAGCGAGCGGACCACGGCCTCGCGGTAGGGCCCGTGGTACGTGCACTGGTCCACCCACTCGCGCCAGAACTCCTCGGTGGCCTCAAGGGAGGCCTCCGGCTCCGGCAGCGCGGGCGGCTGCTTGTGCGAGGGCTCCCAGGAGATCGTGAACGCGATCCGGTCACCCGGGGCGACCGTGAAGTCCGAGTACGTCGTCAGGGCCTTGCCGTAGGTCTCGCACTCGGTGTCGAACCACACCGAGTCGGGCCCCGCGACGGCCACCGTCCGGCCCTCGTGCTTGTGCACCCAGGGCACCACACGCCCGTACGAGAAACGCATCCGCAGCGCGGAGCGCATCGGGACGCGTCCGGTGACGCCCTCGACGATCCGGATCAGCTGCGGCGCGCCGTCACGCGGAGGCATGAAATCCGTCACGCGGACGGTGCCGCGTGACGTGTCCCACTCGGATTCCAGGATCAGCGAGTCGCCGCGGTAGCGACGGCGGACAGCGGTGGGCGGTGCGGCGTCGGCGGCGTGCGCCGGACCGAGCCGCCAGAACCCATGTTCCTCCGTGCCGAGAAGTCCTGCGAAGACGGCGTGGGAGTCGAAGCGGGGGAGGCACAGCCAGTCCACCGTGCCGTCCCTGCAGACCAGCGCGGCTGTCTGCATGTCTCCGATTAGTGCGTAGTCTTCGATGCGCCCGGCCACGTGCAACTCCAGTCGAACGGCCACGTCGCCCCCCGAGGGGCGGTCGCTCTTTGCGGTCAAGGGAACGTATGTAAATCGTCGTCGCGCGACGTCAATTGTCGTGGTGATGTCGTAGCGAAACGAACTGACGAGCTCTCGAAGTTCCGGGCGACGGGCGTGGGTGGTGCCGTTTGCCGGCCTGACTCGGCAGCGATCGTCCGAGCAGGATACGACGCACGCTGATGATCCGCGCGCCGCTCCCGACAACCCGTCTGAGCCGAACGAGTGAGCACGACTGTGGTCCGTGTCGAGCCGTGTGCAGAGCGTGGCCGGAAGCGGCCTCGCCCTGTCGCTGATACCCTGGTAGCCCGTGGACCGGTGGGCGCCCCGGCAGGAAAAGGGACCCCCGAACCGCAGCGACGGCACCTCCGGAATCCTCCGGGTCGGGGAGCCGTACCGCACCAGACACCGCGACCACGGGAGCCCCCTCTTGGCCATGCCGCCCGCTGCTTTCCGAAGCAGCACAGCCACGACGACCAAGCACATCTTCGTCACCGGGGGTGTCGCTTCCTCCCTCGGGAAGGGTCTGACCGCCTCCAGCCTGGGCGCGCTGCTCAAGGCGCGGGGTCTGCGGGTCACCATGCAGAAGCTCGACCCGTATCTGAACGTCGACCCGGGCACCATGAACCCGTTCCAGCACGGTGAGGTGTTCGTCACCAACGACGGCGCCGAGACCGACCTGGACATCGGCCACTACGAGCGCTTCCTCGACGTCGACCTGGACGGTTCCGCCAACGTCACCACCGGGCAGGTCTACTCGACGGTCATCGCCAAGGAGCGGCGCGGCGAGTACCTCGGCGACACCGTGCAGGTCATCCCGCACATCACCAACGAGATCAAGCACCGCATCCGCCGCATGGCCACCGACGACGTCGACGTGGTCATCACCGAGGTCGGCGGTACGGTCGGCGACATCGAGTCGCAGCCGTTCCTGGAGACCGTTCGTCAGGTCCGTCACGAGGTCGGTCGCGACAATGTGTTCGTCGTCCACATCTCGCTCCTTCCGTACATCGGCCCCTCCGGGGAGCTGAAGACGAAGCCGACCCAGCATTCGGTTGCGGCTCTGCGCAGCATCGGTATCCAGCCAGACGCGATCGTGCTCCGCGCCGACCGCGAGGTGCCCACCGCGATCAAGCGCAAGATCTCCCTGATGTGCGACGTCGACGAGGCGGCCGTGGTCGCGGCCATCGACGCCAAGTCCATCTACGACATCCCGAAGGTCCTGCACACCGAGGGCCTGGACGCCTATGTCGTCCGCAAGCTCGACCTCCCGTTCCGCGACGTGGACTGGACGATCTGGGACGACCTGCTGGACCGCGTCCACCGCCCGGTCCACGAGATCAACATGGCGCTCGTCGGCAAGTACATCGACCTGCCCGACGCCTACCTCTCGGTCACCGAGGCCCTGCGCGCCGGCGGTTTCGCCAACAAGGCCCGCGTGAAGATCAAGTGGGTCACCTCGGACGACTGCAAGACCCCGGCGGGCGCCGCGAAGCAGCTCGGTGACGTGGACGCGATCTGCATCCCCGGCGGCTTCGGCGACCGCGGTGTGTCCGGCAAGGTCGGCGCCATCCAGTACGCCCGCGAGAACAGGATCCCGCTGCTCGGTCTCTGCCTGGGCCTGCAGTGCATCGTGATCGAGGCCGCGCGCAACCTCGCCGACATCCCGGACGCCAACTCCACCGAGTTCGACTCCGCCACCGGCCACCCGGTCATCTCCACCATGGCCGAGCAGCTCGACATCGTCGCGGGCGACGGCGACATGGGCGGCACGATGCGCCTGGGCATGTACCCCGCCAAGCTCGCCGAGGGCTCGATCGTGCGCGAGGTGTACGACGGCAAGGAGTACGTCGAGGAGCGTCACCGCCACCGCTACGAGGTGAACAACTCCTACCGTGCCGAGCTGGAGAAGAAGGCCGGCCTGCAGTTCTCCGGGACGTCCCCGGACGGCAAGCTCGTGGAGTACGTGGAGTACCCGCGGGACGTCCACCCTTACCTGGTCGCGACGCAGGCACACCCCGAACTGCGCTCGCGTCCGACCCGGCCGCACCCGCTCTTCGCGGGCCTGGTCAAGGCCGCTGTGGAGCGCAAGACGGCCAAGTAGCACGCGGGTTGTACGGTTGCCGGGGTGCGCGTCTTTCGAGACGCGTGCCCCGGTTTCGTAGGGCTTCTGGTGGGCGTATTTCCGTTGGGCGCCGAGTCGTTGGGCGCAGGTTCGTGCGTGTGGGAGGACAAGTCGACATGACCATCAAGGACACCGCCGAGGAGTGGGAGGTCAGGGCGACCCAGACCCCGTTCGTGGGCAACAAGACCTCCGTGCGCACCGACGACGTGGTCATGCCCGACGGATCGGTCGTCCACCGCGACTACCAGGTCCACCCCGGTTCGGTGGCCGTCCTCGCCCTCGACGACCAGGGCCGCGTCCTGGTCATCCGCCAGTACCGGCACCCCGTACGCCACAAACTCTGGGAGATCCCGGCCGGGCTGCTCGACATCCCGGGCGAGAACCCACTGCACGCCGCCCAGCGCGAACTCTATGAAGAGGCCCACGTGAAGGCCGAGGACTGGCGTGTCCTCACCGATGTGTTCACCACGCCCGGCGGCTGCGACGAGGCCGTGCGCATCTTCCTCGCCCGCGATCTCTCCGAGGCCGAGGGGCAGCGCTTCGAGGTCGAGGACGAGGAGGCCGACATGGAACTCTCCCGCGTCCCGGTCGACGAGCTGGTACGGGGCGTCCTCGCCGGGGAGCTGCACAACAACTGCCTGGTCGTGGGCGTGCTTTCGCTGATCGCGGCGCAGCAGGGCGACGGCCTGGACGCCCTGCGCCCGGCCGAGGCACCGTGGCCCGCACGCCCCTTCGAGGCGTGAGCCGCTCCGGCGCCCGCTCCGGAAGCCGTTCCCGAACACACTGCTGAGCCCGTCCCTGAATCCACTCGGGCCCACGCGCCCGCCCCGCCGGTGTGACGATCGCCTGATCCGATCGGGGGACGTGCCCGCCGCGCTCGGCACAGATCGTCGCAGAGCGTGAACTAGGCTCTGGAAACGCCCCGACCGGAGTCCCGGCGGGCTTGCGCGTGCAGTGGGACGGGAGTGTGGCCCGTGACGGATCAGGCGGTGGACGCCGGCGACACGGCGGTGTCGGAGGAAGAGCAGCGCCCGGCTGCCGAGCCTTCCCCCACGGAGAGTCAGTTCCTCGGCCGCACACGAGAGTTGAAGGAACTGCGGGCCGACATCGAGCGGGCCGGTCTGGACACCCTCGCGGGCCGGAAGGCGCCACGCGCGCGCGTGCTGCTCATCGCGGGCAAGCCCGGATCGGGCAGGACCGCGCTCGCCGAGGAACTCGTACGGCAGGTCGCGGACAGTTACCCGGACGGCGTCCTGAGGGCCCGGCTCACCGAGCCCGACGGCACACCCGTGGCGACCGAACGAACCGCCCGTGACCTGCTCACCGCTCTCGAACTGACCGCCCCGGCAGGGGCCGGCGAGGACGAGCTGGCCGAGCGGCTGCGCGAGGGGCTCGCCACTCGCCGTGTACTGCTCCTGCTGGACGACGCGGCGGACGCCGAGCAGGTCGACGTGCTCCTCCCGGAGACCCCGGACTGTCTCGTCGTCGCCGTCTCCGGCGGACCCCTGACCGGGATCTCCGACGTCCGGCCCTGCACCCTCGGCGGCCTCGACACCAAGTCCGCCCTCGAACTTCTCGACCGGTACACGGGCTCGGTACGCATCACCGTCGACCCGCTGGCGGCCGAGGGACTCGTGCGGATCTGCGCGTCCCAGCCCGCCGCGCTCGTCCTCGCCGGCGCCTGGCTGGCCCACCGGCCCAAGGCGGCCGTGGCCGACCTGGCCAAGCAACTGCGCACCGAGGGTGACGAAGGCCGTCTTCTCGACGTTCTCGAACGCGTCTTCCGCCTCTCGTACGCGGCCCTGCCCTCGGCCGCCGCGCGGATACTGCGACTGCTCTCGCTCGCCCCCGCGGGCCTCGTGGACCCGCACACCGCGTCCGCGCTGGCCGGCTGTTCGGTCGGCGCCGCCCGCACCACCCTGGACGACTTCACCAAGCTCGGCCTCGTCCGGTCCGTCGAGTCGCCCCTGCCGCAGTACGAGGTGCCGGGCTGTCTGCTGCCGCTGCTGCGCTCGCTCACCGAGACCCAGGACCGACCGGCCGAACTCCAGCTGGCGCGCGCCCGGATGCTGGAACGGACCGTCCGGCTGCTGGTCTCCTGCCGCGCCATCACCGAGACCGACAGCTCCCCGGCCCGCGAGAAACTCGCCGGGATGCCCCGCGCGCTGCGCTTCCCGAACCCCCGCGCGGCCGCCGACTGGCTGCGCATCCGGCAGCCCGCGCTGCTCGCCGCGGCCCGGCTCGCGGTCGCCGACGGGGAGCTGGACACGCTGGCACGCCGCCTCATGGCCGCGCTGGTCAGAGCGATGGTCGCGCACTTCGGTACGCAGGCGGCGGCGCCCGAGCTGTACGGCATCCACCGGCTCGTCCTGGACGTGGCCGAGCGCCGGGACCTGCCCCGCGAGAAGGCCGCCGCGCTGCTCAACCTCGCCGACCTGGACGCCCAGACCGGCCGTACGAGGAGTGCGCTGGCCCGCTACCGGGCCGCTCTGGACGCCGGACGCGAGGCGAACGACCCGTATGCGACCGGCCGCGCGATGGAATCCGTAGGGGGCGCGCACCAGGAGCTCGGGGACCACGACCGGGCCGCCGACTGGTTCGGGCGCGCCCTCGCGCAGCGGCTCGCGCGCGACGAGCGCGAGGACGTGGCCCGGCTGCACGGCCGCATCGCCACCGCGCACACCTACGCGGGCCGCTACGGCGAGGCGCTGCGCAACTGGCGCTCGGCGATCACCGGCTACCGCAAGAGCGGCGATGTGGCCGGTCAGGCAAGGGCGTTGAGCGAGATGGGACGGGTGCAGGAGTACGCGGGCCGGCCCGAGGAATCCCTCGCCACCTGCCAGGAGGCGGTCGAGTGGGCGCGCCGCGCCGAGGACACCCGGCTGCAGGCCGCGCTGCACCTCCGGCTCGCCGACACGCTGGACCGGCTGGGGGACCCCGCGGCCGCCGGGCTGCACCGCGGCGCGGCCGAGCGCATGCTGGGTGACGAGCTCCCAGAGGACGCGTCAACCAGGGAACACGACGCTAACGCCTGCGAAATCCGTAGTACATCCGAAGAAGATTGATGCATTGAAAGGCTAGACAGAGGGAATCCCTTCATTAGACTGGCTCCGCCGCGTCTTTTCGTGGTGTCTCCCGGTGTGCTCCCGTGCGTGCCGGTATGTCGGGCCATGTCCTGGCATGCATGACCCCAGACCCCTTCTGAGCCAAGGACCGTGATCGACGTGAAGGTCGGCATCCCCCGCGAGGTCAAGAACAACGAGTTCCGGGTGGCCATCACCCCCGCCGGCGTGCACGAGCTGGTGCGCCACGGCCACCAGGTCCTCATCGAGCAGAACGCCGGAGTCGGCTCGTCGATCCCGGACGAGGAGTACGTGGCCGCCGGTGCGCGGATCATCGCCACCGCCGACGAGGTCTGGGCCACCGCCGACCTGCTGCTCAAGGTCAAGGAGCCCATCGCCGAGGAGTACCACCGCCTCCGCAAGGACCAGACGCTCTTCACCTACCTGCACCTGGCCGCGTCCAAGGAGTGCACGGACGCGCTCGTCGAGTCCGGCACCACGGCGATCGCCTACGAGACCGTCGAGCTGCCCAGCCGCGCGCTCCCGCTCCTCGCCCCGATGTCCGAGGTCGCGGGCCGTCTCGCCCCGCAGGTCGGCGCGTACCACCTGATGCGCTCGGTCGGCGGCCGCGGTGTGCTCCCCGGTGGCGTCCCCGGCACACAGCCCGCGCGGGCCGTCGTCATCGGCGGCGGTGTCTCCGGCTGGAACGCCACGCAGATCGCCGTCGGCATGGGTTTCCACGTCACGTTGCTCGACCGCGACATCAACAAGCTCCGCGAGGCCGACAAGGTCTTCGGCACCAAGGTCCGGGCGATCATGTCCAACTCCTTCGAGCTGGAGAAGGCCGTTCTGGAGGCCGACCTCGTCATCGGTGCCGTGCTCATCCCGGGAGCCAAGGCGCCGAAGCTGGTCACCAACGAGCTCGTGTCGCGAATGAAGCCCGGAAGTGTTCTTGTCGACATCGCCATCGACCAGGGCGGCTGCTTCGAGGACTCGCGTCCGACGACCCACGCGGAGCCGACCTTCCCGGTCCACGGCTCGGTCTTCTACTGCGTCGCCAACATGCCGGGCGCCGTGCCCAACACGTCGACTTATGCCCTGACGAACGCCACGCTGCCTTACATCGTGGAGTTGGCGAACCGCGGCTGGGTCGAGTCGCTGCGCCGCGACCCGGCTCTCGCCAAGGGCCTCAACACGCATGACGGCAAGGTCGTTTACCGCGAGGTCGCGGAGGCGCACGGGCTGGAGCACGTCGAGCTGGAGACCCTGCTCGGCTGACGATACGACCGATCTGTCCCGACCCGTCGGATGATCTCTCTACCGATAAAAGGCGATTCGTCAACACAGGTCGTCAACATGGCGCGTACGGCCGGACCTTGTCCCACAAGGTCCGGCCGGATGTGTGTCGAGTCACTTTGCGAGACTCGTTCAACTCGCCTCGAACGTAACCCTTGAACCGTTTCGCACACCCGTGAAACCTGCCGTGCGACGCCCTTACGCCCTTGACAGCGGGGTGTTCCGTTGCCGACACATCGGGCCGGGTCCGGCGGATTGTGTTGCTGCGGACCGGTGACACGCCATAGAGTCGCCAACCGTCGGCATGGTGCCACGCTGACCTATCTAGAAGTTTCCTGGTCACCAAGGAGGTAAGACGACTTGTGAATGAGTCGACATTTACTCCCGGGGGTGGTCAACCAGGAATGCCTGCGCAGGGCTCAAGGCCCACGGGGCTCGAGGCTGTCGGCTCCGTTGCTGTGCGCACCTTCGCAGCCCACCAGAGTCTCCACCCCTCGCGGACGACTCAGCCCGCACACCAGAGCATGGATGGCCATCACGTGAACGCCATGGCCGGCAACGGAAGTGGCGAGAACCGCACCCACTTCGCCGACTACGACGACCTGCCCGAGGGGCACTTCTACGACCCCGACGCCGAATACGAGCCCGATCCGGAGTACGCGGCCACGCTCGCGCCCGACGCGGCGCGCCAGCGGCGTGAGCGCATCGGCCCGACCGGGCGCCCGCTGCCGTACTTCCCGATCCCGGGCCCGCTGACCGATCACGGCCCCGCGAAGATCATCGCGATGTGCAACCAGAAGGGCGGCGTCGGCAAGACGACGTCGACCATCAACCTGGGCGCGGCACTCGCGGAGTACGGACGCCGGGTCCTGCTCGTCGACTTCGACCCGCAGGGCGCACTGTCCGTGGGCCTCGGCGTCAACCCGATGGAGCTCGACCTCACGGTCTACAACCTGCTCATGGAGCGGGGCATGGCGGCCGACGAGGTGCTCCTGAAGACAGCGGTTCCGAACATGGACCTGCTGCCCAGCAACATCGACCTGTCGGCCGCCGAGGTCCAGCTGGTGTCCGAGGTCGCGCGCGAGTCCACACTGCAGCGGGCCCTGAAGCCGCTGATGGCCGACTACGACTACATCGTGATCGACTGTCAGCCCTCGCTCGGTCTGCTCACCGTCAACGCCCTCACGGCGGCGCACAAGGTGATCGTGCCGCTCGAGTGCGAGTTCTTCGCCCTCCGTGGTGTCGCGCTGCTCACCGAGACCATCGAGAAGGTCCAGGAGCGGCTCAACCCCGAGCTGGAACTCGACGGCATCCTCGCCACGATGTACGACTCGCGGACCGTGCACAGCCGTGAGGTGCTCGCGCGCGTGGTCGAGGCGTTCGACGATCACGTCTACCACACGGTGATCGGCCGGACCGTCCGCTTCCCGGAGACCACGGTCGCCGGTGAGCCGATCACGACGTACGCCTCCAACTCCGTCGGTGCCGCCGCCTATCGCCAGCTCGCCAGGGAGGTGCTCGCCCGGTGTCACGCCGAGTGAGTCTGCCGGGGGCCGACGAACTGTTCCGTACGACCGGGGGAATGGCGCTTCAGGCGTCCAGCCCCAGGCGCCAGGCCAACGGCGAGGCCCGGGTACCGGCTCCGGCGGGCGAGAGCGACGCCGCTGCCGCCGGGGAGGACGCCCCGCAAGCCGTACCTGTGCGGGGCGGCGACGGCGAGGGCGACGAACATGTCGCCGCCGACGCCGAGTCCCCCGACGGTGAGTCCCGGAGTCGGGGCGCCGCCGGGGACCGTTCCGGGCGGCGTCAGGGGGTGCAGGAAGGTTCTGCCGGGCCCTCCGCGGGCGCGCAGCCGCGCAAGCGCGGGCGTGGCTCCGGGCGGCGCCCGAGCGGGCGTGAGCGGCACGACGAGAAGATCACGGTGTACGTGTCCGCCGAGGAGCTCATGGACCTCGAGCACGCCCGGCTGGTGCTCCGCGGGGAGCACGGGCTGGCCGTCGACCGTGGGCGGATCGTGCGGGAGGCTGTCGCCGTGGTGCTCGCGGATCTCGAATCCCGTGGGGACGCGAGCATCCTCGTACGACGGTTGCGCGGGCGGTAGCGGTAGCCTGCGACGGCTATGACCTCGAACGACGTCCCTGCCACGGCCTCCGGCGGTTCCGGTGGCCGTCGGCGTGTGCTGGGGCGGGGGCCTGGGGGTGCGGCCCCGCCTGAGCCCCCGGGCGAGGTGTTGCCGCCTGCGGTGGAGCCTGAGCCGCCTTCGGCGGAGAGCCCGTCCGTGGTTGAGGACGGTACTTCGGCTGCGGACCGTGGGGCGTTGTGCCCACCCTCCCCCACTCTCGACTTCGCTCGAGCGGGGGGACCCCCATCGCCCTGCGGAACGCCTGCCCACAACGAGGGCGAGCCGGACAGTGAGCACGAGCCCGCCGAACCCGACGACGGGGTCTTCAAAGTTCGGCTTGCCAACTTCGAAGGGCCGTTCGATCTGCTGCTTCAGTTGATTTCGAAGCACAAGATGGATGTCACCGAAGTGGCGCTCTCCAAGGTCACCGATGAGTTCATGGCGCACATCAGGGCGATGGGGCCGGACTGGGATCTCGATCAGACGACCGAGTTCCTGGTGGTCGCGGCGACGCTGCTCGATCTGAAGGCCGCCCGGCTGCTGCCGTCCGCCGAGGTGGAGGACGAGGCGGATCTGGCGCTGCTGGAGGCCAGGGACCTGCTCTTCGCGCGGCTGCTGCAGTACCGGGCGTACAAACAGATCGCCGAGATCTTCAACCGGCGCCTCGACGAGGAGGCGCGCCGCTACCCCCGTACCGTCGGGCTGGAGGCGCACCACGCAGAGCTGCTGCCCGAGGTCGTCATCAGCATCGGGGCGGAAGGATTCGCCAGGCTCGCCGTGAAGGCGATGCAGCCCAAGCCGAAGCCGCAGGTGTACGTCGACCACATCCACGCGCCGCTCGTGAGCGTGCAGGAGCAGGCCGCGATCGTGGTGGCCCGGCTGCGGGAACTCGGAGAGGCCAGTTTCCGCTCGCTCGTCGAGGACACCGACGACACCCTCACCGTCGTGGCGCGTTTCCTGGCCCTTCTGGAGCTCTATCGGGAGAAGGCGGTCTCCCTGGACCAGGAGGAGGCTCTGGGGGACCTGGTGGTGCGCTGGACGGGCGGGGACGGGGATGCGCAGCCGACGGTGACCGACGAGTTCGACAGGCCGCCGGAACCGGTCAAGGAGGAGAAGGCGTGAGCGAGGACACCACCGAGGCCCCGGCGGGTCCGCCCGGCGTCGCCGATCTCGACCTCAAGCCCGCCCTGGAGGCCGTCCTCATGGTCGTGGACGAACCCGCGACCGTGGAGCACCTCTCGAAGATCCTGGAGCGGCCGAAGCGGCGGATCGCGGCTGCTCTGCGCGAGCTGGCCGACGAGTACACCATCCAGGGACGCGGCTTCGAGCTGCGGCTCATCGCCGGCGGCTGGCGTTTCTACAGCCGGCCCGAGTACGCGGCCGCCGTCGAGCGCTTCGTCCTCGACGGGCAGCAGGCCCGGCTCACGCAGGCCGCGCTGGAGACCCTGGCGGTCGTCGCGTACCGCCAGCCGGTCAGCCGCAGCAGGGTCTCGGCGGTCCGAGGAGTGAACTGCGACGGCGTGATGCGCACCCTCCTGCAGAGGGGTCTGGTCGAGGAGGCGGGCGCGGAACCCGAAACAGGTGCGATCCTGTACACGACGACGAACTACTTCCTGGAGCGAATGGGCCTGCGCGGCCTGGACGAGCTCCCGGAGCTCGCGCCCTTCCTTCCGGAGGCGGACGCGATCGAAGCAGAGACGCTGGAAGGGGTCCCGTCGTTCGATCCGGATGCGCCGGACGCAGATGCAGACGACACGACGACGACGGAACTTTGATGCGAAGCAGTGGCAGCGGCAGTGGCAGGAACAACGGGCGCGGCAATCCCCGCGGGACCGGCGGGGGCGGTAACCCTCGCGGCTCCGGTGGAGGCGGTGGCCCCCGCGGTTCCGGTGGGGGCGGTGCCCCTCGCGGGTCCGGCGGAGGTGGCGCCCCCCGCGGATCCGGCGGAGGCGGCAATTCCCGGGGAACCGGTGGAGGCGGCTCCCCGCAGCGGAGCGCGGGAGGGCGCGACGACAGGCCGAAGCGCGCCGGCAAGCCCCGCCCGGAGGAGCGCCGTTACGACGTAGGTCCCGGCGCCACCCACGAGGGCCCGAAGTCGGGGCGCGGCAGCGCGGCCCGCGGCGGCGCCAAGGGCGGCCCCAAACAGGGCCAGCAGCGCGGCGGCCGTACGGAGAACGCGCGCTCCCGTGAGTACGAGACACGTACCGAGGAGCGCAACCGCGACCGGTACGCGGGCAGGCCCGAGGTCAAGACGCCCAAGACCTTCCCCGGCGCCGAGCAGGAGGGCGAGCGCCTGCAGAAGGTGCTCGCGCGCGCGGGCTACGGTTCGCGGCGTGCCTGCGAGGAGCTGGTCGAGCAGTCCCGGGTCGAGGTCAACGGCGAGATCGTCGTCGAGCAGGGCATGCGTGTCGACCCGGAGAACGACGAGATCAAGGTCGACGGACTGACCGTCGCCACGCAGTCGTACCAGTTCTTCTCGCTGAACAAGCCCGCTGGCGTGGTGTCCACCATGGAGGACAACGAGGGCCGCCAGTGCCTCGGTGACTACGTGACGAACCGTGAGACGCGGCTCTTCCACGTCGGGCGGCTCGACACCGAGACCGAGGGCGTCATCCTGCTCACCAACCACGGTGAGCTGGCACACCGCCTCACGCACCCCAAGTACGGCGTGAAGAAGGTCTATCTCGCGCACATCGTGGGCCCGATCCCGCGCGACCTGGGCAAGCAGCTCAAGGACGGCATCCAGCTGGAGGACGGGTACGCGAAGGCGGACCACTTCAGGGTCGTCGAGCAGACCGGCAAGAACTACCTCGTAGAGGTGACCCTCCACGAGGGCCGCAAGCACATCGTGCGGCGCATGCTCGCCGAGGCGGGCTTCCCGGTCGACAAGCTCGTGCGCGTGTCCTTCGGACCGATCACCCTGGGCGACCAGAAGTCGGGCTGGCTGCGGCGGCTGTCGAACACCGAGGTCGGGATGCTGATGCAGGAAGTCGGCCTCTAGGCCTCTGGGCTTCTGGAGAACCTCCAGAGAAAAGCGTCTCCTTCCTAGAGACCTGTTTTGTACGGCATCGGCCGGTTCCGGGATCTCCCGGGGCCGGCCGATGTGCGTTCGGGGGTTGTGGCGGCCCGTTCCGCTATTTATAGTCGTACTGACCATTAAGGGAACGCCCTCGCCGGGCGCGGCCGTTGGAGCAGGGCCCACGGGGGTGGTCCCGGTCCAGAGACTGTCGCCCGGCGAGGTGCAGGACGGCCGTGCGTCCAGCAGGCCACGAGGAGCGGACAATGGAGGGCTACGACAAATACGCCTTCGAGCCCTTCGCCGTCACCGTGGATCTCGCGGTGTTCACGGTCCGGGCGGGCGTACTGCAAGCGCTGCTGATCGAGCGCGGACAGGAGCCTTTCGCGGGCCACTGGGCGCTGCCCGGAGGGTTCGTGCTGCCCGAGGAGTCCGCCGGGACGGCCGCCAGGCGCGAACTCGCCGAGGAGACCGGGCTTGCGGACGTCTCGGGGCTGCATCTGGAGCAGTTGCGCACGTACAGCGAGCCGGACCGCGATCCCCGGATGCGGGTCGTCTCCGTGGCGTACACCGCGCTGCTGCCCGATCCGCCCGAACCGCGGGGCGGCGGCGACGCGGCGAGCGCGCGCTGGCTGGCGTACGACGGGCTCGGGCCGCTCGCCTTCGACCACGATCGGATCCTCGCCGACGCCCATGAACGGGTCGGCGCCAAGCTCGAATACACCTGCCTGGCCACGGCGTTCTGCCCGCCGGAGTTCACGCTCGGGGAACTCCAGCAGGTCTACGAGACCGTGTGGGGGACCGCGCTCGACCGGCCCAACTTCCGGCGAAAGGTTCTCGCCACGCCCGGGTTCGTCGAGCAGATCCCCGGTGCGGCCCGGCTGACCGGAGGCCGAGGGAAGCCTGCCGCGCTGTATCGCGCGGGCGACGCCACCGCGCTGCACCCACCACTGCTGCGACCGCCATCGGCGCCCCCTCCGGGGTCGGCGTCCGCACCGTCGGCGCCCCAGGAATCACCGTCACCGTCACAGTCATCGTCGTCGGAAGGACGATCCTCATGACCACGACCGTCAGGAAGCGCGCCGCCACCGGGGCGTTGGTCGGACTCGCCCTCGGGGACGCGCTCGGCTTCCCGACCGAGTTCAACGACGTGCCGTCGATCCTCGCCAAGTGCGGGCCCTGGCGGGAGATGGAGCTGCCGAAACCCGCGTACGTCACGGACGACACGCAGATGACGCTGGCACTGGGGCGGGGGCTGCGGACGGCCATGGACAGAGGTCTGCTGGGGCCCAAGCGGATGGAACGGCCCGTACGCGAGGAGTTCGTGGACTGGTACCAGTCGCCGCAGAACAACCGCGCACCCGGACGTACGTGCCTGGTCGCCTGCGAGAAGCTGAAGCGCGAGGGTCTGCCCTGGCAGGACGCCAGCCAGATCCACTCCAAGGGCTGCGGTGCCAACATGCGTGTCGCGCCCCTCGGTCTCATCTCCGGGCTCAGCGACGAACAGCGCGCGGGCGCCGCCCAGTTGCAGGCCGCGCTCACTCATGGGCATCCGACCGCGCTCGCCGCGTCAGACCTCACCGCGCACGCGGTGCGCCTGCTCGCGCAGGGCGCCGAGCCGACCGGACTGGTCGGCCTGCTGCGCTCGTACGCGTACGAGAACCGCACGCACTACAACGAACGCTGGCTCGGCGACCTGTGGACGCGTTCCCAGGACCCGACGCCGACGCACTTCATCTCGCGCGGCTGGGACGAGTGCCTGGAGGTCCTGGAGCGGCTTCAGCGAGCCCTGCGGTCGCCGTCGCCCGAGACGGACCCCTGTCTGGCCACGGGGGCCGGGTGGATCGCCGAGGAGGCCCTCGCCACCGGCCTGCTGTGCTTCCTGCTCTTCGTGGACGAGCCGGTGACGGCCCTGCGCCGGGCCGCCTGCACCTCGGGGGACTCGGACTCGATCGCCTGCCTCGCCGGCGCTTTCGCAGGGGCGTACCTCGGTGCCGATGCATGGCCTACGGAGTGGGCCGACAGGATCGAGTACCAGGGGGACCTGATGGCGTTGGGGGCGCTCTGGGACGACTGACCGGTCGATGGGCGACCGACCGGTCCACCGGTCCACCGGTCCACCGGTCCACCGGTCCACCGGTCCACCGGTCCACCGGTCCACCGGTCCACCGGTTCTGCGGTTCTGCGGTCCACGGGTCCTGCGAGTCGTGCGCGGTGGGTCAGGAGAGGCTGATCGAGTCGCCCGTGACCGTGATCTGCTTCGCGGGGAGCGGCTTCTGGGCCGGGCCCTTGGCCACCGAGCCGTCGGCGATGCGGAACTCGCTGCCGTGGCAGGCGCAGTTGATCGTGCCGTTCGAGACGGTTGCGACGATGCAGCCCTGGTGCGTGCAGACCGCGGAGAAGGCCTTGAAGCCGCCCTCCTCGGGCTGGGTGACGACGACCTTCTCGTCCTTGAAGATCTTGCCGCCGCCGACCGGGACGTCGGCGGTCTTGGTGAGTTCCTCACCGGCGGGCGCCTCGCCCCCGGTACCGCTCTCCTCGGGGGCGACGGACGATGCCCCCTCCTCACTGCCCCCGCCGTTCTCGTCCCCGTAGTTGCTGCAGCCGGCGATCAGCGCGGCCGTGCCCGTCGCGAGAACCGCGCGCCGCGTGGAGGGGTGGGTCATGTCGTCACTCCGAACGTGCGGAAGAACCAGAGGGCGGAGGTCAGCCAGACCACCGTCAGGGCCGAGAAGACAAGTCCGCCGACGATGGGCAGCACCCAGCCGGGCAGACGCTCCGAGCGGAGCAGCAGCATCTTGGCACTGAATGCACCGAAGAAGAAGCAACCCAGGACCGAGTGCCACAAAACGCGCGGTTCGTACGTCTGATAGCCCAAGGCGTACAGACAGTGCACAGCGACCGGGACAGCAACAAGGAACGCAATTCGACCCGACCAGCGGTGCAGCACACCGGACCAGCTCGGGCCCGGAATGCGCCCGTACACCATGAGTGCCGACACGAGCTGCACGACCGCGAAGCCCATCGCGGCCGTGGCGAGCCACGACTTGACCGCGCTCGTGCTGCTGAAGCCCGCGAGGTTGAAGGCGGTGCCCTCCGGGTCGTGCACATTGCCGTAGACGCCGAGACCGACCGCGACCGCGCCCGCGACCAGGGCCGGTACGAGGTAGGTGGCGGCTCCCGCTCGGCGGGGGGTGGGGGTGGGCGACGGAAAGCCCTGGGTGGCGGCGTTCGGGTCCACGGTCATGGTCGGCTCCCTGCGGTCACGGGGTCATGGGGCAAGGGGCGGAGCGAAGAGCGGAGTGCGGAATGCGGAGTCGAAGAGCGGAGTGCGGGGTGGAGCGGAGGAGCGGGCGGGCGGATCACGGGGTCACGGGGTCACGGGCTTGGCCGTGAGCTTCTGCCCGTCGACCGTCACGACGCCGGTCTCGGGGTCGATTCGGGGTGCGGGGCTCGGCTTGCCCGCGCGGTTGAGGATGCCGACCTGCCGGCCGCTCGGCAGGACGATCCAGCCGCCGTCGACCTCGGCGCCGCGCACGGTGGCGGTCGCGCGGTAGAGCCCGGAGGGTTTGACGGCCTTGTCGGCCGTGAAGCCGTAGTCCCGCTGTCCCATGTCGACCGTGCCGCGGATCCGCTTGCCCTTCAGCTCGCCGGTGAGGACGTTGCCGTTCCGGCCGGTGAGCCGCATGCTGCCGTCGGCCTCGACGTCGCCCTTCAGCCACGACTCCTGGTCCTTGCCGTCGCAGAAGTACGCGACCGCCTTGCCGTCGCGCAGGGTGACCGCGACCGCGGAGGAGTCGTCGTCCGTGCGGCCCGCGTAGTCGGCGTTGGGCACGGCGGTCTTCGACGGGCTGGGCGAGGGTGAAGGTGACGGCTTGCCCGACGGGGGCGAGGCCGTGGGCGTCGGGCTCGCCGACACGACATCACCCGAGGACTCGCTCCCGGTCGACGTACTGCGCGTCCCTGACGTCACGTTGAGCGACAGCATGAACAGGGCGAGCAGTAGTCCCGCGAGGAGCGTGAAAAGTGGTCCGGAACGCTTCATCGAGCCTCCCCCGAGGCGTGGCGCGGACAGCCTCACCATGCAAGCGGACCCGCGGCCCCTGCGTCCAGAGGCGCACAGGAGCGACTTCGCGGAAATCAACGGACGATCACACCGTAGAGGATAACCTCACTCCAAGTGGTGCCAAGTAGTTGTTCGGGTGACATTGGTGCAATCCGGGTCGAGCCGCTCGCGGGACGCGCCCCACGGAACGGATCGGCCACCTCCACGAAAGGGCACGACCATGGCGGGTAACGATCTGGGCAGTCTGCTCGGCAGAGTTCTCGGCGGAGGCGCTCGGAGCGGCACCGGCGGAGGGGCGGGCGGGGCCGGTGGGGCCGCCATTCTGGGCTCGCTGCTCCAGGCGCTCATGAACGGCCGGAGCGGGAGCGGCGGCACCGGGAGCGGTGGCAATCCGCTCGGCGGCCTGATGGACCTGCTCACCCGGTCCGGCCTCGGGGAGCAGAAGGACTCCTGGGTCGGCACCGGCCAGAACCAGTCCGTGACCGGCGCGCAGATCCAGCAGGCGCTGCCCGACGAGACGCTCAAGCAGGTCGCCGACGAGGCGGGCGTCACCACCGACCAGGCCGCCACCGAGATCGCCCAGAGCCTGCCCAAGGTGGTCGACCGGCTGAGCCCCGACGGACACCTGCCGGACGCCTCGCTCGAAGACCTCGTCAAGCAGCAGCGGTTCTGAGGCTCTCGACGTCCCCGCGAGCCCTTCCAGGACAGCGCGGCGGGCGTCTCGGCAGGCGGGCGCCCGGCGCCCGGCCACCGAGGGCTGACTAGGCTGGATGGACCAAGAGCCGTACATCAGCAAGGAGCATCACCGTGGCGGTACGAGCGGTCCGGGGCGCCGTCCAACTGGAGCGGGACGAGGTCGGCCACATGGACGAGCAGGTCAGCGAGCTGCTCACCGCCATACTTGAGCGGAACGCGCTGACCACCGAGGACCTGATCAGCATCTGGTTCACGGCGACGCCCGACCTGCACAGCGACTTCCCGGCGGCCGCGGCACGCAAGCTCGGCATCGTCGACGTACCGCTGATCTGCGCGCAGGAGCTGGACATCGAGGGCGCGATGCCCCGGGTCGTGCGGGTCCTCGCGCACATCGAGTCCGATCTGCCCCGCTCCGGGATCGCGCACGTCTACCTGGGTGCCGCGGGCGCGCTCCGCAAGGACATCGCCCAGTGAGAACCGCACTCGTCATCGGCACCGGACTGATCGGTACGTCCGCCGCGCTGGCCCTGGCCGGGCGCGGCGTCGTCGTGCACCTCGCCGACCACGACCCGGAGCAGGCCCGTACGGCGGCCGCGCTCGGCGCCGGCACCGACGAGGCACCGGTGGGGCCCGTCGACCTCGCGATCATCGCGGCACCGCCCGCCCATGTGGCCGCGGCGCTCGCCGACGCGATGCGGCGCGGGGTCGCGCGGGGCTACCTCGACGTGGCCAGCGTGAAGGGCGGCCCGCGCCGCGAGCTGGAGTCGCTGGGCCTCGACCTGTCCGCGTACATCGGTACGCATCCCATGTCGGGCCGCGAGAAGTCGGGCCCGCTGGCCGCCACCGGCGACCTCTTCGAGGGGCGACCCTGGGTGCTGACGCCGACCAGGGACACGGACACCGAGGTCCTCAACCTCGCGCTGGAACTCGTCTCGCACTGCCGTGCCGTACCGGTCGTCATGGACGCCGACGCCCACGACCGCGCGGTCGCCCTCGTCTCCCACATGCCCCACCTGGTGTCGAGCATGGTCGCCGCACGGCTGGAGAACGCCGAGGAGGCGGCCGTACGCCTCTGCGGTCAGGGCATCCGCGACGTGACCCGGATCGCCGCCTCCGACCCGCGGATGTGGATCGACATCCTCTCCGCGAACCCGGGCCCGGTCGCCGACCTCCTCGCGGACGTCTCGGCCGACCTGGACGAGACCGTGCAGGCCCTGCGCGCCCTCCAGTCCTCCGACGAGGCCAAGCGCAGCGAGGGTTTCACCGGCATCGAGGACGTCCTGCGCCGAGGCAACGCCGGCCAGATCCGCGTCCCCGGCAAGCACGGCGCCGCCCCGACCGTGTACGAGAGCGTCGTCGTCCTCATCGACGACCAGCCGGGCCAGCTGGCCCGTATCTTCGCCGACGCGGGCCGCGCGGGCGTCAACATCGAGGACGTCCGCATCGAGCACGCGACCGGGCAGCAGGCGGGCCTGGTCGAGCTGATGGTGAAGCCCTCGGCGGCACCCGTACTGACGGCGTCGCTGCGGGAGCGGGGCTGGTCGATCCGGCAGTAGCGCCGGGCGACGACGCGCGACGCGACGCCGTGAACCTGGTTCAGGTGGTCGTCCCGATGATCGGCCCTGGTGATCGTTGCGGCGGTGGCCCAGGGGCTGTGGCGGGGGCATCGCGGGGTCCGTAAAACGGGGTCCGGGAAGCCAGTAACCTTGTTCGGGGCACGATCGCGCCCGAACCAGCCCACCACCCCGTACCAGGAAGGTGCCCGCACCCGTGGAAACCACCGCCGCCCGGACCGCTCCGGCCGTGATTGTCGCCATCGACGGTCCCTCCGGCACGGGCAAGTCGAGCACCTCCAAGGCCGTCGCCGCCAAGCTCGGCCTGAGCTACCTGGACACGGGTGCCCAGTACCGGGCGATCACCTGGTGGATGGTGACCAACGGCATCGACATCACCGACCCCTCCTCGATCGCGGACGCGGCCGGCATGCCCGAGATCGTGTCCGGTACGGACCCCTCGGCGCCGACGATCACTGTCGACGGCACGGATGTCGCGGGCCCGATCCGCACCCAGGAGGTCACCTCCAAGGTCAGCGCGGTCAGCGCCGTGCCCGAGGTGCGGGCCCGGATCACCGAGCTGCAGCGCTCGATCGCCTCGGCGGCCGGGAAGGGCATCGTCGTCGAGGGCCGGGACATCGGCACGACCGTGCTGCCCGACGCCGACCTGAAGATCTTCCTCACCGCCTCCCCGGAGGCCCGCGCGGCCCGCCGCAGCGGTGAGCTCAAGGGCGCTGACGTCAACGCCACCCGCGAGGCCCTGATCAAGCGGGACGCGGCCGACTCCAGCCGCAAGGCCTCGCCGCTCGCCAAGGCGGACGACGCGGTCGAGGTGGACACCTCCGACCTCACGCTCCAGCAGGTCATCGAGTGCGTCGTCACCCTCGTCGAGGAGAAGCGGGCCGCGAGGTGAGTGTTGCGTCCGTGCCCTCGGTCAAGGGCGCCGAGGTCGGGCGGCGCATCGGCGTCGGCCTGATGTACGGCCTGTGGAAGCCGCGGGTGCTGGGTGCCTGGAAGGTCCCCGCGACCGGTCCGGTGATCTTCGCGGTCAACCACTCCCACAACATCGACGGCCCGATGGTCATCGGTGTGGCGCCCCGAGCCTCGCACTTCCTGGTCAAGAAGGAGGCGTTCGTCGGCCCGCTCGGCCCGTTCATGACCCGCGTCGGCCAGATCAAGGTCGACCGTGACACGACCGACCGGACGGCCGTCATGCGCGCGCTGGGCGTGCTGGAGAACGGCGGGGTCCTCGGGATCTTCCCGGAGGGCTCCCGAGGCGAGGGCGACTTCGCCGCGCTGCGCGCCGGGCTCTCCTACTTCGCCGTCCGCAGCGGGGCCCCGATCGTCCCGGTCGCCGTTCTGGGAAGCACGGAGAGGCGCGGACGGTTGATAAAGGGGCTGCCCCCGCTGCGCAGCCGGGTGGACGTCGTCTTCGGCGACCCCTTCGAGGCGGGCGACGGCAGCGGACGGCGTACGCGGCAGGCGCTCGACGAGGCGACCGTGCGGATCCAGAAGCAGCTCACCGCGCACCTGGAAAACGCCAGGCACCTCACGGGGCGTTAAGAGACACTCCAGTAGTGGATCGTCCGATACGGGCGGTCCACCGATCACCACGATGAACTACGAGGTACGGACTTCATGAACGACCACATCCAGCCCGACGGCTCGACCGAGCACGAGCACGGGGCGCTTGGCGATGCCGAGTACGCGGAGTTCATGGAGCTCGCCGCGGAAGAGGGCTTCGACGTCGAGGACATCGAGGGCGCGATCGAGGCGGCCGGCCACGGCCCGCTCCCGGTCCTCGCCGTCGTCGGCCGTCCGAACGTCGGCAAGTCGACCCTGGTGAACCGGATCATCGGCCGCCGAGAGGCCGTCGTCGAGGACAAGCCGGGCGTCACCCGCGACCGTGTCACGTACGAGGCCGAGTGGGCGGGCCGCCGCTTCAAGCTCGTCGACACCGGCGGCTGGGAGCAGGACGTCCTCGGCATCGACGCCTCCGTGGCCGCTCAGGCCGAGTACGCGATCGAGGCCGCCGACGCGGTCGTCTTCGTCGTCGACGCCAAGGTCGGCGCCACCGACACCGACGAGGCGGTCGTACGACTGCTGCGCAAGGCCGGCAAGCCCGTCGTCCTGTGCGCGAACAAGGTCGACGGCCTGAGCGGCGAGGCCGACGCCTCGTACCTGTGGGCCCTGGGCCTCGGCGAGCCGCACCCCGTCTCCGCGCTGCACGGCCGCGGCACCGGCGACATGCTGGACGCCGTCCTGGAGGCGCTGCCCGAGGCCCCGGCGCAGACCTTCGGTACCGCGATCGGCGGCCCGCGCCGCATCGCCCTCATCGGCCGCCCGAACGTCGGCAAGTCGTCGTTGCTGAACAAGGTGGCCAACGAGGACCGCGTGGTCGTCAACGAGATCGCGGGCACCACCCGTGACCCGGTCGACGAGCTGATCGAACTCGGCGGTGTCACCTGGAAGTTCGTCGACACGGCGGGCATCCGCAAGCGCGTCCACCTCCAGCAGGGCGCCGACTACTACGCCTCGCTGCGCACGGCCGCCGCGGTGGAGAAGGCCGAAGTCGCCGTCATCCTGATCGACGCCTCCGAGACCATCTCGGTCCAGGACCAGCGCATCGTCACGATGGCCGTCGAGGCCGGGCGCGCCATCGTCCTCGCCTTCAACAAGTGGGACACCCTCGACGAGGAGCGCCGCTACTACCTGGAGCGCGAGATCGAGACCGAGCTGGCCCAGGTCTCCTGGGCGCCCCGGGTCAACGTCTCGGCGCGTACGGGCCGCCACATGGAGAAGCTCGTCCCGGCGATCGAGACCGCGATCGAGGGCTGGGAGGCGCGCGTTCCCACGGGCCGGCTGAACGCCTTCCTGGGTGAGCTGGTCGCCGCCCACCCGCACCCGGTCCGGGGCGGCAAGCAGCCCCGCATCCTCTTCGGCACCCAGGCGGGCACCAAGCCGCCGCGGTTCGTGCTGTTCTCCTCGGGCTTCATCGAGCACGGCTACCGCCGCTTCGTGGAGCGCCGGCTGCGCGAGGAGTTCTCCTTCGAGGGCACGCCGATCCACATCTCGGTGCGGGTGCGCGAGAAGCGCGGCAGGAAGAAGTAGCCGCACGGGACGTGTACGCACATGGGTGAGGGCCCCGCACAACCGCGGGGCCCTCACCCATGTGCCTCAGTCTTCCCGGTGCCTCAGCGTTCCCGGCGCGGTCCTGGCGGGAGCGCCGCCGGGATCAGACCGGTGGCGTGCTGCCGCGCCACCGGCTGCCAGATGGACGTGACGGTCTGGCTCTGGTGCGTGGACACCTGCCCCGTCTGGTGCTGCCCGACGTGCCGCATGCCGTACGCGGTCGGCGTGTACGCACCCGAGTTGTACGAGCCAGTGCTGAGCAGCCCCGTCCCGTGCAGGCCAGAACCCTGCAGACCCGAGCCGTACAGGCCTCCGCCGTGCGGCCCGGTCCCGAAAGCCGTGAAGCCGAGCTCCTCCTCGCCACTGCGGTCGCCCGGCAGGGTCCGGAAGGCCTTGCGGAACTCCGCGAAGAGCGCGTCATAGATCGGCGTGGCCGAATGGCTGCCCGCGGTGTCCTGAACCGGCCGCATGGCCGGGATCGGGGACGTGTACGGCAGGCGGCGGGGGGAGTCGTAGGTGTGCACGTCTGTGCCAACGACCCCGCCGCCCTTCGGATGCGGCCGCCGGTCCGTATTGGCCGGTCACCGGGAGTGTTTCCGGCGCATTCGGGGACCGGGGCCCGCGCTCAGGTGCCGGCCAGGGGCATCGCGCTCGCCACCAGCTGGCCGCCCGCGGCGGCCTTGTCGAGGGCCTGGCGCAGCAGGTCCTCGCGGGGCTGGCGGCCGATCGAGCCGACCGGGGCCGCGAACAGCAGCACCTGCTGGTGCTTGTTGGCGGCCGCCCGCCAGCTGTCGGTGACCTGGAGCGGCTGGTGGGCCTGCCACCAGGCGACGGGGGAGCCGCCGCCGGTGCCGGGCTGCAGGACCGCGTGCAGCTGGCCCATGGCGAGCAGCACGGACCAGCCGTGCAGCACGGGCGGCACTTCCGTGACCTGGCTCAGCGGCATGAAGCCCTGCTCGATGAGGAGCGGCAGGAAGTCGTCGCCCGCTCCTCCCGTCGTGCCGGGCCGGGCGATGCGGCCGGTCGGCTCGACGACGAGCGCGGGGTGCAGCTCGCCGCCGAGCAGGACGAGCCCGCTGGTGACACCGAGGACGGCCTGCTCGGGCAGGGCCTCGGCGGGGCGCTCGTCCCCCGTGATGGAATCGCCGGTGATGGAACGGACGGCGCCCTGCAGTTGCTCCTCGGTCACCTGGACGACCTGCGAGGGCAGGCAGGTGGCGTGGGCGAAGGCGAGTACGGCGGTCTCGTCGCCGATGAACAGGACGGTGCTGGTGCGCTCCTGTTCGGAGTCGCCCTGGGTGCGGCAGGACGTGCAGTCGTAACTGCCCGGGGCGTTCTCTCCGGCGAGCAGCCGGTCGGCTTCTTCGTCGCCGATCTCGGCGCGTACGTCGTCGCTGACGTCGAGCATGCGCGGCACGGGTGGCTCCTCGGGATGCGGTGCGTGGTGCGGCCGGGTGGCCCCCGGCCCATGAACCGGATGGGTTCCCGGCTCATGAAGAAGACAACGGGCGATCTGTGGCCGGAGTCACGCCCGAGAGCGAACGGAATCGAACCATCCTGCGCACAGGGTGAACCCGGCTGCGGAATCTGTTACTCCACGCCAACTTCTCGGGGATCCAAGGAAGTTGATCCGGTGAGGTGAGTCACAGATCGTCAGGTCCGTTGGTCGATAAATCCGGAAATCAGCGAATGAAGCGGGTGTCTCAAATTCGACGATACTCCCGGTAACGGTGAACTGGCCTGGAATGACAACGAGTTGGTTGTTACCGGGCCTCCCGGCTCTCTACATTGCTCCGCCGTGTGCAACGAGCACCGCTCGGGTACGTCCGCCGACCGCACAGCACGTCAGCCAGAAGTACGACCTGCACCACCACAAGCGCCACCAGTACCACCAGCACCATCTCCGGCGGACGGGGCGAAACGGGAAGGGCCGCGTCGACACGCGGGACCTTCCGTGCCGCCTTGGGGGAGCCCGGGTCCTTGGAGAGGGAACCACATGTCCGAATGTGCCGATACCACTCGCAAGACTCGTACCACGGCGGTCCTCGCAGGGGCGGCACTGCTCGCCCCGCTCGGACTGCTCGCCGCCACCGGCAACGCCGCGGCGGCGGACAGCGGAGTGTGGGACCGCATCGCCCAGTGCGAGAGCGGCGGCGACTGGCACATCAACACCGGGAACGGCTACTACGGAGGACTCCAGTTCTCCGCCGGCACCTGGCGCGCGTACGGCGGCTCGGCCTACGCGTCCACGGCCGACAAGGCCTCCAAGGCGCAGCAGATCGCTGTCGCCACCAAGGTGCAGCGTGGGCAGGGATGGGGCGCCTGGCCCACCTGTTCGTCACGCGCGGGCGCGTCCGGCGGTGCGCCCGCGGCGTCCGCGCCCACCACCCCCACCACCAAGGCCGCTCCGGCGAAGCCGGCGAAGGCGCCGGACCGTTCGACGGGCCACACCGGCCGCGGCTCGTCCCGCGGCGACTACACCGTCCGCAGCGGCGACACGCTCAGCGCCATCGCCGCCCGGCACGGAACCACCTGGCAGCGGATCTACGCCGCCAACAAGGCCGCCATCGGCGGGGACCCCGACGTGATCGTCCCCGGCCAGCGACTGGAGCTGTGAGCCAGGGGCACTGAGCCGGACTCCTGCCTTCGGGCATGGGCCCCACCCGGTCCTCCGACCGGGTGGGGCCCCGTCGGGTGCCTGCGCGGCTCGCCGATGGGCCGTCACCGCCCTGCCTAGCGTGGCCCGATGTCGATCAAGCGCATGCGGTACGCGGCTGTCGTGGCCGTCGTCCTGGCCGTACTCGCCCCCGCGGTGGCGGTCGCGGCACCACCGCCCGCGGGACCACCGCCCACGGCACCAGGTCCGCCGGTGCCGGGCCGGGTGCCCTACGACTGCGCCAAGGACCAGTGGCCGTGGGGCTGTCTCGCTGAGTGCGAGAGCAGTGGCCGCTGGGACGCGAACACCGGGAACAGGTTCTACGGAGGACTGCAGTTCTGGCAGCCCACCTGGAAGGCGTTCGGCGGACTGGCCTACGCGCCGCGCGCGGACCTCGCCACGCGGGCCGAGCAGATCCGGGTCGCGGAGGAGGTGGTGAGCGTCCAGGGCTGGGAGGCGTGGCCCGTCTGTGCCAAGAGGTACAAACTCAAGGGCCGGGCCCACTTCGTGAAGCGCGGTGAGTCACTCGCGTCGATCGCCCGCCGGTACCGCGTCAAGGGCGGCTGGAAGGCGCTCCACAAGCTCAACCGGAAGATGGTCGGAGAGCGCCCGGAGCGGCTGAACGTCGGCACCGTGCTGAAGCTGCCGAAGGGGGCGGGACCGGGACGGCTGGTCACTCCGGTGCTTCCTCCGGTGACTTCTCCGGCGGTTCCTGCGGAGGACGCGGCCACCGGCTCCCCGAGTCTCCCGGGCGGGTCGGACCCGGCGGACTCGCGGGCCCGGTCCGCCTCGACGCCTCGGCCGGTCCTGATGGGCCCGCCGCTGCCGAGGCAGCCGTCTCCGCCGTCTCCGTCGCCTCGCCGCTGAACACGACCGCGCCGCGCCGGAGTTCGTACACGATCGCCGTTCTGCCGTGCAGGCCGGGCGGCAGGCGCTGTTCGGCCACGATCACGCACGCGTCGAGGCCGCTCAGCAGCTCGTAGGTGCGGGCGGCGACCGTCGGGGACATGCCCTGTGCGGGTTCGTCGACGAGGACCACGCGCGCGCGTGCCAGGAGGGCGCGGGAGAGGGCGAGCATGCGCTGCTCGCCGCCGGAGAGGGTCCCCGCCCGTCTGGCGAGCAGGGGGCCCAGTTGGGGATACGCGTCCAGGGCGGGCGTGAAGTCCCGGTCGGGGGCGGCGAGTCCGAGGTTCTCGCGCACGGTGAGCGAGCCGAAGACGGCCCGGCGGTCCGGGACGAGGCACAGACCGCGGCGGGCCCGTTCGTACGCGGGCATCCCCGTGATGTCGGTGCCGTCCCAGACCACGGCCCCGCGGGACAGGGGCACGGTTCCGGCGAGGGCGCGCAGCGCGGTCGTACGGCCGGAGCCGTTGCGGCCGAGCAGGACGGTGACGCCGGGGGCGGGCGCGTACAGCGTCACCCCGTGCAGCGCCTCCAGCGGGCCGTACCGCACGCGCGCGTGGCGCAGGGAAATCCCGGGCGGGCTCAGCGGGCTCATTCGTCGACCGCCGTTCCGACTCCTTGGCCGAGTACGTGGTCGGCGGGGCCGGAGGCGACGACGCGGCCCGCCGTCATGACGTGCACGGTGTCGGCCAGGTCGGCCACGAGGTCCAGGTCGTGCTCGACGACGAGAAGGGCCGTACCGTCCGCGGCCAGCGCCCCCAGCACGCGGGCCAGCGCCGCCACCTCGCCCGTGTCCAGCCCCGCCGCGGGCTCGTCGAGGAGCAGGACACGGGGGCTTCCCGCCAGGGCCCGCGCGAGTTCGACCCGCCGCAGGGTGCCGGTCGGCAGGCCCGCCGCCGGGAGCGCCCGTACGGCTCCGTCGAGCCCGAGCAGTCGCAGGACGCGTTCCACGGCGTCCGCGTCCACGACTCGGCCCTGTTCGGCCCCCACGCGTACGTTCTCGGCCACCGTCAGGGTCGGGAAGACGGCGAGTTGCTGAAAGGTGCGGGCGATACCGAGCCGGGTCCGGGCGTGGGCGGGCAGCCGGGTGATGTCCCGTTCCCCGAGCCCGATCCGCCCGGAATCCGGCCGCACGGTCCCGGCGAGACAGTGGAACAGGGTGCTTTTCCCTGCCCCGTTGGGCCCGACGACGGCGGTGATCCGGCCCGGGGCCAGATCGAGGTCCACGCCGTCCAGAGCGGTGAACCCGTCGTAGGCGACCCGGAGGGCACGGGCGCGGAGCACGGGGTGGACCGGCGTGCCGCGGGCCGTGCGGGGGCGGGTGGGCGAGGCAGGTCCTGTGGGGCGGGCTCCGGGTCCGGCGGGCGACGTCGGCTGTGGCGCACCGGGTCCGCCACCGGCGCGAGTCGCACCGGGCGCCGGGCCGGGCCCGGGCGAGGCGGGTCCGCCGAGGTTCCCGGCGGGACCCGCGCCGGGTAGCGGTGCCGAGGTGGATTGCCGGACGTGGTCCGGAGTCCGAGGAGTGTCGGGTTCGTCATGGTTGGTTCGAGGGCCGGTTGGTGCGCCGGGCCCGGGTGACGCGGGTTCGCCGAGGTTCCCGGCCGGACCCGCGCCGGGCAGCGGTGCCGCGTCAGGTCGCCGGGCGCGGTCCGGAGTCCGAGGGGCGTCGGGTTCGTCACCGTTGGTGCGCGGGCCGGAGGGTGCGCCGGGTTCTGGCGTGCCCGGACGGTTTCGGGTCTCGGCGGAACCCGAAACCGTCGTCCCGGGGACGGGGGCGGTTCGAGTCGGGTCGTCGGCCCGGTCCTCACCGGGCGTCGGAGGGGTGCCGGAAACCTCGGTTCCGGGGCCGAGGGCATGGGCCGTCGTGTCGGGGGCCCAGGAAGGGGTGGGCTCACCGGCCGTCGGAGCCGGGCGTGGGACCGGGCGTGTCACCAGCGGGCGGCCGCCGGTGGGCCTTGTCCCGGTGGCCGTGTCGGTGTACGGGCCGGTCACCGCGGTCGCGCCCGCCGCGGCCACCGTGCGGGGGTGTGTGCCGGGCCCTGCGAGTGTCGCCCGCAGTCTCCGTCTCACCCCGGCGCCCAGTGGGGTCAGCGCTGCCTCGCGGCGCAGCCGCAGGCGTTCGGCCGTCAGGCGCAGGGCCTCGTACGGGCCGCCCGGGAAGCGGCCCACGAGGACCGCCAGGAGGCCGATCAGGGCCGCCGCGACCCCGCCGCGTGTCCCCGCGTCCAGGCCGACCAGGAGGGCCGCCGCGAGCAGCGCGCCGAGGACGCTGTCGGCGCCGAGGACGACGATCGCGGCGAACCACAGCAGGCCGCGGACGGGGTCGTACGCGGCGGGGTCGAAGGCGCGCAGGCCCATGCCCAGCATGCCGCCGCCGAGCGCGGCCAGCGCGGCGCCCGCCACGAAGGCCGTCAGCTTGAGCGCCGGCACGCGGACGCCCGCCGCCGACGCGCCCGCCTCGTGGTCGCGCATCGCCGCCAGGGCCCGGCCCGTACGGCCCCGGCGCAGCGCGTGGGCGGCCAGCAACGCGCCCGCGAGGAGGACGAGTTCGAGGGCGTAGTAGGCGCGGTCGCCGTCGAAGCCCGCCGGGCGGCCCAGGGTCAGGCCCGAGGTCGCGTACGGCTGGGCGAAGACGAAGCGGCTGACGCCGACGCCCACCGCGAAGGTGGCCAGGGCGAGGGCGAGGCCGTGGCGGCCGATGGCGGGCCAGCCGGTCAGCAGGCCCAGGGGCGCCACCAGCAGGACGGCGACCGCGAGCGCGGCCAGTTCCGGGAGCTGCGGCAGGCCCGGGAAGCGGCCCGCCGCCAGCAGCGCGGTGAAGAGGGCGCCCAGACCCGCGTACGCCGCCTGCCCCAGGGAGATCTGGCCGCCGCGGCCCGTCACCACGACCAGGGACAGGAGGATGACGCCGAGGGCCGGTACCTGGACGGACGTGTGCAGGTCCGAGCCCGCGAAGCCCAGGGGGAGCAGGAACAGGACCACGGCCACGATCCACGCGCCCGGCGGGGTCGCCACCCGGGCCGTCGCCGTGCGCGGAAGCGCGTCCCGGGTGCCGATGCCCGGCAGGACCAGAGCCGTGATCAGCAGGGCGACGACGAAGAGGTTCGCGCCCACCGCCTGGAGCAGCGGCTCGCGCCAGCCCGTCGGGTGCAGCCTCGTCAGCTGGCTCTGGGCGACCCCGATGCCGAGGGCCACGACCACGGCCACCGGCAGGCTCCGCATCCGGGCCGCCACCGCGACCGCCACCACCTCCATCACCAGAAGCGGCATGCCATATGGGTCCAGACGTACGTACGGGGCCAGCAGTACGCCCGTCAGGCCCGCCGTGAACGAGCCGAAGGACCAGCCGGCCGCGGCCACCCGGTCCGCGTCGATGCCGCCCAGGACGGCGAGCGACCGGTCGTCGACGACGGCCCGCAGCTCGCGGCCGAAGCGTGTCCAGCGGATCACCGCGCCGACGCCGACGGCCAGCACGAGGGTCACGGCCAGCTGTCCCCAGGGGTCCGCCGAGACGAGCGTCGGCGCGTCGGAGCGCGCGCCGGGACCCCAGATCAGGGCCGCGCCACCGACGAGCAGCACGAACACGCCGATGGACGCGACGAGGGTCTGGGCCGGGTCGCTGCCGAGGACGGACAGGGGACGGAAGACGAACCGTTCCAGCGCTATGCCGATGCCCGGGGCCACCACGAGCAGCGTGAGCGCGGCGGCGAGCGGCAGCGGCCAGTCCCACTCGATCGTGAGCTGCCACAGCAGATAGGCGCACACCATGGCGATGGCGCCGTGCGCGAAGTTGAGGACGCCGGTCGCCCGGTGGGTCACGACCAGACCGATCCCGGTGAGCGCGGCCGCGCTGCCGACGGAGAGCCCGGCGAGCGTGAGGTCGTACGTCAGCGACGCCATCAGTCCCCAGCCATCAGTTCACAGCCCACAGCTATCAGCCATCAGTTCACAGTCCCCAGCCATCAGCCGTCCGCCCCGGACGAACTGGCGTCCGAGGCGGCGGGCTCGCAGATCGGGCAGGGGTCCAGTTCCCCGCTCGCGAGAACCCGTGAGTCGACCGGCAGGGCCTCCGTCTTCCCGGAGACCAGTGGGCAGTCCGCGCGGTGCCACAGCGTGCCGCCGGGCACCATCAGCAGGTCTCCGCTGACGGCCACGGGCGCGGAAGCCGCCTGCCGGGACTCGTCGGCGTCGGCCGGGTCGGCGGCCACCAGGAGCCCGTACAGCTCCTCCACGCGGGCTGCCGCGAGGGCGTTCCTGCCGTGGGTGAGGAGCACCGCGCCCGCGATGATCAGCGCGGCACCCGGCACCGTGCAGGACGCGAGGTAGGGCAGCTGGCGCTCGGCGAACCGCTCGCCGGAGATCCCGTACCAGCCGAGGACGCACAGCACCGCTCCCGCGGCGAGCGCGGCCCACCCGGCCCAGAGGACGGGGTGCACGGTCCGCAGTCGAGCTGTTCGCATGGGGGCTCCCATGTCATGTGTCCGGCTGTCTTCCAAGTCCGCCGATGGACTTGCACTATGCCTTCTGCAAGCTGACCCTGAAAGCTCCGGGTGCACTTGGCCCGGACCGACACCCGGTGGTGAGCCAGATGGTTCTCGGGAGTGACCTCAGGCGGGGGACAGGCCGCGGGCTGGCGGTGGCGGTACTCGTCCTCGCCTCCGCTCTCACGGCCTGCGGCGACGACAGCGGCGGCGACGACACGACTCCGCCCTCGCCCTCCGTGGAGCAGCCCACGACGGAGCAGCCCACGACGACCGAGCCGAGTCCGAGCGCGAGCGCTCCGGACGATCCGGCGGCGGCCGAGAAGGAGATCAAGGCGAACTGGAAGAAGTTCTTCGACCCCGACGTCCCCCTGAAGGACAAGCAGGCCGTCCTGGAGAACGGCGACAACATGGCCCAGGTCCTGGAGAGCTTCAGCGGCGACGAGCGCGGCGGGCAGGTGGAGGCGACCGTCGACCAGGTCGAGTTCACCGCGCCGACGGCGGCGAACGTGACGTACACGCTCACCCTGAAGGGCGCCACGGTCATGCCGAACGCCGCGGGGACCGCCGTCGAGCAGGACGACACGTGGAAGGTGTCCGTCAAGACGCTGTGCGGTCTGGTCGGGCTGAGCGGCAATGCGTCGCCGGGTCCGGGTTGCTGAATGCGCTGTCGCGGGCCTGCTGCTCCTGTTGGGCACGGCCTGCGGCAGCCGTCTCCCGGAGAGCGACTTCGAGGATCGGCCGGGCCGTACCCCCACGCGGAGCGGCACCGCGGAACCCCTGCGCGTAGGCATCATCACGAGCGCCACCAGCCCGGTCGGCGGCAACACCTTCACCGGGCCGCGCGACGGCGCCAAGGCCTACTTCGACCGGCTGAACGCGCGCGGAGGCATCGACGGCCGCCGGGTCGACGTCCGTACCTGTGACGACGGCGGCAGCGGTGTCGGCAACAACGAATGCGTGCACAAGCTCGTCGACGAGGACAAGGTGGTCGCCCTCGTCGCCACCAGCGCGCTCGACTACGCGGGCGCCTCCCGGGTGTCACGCGCGCGCGTGCCCGACATCGGCGGACAGCCCATCGGCGCGGCGTACGACACCTATCCGCACCTCTACGGGATCTACGGCAGCCTCGCCCCCCGGAACGGAAAGCCGGGCTGGGACGGGAAGCTGTACGGCGGCACCGAGATCTACCGCTACTTCAAGCGCGAGCAGGGCGCCCGGACGGCGGCCGTCGTCTCGTACAATCAGTCCGCGTCCGCCGCCTACGCCCGGCTCGTCACCCAGGGGCTGAAGGCCGAGGGCTACAAGGTGGTCACCGAGCAGGTCGACTTCGCGCTGCCCAACTTCCGTGCCGCGGCGGCCGATCTGAAGGAACAGGGCGCCGACGTGGTCTTCGACGCCATCGACACCTACGGCAACGCGCAGCTGTGCAAGGCGATGGACGACGTCGGCGCCGACGTCCTCGCCAAGGTCACCAACGTGCAGAACTGGACGTCCACCGTCCGCGAGGACTACAAGGACGCGCCCCGCTGCCGCAACGCCCTGTGGGCGACGGGCGCGAGCCGCAACTACGACGAGACGGCCGCGGCCGCGGCCACGGACCACGAGGCCCTACGGGAGTTCCGGGACGGCACGAAGAACCTGAAGAGCCACTCCCAGTGGCAACTGGAGGGCTGGGCCGCCGCGATGTGGTTCACCGACGCGGCCAGGTCCTGCGCGAAAACGGGCGTCACGCGCGCGTGCGTCGACCGTTTCATGGACACGGGGAAGCCGTACACGGCCGACGGTCTACTGCTGCCCGTCCGGTACGAGCGGCTGCCCGAACCGCCGAAAACCCGCAGGACCTGTCTCTCGGTGGCCCGCTGGGAGGACGCCCGCGGCTGGGTGAGCCAGGGCGACATGAACGACGAATGCTTCGACGTGCCGCAACTGCCCTATGAGCCCTGATGCGTCCCGGCGCCAAAAGGTTCCCCCATCCGGCTACCGATGGCGCAACTGTTCGGGAACAGGATGGTAAGCAAGCCCAACCATCCCCCCAACTCCCCGGTCTAACCCACAGGTAGCTGGATGAGCCGGAGATACGGGGACGCATGCAGATCTCTTTCCTGATACACAACGCCTACGGAATCGGGGGGACGATCCGGACGACGTACAACCTTGCGAACACCCTCGCCGAGCAGCACGACGTCGAGATCGTCTCCGTGCTGCGCCACCGCGACGAGCCGGTCTTCGCACTGGATCCACGGGTGCGCATGCGCCACCTCGTCGACATCCGCACGAACAGCCCGGGATACGAGGGCGACGACCCCGCCTACCAGACCCCGGCCCGCGTCTTCCCACGAGGGGAGGTCCGCTACGACCAGTACAGCGCCCTGACCGACCGCCGTATCGCGGACCACCTCTCGAAGGTCGACTCCGACGTGGTGATCGGCACCCGTCCGGGGCTGAACGTGCATCTGGCCCGCGAGACCAGACGCGGCCCGCTCCGCGTCGGCCAGGAGCACCTCACGCTCGACACCCACTCGGAGTCCCTGCGCACGGAGCTGCGTGGCGCCTACCCGCGGCTTGACGCGCTCACCACGACCACGGAGGCGGACGCGGGGGCGTACCGCAAGAAGATGCGGCTGCCCGGCGTGCACGTCGAGGCCGTGCCCAACCCGGTGCCCGCCCCCGGCATCGAGCCCGCGGACGGTTCCGGCAAGTGGGTCGTGGCGGCCGGGCGGCTCGCCCCGGTCAAGCGGTACGACCTGCTGATCAAGGCCTTCGACCGGGTGCGCCGGCAGCGGCCCGACTGGCGGCTGCGGATCTACGGCGGCGGCAAGCAGAAGGACAAGCTGCGCAGGCTCATCGACGAACTCGGCCTCTACAACCACGTGTTGCTGATGGGACCGGCGCATCCCATCGAGCCGGAGTGGGCCAAGGGATCCATCGCCGCCGTCACCTCCAGCCTGGAGTCCTTCGGCATGACGATCGTCGAGGCCATGCGCTGCGGCCTGCCCGTCGTCTCCACGGACTGCCCGCACGGCCCAGGGGAGATCATCGACAACGGTGTCGACGGACGTCTCGTGCCCGTCGGCAACGTCGAGGCCATCGCCGACGGACTGCTCGAACTGATCAACAACGACGAGCTGCGGCAGCGGATGGCGCACGCCGCGCTCAAGGACTCCGCGCGCTTCGACCCCGCCCGGATCGCCGAACGCTACGAGTCGATCTTCACGGGTCTCGTCCCGCGCGGCGGAGCCTCGAGGATCGGCCGGATGCGCGGCTCACTGCATCGCACGCGGGGCGCTCTGCTCGGCGGCGCGTATGCAGTTCGGGATGCCGGACGGACCGTACTCGGGAAGGAGAGCTCCGCATGATGACGGTGGCTCCGCAGGCCTCGCACCGGCACTCCGACAAGGACGTGAGCATGTCTACGGGCGCCGACTGCATCGCCGACTCCGCGGGCGGGCTCACCTTCGACATCGCCGACCCCGGTCCGGGCGCCGCGGCCGGCGACACGCATCTGGTGCTCCGCCACCGGGACGGCATTCAGGAGGTCCGGCTGCCGCTCACCCCGGCCGCCGACGGCCGGCTGCGTGCCGCGCTGCCCAGCAGCGTCGAGCTGCCCGAGGGCCGCTGGGACGCCTACGCCCAGACCGCCGACGGCGAGCCGCGGCGCCTGGCACCCGGCCTCAACGACCTGCGCTCGCTCGTCGACCGGGTGCCGAGCGGCGCCCGCGGCCATGTCGCGGTCCGCATCCCGTACGGCACCAAGCACGGCAACCTCTCCGTCCGCAGCTGGCTGCGCGCCCCGCACGCGGAGGCGGGCGAACTGCGCATCGGAAAGGAGGAGTTGGACGTACGGGGTCAGGTGTACGGCGTCGAGCTCACCCCCGACGCCTTCGCCGAACTGCGTGTCCGTGAGGAGCCGGAGACCGTGGTGCGGGCCGAAGTCTCCCGGGACCAGGCCCGGTTCGGTCTCACGGTGGCCTACTCCGGGCTGACGGAGGGCGTCTGGGATCTGTGGCTGCGTCCGGCGGGGGAGACCGGGCCGCGGGTACGGATCGCCCGGCTGCTCGACGACATCGCCGACAAGAAGCCGATCTTCAGCTACCCGAAGGTCACGCTGGAGACGGCGTACGGCCCGGCGGAGGCCGGGCCGTACTACACGAGCGACAACGACCTGTCGGTGACCGTCACCCCGGTGACCTCATCGCAGTGAGCCGAAGAACTCCCTGATGTCGCCGGTCAGCAGCTCCGGTACCTCCAGGGCCGCGAAGTGCCCGCCGCGGTCGAACTCCGTCCAGCGGACAACGGTGTTGGTCTCCTCGGTCCAGCGCCGGATCGCCACGTCCTCGCCGAAGTTCGCGACAGCGGTGGGCACTTCGGAGCGCGTGACGGGGAACCAGTCACCGCTGTGGCCGTTCTCGTAGTACATCCGCGCCGCCGAACCGGCCGTCCCGGTCAGCCAGTACAGCATCACGTTGGTGAGCAGCGTGTCCCGGTCGACCGCGTCCTCCGGCAGCTCGGCCGAGGAGTGCGTCCACTCCTTGAACTTCTCCATGATCCAGGCGAGTTGGCCGACGGGGGAGTCGGTCAGGCCGTATGCGAGAGTCTGCGGGCGGGTCGACTGAAGGACGTTGTAGCCGAAGCCGTCGCTGGTGAACCGGCCGATGGCCGCGAGGCTCTGCCGCTCCCGGTCCGTCAGTTCGGCCTGGACGTCCTCGGGCACGGGACCCAGCGGGATGAAGCCGACGGACGCCGCGTTCACATGGACCCCGATCACCGACTCGGGCGCGACCCGGCCGAGCGCGGGCGAGATCAGCGCGCCCAGGTCGCCGCCCTGCGCGCCGTACCGCTCGTAGCCGAGCCGGCGCATCAGCTCGGCCCACGCCCGGGCCGTACGGCCGACGTTCCAGCCGCGGTCCTTCGTGGGCCCGGAGAAGCCGAATCCGGGGATGGCCGGGATCACCAGGTGGTAGGCGTCCGACGGGTCGTGGCCGTGGGCGCGCGGGTCGCTCAGCGGGCCGATCAGGCCGAGGAACTCCACGATCGAGCCGGGCCACCCGTGCGTCAGGATCAGCGGCACCGCGTCCGGCTCGGGCGAGCGGACGTGCAGGAAGTGCACCTGCGCGCCGTCGATCTCCGTCACGAACTGCGGGATCTCGTTCAGGGCCGCCTCGTGCTTGCGCCAGTCGTACGCGCCGCGCCAGTGGTCGGCCAGCTCACGGAGATACGGCAGCGAGGCTCCGTACTCCCAGCCCACGCCCGGGAGCTGGTCGGGCCAGCGGGTCAGGTCCAGGCGGGTACGCAGATCGTCGAGCTGAGCCTGCGGGATGTCGATCCGGAAGGGGCGGATCTCTTCGCTTGCGCTGTTGTCTGCCATGTCTCGAAAGGTACGCACCCTTGCGGACAACTGCTGTCCGCAATGCCTGGCAGACTCGGATTCATGTTGGAGACCTCGGCACGACTCCTGCGTCTGCTCTCGCTGCTGCAGGCGCACCGCGAATGGTCGGGCGCCGCCCTGGCCGACCGCCTCGGCGTCACCCCGCGCACGGTCCGCCGTGATGTGGACCGGCTGCGCGAACTCGGCTATCCGGTGAACGCCAGCCCCGGCACCGGCGGCGGCTACCAACTGGGCGTGGGCGCCGAACTGCCGCCGCTCTTGCTGGACGACGACGAGGCGGTCGCCGTGGCCGTCGGCCTGCGCACCGCCGCCGGACAGGGCATCGAAGGCATCGGCGAGACCTCCGTACGCGCCCTCACCAAGCTCGAACAGGTGCTGCCGCACCGGCTGCGCCGCCGGGTCGGCGCCCTCAACGCCTTCACCGTGCCGATGCTGCGCGGCCCCCAGCCCTCCGGAGTCGACCCGGCCGTCCTGACCGACCTGGCCGCCGCATGCCGCGACTCGGAGCGGCTGCGCTTCGAGTACCGCGACCACGGCGGCTCCTCGACCCGCCGCACGGTCGAACCGCACCGGCTGGTGTGCACCGAGCGCCGCTGGTACCTGGTCGCCTGGGACGTCGACCGCGACGACTGGCGTACGTTCCGGGCCGACCGTGTCACTCCGAAGCCGCCCCACGGGCCGCGCTTCACGCCCAGGCAGGCGCCCGCCGACGACCTGGCCGCCTATGTGTCCAAGGGCGTGTCCGTCCGCGCGTACGCCACTCACGCCGTCGTCCGGCTGCTCGTGCCGAAGGAGGAGGCGGCCCAGCGGATCTCCCCCTCGGCCGGGACACTGGAGGCGGAGAGCGACGGCACCTGCATCCTGCGGACCGGGGCCGCGAGCCTCGACGTGATGGTGATCCACGTGATGCTGATGGGCGTCGAGTTCGAGGTGCTGGAACCAGTCGAGCTCATCGAGGCGATCAGGACGGCGCGGGACCGGCTGACCCGGACGCTGGAGCGGGCCGCACCGGAGGGACGGCGTACGGCCTCCTGAAGCGTGGGTCCTGTACTTGAGCCATGTATTTCCTATGGTGTGTCAGCTTCTGGAACACACCCCGGAATCGGAAAAGAAAGGCAGGAACGCCGGGTCGGCATCACGTTTTCCGGCCGGCTATTCGGGTCGCGGTCGCGGTAGTCCCGGGTACTCCCGAATTACGTTCGAAGGTGGGCGGAACACGTACGGAACCCCTCGTACGTGTGATGGCCCGATGTGCAGCAGTTCATGTCGCGGGGGTCGAAACGGGTGTCGTTGTCCTGTGACAGAAGCGTGACCGGAGAGGGACCGGTGACTGATGGTGGCGGGTCCGGGCTTCCGTCGCCGCATTCCGCCGCCTAACGTGGCGGCATGGCACCGATTCCCACTCCTCCCGCAGAGCCCTCGGACACTCCGGACGCGTACGTCGGACTGGAGGCGAGCGGCGCCGAGCGGCTGGCCCGTGAACGCGGCTGGTCCACGGTGCGGTCGCTGCCACCGGGCGCGATCATCACGATGGAGTACCTCTCGGGTCGGCTGAACTTCGAGGTCGCCGACGGCCGGGTGACGCGCTGCTGGAAGGGCTGACCCGCCCCCGTCCGGAAGGGCTGACCCGCCCCACGTCCGGAAGGGCTGACCGCCCGCGTCCGCACACCGTGAGGCGTGCACATCGTGAGAGCGCGCTTCGTGGAGCATGGCAAGTACGGCGAAGGCCCCGGCTCCAGGAGCCGGGGCCTTCGCCATGCGCGGGGCGTGGTGTGTGCGTACCGGGCCCCGCGGTCCTTGCTCAGCCGCCCGTCAGCGGGCGGGCCGAGGCGGTGCCACGTGTCACTCGGTCCGACTGCGGAGGTCTGCGGCTTCCGACGGGCGTGACCGGCGTGCGCTCCGAGCGGGCCAGATGCGGGCCCGGCGCCAGGTAGCCGCCCTGCGGCCGGGGCGGCCGGGAGGCGGCCACCGGCTCGCGCACCACGGGCTCCTCGTCGCCGGCCGGGCTGTCGAGCGGGGAGAGCGCCACGGGAGCGCCCACCGGGGCGGCCGGAGCGGGCGCGGTGCCGCGACGGCGGTTGCGCCAGGTGTCGCGCAGGTCGAAGATCGCGGTCTCGGCGCGTGCGATCAGCGGCTCGCACCAGGGCAGCGCGAGGAGGATCAGCAGGCCGGCGGCCCAGCCGAGCACCACGTCGCTCAACCAGTGCGTACCGAGGTAGACGGTGGTGAGGCCGACGCCCAGGGAGACCACGGCGGAGACGGCCGACAGCCAGCGGCGGGCGCGCGGCGTCGAGGCCAGATAGGCGAGGATGCCCCAGGTCACGACGGCGTTGGCGGTGTGGCCCGAAGGGAATATGTCGCCGCCCAGCCACATCTCGTTCGAGCCGACGTTGGTGGCGTAGTGCGGACCGAGACGGCCCATGCTCAGCTTCGCGGCGCCCACCGTGATGTTCAGCAGCAGCAGCGAGGCGCCCAGGACGAGCAGCGGGCGCAGGGTGTGCTGCCGCCAGGAACGCCAGCCCAGCCAGGCCGCGATCATCACGGCGGTGGGGCCGCGCTGGCCCAGCACCACGTAGTAGTCGAGGAACGCGTGGATCTCCGGCCACTGCTGGTACGGCCGGAAGAACATGACCTGCCAGTCGAACCGGACCAGCCACGACGTGATCACGATGGCCCACACGATGGCGACGTAGAAGGCGAGCGTGGACGCGAAGAGGACCACTCGGTGCCGGCTCATCCTGGGCACGTCGATGTGGGCCGGTCGTTCCGGCTCACGGTCCAGCCGGGCGAAGACCCGGTCCAGACGAGTCAGCTTTCGTTCGGTACGCACTCAATCGACGTTACAGCGAGTGAGCTGTGTTCCAGGCCGAAGCACCCTCTTTGTGATGACGATGTGATGTGGGATTGCTCTCAGGAGGGCGTTTATTTCCTTGGATTATGGAATCCCTCGTGCGCTCTTCCTTCCATTCGATTGATCATTCCAATGTGAAGTTTTGGGACGCTTTTGAATTCGTTCACCGAATGCTCGCACGCACTTCTCCGGCCGCTCACCCGCCACCCTGGGTGATCACGGCGGGCCGGAGCCGTTCAGCCAGAAGGCGCCGTACACCGCCGAGGCCGCCGCCACACCGCCCAGCACCCACGCCGACCTGGAGGTTCGCAGCCTGGCGAGGGCCAGGGCGGGAGGCAGCAGCAGAGGGAAGGCGGGCAGCAGAAGGCGTGGTTTCGAGCCGAAGTAGCTCGACGCGCACAGGGCGAGCACGGTGACGACCCCCGCGTACACCAGAAACGGCAGCGGCTGCCGCTGCCGTACGCAGATCACGTACAGCCAGACGAGCAGGCCGACCCCGATGATCAGCGCGAGTCCGGCGAGGGCCGACGGGAACGACGTGAACTTGTCGGCGACGAAGCGGGCGAAGGCGTAGCCGCCGTCGAAGCCGTTGCGCCAGCCCGCCTGGACGTCGAGATAGCCCAGCGGGCCCTTCCCCGTGTGACGGCCGACCCACAGGACGTAGCCGGCGGCGCCGAGGGGCGCGATCAGCATGGCCAGGGCGCGCGGCCATCTCGGCGCGCCGGTCTGCGCCGGAACACTCCGCTCCCGTACGAACGAGGCGATCGCCGCCACCCAGACGGCCGCGACCACCGCCGCGCCCACCGGGCGGGTCAGGCCGGCCAGCGACGCGAGCAGGCCGGCGGTCAGCCAGCGTCCGGTCAGGACCGCGTACAGCGACCAGGCGGCGAGCGCCGTGAACAGCGACTCGCTGTACGCCATCGACTGCACGATGCCGACGGGCAGGACCGCCCACAGCAGCACCGCGCAGATCCCGGCCCGGCTCCCGTACGCATGGTCCGCGACCGCGAAGATCCCCCAGGCCGCGGCGAGCGAGGCCAGCGCGCTGACCAGCAGGCCCGCGTCCGCGTGGGAGAGAGGGGTGACCGCTGCGAAGGCACGCTCCAGCCAGGGCAGCAGCGGGAAGAACGCCAGGTTCGAGTGCACGTCCCCGTTGGGCAGCCGCACCTCATAGCCGTAGCCCAGCTCTGCGACCCGTGTGTACCAGAGGGAGTCCCAGCGGGCGGAGAGCAGCTGGTGCGGGCTCTTGTCCCGCGCGGCGCTCCACACGGCCAGCGTCACCAGGCCCAGCGCGCGCACCGCCGCGTATCCGAGGAGAGCGGGCGCGGCACGGCGCCAGGCGGGTCCCGCACCGGCCGGCGCGACGGGCGTTTCAAGATCGGTCACGGGCTCGATTATCGACGCCGCCCGGAACCGGGGACCCCGCCGGGGCGTGCTTGCCCACGGGGGAGCGTGGCGCATGCCACACGTGTCTGAAAGGAACGTGAGAGGTCCGCCACCTGTCCTCGACGGGAACTCGCGTACCCTGACCACTCACTCGCCTTTGTTGCGTGGGTCCGGGACACCGCTCCTCCTGGGCCGCAGCCGCAGGGAGTCCCCACCCAGCGGATCCGCCGAACGCGAGGGAACATCTGGGAGGTACGTACATGTCCGGGACGACCACGGCCGCTGCGCGTTGCCGTCGGGAGACCGGGGCCGGTGCAAACCGCTGGGTCGTCCTCATCGTCCTCTGCGTCAGCCTGCTGCTGGTCGCCGTGGACGCCACCGTGCTGCACGTCGCGGTGCCCGCCGTCACCGAGGACCTCACACCCGGCGCGATAGAGCTGCTCTGGATCGTCGACATCTACCCGCTCGTCTGCGCCTCGCTGCTGATTCTCTTCGGCACGCTGGGTGACCGCGTCGGCCGCAGACGTGTCCTTCTCCTCGGGTACGCGCTCTTCGGCGTCGCATCCGCCATAGCGGCCCTCGCCGACAGCGCGCAGGTGCTGATCGCGGCGCGCGCCCTGCTCGGCGTCGGCGGCGCGATGATCATGCCCGCGACGCTGTCGATCCTGCGGCAGGTCTTTCCCGACCGGCGCGAGCGGGCGCTCGCGATCGGTGTCTGGAGCGCCGTCGCCGCGGTCGGCGCTGCCGTCGGACCCCTGCTCGGCGGGTTCCTCCTCGAACACTTCTGGTGGGGCTCGGTCTTCCTCATCAACATCCCGCTGATGCTCGTCAGCCTGCCCGTCGGACGGCTGCTGCTGCCCGAGTCGACCGGTGACGGCGACGGGCCGTGGGACGTCGTCGGCGCGCTGATGGCCGCGGCCGGGCTCTTCGGCGTCGTTCTCGGCGTGAAGCGGCTCGGCGGCGGAGAGGCCCCGCTGAGCCCCTTCACGGCGGTACCGCTCCTCGTCGGCGCCGGGCTGCTCGTCGCCTTCGTACGGCGGCAGCGGCGGCGCCGGCATCCGCTGGTCGACCTGAAGATGTTCTCGCGGCCAGCCTTCAGTACGTCCGTGGGGTGCATCGTGCTCGCGATGCTCGCGCTCGTCGGTCTCGAGCTGATCGCCGCGCAGTATCTCCAGCTCGTGCTGAAGCTCTCTCCGCTGGAGACCGGGCTGCGGCTGCTGCCACTCACGATCGCCGCGATGGCCGCGGGGCTCTTCGGGGCGAAGCTGCTGCAGCGGTTCGGGCCGCGGACCATGGTCTGTGCCGGGTTCTGTCTCACCGCCGCGGCGGTGATCATGCTGACGGGGATGGGGAGCCACGACAACGCTCCGCTGCTGCTGACCGGGTTCGTGCTGCTCGGGTTCGGGCTGGAGGTGACGCTCTTCGGGGCGTACGAGTCGATGCTGAGCGAGGCTCCGCAGGAGCAGGCCGGTGGGGCCGCGGCGATCGGGGAGACATCGTACCAGCTCGGGGCCGGGATCGGGATCGCGCTTCTGGGGAGCGTGATGAACGCCGCGTACGCGCCCGGACTGGCGTCCGTTCCGGGGGTCTCTGGCAGGGAGTCGGATGCGGCTCGGCATTCCCTGGGGGAGGCGTATGAGGTCGCGGGGCAGTTGGGTGGGGGGCCCGGGGAGGCGTTGCGGCATGCTGCCCGGCATGCGTTTGTGCATGGGCTGCATGTGACGTTGCTGGTGAGTGCGGGGTTGTTGTTGTTGGGGGCGGTGATGGCGCTGCGGTTGCCTCGGGCCATGGAGTGTGGGGCGGCGGCGGCTGAGGTTGAGGTGCCTGGGCCTCGGGAGGCGGAGTCTTCGTTGCGGGTGGAGTCTGTCGGCTGACTGTTTGGGTGTGGTTGCGCTTTCATGCCTTTCCCGCCCGCACCGCCCGTTAAGGGCGCCAGTCCTGTGCGGGTTTCCCGTGGGGCGACTCGCCGTCGGCGGCCGCGGGTCCGTACGGGGTGAGGGCCCTCCGGGCTCCCCGCCCCGCGTCGCGTGAAGTTGCCCTGGACGTGCGCGACACTGCGTCGTAACGTCGGGCCTCGCCCGTGGTTAACAGTGCTAGTTTTTCGTGCCGGAGGCCTCTGTCGTGTCTGCTTCCTCTTCTTCCTCTTCGTCTGATTCCTCTTCGCCGAAGCTGCCGCCCTTCGACGCCGCCGATCCCCTCGGCGTCGACGACCTGTTGAGCGCGGAGGATCTGGCGGTCCGGGGGACCGTGCGGGCCTGGGCGGCGGATCGGGTGCTGCCGTATGTGGCCGAGTGGTACGAGAAGGGTGAGTTGCCCGGGATCCGGGAGCTGGCGCGGGAGTTGGGGGAGATCGGCGCGCTGGGGATGTCGCTCGACGGGTACGGGTGTGCCGGGGCCTCCGCCGTGCAGTATGGGCTCGCCTGTCTGGAGCTGGAGGCCGCCGACTCCGGGATCCGGTCGCTCGTCTCCGTGCAGGGATCGCTCGCGATGTACGCCATCCACCGCTTCGGGAGCGAGGAGCAGAAGCAGGCTTGGCTGCCGAGGATGGCCGCCGGCGAGGTCATCGGGTGCTTCGGGCTCACCGAGCCCGATCATGGATCCGATCCCGGGGCCATGCGCACGTACGCCAAGCGGGACGGCTCGGACTGGGTGCTGACCGGGCGGAAGATGTGGATCACCAACGGGTCCGTGGCGGGCGTTGCCGTGGTGTGGGCCCAGACCGATGACGGGATCCGTGGGTTCGTCGTGCCCACCGACCGTCCCGGGTTCTCCGCGCCCGAGATCAAGCACAAGTGGTCGCTGCGCGCCTCGGTCACCAGTGAACTGGTCCTTGATGAAGTGCGGCTTCCCGCGGACGCCGTACTGCCCGACGTCACCGGGCTCAAGGGGCCGCTCAGCTGTCTGTCGCACGCCCGGTACGGGATCGTGTGGGGCGCGATGGGTGCCGCGCGGTCGAGTTTCGAGGCGGCGGTCGAGTACGCGAAGACGCGTGAGCAGTTCGGACGGCCCATCGGCGGTTTCCAGCTCACCCAGGCCAAACTCGCCGACATGGCGGTCGAACTGCACAAGGGAATTCTGCTCGCCCATCATCTGGGGCGGCGGATGGACGCGGGACGGCTCCGTCCCGAGCAGGTCAGCTTCGGCAAGCTCAACAACGTACGAGAAGCGATCGACATCTGCCGTACGGCGCGGACGATTCTCGGCGCCAACGGAATCTCGCTCGAATACCCCGTGATGCGCCACGCCACGAATCTCGAGTCGGTGCTGACGTACGAAGGCACCGTCGAGATGCACCAGTTGGTACTGGGCAAGGCGCTCACCGGTCTCGACGCGTTCCGGTAGGCGAGTTCCTACCGCGGCGCCGAGAGGCGGGTCCGGTGAGCGGCCCTGCTCAGCTCTGGTTGAAGAAGCCGTCCGCGCGGCGGCCGGCGGGCTCCCCGCTGACGATTTCGGTGTCGGCGGGGGTCAGCAGGAAAACCCGGTTCGACACACGCTCGATGGAGCCGCGCAGGCCGAAGATCAGGCCGGCCGCGAAGTCGACGACGCGCTTGGCGTCGGCCGCCTCCATGGCCGTGAGGTTCATGATGACGGGAACGCCGTCGCGGAAGAGCTCGCCGATGCCACGGGCGTCCCGGAAACTGTCCGGGGTGACCGTGCCGATCCGGCGGCCCTTCTCCTCGGCCGCTTCCGACGCCACCTTCACACGCGGGTCCGTCACCCAGGCATCCCTGGCTCCGGTCTCGGACCCTTCGGCGTAGTCGTCGTCGTAGTAACGCTCGTCATCGTTGTCGTCGACGAGGCCAAGCCAGGCACTCGCCTTGCGCACCGATCCCATGTGGACGCCTCCTCTCACAGCGGTCTTTCTTTTCTCCGCATCCCCATGGTCGTGCATGATGCGGATGTCGCGCCAAGGGGATAGACGCCGCGCGGGGGTTTCGTGACGGTACTGGTGCACAGCGAATTCGTCGAGAGGCCGCGTACCCCAAGGGTCGTGCCGTACACCGCTGCTGACTGAGAGTGAAATATGATTCTTCACGGCGGACGGGTGACGGCTGGAGCGTACGGGTGAACGGTGGTCGGTACGATGCCGCAGCTCAACGTCGTACACACCACGGGGGATCGTCGTGTTCGGAATCGTCAGACCCTGCACTCATCGGCTCGGGGAAAGCCTCAAAACCCAATGGATGGCGCATTTGTGCGGGCTGTGTCTCGCACTTCGGGGGGATCACGGACAGTTCGCAAGGGTCGTCACGAACTACGACGGCTTGCTGATATCGGTTCTGACGGAGGCTCAGGCCGAGCGCGCCAGTGGATGGAGGCGCACGGCGGGGCCCTGTCCATTGCGCGGAATGCGGAGCGCTTCGGTCGCCCAGGGTGAGGGAGCCCGGCTCGCCGCCGCCGTCTCGCTGGTGCTCGCCTCCGCGAAGGTGCGCGATCACATGGCCGACGGGGACGGATTGTTGGCTCGTCGGCCGGTGGCGCTCGCGGCCCGACGGGTCGCCGTGAACTGGGGGCGGGCGGGTGCCCGTACGGGTTCGGACGTCGGCTTCGACACCGCCGTGCTGGTCGACGCCGTGGACCGGCAGGTGGGCATCGAGGCGCTCGCCGGGCTCGGCACCCCGCTGCTGACCGTCACCGAGCCGACCGAGACCGCGACCGCCGCGGCCTTCGCACACACTGCGATCCTGGCCGGGCGGCCCGGCAACGCGGAGCCGCTCGCCGAGGCCGGCCGGCTTTTCGGACGGCTCGCGCACCTCCTGGACGCCGTGGAGGACAGGGAAACTGACGCCGCGTCGGGCGCCTGGAACCCGCTGACCGCCACCGGTACGTCCCTGGAGGAAGCCCGGCGGCTCGCCGACGACGCGCTGCACGGGATACGGCTCGCACTCAAGGAAGCGGAGTTCACTGACGCGAAGCTGGCGCACACGCTGCTCGCCCACGAGCTGCGCAACTCGGTGGACCGCGCCTTCGGAACCTCCTCCTGCTCGCACCAGGGGGCCGAGCTGTACGGGCCGCCGCCGGGCAACCCGTACGCGCCCTCCGGCCCCGGCGCTCCGCCGCCCCCTCCCGAGCCGCCACGCCGTGACCGGCGCGGACTCCTCGCGGGCTGCGCCGTGTGGATGGGCCTGGCCTGTACGTGCCAGATGTGCTGCTGCGAGTACGACGACCCGTGGAGCGGGGAACGCAAGGAGGGGCTCTGCCGGCGGTGCGACAACTGCGACGACTGCTGCGACGGCTGTGACTGCTGCGGGAACTGCTGCGACGGGTGCGGATGCGATTGCGGCTGCAATTGCTGACCCGGCCAGTTTCGTGCCCTTCTCGAAGGCGAAGCCGACGTCGTACTTGCCGCTGTCGAGCGCCGGGAGGATCGCCTCGAAGCTCGTGGCCTCGCGCTTGAGCTCGCGGAGCCGGATCCGCATGCGGTGAGCAGCAGTGCCGCCGAAGTGATCAGGGCCAAGGGGATGAAAAGGGCACGGCGGGGCCGTGAGGACGTACTCATGGCATGCGGATCTCCTGGGCGAACGAGGCAGGAAACGCGGAAAGGAGCTGGGAAGCGCGAGGGGAAGGGAGCGCGTGTGAAGGCGTCGAGGAAGGTGGAGAAAGGTGGGAAACGCAGAAGGCGCCCGCCCGTGAAGGGCTCGGGCGCGCAGGGGGTCAGCTCAACAGGAAGAGGACCACACTCGACCGAAGTCGATGTGGGAGCGCTTGACCAGCCACTGCTGCGGATGCATGGGAGCAAGTGGAACAGGCATCCGGTTCGGCGTCAACTGGCGTGAGACGTACGGCTCACAGTGTGGACGGCCTTGACAACGAGGGGAAACGCCCCCGTACTCTCGGTGGACGGCCCTGCTGAGGGGCTCGGCCGTGCACGCCGTACGACGCCCTGGTGGGCGTCCGCGCGTTCCGCGTGACCTGTGTGAAGGCACCACCCGTGTTCGACTCGATGTATCACGGAGCCTTCGCATGTCCTCGCACCCCCTTGTCAAGGTGGCCGCGCCCGAAGACGCGGTGCCTCCGCGCACAGTCCCGCGCCGCCGCTTCGGCCAGTACTACGTCGAGCGGCACTACGCACGCGGTTCGGAGCGCACGCGATGAGCCCGGCACGCCCTTCGTTGGTGATCGTGGGAGCCGGGCCGCGGGGGACCGGACTCCTGGAGCGGATCGCCGCCAACGCGCCTGAGCTGTACGGCAGTTCGGGTGATGGTTCAGGTGGTCCGGGCGGCGGCCGGGACGGCTCGGACGGGCTCGACATCCATCTCGTCGACCCCTATCCGCCGGGGGGCGGCCGTATCTGGCGCGAGGCTCAGTCACCGCTGCTGTGGATGAACTCCGAGGCGCAGGACGTCACGATGTTCACCGACGAGACGGTCGACATGGCCGGACCGGTGCGTGAGGGCCCCACGCTGCACGAGTGGGCCGCACTCGACGGACGCGTCTTCGCGGACCGGCAACGGCAGGGCACGTACATGCGATGGGTCTACGAGCAGACCGTCGCCGCGCTCCCGCCGGGCATCCGCGTCCACCATCACGCCCGCCGCGCCCTGCGGGTCGTCGGCCCGCGCGAGGGGCGCCAGCAGGTGTGGCTGGAGGGCCGGCCGCGCCCGCTCCTCGCCGACCTGGTCGTCCTCACGCTCGGCCATCTCGACGCCGAACTGGACGAGGAGCAGCGCGGGTTGGCCGCGTATGCCCGCGCCCACGGTCTGGTCCACCTGCCGCCGGATTTCACCGCCGACAGCGATCTGTCCGCCCTCGCGCCGGGCGAACCGGTGCTCGTCCGGGGCTTCGGGCTCGCCTTCGTCGACCTGATGGTGCTGCTCACCGAAGGGCGTGGTGGGCGCTACGAGACGGGCGCGGACGGGGAGTTGACGTACCGGGCGTCCGGGCGCGAGCCCGTGCTGCACGTAGGTTCGCGGCGCGGAGTCCCGTACCACTCGAAGATCGGTTACGACTGGACCGGCGAACGGCCGCCGCTGCCTCGGTTCTTCGGGCCGGGTGAGGTCGACGCCTTGCTCGCGCGTCCCGGCGGCTTCGACTTCCGGCGGGACGTGTGGCCGCTCGTCGAGAAGGAACTGGGCTTCGCGCACTACCACCGGCTGTTCACGGCACACCCCGAGCGCACGGACATGGCCTGGACGGACTTCGAGGAGAAGTACGCGGCCGGTGACAGCGCCGAGATCCGGACCCTGGTCGCCTCGGCCGTGCCCGACACCGCCGACCGGTTCGACCCGGCCGCACTCGACCATCCGCTGGACGGGGTGCGCCATGCCTCGTACGACGAACTTCAGGACGGGCTGCGGGCCTACATCGAAGGAGACCTGACCCGGCGTCACGATCCCTCGCACAGCTCGGACATGGCGGTCTTCCTCGGACTCCTGTCCGTCTACGGGCAGTTGGTGCGGCTCGGTGACATCGGGCCCTGGTGGCACGGGTTCTTCAGCTATCTGGCGTCGGGGCCGCCCGGACCGCGGCTGCGGCAGATGCTCGCCCTGTCCCGGGCGGGGGTGCTCAGGTTCCTGGGCGCCGGCATGACCGTATCGGCCTCGGACGGTGTCTTCCGGGCCGGGAGTGCAGGCGTGCCGGGGGAGTACGTCGAGGCCCGGGCGCTCGTCGAGGCGCGGCTGCCGCATCCCACGGTCGAGCGCACCCGCGACCCCCTGCTGCGTGAGCTGTACGCCGAGGGGGCCGCGGCGACGCCCGAGGGCCTGCTCGCCGTGGACCCCGCCGACGGGCGTGTCCTCGACCGCTCCGGCACCCCGCATCCACGGCGGTTCGCGCTCGGACCGCACACCGACGCCCGGGGCTCCGGCGCGTTCACCCGGCCGCGCACCGGAGGGCCCGCCTTCCGGCAGAACGACGCGACGGCGCGCGCGGCGCTGGCTTTTCTATGCGCGCTGTCCTGTAGCGCCGCCGCGTAACCACCGACCTCCGGCACGCTCCCGCCCCCTCCGGCACCGCCGGGCGCCCCCGCTCACTGCCTTCACCAGAGGACTCCCATGTCGCTGACCAGTGATCCACCCCTTACCAGAACGTCCGCCGAACCCGAGGACTACGGCGCGCTCAAGGTCGTGCCCGTGCGCCATCCCTGGCGCTGGGTGGCGGTGACCGTGACCGCCGTGCTGCTCGCCCAGTTCGTCCACGGGCTCGCCACCAACTCCGGCTGGGAGTGGGAGGTGTTCGCCGAGTTCTTCACCGCGGAGGTGATCCTCAAGGCGGTCTGGGTGACCCTTCAACTCACCTTCTACGGAACGGTGTTGGGCTTCGCGCTCGGCATCGTCCTGGCGTTCATGCGGCTGTCGGCCAGCCCGTTCCTGAAGGCCGTCTCCTTCGCGTACATCTGGGCGTTCCGGTCGATCCCGCTGATCGTGCAGCTGCTCTTCTGGTTCAACCTCGCCTACCTCTACAAGGAGTTGGAGTTCGGTATCCCCTTCGGGCCCGGCTTCTTCTCCTTCGACACGATGGGCCTGGTCGGCGCGATGAGTGCGGCCGTGCTGGGGCTGGCCCTGCACCAGGCCGCGTATGCCGCGGAGATCGTGCGCGGCGGCGTACTGTCCGTCGACAGCGGGCAGTTGGAGGCGGCCGCCGCGCTCGGCATCCCCAGGCTGCGGCAGATCCGGCGGATCGTGCTGCCGCAGGCGATGCGTTCCATCCTGCCGAACGCCGCCAACGAGGTGATCTCCCTCTTCAAGGGCACCTCGATCGTCTCCGTCATGGCGATCGGCGAACTCTTCTACCAGGTGCAGGTCATCTACGGACGCAACGGCCGGGTCGTACCGCTGCTCATGGTCGCGACGGCCTGGTACATCCTCCTGACCACCGCGCTCTCGGTCCTCCAGTACTACGTCGAACGACACTTCGCGAAGGGAAGCACGCGATGAGCGCGCCGCTGACCAAGGATCCGACCGAGGACGGGGCGGCCGCCGCCCCCATGGTCGACATCAAGTCCGTGCACAAGAGCTTCGGTTCGCTCGAAGTCCTCAAGGGCGTCGACCTGGAGGTACGGACCGGTGAGGTCACCGTCGTCCTCGGCCCGTCAGGATCCGGCAAGTCCACACTGCTGCGGACCATCAACCACCTGGAGAAGGTCGACCAGGGCTGGATCAGCGTGGACGGTTCGCTGGTCGGCTACCGGCGCTCCGGCGACAAGCTGTACGAGCTGCGCGAGCGGGAGATCCTCAGGCAGCGCACCCGGATCGGGTTCGTCTTCCAGAACTTCAACCTCTTCCCGCATCTCACGGTGCTGGAGAACATCGTCGAGGCCCCGGTCTCCGCGCTGAAGCGGCCCCGCAAGGACGTCACCGAGGCCGCGCGCGGGCTGCTCGACCGGGTCGGGCTCGCCGACAAGGCCGACGCCTACCCGAAGCAGCTCTCCGGCGGACAGCAGCAGCGCGTGGCCATCGCCCGCGCGCTCGCCCTGGAGCCGAAACTGCTGCTCTTCGACGAGCCGACGTCCGCGCTCGACCCCGAGCTGGTCGGTGAGGTCCTCGACGTCATCAAGGACCTGGCGCATCAGGGCACCACGATGATCGTCGTCACGCACGAGATCGGCTTCGCCCGCGAGGTCGCCGACACGGTCGTCTTCATGGACGACGGCCGGATCGTCGAACAGGGCGCCCCCGGCGACGTACTCGACCGGCCGAGGCACGAGCGCACCCGCGCCTTCCTCTCCAAGGTCCTCTGAACCTGCCGCTGTCCAATCGTTCCAACCTCTCTTCCCACACCAGGAGTTCACCCGTGATATCCCGACGCACCCTCGCCGCCTCCGTCGCCGCTCTCGTCGTCGCCCCCCTGCTCAGCGCCTGCGGCGGTGACAGCGACGCGGCGACCGGGACGGGCACGTCCGGGGCGCAGAAGGCCGGCGGCGTCAACATCGGCCCCGACCAGAACCGGATCCGCGGCAAGAAGGTCGAGGAGATCGCCGCGCTCGTCCCGGCGGCGATCCGCGAGCGCGGCACGCTGAAGCTCGGCCAGAGCGCCGACGCCTCGCCGCCGCTCGGCTTCTACGCGACCGACGACAAGACCAGAATCGGCTCCGAGATCGACCTCGCTACCCTCGTCGCCGACACCCTCGGGCTGAAGCTCGACAACGACGAGGTCTCCTGGGAGAACCTCTTCGTCAGTCTCGACAGCGGCAAGTTCGACGCCGTCTTCTCGAACGTGACCGTCACGGAGGAGCGCAAGGAGAAGTACGACTTCGCGACCTACCGCCTCGACAACATCTCGTTCGAGGCGAAGAAGGGCACCGACTGGAAGATCGACGGTCCCGAGGACGTGGCGGGCAAGACGATCGCCGTCGCCTCCGGCACCAACCAGGAGAAGATCCTCGTCGACTGGAGCAAGCAGAACGAGAAGGCGGGCCGCAAGGCCGTCACCATCAAGTACTTCCAGAAGGACACGGACTACTACCTCGCCCTCCAGTCGGGCCGTATCGACGCCTACCTGGGCCCCAGCCCGTCCGCCGCCTACCACGTGGCCACGGCAGGGCAGTCGCAGGTCATCGGCACGCTCTCCGGCGCCGGCGACGACCTCCAGGGCAAGATCGCCGCCACCACGAAGAAGGGGAGCGGGCTCGTCGACGCGTACGCGGCCGCCCTCAACCACGTGATCGAGGACGGCAGTTACGGGCGCGTGCTCAAGCGCTGGGGCCTGTTGAGCGAGGCCGTGCCGAAGTCGGAGATCAACCCGCCCGGCCTGCCGAAGATCTAGGGGATCCGCCGCCGCGACGGTCGTGGCACTCGGCGGGCGGACCGGGACGCGCCACTGCTCCAGGAGTGTGGCGCGTCCCGGACGGACGGAATACACCGGCGCGACGCCGCGCTCACACCCCGGGCCGGCGGAGCCCGTGTGGAAGGGTTGATCACATGACGACGGAACAGGGGGCGGCGGACGCGTCCGAGGAGTGGAGGCACTGGCACGAGCACCGCACCGAGACGGTGTCCGCGCCCCACGGCCCGCTCGCGCTCAGCGGCACCCACTGGATCGAGGACTATCCGGAGGGGCTACTTCCGGACATGCCCGGCCGGTGGTCCGTGGACGGTGACGCGGTCGTGCTGACGGCCGACGCTGCCGACGGCCTGCTCGTGGACGGTGAGCCCTTCGCCGGTGAGGTCCGGCTCGGGGCCGACCCTGGTCCGGCCGCCACGGCCCGGGTCGCGCACGGCGAGCGCCGGTTCGTCGTCCTCGTACGCGAAGGGGCCCTGGGTGTACGCGACTTCGACCCCGCCTCCCCGGCCCGGCGGGCCTTCCGGGGCATCGAGGCCACGCCGTACGATCCGCGCTGGTCGGTGCCGGGTCGCTTCACGCCGTACGGGGAGGACCGGACCGTACGTGTGGCGAACGCCGACGGGCGGGAGCGCGGGCTCGGGCTCGGTGGTGAACTCGCCTTCACGCTCGGCGGGCAGGATCTGACGCTTCAGGTGGCGGTTCAGGGAGACGGATCGCTGTGGGCTGTTTTCGGCGATGTGACGAGTGGGAACGGCAGTTACCGCTTCCGGTTCCTGCGCCCGGCGGCTCCTGACACCGAGGGGCGCGCGACGGTGGACTTCAACCGTGCCCTGCTCCCGCCCTGCGCATTCGCGGACCACTTCATCTGCCCATTCCCACCGCCGGGGAATACCCTGAGCGCGGCGATTGCCGCCGGGGAACGCAATCTGCTCCGATAATCCGCACGTAATCCACACACTGCCGTCGATGAGATCAACTCCCGTGGGACATACGTAAGTTGAACACCGCACGGCCGAAAGGCGCCCTTGCGCCCGTCGGGTGTGCGGCCAAATACTCCCCCCAGCGCCTTGTCAGGGGCACGGCTTGTCCGGAATCCGGGCATTCTTCCTCTGGCGTGCGCCTCACGGGCCCCGACCCCACGCGGGCCCCCGACTTCCCTTTGGAGGGAACGAACAGTGAGGACCAAGCGCACCACCCCCCGCAGCGGAATAGCGAGACGGACCCGGCTGATCGCCGTCACCTCCGGACTCGTGGCCGCAGCCGCATTCACCATCCCTTCCGCGAACGCGAGCGACGCGCAGACGTTCAGCGCCTCCCAGCTGAAGAGCGCCAGCTCTTCGGTGCTCAAGGCCGATGTGCCGGGCACCGCCTGGGCGACCGACGCCAAGACCGGCAAGGTCGTGGTCACGGTCGACAGCACCGTCTCCAAGGCGGAGATCGCGAAGATCAAGCGGGCCGCGGGCACCAACGCCGGCGCCCTGCAGATCAAGAGCACCCCGGGCAAGATAAACAAGCTGATCAAGGGCGGCGACGCCATCTATGCGAGTAGCTGGCGCTGCTCCCTCGGCTTCAACGTCAAGAACAGCGCGGGAGCCGACTACTTCGTGACCGCCGGTCACTGCACCGACGGCGCCGGCACCTGGTGGTCGAACTCCGGGCACACCACCACGCTCGGCTCGACGGCCGGCTCCAGCTTCCCGACCAACGACTACGGGCTGGTGCGCTACACCAACACCACGGTCGCCAAGGAAGGCACCGCGGGCAGCGTGAACATCACCAGCGCCGCCACCCCGGCCGTGGGCACGAACGTCATCCGCACCGGTTCCACCACCGGCACCCGCACCGGACGAGTCACCGCGCTGAACGCGACCGTCAACTACGGCGGCGGCGACATCGTCTACGGCATGATCCAGACCAACGTCTGTGCCGAGCCCGGCGACTCCGGTGGCGCCATGTACGGCAGCAACGGTGTCGCCTACGGTCTGACCTCGGGCGGCAGCGGCAACTGCACCTCCGGCGGCACCACGTTCTTCCAGCCGGTCACCGAGGCGCTGAGCGCCTACGGCGTCAACGTATTCTGATCGGTACGCGCCAAATCGACACCCGCGTGACCTGACTGCAGCCAGCAGCAGACGAGCCCCCGCACCGCCGTTCGCGGTGCGGGGGCTCGTCCTTGGCCGTGGTGGCTCGCCGGTGTGCACGAGAAAGATCCGGGGGAACAGGGAAGTGGCTTCCGACCAGCAGCGCCATGTACGCCGCAGTCCGCTGCTGTTCACGACACCGCTGGTGCTGCTCGTGGTGCTGGCACTGGTGCTCCTGTGGGAGATCACGCGCGGCAACGTGACGGGGGAGCTGAGTCGCCAGTGGCCCTGGCGGCTGCGGCTGATGGACACGGACGCGCTGGGCAGCCTGCTGGCGGTCGCCCTCGCCGCGGTACTCGGCCGGGCGCAGTACGCGCGTACGGTACGGCCCGCGCTGGGCTGGCGTTCGTCCTGGGTACCCGGCACCTTCGCCCCGGACGAGCCCGCCTGGGAGGTGGGCGTCCTGAACGGCGGTCCGCAGCACGCCGTCGTGGAGCGGGTGGAGTACCGACTCGTACCGCACGACGGGGCTTCCGGGGACTGGACCGACCATGCGGGGCTGCTGCGGGAACTTGCCGCGATGGGGCTCGTGCACGGCAAGCACTACCGGCAGATGCTCGTCGGCGCGGGTTTCCCGCTGCCGGGCGCCACCGGGTACGAGACCGCGCCCCACGGCGCGTACACCCAGCGGTTCGTCGACGAGGTCGACGAGTTGCGGCTCCGGCTGCGAGTGACGGACGCCGTGGGCGACAGCCATGAGCGGGTGATGGACCTGATGCGCGGGGCACGGCTGGAGCGGCCGGGGGCGGCGGGGAGCGGGCTCATAGTGGGGCCCGGGGTGTGAGGCGGACCTGGGCGTGAGGCACTCCGGGTACTCCGGGTACTCCGGGTGTGAGGCGCTTCGGCGTGAGACGACCCGGGCGTGACGTGGTGGCCCGGGTCAGGCGTCGGTCCGTGGGGTCGCGCACAGCCAGTCCAGTACGTCCGGGAGGGCCTCCAGGGCTGAGAAGTGGCTGCCCTTCGGGTCCAGGACCGGTCGGGCGCGGGGGATGCGCCCGGCCAGCCACTCGAAGTGGCCCACCGGGGAGAAGGTGTCCTCGGCGCCGTGCCACAGCAGCACGGGGCGGGTGATCTGCGCGGGGTCGAAGCCCCAGTGGCTCAGCAGCGCCAGGGTGTCGTCGAGCCAGCCGTAGGCCGAATCGCGCAGCGCCTCACGGTAGTTGCGCAGCAGCATCTCGCTCACGGCCGGGGTGGAGACGATCCGGCGGTCGGCGTCGGTGAGGCCGTCCTTGATCGACGTGAGCAGCTGTGCCGGGTCCGCGCGGATCGCGGCGGCCCGGCCGGCGAGCCGGTCCGCGAACTCCAGGGGGTCGGTGAGCGCCTGCGTGAACTCCTCGACGTTGGACCTCGCCATCCCGTCGAACCAGTTCAGCCCCTCGGCGACCGGCGGCGCGAGACTCGCCATCGCCGCCGCCCGCCGCACCCGCGAGGGCAGCAGCGCGGCGCAGGCCAGCGCGTGCGGGGCACCTCCCGAGCGGCCGAGCACCGCGAACCTCCCGAGCCCGAGACCGTCGGCCAGCGCCGCCACGTCCCGCGCGGCCTGCGCCACCCGGCGTCCGGGGCCGCGGTCCGAATCCCCGTACCCAGGCCGGTCGTACGCGATGAACCGCACCCCGGGACGCTCGGCCATCAGCTCCGGCGGCACCGCCCCGTGGCGGCAGCCCGGTGTGCCGTGCAGCAGTATCACCGGGCTGCCGTCCGGGTCCCCCCACTCCTCGAACGCCAGCAGTCGTCCGTCCCGCATCCGTATCCCGTTCGGCACCTCGGTCCTCCATCTCCCCTTCGCGTGTGCACCGGAGTTACCGTCGAAGTACACACCTTTTGCGCTCGATACGGACCCTGGGGGTCGTAATGGTCGAGGAGCTGGTGACGGCGGGAGTGGCTCTCGCGTCCGTCGGAACGGTGTACGCGATGGCGGCGGCCCGCGTCGTCAAACAGTACGAACGGGGCGTGGTGCTCCGCCTCGGCAGGCTGCGATCCGGGGTGCGTGGTCCGGGGTTCACCATGATCGTGCCCTTCGTGGACCGGCTCCAGAAGGTCAACATGCAGATCGTGACGATGCCGGTACCCGCGCAGGAGGGCATCACGCGGGACAACGTCACGGTGCGGGTGGACGCGGTCGTCTACTTCAAGGTGGTGTCCGCCGCGGACGCGGTCATCCGGGTCGAGGACTACCGCTTCGCGGTCTCGCAGATGGCGCAGACGTCACTGCGCTCGATCATCGGCAAGAGCGAACTGGACGATCTGCTCGCCGACCGCGAGAAGCTCAACCAGGGCCTGGAGCTGATGATCGACAGCCCGGCCGTGGAGTGGGGCGTCTCGATCGACCGCGTCGAGATCAAGGACGTGTCGCTGCCGGAGACGATGAAGCGGTCCATGGCCCGGCAGGCGGAGGCCGACCGTGAGCGGCGGGCCCGGGTCATCAACGCGGACGCCGAACTCCAGGCCTCCAAGAAGCTGGCGGAGGCCGCCGGGGTGATGTCCGAGCAGCCCGCCGCGCTCCAACTCCGGCTGCTGCAGACCGTGGTGGCGGTCGCGGCCGAGAAGAACTCCACGCTCGTCCTCCCCTTCCCCGTCGAGTTGCTGCGGTTCCTGGAGCGGGCACAGCAGCCTGCGCAACAGGCGGCGCCTCCCGCGGCCCAGGTGCGGCAGCCGTCGGAGGAGACGGCTCGGACACAGCCGTCGTTGCCCGAGGCGCAGCAGCGTCCGATCCAGCCGCAGGAGCTCTCGACGCAGGCGCAACAGCTGTTGGCGCAGTGGCAGCAATCGATGCAGGAGCAACTCCCGCCCGTCGAGACACCGTTGGATCCGGACTTCGGAGGGTCGAAATCCGGACAGGACTAGACCTCACAGACTGGCGTTAGTTACTCGCTCGTAGTGTTTGCTATGGGAATCGACGTGGTGAGACGGCCCCTTGTCAACGCGCGTCAACCATGCGGGGGCGCGCGCCCGTTGCGGCACGCGCGTCCTGAAGTCGACCTTGTGTGCTCCCGTACGGCCTCGGAATAGTGGTCGGCGTCCGTTGGCATGGACGCGGCTTTTATTGCGAGTCGGGCCCATGTCCGTACACCTTTCGGTCTCGGCGGCCCCCACAGCCGCCGTTTCCGACCCCCCACAGGAGGACACAAGTTGAAGCACCGACGCATACCCAAGCGGCGGGCGGCCGTGGCAGGTGCGGGCATCGCCGCACTGGTCGCCGCGGGAGTCACCTTGCAGAGTGCGAACGCGAGTGAGAACGCGCCTGCTCCCGAGTTGAAGATCCTCTCGGTCACGGCGGCCGGAAAGCTCGCCTCGACGCTCGGCAAGGACCTCGGCGCGGACGCGGCGGGAACGTATTACGACGCGAAGGCGAAGAGCCTCGTCGTGAACGTCCTCGACGAGGCCGCGGCCGAGACCGTCGAGTCGGCAGGCGCCAAGGCCAGAATCGTCGAGAACTCCCTCGCCGAACTGAAGGGCGCCCGTACGACGCTGAAGCAGGACGCGACCATCCCCGGCACCTCGTGGGCGGTCGACCCGGCGACGAACAAGGTCGTCGTCACCGCGGACCGTACGGTCAAGGGCGCGAAGATGGCGCAGCTGACCAAGGTCGTCGAGGGGCTCGGCGCCAAGGCCGAACTCAAGACCACGAAGGGGGAGTTCAGGCCCTTCATCGCCGGCGGTGACGCCATCACCGGTGGCAGCGGCCGCTGCTCGCTCGGCTTCAACGTGGTCAAGGGCGGCGAGCCGTTCTTCCTCACCGCCGGGCACTGCACCGAGGGCATCACCAACTGGTCCGACTCGTCCGGCACCGAGATCGGCGAGAACGCCGACTCCAGCTTCCCCGACAACGACTACGGCCTGGTGAAGTACACCGCGGACGTGGACCACCCGAGCGAGGTGAACCTCTACAACGGTTCCGCGCAGGAGATCACGGGTGCGGCGGAGGCGACCGTCGGGATGGAGGTCACCCGCAGCGGGTCCACCACCCAGGTGCACGACGGGTCGGTGACCGGTCTTGACGCCACCGTGAACTACGGCAACGGCGACATCGTGAACGGGCTCATCCAGACCGACGTCTGCGCGGAGCCGGGTGACAGCGGTGGGTCGCTGTTCTCGGGCAGCAGCGCGATCGGACTCACGTCCGGCGGCAGCGGGGACTGCACCTCCGGTGGGGAGACGTTCTTCCAGCCGGTGACCGAGGCGCTGTCCGCCACGGGGACCCAGATCGGCTGACGGTCGGTTCGGTTCCGTTGGGCTTGGAGCCCCGTTCCCGCCTTCCGGGTGGGGGCGGGGCTCTTGCGTTGCGGTTGTCAGGGCCAGGGTCTGTGGACGGGAGCGGCACCGACCCAGCGGTGATAGGCGTCCACATCGACGTTGCTGCCACACACGATGGTGACCACGTGCCGGCCGGCGAAGCGGTCACGGTCTTCGAGGACCGCCGCGATGCCGAGGGCGGCCGACGGTTCGACGACGAGGCCGGCGTGGTGGAGGAGCATCCGCATACCGGCGGTGATCGACGACTCCTGGACCAGGACGGCGTCGTCGGCGACCAGGAGGAGATCGTCCAGGACGGCCGGGATGGGACGTCGGCCGGCGACGCCGTCGGCGATGGTGTCGGTCGAGTCGGTGGTGACGACGCGCCGCCCGCGCCACGAGAGCGTCAACGCCGGTGCGCCCAGCGGCTGGACGCAGATCACCTCGACCTCGGGCGCCAGGGCCTTCACCACATGACCCACACCGGTGGCCAGTGCCCCGCCGCCGAGCGCGATCAGGACGGTGTCGAACTCCGGTACGGGGCCCACCAGTTCCAGGCCGATGGTCGCCGCGCCCTCGCAGGTCTCGATGTCCAGGCTGTCCTCGACCAGCCGGATGCCGTCGTGCCGGGCGATGGCCGCCGCACGCTCGCGAGCCAGCTCGTGGTCGCCGTCCACCAGTTCCAGCCTGGCGTCCAGCGCGCGGATGCGATCGAGCTTGGCCACCGTCGCGGAGCGGGACGCGACGACGGTGACGTCGAGATCCCGGCCGCGACCGGACCAGGCGAGGGCCTGGCCGAGATTGCCCGCACTGGCGCACACCACGGCTCGCGGGCCGTGGTCGGCGAGCCGGCTCGCGATGACCTCGGTGCCGCGGGCCTTGAAGCTGCGGACCGGGTTCGCCGTTTCGAGCTTGACGCTCACCGCGCACCCGAGGTGGGGCTCCAGCGCCTCGCAGCGATACAGCGGGGTGTCGAGGAAGATCGGGTCGATCACCCGGCGGGCCGCCCGGATCCGAGCGGTGTCGAGACGCGTCTCCTGCACGGCACAGGAGCCTAGCGCCGTCGGCGATGTTCCATTGAGTGCTCTGTCGTGAACGGTGGTGCGGGTGACGCATGATCAGGCGGCAGCGGCCTCTGCGCGCTCGACCAGGAGGCTGTTCTCGAACGCGGTGCCCGCGCGGACGAGGGCGACGAGGTCGCGAGCATCCGCCGGGCGTCCCAGCGGACGATCTCGTCGGTCAGGAGGAGCCGGACTCGGTCGAGCCGGACCGAACATTCAACTCCCGCCCCTCACGCGGCAGTCAGGACCGACCCCCCTCATTGCGTCAGCCGTTGTCAGGTGCGCCCTTGTGGAGCGGAGTCCGGTTGTGCGGGTTTGTGCAGTGAGCCCGCCAGGAGTGTGACCGCGCTGCCGACGGCCGCCCAGGCCGAGAGGACCAGGAGTGAGGCAGTGGTGTCGTTGCCCTTGAAGTAGGCGATCGAGCGGGCCGCCCAGGTGCCGGCGCCCGGGGGCAGGGCGGGGCCGATCGCCCTCCAGAACGGGGGCAGCATCGGGGGCGGGAGGGCGCCGCCCGCGCTCGGATTGCCCAGGATCACCACGAGCAGTACGGCCACTCCGATGCCGACGACCCCGAAGAGGCACTGGAACGCGAGCGTGGCCGCCCCCACCGCGAAGGTGATCAGCGCGCCGAGCCCCCAGAGGGCCGCCACGCTCCCGGGCAGGGCTCCCAGGACCGGCCCGACGATGACCGCGCCGCCGAGTCCGCCGACGATCGCGACCGCGGCCATGGCGGCGAGCCGGATCGCCGCGCGCCGGGGGTTGGCCGGCCGCGCGCCCGCGCTGATCGCCAGCGCCGACGCGCACAGATAACCGCCCACGCACCAGCCGACGACCAGATAGAAGGTGGTGAGCCCGTTGGCATCCTGTGCGTCGGCCGGGATCACGTCGACGGTTCTCACCGTGCGCCCCTCGGCCTTCTCCACCTCGGTGGTGAGCGCGGTCAGCGCGTTGGCCAGGACCCGGCCGCCGCCGGACGCGACCAGCAGGGTGTCGGTGGTGCCGGCCGGGTCGATCACCAGGGCGCCGTCGATGTCACGGCTCACGATCTGCTCGCGTGCCGTCGCCCGGTCGGGGAGCGCGCGAGGGTCCAGAGGTTCACCGGGCAGCTGCTTCAGACGGGCCACCGCCTGGTCCGCGGCGGCTCCCGGGGCGACCACTCCGAACGCCACGTCCTTCGGCTTCGGGTTGTGCAGCGCCCCCACATAGGAGGCGATGAAGAGCAGCTGCAGGGCGAGCACGCCGATGACCAGCAGCGTGGCCCGCGGAGTGACGCCGTCCTTCACCTCTTCGAGGAAGGACCGGTGAGGGGCCCCGGCTGTCTGTGTCATGCCCCCACGGTCCGAGCCGCCCGGTGTTTGCGCAGGTGGGACGGGTCCGAACGGATGTCGCACACATGTTCGGGAATTGGTCTATGGTGGGGGTGTGAGGGAGTAGGGAACAAGCGTTCGAGAGCTGGCAGGGCCGGCATGGGAGCCCCTGGGAGTGGTGGAGGTGCGCGTGCCGGGTTTCACGCATCTGCACACCGTTTCCGGGTTTTCCCTGCGGTACGGGGCCTCGCACCCGGAGCGCCTCGCCGAGCGCGCCTCCGAGCGGGGCATGGACGCGCTCGCCCTCACCGACCGGGACACCCTCGCGGGTACGGTCCGCTTCGCCAAGGCCTGCGCCGCCCAGGGGGTGCGTCCACTGTTCGGGGTGGACCTCGCGGTCGAGGAGCCCGTACGGGTCCGGGAGTCCGCACGGGCCCAGGGGTCCACGCGAGCCCGAGGGGCCGTACGGGATGGCGAGTCCGTACGGGCCGGTGGGTCCGTAAGAGGGGAGCGGCGGCGGGCTCCCGTGCGGGGCGGTGCCTTCATCGATGAGTCGACGCCTCGGGTGACCTTCCTTGCCCGGGACGGCGCGAAGGGCTGGGCCGAGCTCTGCAGAATCGTTACTGCGGCGCATGCGGGCGACGAGGGCGGCACGGGCGGGCCGCAGCTGCCCTGGGCGGACAACCACGCCGACGGCCTGACCGTCCTGCTCGGGCCCGCCTCCGACGTCGGCCGGGCGCTCGTCGCCGGGCGCCCCGACCGGGCCGCGAAACTGCTCGCGCCCTGGCGGGAGGTCTACGGCGACGCCCTGCGCCTCGAAGCGGTCTGGCACGGGCGTGAGGGCACCGGTCCCGGCTCGCTGCGGCTGGCCGCCCGTACCGTCGGCTTCGCCGCCGAGCAGCGGGTGCGGCCGGTGCTCAGCAACGCCGTCCGGTACGCCGACCCGGGCATGGGCCCGGTCGCCGACGTCCTGGACGCCGCCCGCCGGCTCGTGCCGGTCGACCCCCGCAAGGAGCTGGACAGCGGAGAGGCCTGGCTCAAGGACGCGGACGCCATGCTCGGCGCCGCCGAACGGATCGTCGAGGCCGCGGGCTTTCGCCGCGACACCGCCTACCGCCTGCTCGAACAGACGCGGGCCACCGCCGCCGAGTGCCTCGTCGACCCGGAGGACGACCTCGGCCTCGGTGCCGTGCACTTCCCCGAGCCGCACCTCGTCGGCGCCGGACGCCGTACCGCGCAGCGGGTGCTGGCCTCGCGGGCGGCGGCGGGGATGGTGCGGCGCGGCTACGACCGTTCCCCCGAAGCGCGTGGCTACTGGGAGCGGATGCACCGCGAGCTGGACATCATCGCCCACCACAACTTCGCCTCCTACTTCCTGACGGTCGCTCAGGTGGTGGACGACGTAAGGGAGATGGGCATCCGGGTCGCCGCGCGCGGCTCCGGCGCGGGCTCGCTCGTCAACCACCTCCTCGGCATCGCGCACGCCGACCCCGTCGCACACGGGCTGCTGATGGAACGCTTCCTGTCCAAGCGCCGCCCGGTCCTGCCCGACATCGACATCGACGTGGAGTCCGCACGCCGGCTCGAGGTCTACCGCGCGATCATCGGCCGGTTCGGCACCGAGCGGGTCGCGACCGTGGCGATGCCGGAGACCTACCGGGTGCGTCATGCGGTACGGGACGTCGGCGCGGCCCTCTCCATGGACCCGGCCGACATCGACCGCATCGCCAAGTCCTTCCCGCACATCCGGGCCCGCGACGCCCGCGCGGCACTGGAGGAACTGCCCGAACTCCGGTCCCTGGCAAAGGAGGTCCAGCAGGAAGGTGCCAGGTACGGGCGGCTGTGGGAACTGGTGGAGGCACTGGACGCCCTGCCGCGCGGAGTCGCCATGCACCCGTGCGGGGTGCTCCTCTCCGACGCCTCACTCCTCGCCCGTACGCCCGTCATGCCGACCAGCGGCGAGGGGTTCCCCATGTCGCAGTTCGACAAGGAGGACGTCGAGGACCTCGGGCTGCTCAAGCTGGACGTGCTGGGTGTACGCATGCAGTCCGCGATGGCGCACGCGGTGGCCGAGGTGGAGCGGGCCACGGGGGACCGGGTCGACCTGGACGCCGTCGAGGAGGGCGACCCCGCCACGTATCAACTCATCCGGTCTGCCGAGACGTTGGGCTGCTTCCAGATCGAGTCGCCGGGCCAGCGGGACCTGGTGGGCAGGCTGCAGCCCGCGACCTTCCACGATCTCGTCGTCGACATCTCCCTCTTCCGGCCGGGGCCGGTCGCGGCCGACATGGTGCGGCCGTTCATCGAGGCGCGGCACGGCCGGGCGCCGGTCCGCTTCCCGCACCCGGACCTGGAGGAGCCGCTGAGGAGCACGTACGGGGTCGTGGTCTTCCACGAGCAGATCATCGACATCGTCGACATCATGACCGGCTGCGGACGCGACGAGGCGGACCGGGTGCGGCGCGGACTGTCCGACCCCGAGTCGCAGGGGCGGATCCGCTTCTGGTTCGCGCAGCACGCGGCCGCCCGGGGGTACGACGCGGAGACGATCGCCCGGACCTGGGAGATCGTCGAGGCCTTCGGGTCGTACGGCTTCTGCAAGGCGCACGCCGTCGCCTTCGCCGTGCCGACGTACCAGTCGGCCTGGCTGAAGGCGCATCACCCGGCCGCCTTCTACGCCGGGCTGCTCACCCACGATCCCGGGATGTACCCGAAGCGGCTGCTGCTCGCGGACGCGCGGCGGCGGGGGGTGCCGATCCTGCCGTTGGACGTGAACCGGTCGGCGGTCGCACACTGTATCGAACTGGTGTCTGAATCTGAGGTGTTCGGCGGGACAGCCGGGAAGATCCCTGGGGCAGCCGGGAAGATTCCCGGGGGGTCCGGGAAGGCCTGGGGTGTGCGGCTCGCCCTCTCCGACGTGCACGGCATCAGCGAGGCCGAGGCGGCGCGGGTCGCGGACGGGCAGCCGTACGCCTCGCTGCTCGACTTCTGGGAACGGGCCCGGCCCAGCAAGCCGTTGGCCCAACGACTCGCGCAGGTCGGCGCGTTGGATGCCTTCGGGGCCAACCGCCGTGATCTGCAACTGCACTTGACCGAGCTGCACCGGGGCGCGCGGGGCGGTCGCGGGAACCAACTCCCGCTGGCCGGTGGGCAGAAGACCGCGTCGGCCGGGCTGCCCGACCTCTCCTCGGCGGAGCGGCTCAGCGCCGAGCTGGGTGTGCTCTCCATGGACGCCTCACGCAATCTGATGGACGATCACCGGGAGTTCCTGGACGAGCTGGGCGTGGTCACCGCTCGCCGGCTGCGGGCGGCACGGCACGGTGAGACGGTCCTGGTCGCGGGCGCCAAGGCGGCCACCCAGACCCCGCCGATCCGCTCCGGCAAGCGGGTCATCTTCACCACCCTGGACGACGGCACGGGCCTGGTCGACCTCGCCTTCTTCGACGACTCCCACGACGCGTGCGCCCACACCGTCTTCCACTCCTGGCTCCTGCTCGTACGCGGAGTGGTGCAGCGGCGCGGCCCGCGCAGCCTCAGCGTGGTCGGCGCGGCCGCCTGGAACCTCGCCGACCTGGTGGAACTGCGGCGCGAGGAAGGCCTGGACGGAGTGGCCCTGCGACTGGCCGAGCCGCAGGGGCAGGGCGGGGCCGAGGACGGGGCCGAGGGCGGCTCGCGGGACACGGGAGATCCGACGGGCGGCCGTCGAATCCAGCTGCCCACGGGATACGAAATGCATCCGTGGGCCGATCTGCGCCCGGCGGGCGAAGGGCCCGCCGGTGGAAAGAAGTTGTGGCACCAGAGCCCGGGGAGTGCGGGATGACCATCCTCTGCGTACGTTTCCAGCTGCCTCCGACGAGCGAGGCCGCCCTGTCCGGGCTCCTCGGCACGCTGGAGGAGTTCACCCCCGTCGTCGAGGCGCTGCCGCCCGACGGAGCGCTGGCCGATCTGCGGGGCGCCGAACGGTACTTCAAGCGGGACGTCGCCGAACTGGCCGCGCTGATCCGGGTACGGGCGCTCGCCTGGCACGGCGTCGACTGTGTGATCGGGGCCGGCCCCGGGCCGATGTTCGCCCGGATGGCCCTGCGGGAAGCCGCCCCCGGAACGACCCGTGTGGTCCCCGAAGACCCCTGCGCCCTCGCGGAGTTCCTGGCGGAACAGCCCGTGCGTGCCCTGCCCGGAGTCGGCACCGCCACCGCCCGCACCCTGTGCGAGTACGGCCTGGACAGCGTCGGCAAGGTCGCCGCCGCGCCCCTGTCCACACTGCAACGGCTCACCAGCGCCCGCACCGGCCGCGAACTGCACGAGATGGCCCAGGGCATCGACCGCGGCCGGGTCGTACCGAACGCCGTCTCCCGCTCACTCGCCGCCGAACGCCCCTTCCCGCGCGACGAGTTGGACCCGGACCTGCACCGGCGCGCCCTGCTCTCCGCCGCCGAGGAACTGGGCTCCCGGCTGCGCGCCCTCGAGAAGGTGTGCCGCACGCTCACCCTCACCGTCCGCTACGCCGACCGCTCTTCCACGACCCGCAGTCGCACCCTCCCCGAGCCGACCGCCCACTCCTCGGCGCTCACCGACGCCGCGTACCGGATGTACGAGGCGCTCGGGCTGCAGCGGGCCCGGGTCCGTGGCATCGCCCTGCGGGCCGAGGGGCTCGATCCTGCCGAACGGGCCTCCTACCAGCTGACCTTCGACCCGGTGGACGAGAAGGTCCGGCGGATGGAGGAGGTGGCGGACCGGGTCCGGGCGAAGTTCGGGCCGCGGGCGGTGATGCCGGGGTCGTTGGTGGCGTAACCGTTTCCCGGACAGGGGTGCGCCCCCGCAAGGGGCGCGGGAAACTGCGCGACCAGCCACGACGGACCTGCGGGGCTTCCGACAACCCTGCCCCCCCGCGGTCAGTTGGCCCACGGCGGAGTGATGACCGTGCCGTCCGCCAGTTCCGCCTGGAGGCCGATCGACGTGGTGACCCAGGAGATCGCGGTCTCCTCGGTCGGGTTCTCCACGGCGAGCGTCGCGCCGGGGTTGATGATCACCGTGTCGCCCGCGGCGATCCGCTCGGTGCGGCCGTCGAGGGTCATCAGCAGTTCGCCGGACAGCAGATGGAAGATCTCCTCCCTGTTGACGGTGTGCGCGGGCGCCTTCGTGCCCGCGGGGATCTCGCCCCGCCAGGCGCACAGTTCCTTGCTCCCGCTGAGGGGAGTGGCGTACGAGACGAAGCGCGCGCCGTGGATCTCGTGGACGACGGCTTCGGACGAGCGGACTACGGGCACGGCTGCCTCCGGTGGTGACGGGTAGCGGTGAATGGTCAAGCTCCTTGACCATGTGGGTCCATGGTCAAGCTCCTTGACCAATTCGTCAAGGGTGTTTCAATGCGTGCGTGCAGAACTCCGAGGCAATGGCCCTGTCCGCCGCCCTGCTCGCCGTCGCCGGTGAGCTCACCCAGCGCATCCATGAGGGTGTCGTCGCCCGTGGGTTCGAGGGGGTTCGGCCCGCGCACGGGTTCGCGTTCGCGCGGCTCGCGCCCGGCGGCGCGACGGTCACGGAGCTGGCCGCCCATCTGGGCGTGACCAAGCAGGCCGCGAGTCAACTTGTCGACGAGATCGTCCGCAAGGGGTACGCCGAGCGGCGCCCGCACCCCGACGACGCGCGCGCCCGGCTGGTCGTACTGACCGAGCGGGGCTGGGCCTGTACTCGGGCCGCGGAGGAGTCGGCCGCGGAGGCCGTCGGCCCCTGGGTCGAACTACTCGGTGAGAGTGAAGTCCGGGCGTTGCGTGACCGTTTGCTGCGCATTGCGCCCTACGGTCCCATCAGGCCCGCCTGGTGACGGTTCCACGGCACGTGTCAGTACTCCCGGCCAGCACCGGAAGTTTTTACTGACGCGTAACTTCACACTTCTACTACTCACTCGTAACTTGGCAAAAGAACAGCATCCTCGTGATCCGGATCACAGGGCGTACGCCATCGCAACTCCCTTGAGCCGCAAGGAGATCACTCGATGCTGCCCTGGAAACGCCTGCTCAGACCCCTGGCCGTGCTGCTGCTGACCGCCGCGGTCACCGTCGTCCCCACCACCGCCTCCGCTACCGCCGCCACCGCTCAGGCCGAGTCCGCGCCGAGCCGAGGCTGGAACGACTACTCCTGCAAGCCGTCCGCCGCCCACCCGCGCCCCGTCGTCCTCGTCCACGGCACCTTCGCCAACTCCGTCGACAACTGGCTGGGCCTCGCGCCCTATCTCGTGAACCGCGACTACTGCGTCTTCGCCCTCGACTACGGCCAGTTGCCCGGCGTGCCGCTCTTCAACGGCCTCGGTCCCATCGACAAGTCGGCCGAGCAGCTCAAGACCTTCGTCGACAAAGTGCTCGCCGCGACCGGTGCGGCCAAGGCCGACCTCGTCGGCCACTCGCAGGGCGGCATGATGCCCCGCCACTATCTGAAGTTCCTCGGCGGAGCCGCCAAGGTGAACGCCCTCGTCGGGATCGCCCCCGACAACCACGGCACCACCCTGAACGGACTCGCCCAACTGCTCGACCATTTCCCGGGCGCGGCCGACCTGCTCTCCACCGCCACCCCCGCCCTGGCCGACCAGGTGGCCGGATCCGCCTTCCTGACCAAGCTCAACGCGGGCGGCGACACCGTCCCCGGTGTCCGCTACACGGTCATCGCCACCAAGTACGACGAGGTCGTCACGCCCTACCGCTCGCAGTACCTCGACGGCCCGAACGTACGCAACGTCCTGGTCCAGGACCTGTGCGCGGTCGACCTCTCCGAGCACGCGGCGATCGGGCTCATCGACCGGATCGCCTTCCACGAGGTGGCGAACGCCTTGGATCCGGCGCGTGCCACCCCGACGACCTGCCTGTCGGCGATCGGCTAGCAGACCGGCGAACCGCGCCCCTTCAGGGGCGCGGGGAACTGCGCGACCAGCCACAGGCGGCCCGCGGATTCCGTACCGTCCGCAGGCCGCAGGCCGCAGGCCTTATCGGCTGTGGCGGCCGCCACCCACCGCACGGCGGCGGACCGACGCGAACAGTGCCGCCGCGCCGATGGCCAGCGCGGCCGCCCCACCGATCGCGTACGGAGTGGTGCTCGAACCGCCGGTCTCGGCGAGGTTCTCCGAACCGCCGGCGGGTTCGGCGTCGCTCGCGGAGTCGTCCGCTGCCTCGGAGGGTGCCGCTGAGGCAGCGGAACCGGCGTCGGAGTCGGCGTCGGAGTCCGAGGTGGTGTCCGCGGCCGTCGTGGCCGTGGCCTGGGTCTTCGGGTCGTCGTCGCCGTGACCGCCGTGCTCCACGGACGACTCGTCGGTGCCGTCCGCGATCTCCTGGTCGGACGGTGCCGACGCGGTCGGGGCGGTGGAGGCCTCGGCGCCGCCCCCACTTCCACTCCCGCCCTCCCCGAACACGACGTCCGAGCAGGTGTAGAACGCCTCCGGGGAGTCCGAGCGCTGCCAGATCGAATAGATGAGGTGGCGGCCCGACTTGACCGGGACGACGCCGTCGAAGACGTAGTCGCCGCTCTCCATCCGCGGGTCGGTGACCTTGAGGAACGGCTTCGACTCCAGGTCCGACCACTTCAGGGGCTTCGTCGGGTCGTAGCCGTCCTTGGTGACGTACAGCTCGAACGAGCCCTTGTGCGGGGCGGTCCCCTTGTAGCGGAAGGTGCGGTTGCCCGAGGTCAGCCGGGTGGCCGGCCAGTCGGCGCGGGCCAGGTCGAGGCCCTTGAACTTGTCGTTGCCCGCGCTGCACAGCTTTCCGTCGGGGATGATCTCCTTCGACTTCCCGGCCGCGTTCGCGATGTTGACGCCGTTCCAGTCGTAGAGGGCCTGCGTGCCGCCGGCCGCGACCGCCGCCTTGCATGCGGCGGACCTCGGGTTCTCCGGCCCCTCCGCGAAGCAGCCCGCGACCCTGCTCACCGGGTCGGTCATCGAGCCGTGCGCGACCGCCGGGGCGGCGGCAAGACCGGTCAGCGCGAGCGGGGCGACGCCGACGGCGGCGACCGTTGCGAGGCGGGTGCGGGTGGCCATGCGGCGAGCGGACATGGGGAACTCCTCGAAGCGGATGCGCGGATGCGGGGTTGCGTGGATGTGGGGTTGCGGGGTGCTTGTGATGCCTGGGGGGGGCGATCAGCAAGCTAGCCCCTCGAATCCGCGAAATCGCCTGCTGGGAGGGGGTGAGGGCGATCCTTATGGTCCGCTTAAGGGGGTGCTGAGACTGCGATCAGGTAGGTACCGTTCCGGCCATGACGAAGACCCCGGAAGGCGGCCCGGCGGACACTCCGTACGAGGCTCGGATCCGCCCCGCCGTCGCCGCCGACACGGCTGCCGTGAAGGCCGTGACCGACGCGGCCTACCGTCCCTACATCGAGCGCATCGGCGTGGTCCCGCGGCCCATGGAGGCGGACCACGCGGCAGACATCGCGGCGGGGCGGGTGTTCGTCACGGGGGAGCCCGTGACCGGGCTCATGGTGATCGAGGCACACGAGGACCATCTGTTCCTCGCCAGCATCGCCGTCCACCCGGACGCCCATGGGCAGGGCGTGGGGCGCCGGCTCCTGGCCTTCGTGGACACACGCGCGCGTGCGCTCGGACTGCCCGAGGTCAGGCTCTACACGAACGCGCTGATGTGGGAGAACCAGAAGATCTACCCGAAGTACGGGTACGAACTCGTGGAGCGCCGCGTGGACGGGCCGTACGACCGCCTCCACTACCGCAAGCGGTTGGAGCCGTGACGGCTCCTGGCGCCTCAATGGCTCCTCGCGCCGTCACGACTGGCGCCGTGACGATTCCTCGTGTCGTGACGGCTCAGCCGTCCGGCCACCACGTGCGTGCGATGTCCTTTCGGACCTCGGGGCGCTCGGCGGGGCGCTCGTCTGCGTCGTCCCGCACGCGACGGGAGTCCGACTTCCTCAGGGGCTTCTGCACGGTTACACGGCGCATGGCTGCCTCCTTGCATCTACCGGGTTCCGCGTTTGTACGGAGGTAGACCGTTCCGGGGAGAGTGACTCATCGGTGCCCGCTTGTCAGTGGCGGTAGTCACGTTTCACCTGTGAGTCCACATGCCGGACAACTGGGGGTTCCGCGCGGTTCTGACGCAGGTCCGCCGCAGTTCTGTCGTGGGCCGGGCGCCGGACCGTTGTCAGTGGCGGGTGTCACTCTGGGCACATGACGAGTAACAGCGCCAGTGAAGAGCGGTCCGGTGTCGACTGGGACGCCGAGTCCGTGACGTTCGACGACGAGCCCGACCACGGACTGCGGGATCCCGTGGTGCGTGAGGCCTGGGCGGCCAGGCTGCGCGGCTGGCTGCCGCGCGGCCCGGCCGACGTGCTCGATCTGGGCTGCGGCACCGGCAGTCTGTCGCTCCTCGCGTCCGAGCAGCGGCACCGGGTCACGGGTGTCGACTCCTCGCCGCGCATGGTCGACCTCGCCCGCGCCAAGCTGGCCGGGCGGGACGCGGCGTTCCTGGTCGGGGACGCGGCCGCCCCGCCGGTTGGGGAGCAGCGTTTCGACGTCGTCCTCGTCCGCCATGTGCTGTGGACGCTGCCCGATCCCGGCCGCGTCCTGCGGCACTGGCGCGGACTGCTCCGCCCCGGCGGGCGGCTCGTGCTCATAGAGGGCGTCTGGGGGACGGTGAGCCCGGTCGGCATATCCGCCGACCGGCTGACCGGACTGCTCGCACCCCTCGCGGAGGACGTCCGCCTGGAGTCGCTGTCGGACGACCCGCTGCTGTGGGGACGAGAGGTGGAGGACGAGCGGTACGCGGTGGTGGCCGTGCCCTGAGGGATGCCGACGGGGCTGCCCGGGGTGGAGGGGTGCCGTAGGTTGAGGGATCCCGGAGGCTGGGGGATTCCGGAGGCCGGAGGATCCCGGGCCGGCCTGCCGGGAGTGGGCGGCGCCTAGGCCAGGAGTGCCTCGAAGTCGCCCTCGCGAGCGCGGAGTTCGAGCTCGTCCAGGGCGGACCGGGCGGCGGTCGCGGCCTGCGGATCGGTGGTCTCCAGACCGCTCTCCGCGAACTCGTCCTCGTCCAGCCGCAGTACGGCCGTGCCGTCGGCGGAGCGCCACAGGTCGAGGTCGAGGTCCTCGACGACCAGTTCGCCCTCGGAGACGGAGGCGGGTCGGGTGATGTCGCAGTACCAGCCCTTCAGCACGCCCTCGGGACCACGGACCTCCTTCACCGCGTACCAGCGGTCGCGCCAGTAGTGCTCGGTGAAGACGTCGCCCGGTTCGAAGCGTACGAAGCCGAAGTCGCGGACACCGGCACCGGCCCAGGCCGCTCGGACGGTGACGTGGGTGCCGTCGTCGTGCAGCAGCTCGGCCGGGTAACGGATCTTCGTACGGCCCGCTTTGACCAGGACGATGTCCAACCGGCGTGCGGGATCAGCCGAGTTCGCGGACATGGCGCACCTCGGTCGCGCAGATCTCGTAGCCGAACCACTTGTTGATCGCGAGCATCGGGCCGTTCCCGGAGTCGTTGCCAGTGAACGCCTCTGTGAAGCCGGCGGCGCGGGCGCGGTGCAGGGAGTCGTTCTTGGCGAGCTTGGCGAAGCCCCGACCGCGGTGGGAGCGGGCGGTGCCGGTCATCACGGTCCCGTAGCGGGTGCCGCCGTCGGTGCGGGCGGCACTGAACGCGGCGGGGCGGCCGTCGACGACGGTGACCGAGGTCAGCTCGCGGCTGAAGAGCGGGTGGCGCCAGGTCTCCTCCAGCCATGCCTCATAGTTCGTGAACTCGTAGTCGACGTCGCTCGGCTCGTCCCCGGACGCCTCCGCGTCGAGGTCGAACAGCGGGCGGGGGTCGTCCGCGAAGTCCGCGGCGCTGCGCAGTTCGACGCCCGTGGGCGGCTCCTCGAGCGGCGGCAGCGGGCCGTTCGCCAGGTCGAGACGGAGGAAATGCGCGGAGCGGCTCGCGTGGTAGCCGCGCTTCTCTGCGAAAGCGCGGTTGGCCGGGGCGTCCAGGACCCAGGAGAAGAGCGTCTTCGCGTTGAGCGCGGTGAGGCGCTCCTCGGCGGTCTTCACAAGCAGGGAGCCCGCGCCGCGTCCCGGTCGGTCCGGGTGCACGTACACGTTCACATAGCCCTGGCCGGGCTGCGCACTGTCGTGCACGATGCCGATCTGTGCCGTGCCTATCAGTTCGCCGTCCTCCTCGGCGACCAGTGGCTGGTAGTGGGCGTCGGGGTGCATGTGCGCGGCGTCGTACGTGATGCCCTCGGGGGTGGAGAGCATGAAGGGGAGCGCCAGGTGCCGGATGTGGGCGAAGCCCTCGGCGTCTCCCGCGCGGAAGTCGCGGACGATCACAGTCATGACGTCGCACGGTAGTGGGCGGTGAGGCCGGGTGCCTCTCATTTTCCCGCCGGTGCGGGACAATCACTGCGTGACGCTGAAGATCGACATCGAGGACGACGCGGGGATCGCGCCCTACGAGCAGGTGCGCGCCCAGATTTCCGAACAGGCGCGGGCCGGGGCGCTGCCGGTGGGGTACCGGCTGCCGACCGTGCGGGGGCTGGCCGAGGAGCTCGGCCTCGCCGCCAACACGGTCGCCAAGGCGTACCGGGCTCTTGAGTCGGACGGGGTCATCGAGACGCGGGGGCGCAACGGAACGTTCGTCGCTGCCGCGGGCTCGGCGGCGGAGCGGGAAGCGGCGTCCGCCGCGCAGGTCTATGCCGATCGGGTGCGGCGGCTCGGGTTGTCCGAGGCCGCCGCCCTCGCCGCGGCCCGGGATGCGCTGCGCGCGGCGTACGGGGCGTCCGGCTGACAGCTGGCGGTCGGCGGTGGCGCGGTCGGTGGATGGCGACTGGTGGATGGCGGCTGACGGTTGGCGCCGGCTTGGCGTTAGTGGCTGTGGCTGTGGCTGTGGCTGACGATGGCGTTGGCGTGGAGCCGTCCTGGAATGCTGCCGGTTCTTTGCTGTCTGCGGGACCCGTCGTGGCTGGTCGCGCAGTTCCCCGCGCCCCTGACGGGGCGCCCAGCGGTCAGCCGTTCGGAGGGGTGCGGGTCGGCCGGTCGGCGGCGCGGGCAACGGGCCAGGTGGCTCCCTCGTGTGGCGAGTTCGGGAGCGTCCGGATTCGTCGCGCCGGGTTTTGCCGTCGCGGCGGAGTGTTGGGTCGCGCGTCCTACAGATACAAACCCGCGTCCGCGCCCTCTCGTTGGTCCGGGACCGAGGTCGGGGTGGTGCCCCGGCGCAGGGCGTAGAGCTCGGCGAGGGTGGCGCCCTCGCGGCCCAGGCCCTCCTCCGTGCCCAGCCAGGCGGCGGACTCGCGGCGGGTGAGCGGGCCGACCTCGATACGGGCGAGGCAGCGGCCGGGGCGGACCACGGCGGGGTGCAGGCGCTCCAGGTCCTCGTTGGTGGTGACGCCCACCAGGACGTTGCGGCCCTGGCCCAGCAGACCGTCCGTGAGGTTCAGCAGGCGGGAGAGCGCCTGGCCCGCCGTGTGCTTGGCCTCGCCGCGGATCAGTTCGTCGCAGTCCTCCAGCAACAGCAGCCGCCAGCGGCCCTTGCCCGTGCCGTCCTCCTCACCGATGGCGATGTCCATCAGATAGCCGACGTCGGAGAAGAGCCGCTCCGGGTCCAGTACACAGTCCACCTGGCACCAGTCCCGCCACGAGCGCGCCAGCGTCCGCAGCGCCGACGTCTTGCCCGTACCCGGCGGACCGTGCAGCAACAGCAGACGGCCCGCGATGTCCTCGGGCGTCGTCTTCATCAGGCCGTCCATCGCGTCCGCCACGGGCGCGGTGTAGTTGGCGCGGACCTCTTCCCACGTACCGGCCGAGATCTGGCGGGTCGTGCGGTGCGGTCCGCGCCGGGGCGACACGTACCAGAACCCCATCGTCACGTTCTCCGGCTGGGGTTCGGGCTCGTCGGCCGCGCCGTCCGTGGCCTGGCCGAGCACCTTTTCGGCGAGCTCGGCGCTGGTCGCGGTGACGGTGATGTCGGCGCCCCGGTTCCAGCGCGACACCAGCACCGTCCAGCCCTCTCCCTCGGCGAGGGTGGCGCTGCGGTCGTCGTCGCGCGCGGACCGCAGCACCTGCGCGTCGGGAGGGAGCAGCGTGGCCCCGGACCGTACGCGGTCGATGTTCGCCGAGTGCGAGTGCGGCTGCTCGCCCGTCGCGAAGCGGCCGAGGAACAGCGCGTCGACGACGTCCGACGGTGAGTCGCTGTCGTCGACGTTGAGCCGGATCGGCAGAGCGTCGTGTGGGTTCGCAGACATGCCGCCATGATCTGTCACGTGGGCGACCCGTGCATCCGGTTTCCGCGTTGCGCATCGAAGGGGGCATTTCGGAGGGCGCATATCGGAGGGGGCATACGGGAGGGCGCGCCGGAGGGGAAGGTGTCACAGCGTGCCGGCCGGTCCCCGAGGGCCCTGTGCATCCCCTGTGTATCCCCTCCGTCCTGTTACAGGGCTGTGGTCGACGGAACCTGTTCTACCGCTGACCCCCGCAGTTACTGTTGCCCTTGATGGGACGTCATGGGTGGAATTCGGGGGCTCGGCGGTGGCGGTTCACCGCTCTGCTCGGTGTGGGCGTGGCCGCTCTGGCCCTGGTGCTGACCCTGATCAACACACTTCCCGGCGACGCGGGAAGCGAGGCCGGTACGACCCGCGACGGTGACAAGGTGCACGGCACGCCTGCCGTTCCCCCGTCGGAGCCGAGGCCCGAGGTGGGCTGGGGCTTCACCCACACCCAGTTCAGCGCGGACGAGGGCAGCGGCGCCGCCACGAAGCGGGTGGAGAAGCGCCTCGGCGAGCAGCCCCTCCCGCAGATCCAGCACATCATGGGCTGGGGCGCGGACAACCCCGAGCCGGTCAAGGGGCGGTACGACTTCGAGGACATGGACCGCCGGATCGACTTCGTCCGGGAGACGGGCGGCACGCCGGTCGTCACGCTGTGCTGCGCCCCGGACTGGATGAAGGGCGGCAAACCCGGCTCCGACAAGACCGACTGGAGCCAGGCGGCACTGGAGACGGCACCGGACCGCGCCCACTACAAGGACTACGCCGCCCTCGCCGCGACCGTCGCCAAGCGCTACCCGGACGTACGCCACTTCATCGTCTGGAACGAGTTCAAGGGTTTCTGGAACGACGCCGAGGCCCGCTGGGACTACGAGGGCTACACCGAGCTGTACAACCTCGTCTACAAGGCGCTCAAGAAGGTCGACAAGGACATCGAGGTCGGCGGGCCCTATCTGGTGATGGACAGCCTCGACCCGCGTCAGAAGGAGAACGCGTCGACGACGCTGAAGGGCAGCTGGGGCACGATGGACCAGCGGATCCTCGACGCCTTCGACTACTGGAACAAGAACAAGGCAGGCGCGGATTTCGTCGTCGTCGACGGATCCAGCTACACCAAGGACGACGACCTGCTGCCGGACGAGTTCGGGGCCACCGACAAGTTCACGGCCGTCAGCCGCTGGGTGCGTGAGCAGACCGATGACCTGCCGCTGTGGTGGGCCGAGTACTACGTGGAGCCCGCCGACGGCGACGACATCCGCGACGGCTGGTCCGAGCCGCACCGCGTCGCCGTCCAGGCCTCCGGCCTGATCGCGATGGCCCGCGGCGGCACTACCTCCGCCTTCTACTGGAACCCGGAGACCGAGAAGGGCGCCACCTGCCCCGGCTGTCTGTGGACCCCGACCGACCGCGCGGGCGGCGGCAAGGCCTTGTCGATGCTCGACCTCATCTCCCGCTTCGGCAGGGAGTTCCCGCCGGGCACCAAGTACGAGGAGGTCTCGGTCGCCGCGGACGACAAGCCCAACGTACGGGTCCTCGCCGACGACAAGGCCGTCCTCGTCGTGAACACCCTCGACCGGAAGATCAGCGCGAAGGTCGACGGGAAACAGTTCGAGATGGGGGCGTACGAGGTGAAGTGGCTGAGCCGCTGAGGCAGTTGGCGGGTGGGCGACCGAACCGGCGGCAGTGACTGAGCCGGCGCCGGTGAGTGGCCGAGCCGGCGGCCCGTCACCCCGGTCATTCGTTGTGCAGCACCTCCGCGACGGTGAGCCGTGCCGCCGCCCGGGACGGGACCAGTGCTCCGACGGCCGCGATCGTGACGCCCGCCAGGGCCAGGGCGGCGAGGGCGGGGGCCTGCCAGACGGCCATCATCGAGTCCGGGATGGCGATGTCCGCCGCCCGGAAGCTCCGCGGTACGACGAAGTGGTGGCCGAGGACGCCGAGAGGGATGCCGACCAGACTACCGACGGCTCCGAGCGTCGCCATCGACGTCACCATCATCACCGTCACCTGGCGGGGCGTCATACCGATCGCCTTGAGCATGCCCAGGTCGCGGCGGCGCTCACGGGTGTTGAGGACGACGGTGTTGAAGACGCCGAGCGCCGCGACGGTGCCCAGAAGCAGGGTGAGGAGCGTGGAGGCGCCGACGACGGTCACGGCCGTCGCGTTCACCGGTGACGTCTTCGTCGGATCGAGCCCAGCGTCGGCCTTCCGGACCGCCGCCAGGTAGGTGTCCGGGCCGGTGCCGTCGGTGAGCCGTACGTGGTACTGGTTGGCCTTCTGGTCCGGCGCGAGGGCGCTCATCACCGGCCAGCCCGCGTACAGCCGGTCGGCCTCGCCGTCCATGGTCTCGCCGACGATCCGTACCCGCTCGCGCCTGTCACCCTTGACCAGGGTCAGGCGGTCGCCGACCACGAGGTCGCGTTCGTTCAGGAACGACCCCGAGGCGACGGCCTCGTCGGCTCCCCGCATCCAGCGGCCCGCCACGACCACGTCACCGAGGTTCGACGACTCCCCGCGGTAGGCGCCGAGGGTCACGCCCCGGGTGTATCCGTCCAGGCGGACATCGCTGTAGCCCAGCGCGGTCACCTGCTCGGCGCCCGGCAGGGAGGCCAGCAGCCGCTGGATCGCCGGGTCGTCGTGGTCCGGCGCGGGTTCATCGGGCGTGGGGATGCCCGCGTACACGACGGCCTGGACCGCGCCGCCGCCCTGCGAGGCCTCCGAGTACCTGGTCACCGTCGTGGACAGTCCGGTCGCGAACGTCACCGTGGTCACCCCGAGGACGATCGCCGCCAGCGTCATGGCGCTGCGGCCGGGACGCGCGAACGGCAGACCCGCGCCGAGACTGACGGAACGCGGCAGGCGGCTGCCGGTGAGCCTGCGCTGGATGCGCAGGGCGCGCCCGGTGCGCTGCGCGCTGCCCGCGCTGACAGCCACCGCGGGCGAGAGCCGGCGCGCTCGCAGCGCGGGCACCAGCGCGGCGAGGAGGACCACCGTGAGCATGCCCAGCAGGGTGACCGGCTGCGCCCAGGGGCCGATGCCGACTCCGTCCTGGACGATCGCCACCTCGGGGCCCTGGAACACCCGGTGCAGCAACGGGTCCGCCAGCAGCCCGCCGAGCACGGTGCCCAGCACACAGCCGACGACCGCCGGGACGCCGACCATCGTGAGATAGACCCCGGTCACCTGGTTCGGAGTGAAGCCCAGGGACTTGAGGATCCCGATGTGCCGGAAGCCCGCGACGACCGCGCCGCTGACCACGTTGGCGACGATCAGCACCGCCACCAGGAGGGAGAGGACGCCGAAAGTGGTCAGGAAGGGTGCGTAGGCGGCGGGTTGGCGGGCGATCTCGGCCTTGATGTCGAGGTACGAGTGGGAGGCGGTCAGCGCACCCTTCGGCAGGTACCGCTCGACCCCGGCCAGGGCGTCACGGATGTCGTCGCCGGTCGCCGAGCCGGTGAACCGGAAGAGCATCTGGGCGGCCGTCGGCTTCAGCTCCGCCATACGGGCCGGTGAGACCCAGGCATCGGCCGTGCCGCTCACGCTGGACGCGAGGCCGACCACGGTGAACGTCGAACCGTCGGCGGTGGTGAGTTCGGAGCCCACGGGGGAGCCCGCGCCGGGCGGCAGGCCCTCGTCGGGCAGGTTGACGACGATCTCGTCGGCCCGTTCGGCCCAGCGGCCTGCCCAGAGGTTCACGCGGTCCACCGGGCCGACCGGGTCGGCGCGGCCCACCACCGTGACGGGGCCGCCGTCGGGACTGGCCAGCAGCCTGACCTCCGGGTCCTGCCTCATCTCGACGACGGCCTGGCCGAACGGTCCGGCCGCCGCCTCGACACCCGGCAGCCCGGCCGCCGCCTTAAGTTGAGCGTCCGAGGACCTGCCGGTGTCGAACACCGCGACGGCGTGTGCGCCGCGCTGCTCGCTGAAGGCGTTGTCGAAGGGCGCCGAGACGGAGTGCAGCAGCCCCAGCGCGATCACGAGCGTCATGGCCGAGGTCATGACGACGAGGCCGATGACGGTCGTCTGCAGCTTCCGCCGCCGTACGGCCGCGCGCGCCGCCCGCCATGTGGCCCTCATGCGGTCCGCTCCAGGCTGCGCTCGCCGGACACCCGGCCGTCGGCGAGTTCGACGACCCGGCTCGCGCACCGCTCGGCCATCCGCGGGTCGTGCGTCACCAACAGCAGTGTCTGGCCTATCTGGTTGAGGTCGAGCAGCAGGTCCATCACCTGCTCGCCGGCCCGGCTGTCCAGGGCACCGGTCGGCTCGTCGGCCAGCACCAGCGCCGGGCGGTTCATCAACGCCCGGGCGGCGGCGACCCGTTGACGCTCGCCACCGCTGAGCACCGACGGATAGGCGTTGCGCCGGTCGGCCACGCCGAGCTCGTCCAGCAGCTCCAGGGCGCGCCTGCGGGCCTGCCCCGCCGGGGCGCCGGTCAGCTGCGCGGCCAGCGCCACGTTGTCCAGCGCGGACAGATCGTCGAGCAGGTTGAAGAACTGGAAGATCATGCCGATGCGGCGGCGCCGGAAGAGCGCCAGCCCCTTCTCGTCGAGCTGCCCCAGGTTCTCCCCGTGTACGACGACCTGCCCGGACGTCGGCCGGGCGAGACCGGCGATCATGTTGAGCAGGGTGCTCTTGCCGCACCCCGACGGGCCCATCACCGCCACCGCCTCGCCGCCGCGGACGGCCAGTGTCACGCCGTCGAGGGCGGCACTCTCGCCGTACTCCTTGCGTACGCCGTCCAGTTGGACGACGACCTGCCCCGTGAGGTCCTCAGTGGTCATGGCAGGAAGTTAGGCGCGCGGGGCCGCCGGGTCATCCCTCTCCGGAGGCAATCCGCAGGGCGGCTCATCCCGGGGATGTAGGGCGCTGGTTCCGCGGAGTGATGCGGACGGCGATGCGGTCTGCGAGGGTAAGTCCGTGGGGACCGGGACGAGTTGGCTGATGGCGGCCCTGGCCTGCGCGTGCGCCGCCGGGGGGTGGCTGGGCCTGGCCCTCGTCCGGGCGAGGCGCCTGCATCGCAAGGCCCTGGAGGACCGGGGCTGGCTCCTGGAACGGGAACGCGCGAGCGCGGCCGGTGCCGCCGTGGACGCGGAGCGGGCCCGGATAGCCCGGGAGTTGCACGACATCGTCAGCCACAACGTGAGCCTGATGGTGATCCAGGCCGGCGCCGCCCGCGAGGTGCTCGCCTCCATGCCCGAGGAGACAGAGACGGCATTGAGGGTGGTCGAGGAGGCGGGACGGAGCGCGATGACCGAGCTGCGGCATCTGCTCGGCGTGCTGGCACCGTCCCAGAGCGGCGAGGACGATCCGGACGGCACGGGCGACCTTACGGAGCTGTCGCCCCAGCCCGGTCTGAGCCGGCTCAGCTCGCTGATCGACCGGTTCGCCTTCGCCGGGCTGCCCGTGGAGGTACGTGTCTCCGGGGAGCCGCGTCCATTGCCGGCCGGGATCGACGTCACCGCGTACCGGGTCGTGCGGGAGGCCCTGACGAACGTGCTCAAGCACGGCGGCGGGGCGGAGACCGAGGTGATGGTGCGATACGCGGAACGCAGTCTGCGGGTGGAGGTGCTGAACAGCGGGCCCAGCGTGCTGTCCGGCGGCGGGCGCGCGGCGGGGGAGCGGGACCCGGACCGCCGGGACGGAGAGGGCCGCGGCCTGCTGGGCCTGAAGGAACGGGTCGCTCTCTACGGCGGCGACCTCGACGCCCGTCGCCGTCTCGGCGGCGGCTACCGCGTACGGGCCCGCATCCCGCTGGACCGGCCATGACGACCGGGGCGGCGGGCCCTTCGCGGTCGGCCCCGCGGGTCCTCATCGCCGACGACCAGGCCCTGGTCCGTACCGGCCTCCGTCTCATCCTGACCACGAGAGGCATCGAGGTGGTCGGGGAGGCCGCCGACGGTGGCGAGGCGGTGTCGGCGGCGCGGAGGCTGAAACCGGACGTCGTCCTCATGGACATCCGCATGCCGCACATGGACGGTCTGGAAGCCGCCCGGCGCGTCCTGGAGCAGGACCGGGACCGGGACTGCCGGGTGATCATGCTGACCACCTTCGATCTCGACCGTTACGTCTACGAGGCCCTGTCCCTCGGCGCCAGCGGCTTCCTGCTCAAGGACGTCACCCCGCAGCACCTCGCCGCCGCCGTCCGCCTCGTCGACACCGGCGACGCCCTCCTCGCGCCCTCGATCACACGGCGGCTCGTGGAGCGTTTCGCCGGCGGGGCCGCCCGTGCCCCCGCCGTCCACCGCGACCTCACCGCGCTCACGCCCCGCGAGCGCGAGGTGCTGACTCTCATGGGGCGCGGTCTGTCCAACGCGGAACTGGCCCGTGAACTGGGGCTCAGCGAAGCCACGGTGAAGACCCACGTCGCGCACGTCTTCGCCAAGCTCGCCCTGCGCGACCGGGCCCAGGCCGTCGTCCTCGCCTACGAGACGGGGCTGGTCGCCCCGGGCGGGTCCGACGGCTGAGCCCCGCCACAAGCCTTCGTCGCCACGAGCCCGTCACCTCAAGCCCTCGTCACCTCAAGCCATCGTCAGGAATCTCTGGATCAGCGAAGCCAGCAGCACCGCCAGCAACGGCAGTGAGAACCAGAAGCTGCCCTGGAGCCACTGCAGTTGCCGCACGCTGGGCCGGACGGCCACCCGTACCAGCTCGCGGGTCGTCAGCAGCACGATCAGGGCGATCGCCGCGAGGCCTCCGACGACCGACCAGGGGGTCCAGGTGACCTGGGGGCCGATCGGACCGGGGTCGGGCTCGGGGACCTTGCCGTCCGGCTGTTTGCGGAGCGCGTAGATCGTCACGTCGTCGTTGGCGAACGTCTTGCGGAGCTCCGGCCGGGCGTCGAGGTTGTGGACGAGCCGGGTGTCCCAGGTCTTGGAGTAGCCCACGTCCAGCTGGAGATAGGTCACCTGGCTGCGGTTGACCATGAGGAACGAGTTCGGCCCGGCGTCCTTGAGGGACTTGACCAGGCCCGACACCAGGACCGGATCGGGCGGCGCCAGCGTCGGCAGGTACTCCACCTTCTCCATGTCCCGGGCGCCCCAGGGCATCGCGGGCGTCACGTTGTTCACCGTGTCGTCGCTGAGCCACAGCAGCCGTACGGTCGGCTTGTCGTGCGCGTACACGTACTCCATGCCGGCGACCTCGCCCGGCCGGATCCGCTCGAAGGGCTCGTTGCCCCAGCGGGCCACCAGGAAGCCGCCCATCAGGACGAGGCCCGCCATCAGCGCGGCGAGCGGGGCGAGGCTCACCCGGTCCTTGTCCCGTTCCTTCGCGGTGACGCCGGTGCGCGGGAAGAGCGCCAGTGCGGCGAGCAGGGCCGCCCCCGGGAGGGCGAACATGAAGACGCGCAGGGCCATTTCGCCGCCGTACGACTGCATGCCGAAGCCCAGGAACGGGACGAACGTGAGGACCAGCAGCGACCGCTCGCGGTACTTGTGGTCGCGCCGCCGCCACCAGCCCCAGCAGGCCAGCGCCATCACACCGCCGGCCAGTGCCACACGCGCGTACAGGACGAGCTTGTGGCTCGAACTGCCTTCCCCGATACGGCCGGAGACCGACGAGGACACATTGCTGCCCACCCCGCCGACGCCGCCGAACAGCTCGTCGAAGTGCCCCGACCAGTACGGCTCGGCGAGGAATCCGATCCACACGGAGACCACGACGGCGAACAGGATGGGCAGGCCGCGCAGTTCGGAGCGGCCGATCAGGACCAGGACCGCGAGGACGCCCAGCATCACGAACGGCGTGAGCTGGTGCGCCGGAACGGTCGCCATGAACAGCCCGATCAACACCATGAGCAGTACGGCCCGTTGGCGCCGGTCCGTCGGCTCGACCTCCAGCTCGCCGGGCCGCGCCTTCGTCCACAGCACCCGTGGTGCCCGGAACCACACGAGCAGGATCGCCACGAAGACGAGATAGAGGAGATATGTGAAGCCTTGAGGGGAGAAGTAGTCCTGGCCCACCCAGCCGCTGAGCACGAAGATCCAGATGCCGGTCCACTTGGCCCGCCAGCTCGCGCGCATATGGCGTACGAGCAGGAACAGCGGGGCCAGATAGAGGAGTTGCATGGTCATCGGCCACCAGCGGATGACCTCGGTGAGGTCGGTGACCCCGCAGGCCTTCGCGATGAACGCGGCCCCCGCGAAGAAGCCCGGCCAGCTCCAGCGCGCGTCCAGGTCGGGCACGGCGGACCCGGTCCGGTCGATGTAGTCGATGAAGCCGAGGTGCTGCCAGGCCGTCGCGAACCGCGGCTCGGTCTCGATGACCGCGGGCAGCGCGTGCAGCGACACCACGGTGGCCAGCAGCGTGACCAGCAGCAGGGCCCGGTGCTCACGGCCCAGCCAGAGCAGCGAGGCGAAGACCGTGACCAGCAGACCGGCCCCGACCAGCGTCGGCGTCGGCAGCACGGAGACCAGGCCGAGCCCGCCCATCCGGTCGAGATCGCGCTCCCCGAGTCCGGCCGCGGGCACCCAGTACAGGACCAGCGCGGCCGTCAGCAGACAGCCGAGCACCACCCCGAGCCGGGTCGGCCGCAGCCGCTCCCACCAGGACACCGGCGGCGCGGACGGACCGGACGGATCGGACGGATCGGACGGACTGGAGGATCCACCTGCCTCAAGCGCGAGCGGCGAAGACCCCTTCCTGCGTACGGCCCCCGACGAGCCGGACGTGCTGCGTTCGCGTACGCCCTCCGACTCCTCGCCGGACCTGCCCTCCGACGGCTCGAAGGGAGCGTCCACCTCGACTTCGGACGGGCCGAGGGAGGTCTCGGAGCCAGGCTCCCGTTCCTCGACGGGCAGGCCTACCTCCACGCGGGCGGGGGGCAGTTGGAGGGGCGCCTTGAGCGCCCAGGTCGGCCGGTGGTCAGGACGCGGCTCGCCGCGCCGCTCCGGCCGTTCGACCTTCGGCGTCCCGACGGGCGGTGTCCCTGGACCGGGCCGTACGTCAGGCCGCCGCTCCAGGTGGTCGAAGTCGAGCTGCACACCGAGCGCCAGCGTGTCCGTGTCGAGCCGCTGCGCCCAGGCCGGGCCGCGCCCCTTCTTCGGCTTGTCCTGCTGCGACGCGGGTACCTCGCGGGCGCCCAGGTCCGCCAGGTCGCCGTCGGGCGCCGCGTCCTCGGGCACGGCGTCGGCCGGCGCGGTCCTGACGATCCGGTACAGCTTGGGAGCGGCGAGCGCCACGATCACCGCGAGGCTGGAGATCTCCGCCACGCCCGCGCCGGTCAGGCCCATACGGGGGAGCAGGATCACCGTCAGCCCGAGCACCAGCAGACACAACAGGCCCTGCAGCCAGGCGAGTCCGGACGTGCGGCTCTGGGCGCGCAACACCGCGAAGTACGTCTCCATGACGACCCGCAGCACCGCGCCGACCGCGAACCAGCGCAGCAGCGGCGTCGCCGCGTCCGCGTATCCCTGGCCGAACACGCCGAGGATCCACGGCGCCCCGAAGAACAGCACCGCGGCCACCGGCAGCATGATCCGCGCCATTCGGCGCAGCGCGGCCCGGGTGTTCGCGGCCAGCCGCGCAGGGTCGTGCGAGCCCTCGACGGTCAGCGAGGCGCCCATGTTGATGGCGAGCAGGTTGACCGTGCCGCCGATGGTCGTGGTGATGTAGAAGTACGCGTTGTCGGCCGAACTGACCTGCGCGGCCACGATCACCGGCACGAGGTACACCACGGCCAGCGAGAACAGCGAGCCGGTGTAGTCGCCCGCCAGGAACCGCCCGATCTCCCTGGTGGTGGGCGGCTCGGCGTGCTCAGCGGTCGCCTTCACATGCCGCGGCACCAGGCGGCGGAACACCAGCCAGCCCAGCGGCAGCACGGACACCGCGATGGCCGCGACCCATGACACGAAGACACCCATGGTCGGGATCGCCGCTGCGAACGCCACCAGCAGCACCAGCTTCACCGCCGAGAACACGGTGTTGCCGACCGGCACCCACAGCGCGCTGCGCAGCCCGGTCAGCACCCCGTCCTGGAGCGTCAGCACCGACCAGGCGACGACGGCCCCCACGAAACCGACGGCGATCAGCGGGCTGTGCAGGAAGCGGTACGAGGAACCCCAGAGGCTCAGCGTGAGCAGGAAGACGCCCGCGGCCAGCGCCACGACCACCGAACTGCCCGCGTACGTACGGAAGATCAGTCGTCCGGTGCCCCGCCCCGCGACCGGGATGAAGCGGGCGAGGGCGCCCGTCAGCGTCACCGCGGTGAGCCCCGCGAGGAGCTTCATCGCGGCGATCGCGGCGGAGCCCTGGCCGACCGCGGACTCGGAGTAGTACCGGGCGGCGGCCAGCCAGAAGCCCAGCCCCAGCACGGCGGAGATCCCGGTGTTCAGCATCAGGGCGTAGGCGTTCCGGAACAGCGGGCTGCCTCCGGAGGACCTGCCGCCCAGTCCGGGCAGGCGAAGGCGGCGCCCGGACCGCTCGGGTGCCTGGGGCGTGGGAGTGTCGGCCTGGGCCGTGGTCGTGTCAGACACGGGAACGGATGGCCTTCCGGCGAACCTGTCGTGCTCTGCGGACCACGGCGTACCCCTTGGTGAGGGCGCGGTCCCTGGCGAAGGTACGGGCGATCGCGCGGCCCTCCACGAGCCGCCCGAACTCCTCGATACCGGTGCTGCGGCGCACGGTGACCCGCCGCAGCGCGTACGGCCCCTGGCGGCGCCGGGCGAGGCCGTTGCCGACGGCGAGCGCCTGGGCGAACCCGGCCTCGCGCACGATCCGGCGCACCCGGCCGCTGGAGTAGCCGTACGGGTACGCGAACGACGCCGGGCGCGCGCCCAGTTCGTCGGCGACGATCTCCCGGCAGCGCAGCAGCTCGAACCAGAGCGCCTCGTCGGTCAGCTGGTCCAGCTGCGGATGCGTATGGCTGTGGCCGCCGATCTCGACGTCCGCGCCCGCGAGTTCGCGCACCTGGTCCCAGTCGAGCATCTCGTCGAGGGCGCCCCCGGTGTCGTACGCGCCGCGCAGCCAGCCCGTCGACACGAACAGCGTGGACGCGAAGCCGTGCTCGGCGAGCACGGGCAGCGCGTGCCGGTGCACGCCCTCGTAGCCGTCGTCGAAGGTGATCAGCACGGGACGCTTGGGCAGCGGCTTCGACGCACGCCAGCACTCCGCCAGCGCGGCGGTGTTGAGGGGCGTGAACCCCAGGTCACCGAGGAGCGCCATCTGTTCGGTGAACGCCTCGGGCGCCACGGACAGCTCCCGGGTCGCGTCGTTCGGCGCGGTCGCGACGGCGTGGTACATGAGAATCGGCACGCGCGCATCACCCGGATCACGCGCATCACGCAGGTCATGCTGATCATGCGGGTCACGCGAAATACGCGGATCACGCGCATCACTCATCATTCAGCCCCCTCGATCTGCACGACCGAGAACGTGGCCCCACCCCTGCGTGCCCGGACGCTGCCGAGAACGTACCCGCCCGCCGCCGTCACCACTCCGGTCACGATGGCCGCCGCCCGGCCCGCGCCGCCGGGGCGGGCGAGCAACGCGTCGCGCAGCCCGCGCGCGACTCCGGCGGGCAGCACGCGCGTGGTGTAGCGGCGCTCGGACTCAAGGCCCTTGTCGGCGCCCACACTCCGCGCGACCAGCGCCTTCGACAGACCCTCGGCATACGTACGCGTACGGAAGTACGCGAAGTGCTCGCGCGCCTCGGGCACCCGGTGGTGGATCACCGCACGGTCGTCGATCAGCAGGACCGCGTCCGGCCGGGCGTGGGTGAGCCGGATGCACAGCTCCGTCTCCTCACATCCCAGCGGCCGTTTGTCGCCGTCGCGCCCGATGCCGGTCGCGAAGCCGCCCGCCGCGTCGAAGGCGCTGCGCCGGAACGACGCGTTGCCGCCGAGCACGTTGCGCACCTGGACCCGGCCTGGCGGCAGACCCTTGTACGTGCAGCCCACGACCCAGTCGAACTCCTCGGGGAACCAGGCCGGCCGGCGGCCCGACGCCCAGATCGGCATCGTGCGGCCACCGACGGCCATGACCAGCGGATCCTCGTACCCCTCGGCGAAGTGGCGCAGCCAGTCGCGCTCGGCCACCGCGTCGTCGTCGAGGAAGGCGATGACGTCGCCGTACGAGGCGGCGATGCCGGTGTTGCGGCCCGCGGAGAGGCCTCGGGGGCCCGCGTTGGCGAGCACCCGCACCCCTTCGGTCTCCTTGTACTCCTTCGAAAGCCGGTCCAGGAGCGCCTGGTTGTGGTCCACCACCAGGAGCGTCTCCAGGGCCGGCCGGGACTGCGCCCGCACCGAGTCGACCGCCGCGAGGATGTCCTCCCAGCGGTCCTCGGTGTAGACGCAGACCACCACGGAGATGTCCAGGGTTCTCAAGACACCTCTCCCGGCCTGGAGTTGAGCGCCCCGGCGTGCGGACGGCGGCGCAGCGAGCGCCGGTTGGAACGCTCCTTGAGGATCACCTTGAGCACCCGCAGCCCGTCCCGCACGGCCCGCAGATTGCTGGAGCCGTGGATCCGGAGGTACTCGTGGCTCGGTATCTCCTGGACCTTGAGCCCCGCCTTGACCACCCGGATGTTCATCAGGGTCTCCACCTCGAAGCCGGTGCAGTCGAGGTCGATCTTGTCCAGGCAGTGCCGCCAGAAGGCGTTGTAGCCGTAGCAGAGGTCGGTGTAGCGGGCGCCGAACTTGCGGTTGACGGCGGTGCACAGCGCCCAGTTGCCGAGCTTGCGGATCGGCGTCATGTCGTCCGTGCCGCCGCCGTTGGCGAACCGCGACCCCTTCGCGAAGTCCGCCCCGGAGACCAGCGCGGAGACATAGCTGACGATCTCGTGGCCGTCGGCCGAGCCGTCCGCGTCGACCATGACGATGATGTCGCCGGTGGCGGCCGCGAACCCGGTGATCAGGGCATCCCCCTTGCCCTTGCCCACCTGCTCGACGACCTTGACGTCGGGCCACAGTTCGCGGGCGACCTCGACGGTGTTGTCGGTGGAATTGCCGTCGACGAGAACCACTTCGTGGATCCATCCCGGCAATGTCTTGAAGACGTACGGGAGATTCTCCGCCTCGTTCATGGCGGGAATCACGACGCTCACCGGAGGCGCTATGGCCAGGTGAGTCGATATGGGCCGGTACTTGCCGGCTGTGAGCGGATCCTGGTCCGACACGGCCGGGCGCACAACAGAACTCATGAGTCTGGTCCCTCTCGTCCGGTGGACCGCCCGCCCCTGGGCGGTCCGGCATTTTGTCCGGTTCGAAAGGGGGGTTTTGTCACTTACGGCATGCCGAAATCGATCTCCGTGCAAGCCGGGTGAGCTGGCAAAGCTGGCCGACTGGCTGGGTCGGTCGCGCGGCGGCACTCGGCACAAAAGCGGTCACCGAGCACGGCACCCCCCTACCGCGCCCCGCGCCGGGCCCTCTTCGCGATCCTGAGCCCTCCCCTGAATCGCATGTGCATGATGGTCCGATGCGGGTGGATGTACGACGGTATTGATGATTGAGACGGTATGGCAAGACCTGGAACGTGGCCTCACGTTTTTGTTGGTTTGGACGTTACCTAACGGCCCGAGCGGATTTTTCCCATCCGCTTGAGGGCTTTGTCGGCCGGCTCGAACAGCTCCGGCCGCGACAGCACCGCGTTCCGCAGTGCCCGGACCGGGGCGCGCCGCGCCCGGTGTCCGAGCGCCACGGGATGGCGGCGCGTGACCAACCCCTCGGACACGGCGAGTTCGCGTGTCTTCAGGGAATCCTTGTATTCCTTCTGCCCCCGGCCGAGATCCAGATAGGCGATGCCGTCGGCGGCAGCCGCCTCGGCCATGCGCAAATGCAGGACCAGGCCCGGGGAGTATTTGGAGAACGCCGGGTCGTACGCGGGGAACCAGCACGCCAGGACGCGTCCGGAGCGCAGCCCGAAGTGTGCGGCGATCGGCTTGCCGCCCGCGTAGAGCACCGACAGGATGCCGGCGAACGGCTCGGAACGGGTGTGGAAGAGCTGGTGCGTCAGCCGGGTGATCCACGGCTGCGCGAAGCGGTCACTGCGACCGGTCCTGCGGTACTGCGCCGACTTCCACCCCATCAGTGTGAGCAGCGCCTCGGGATCACGCTCGTCGTGCACATAGCGGACCTCGCCGTGATCGCGGCCGAGCTTGCGGTCCTTGGCGAGCGTGGTCCGGGTGAACTTCGGTGAGCGGGCCCGCAGTTCGGCGAGATACGTCTCGTAACCCCGGTCGACGTCCATGACCGGCGAGGGGAAGGTGCCGGAGGCCTCGGCCTCGAACGGCTCCTGGCCTTCCACCAGGTGGTCGAACTCCCACACCGCGAGCCCGCAGGCCCGCAGCAGTTCCCTTGCGTCCCAGGTGAAGCCGGGCCCGTGAACGAGGCCCTGGCAGTCGGAGACGCCCAGGCCGACGGCCCGGCCGACGCCGGTGGTGGTTCTCTGGAACGGGAAGAAGGCCACCGGTTCGCCGCTCTCTCTGACCACGGCGATCCGTACGCCGCGTCGGCAGCGTCCGACGGCGAGGGTGAACTCCGGTGACAGGAACGGGTTGGCGAGTTCCGGCGCGCCGTGCAGATGGGCCTTCGACTGAAGGGCGGACCACGCCGCCCGGTCGGCGGCGGTGAGTTCGCCGGGGCGGTACACGCTGATGTTCACGTCAGGATGCCCGTCTTCTCACCGTACGGCCACGGAACCGCCGTACCAGGACCAGCAGGAGAATGAGGGAGCTGAGCGCGGCCACGGCCGCGATTCCGCCACGGACCGACCACCGGTGCACCGCGAGCATGCCTTGGGCGACCAGGAGGTTGAGAGCTACTGCTGCTGACAAGGACGCGATGGTGCGGCCGAACGGTTCCATGCCGCGCAGGGCGATTCCTACCGCGGTTCCCGGAGCGGCCAGCAGGAAGAAGAGCGCGAACGGGGCGCGCAGTGGCGAGTCCACGTCGGTCAGGGCCAGCACGGCTCCGACGCCGGCGATGGCCGCGGCGGCGCCCGCGAGCAGGGGGAGCAGGTCCCTCCCCGGATCCTGGTCCAACCGCTCTTCACCACCCGATGGGGATGGGTCCGATGGAGATGGCTTGATACGTAAGGTCTGCATTGGCGACTTTGCCCCCCGACGCGCCGGATGCCGGGCTTCAATGTGGCCCAGCGCGGGCCGGGGCGTCAAGATGCGGAAGGCGTCGTAGTTCGGGTGCGGGCTGCGTGTGGCTGGTCGCGCAGTTCCCCGCGCCCCTCTTAAGGGGCGCGGGGAACTGCGCACGTCATTACGGGACGATCTTCAGGAGGCGGTTCGGGGAGCCTGTGCCGGGGCTGGTGACCACGCCGGTGGTGGCGCCGTTCACCAGGGCCGTGGATACCTGGGCCGGGGTGGCCGAGGTGTGGCTCGCCAGGTAGACGGCGGCCGCGCCGGCGACGTGCGGGGTGGCCATCGACGTACCGGAGATGGTGTTCGTCGCGGTGTCGCTGGTGTACCAGCCCGCCGTGATCGACGAACCGGGGGCGAAGATGTCGAGGATCGAGCCGAAGTTGGAGTAGCTGGCCTTGGCGTCCGTGCTGGTGGTGGCGCCGACCGTGATCGCGGAGGCGACGCGGGCCGGGGAGTACGAGGAGGCGTTGGCGCTGCTGTTGCCCGCCGCGACCGCGTAGGTCACGCCGCTCGCGATGGAGTTGGCCACCGCGGTGTCCAGCGTGGTGGACGCGCCGCCGCCGAGCGACATGTTGGCGACCGAGGGACCGCTGTGGTTCTGGGTCACCCAGTTGATGCCCGCGATGACACCCGCGGTGGTGCCGGAGCCCGCGTTGTCGAGCACGCGGACCGCCACGATGTTCGCCTTCTTGGCGATGCCGTAGGTCGAGCCGGCGATGGTCGTGGCGACGTGCGTGCCGTGACCGTTGCCGTCCGAGGCGACGGTGTCGCCGTCCACGGCGTCGTAGCCGTAGCTGGCCCGGCCGCTGATCTGCGAGTGCGTGATGCGCACGCCGGTGTCGATGACGTACGCGGTCACCCCGCTGCCCGCCGTGTCCGGGTAGGTGTACGTGCCGGAGAGCGGCAGCGACGTCTGGTCGGAGCGGTCCAGGCCCCAGGGGGCGTTGGACTGGGTGGTGTCGGTGACGTGCACCGTCTGGTTCTGCTCGACCACGGCCACCGACGGGTCGGCCGCCAGTCTCTTGGCCTCGGTCGCGGACAGGGTCGCCGTGTAGCCGTTCAGCGCGGCGCCGAACGTCTTCTTGACCGTGCCGCCGTACTCCTTGATCAGACCCTTGCCCTCGGCCGACGAGGCCTTGAAGTCCACGCCCTTCTTCAGCGTGACGATGTAGCTGTCCTTGACGGCGGTGGGGGAGTCCGCCGCGAGGATCCGGCCCTCGGCCGGCGCGGCCTGGGCGGGAAGCGCGGTGACGGCGCCGAGCAGAGCGGCGGTCGCCACGGAGGTTATCGCGGCGATCCGGATCTTCTTGCTACGCAGCTGTGCCATGCGAGGGAGTCCTCCTCATAGGCGGCGTGCGCCTGGGTGGGGCGCACGTCTGTGGGGGGTGCGGGCGTGATCGCACGCACAACCAGGAGCGTTGCGTTCCGCTACCGGTTGAGACATCAGCGTGATCGATCTACGGGGGTAGCTCAAGGGAGTTGACGCTTTGTCACGTGTCTGTCATGAACACGCAATCGAACGCACAGTGAACGCAAAGCGGAGGACCCGGTAGGTCCGGAAAAGTCTTGGCATGGACACTTCCTGTCAACACGCGTAGCTGCTACGAAAGTTACGGCAGAGATCCTGCTAAAGGGAGGTTCCATGAGACGTTCCCGACTTACGGCATACGTGACCTCGCTCCTCCTCGCCACCGCCTTCGCCCTCACCGGGGCAACGACGGCGCAGGCGTCCCAGCAAGCCGCCGCCACGGGCTATGTGGCCCTCGGCGACTCCTACTCGTCCGGTGTCGGCGCCGGCAGCTACATCAGCTCAAGCGGCGACTGCAAGCGCAGCACGAAGGCCTACCCCTACCTCTGGGCGGCAGCCCATTCACCCTCGTCGTTCAGTTTCACGGCCTGCTCGGGCGCTCGTACGGGTGATGTTCTGGCGAACCAGCTGGGCCCGCTCGGCACTGGCACCGGCCTCGTCTCGATCAGCATCGGCGGCAACGACGCGGGCTTCTCCGACGTCATGACGACCTGTGTCCTGCAGTCCGAGAGCGCCTGCGTCGCCCGCATCAACACCGCGAAGGCGTACGTCGACTCGACACTGCCCGGCAAGCTCGACTCGGTCTACTCGGCGATCAGCGCGAAGGCCCCGGCCGCCCATGTGGTCGTCCTGGGCTACCCACGGTTCTACAAGCTGGGCGGCAGCTGCCTGGCCGGCCTCACCGAGACCGAGCGGGCCGCCATCAACAGCGCCGCCGACCACCTGGACAGCGCCATCGCCAAGCGTGCGGCCGACCACGGCTTCACCTTCGGCGACGTACGCCCCACGTTCACCGGTCACGAGATCTGCTCCGGCAGCGCCTGGCTGCACAGCGTCAACTGGCTGAACATCGGCGAGTCGTACCACCCGACGGCCTCGGGCCAGTCGGGTGGCTATCTGCCCGTCCTCAACGCCTCGGACTGATCACTGCCGAGGCCTGATCGCTCCGTTCGGCGCGAGCGCCTGCGGATCGTCGGAGGAGGAGGCCCCGCCCGTCGGGGCCTCCGTCTCGCACGTCACCGAGAAGGGCACCTGTTCCGACTTCGCCTCCTCGGGACTGCGGACCTCCACACCGATCTTGTTCTTGTACGTTCCTGACGCGTCGTACGTCGTCACGATGACCGTGTTCTGCTTGGTCTTCCCGCCGTTCGCGGGGAACGACAGCGTCTTCCAGCCGGGGTCGGACACCTCACCCGACTCCGTCACCCAGCGGTACTCCACGTCCGCCGGCACGACCGTCACCGTGAACGTCGCCGTGAAGGTCGGAGCCTCCGCGTCGGGCGGCGGGCAGGCACCGGTGTAGTCCGTGTGCGAGCCCGAGACCGTGACCTTCACGGACTGGGTGGGCGGCTTGGTCGTCTCGCCGCCGCCGGTGGTCGAACCGCCGTCGCTCCCGTTCGAGCCGGAGCTCTCCGTGGTCGAGCCGCCGTCCGTGCCGCCCCCGCTGCTCCCGTCGCTCCCGCCGTCGTCACCGCCGCCCGTCGAGCCGCCCGTGCTCGACCCGCTGTTGGAGGTGTCGTCCCCGCCGCCTCCGTCGCCCCGGTTGACCAGGGCGTACGTCAGTCCCCCGAGCGCGATCGCGAGTGCGGCCAGACCCGCGATCATCACGATCGTCGCGCGCCGCGGATGGGCGGGTCCCGTGGTGGTGGTCGTCGCGGACGGTGCCTGCTGCGGCGAGTAGGCGGGCTGGGTGTAGGCGGGTGGTGTGTACGCGGGGGTGGGAGCCGGCGGGGTCGGGGCGGGCTGTGGCAGCGCCGCGATCGTCGGCGCGTAGGCGGCGCTGCCCGTATGGGGTGTGCCGCCCGCCGCGACGAGCCGGAGATCCCGCTCGGCGTCCTCGGCCGACATACGGTCCGCCGGGTCCTTGCGCAGCAGGCCCTCGATCACAGGTGCCAGAGGGCCCGCGCGCTGCGGCGCAGGCAACTCCTCGTCGACGACCGCCCGCAGGGTGCTCAGCGGGGTGTTCTGGCGGAACGGCGAGTTGCCCTCCACCGCCGCGTACAGGAGCACACCGAGCGACCACAGGTCGGACTCGGGTCCCGGCGTACGCCCCAACGCCCGCTCCGGGGCGAGGAATTCGGGCGAACCGATGACCTCACCGGTCATCGTGAGCGCCGAACTGCCCTCCACCGTCGCGATACCGAAGTCGGTGAGGACCACACGGTCGTCGTTCGACAGCAGTACGTTGCCCGGCTTCACGTCCCGGTGCAGGACCCCCGCCTCGTGCGCGGCCCGCAGTGCGGCGAGCACCTCCGCGCCGATGTGCGCGGCGCGCTGCGGCGACAACGGGCCCTCGGCGTCCAGCTGATCGGAGAGCGCGATCCCGCGGATCAGCTCCATCACGATCCACGGGCGCCCGTCCTCCGTCGCCACGTCGTAGACCGTCACCACATTGCGGTTCGCGACCCGGGCGGCCGCCCATGCCTCGCGTTCCAGCCTGGCGTACATCCGCTCGGTGTCGGGGCCCGGCAGTCCGCCCGGGGCCCGTACCTCCTTGACGGCGACCTCGCGGTGCAGCACCTCGTCACGGGCGCGCCAGACCGTCCCCATTCCGCCCTCGCCCAGCGGAGAGAGCAGACGGTAGCGCCCCGCGATCACTCGTTCACTACCAGGTTCCTCAGACACGGGCGCCCCCCATTAGCATCCGCACGATTCTGAACAAAAGTAGCTCAACCGAGTACGGTTGCCGCCCCCCTGAACACCAATCCAGCCCCAAGGGCCACCACGACGAACGCGGATCCGATCGGCACGGTCCGCCGGAGGAGTGCTGCGGTCCGGCCGCCCGACCACCGGGCGCCGTTCTCGATGGCCTTCGCGACCCGGCTGCCGATCTTGACCACGGCGAACCCGGCCGCCGTGAGCGTGAGCGCGAGCCCCGCCCCGAAGGCGAGCACGAGCAGCAGCCCGAACCAGGCCTTGCCGAGCGCCGCGGCACCGACGAGCACGACGACCGCGGAGGGACTCGGTACGAGCCCGCCGGCGAAGCCGAGAAGAAGGGTGTCCTTGAGCTTGAGAGAGGGGGAGGGGGAGTGAGAGTGGGTGTGCGGGTGGGGGTGTGAGTGGTCGCCGTGACCGTGGTCGTGGGGAGCGTCGTGGTCGTGGGAGTGGGAGTCGTCGTGGGTGTGAGCGGGGCCGTGGTCGTGGGTGTGGGACGGGCCGTGGTCGTGCGTCTGCTTGTCACCGTGTCCGTGGTCGTCCCCGTGTGTGTGGTCGCCCTTGGGGCCGTCCTCGTGCCCCTGCGCATGCGCAAGGACAAGCTCGCGATCATGGCTGTGGGCGTGAACGTGCCCGTGAGCGTGGCTGTGGCTGTGCCCATGACTGTGGCTGTGTCCATGGCCGTGCGAGTGGCTGTGCCCGTGTCCGCGCTGCCGCCAGGCCCGGCGTGCGAGGGTCGCGCCGGCCAGCATGACGATGACGCCGCTCGCCACGCCAAGCCAGGCGATCACCGAGGGCGCGGCGGCCGAGCCGGCGGTCACCAGGATGCCGAGGGCGACCACGCCCAGCGTGTGGGTGACGGTGACGGAGATGGCGAGCGGCATCACGTCACGCATCGTGGCGTTGCCGCGGGCGGCGGCCGTGGCGGCCATGATCGTCTTGCCGTGGCCGGGCGCCAGGGCGTGCATCGCGCCGAGCAGCACGGCGATGCCGAGGGCGAGCGCCGCGAAGCCGAGGGTCAGGTCCTGGCGGGACACCAGGTCGTCCAGCGCGCGGGTGAACCGGTCGGCGCCGCGCGGCAGGATGGAGGAGCCGGGCGCGTCGGAGTTCTCCTCGACGAGCGCGGGACCGCCGGGGCGGACGCGCAGCGAGGCCGTCGCCGTGTCCGCCGGTGACGAAAGCAACTCGGCGGGGTACTTGGTCAGTTCGCGCGAGACGGACTTCGTCGGTACGTCCGAGGCGGTGAGGGTCATCCGGTCTCCGCGCGCGGTGACCTCGCGCCAGCCGGGGCCGTCGTCCACGGAGGCGCGGAAGCGCACGGACAGGTTCTTCTCGGCGTTCTCCGGCAGCGGGGCCGTCCAACGGCACTCCACCCGAAGGGTGTTGAGCCCCGCCTGGCCGGGCCGCACCCGGGCGAGGCTCTCGCCGACGCTCAGCGCGACGGCCTCCCCGTCCACGGTCACCCGGCTCTTCCCGGCCGCCGTCTCGCACCGCTCCCGGGCCCAACTCTCCATGCCCGCCTTGTCGATGGCGGGCTTGGCCTGCGTCGCCGGGATCTCCGCGAGGTCCTCCACGTGGTCGACCCGCAGCTGCCCGGGACCGATGACGAGTCCGTCGTACCGGTTGACGGTGAAGTTCCCGAGCGGATGCGCGGACGCGGTTCCGGAGGGGACCAGCACGAGCGCGCAGGCCGCCACCAGGACGGCCGCACCGGAGGCGAACGCCCGTCGGCGCACGGCCACTTGGCGGGCCAGCCGGACCCGGAGGCCACGCGCGGGGACGGTGCTCACTCGGCACCGCCCAGCGCCTTGAGCGTCTTCTGGGCCAGCTTCGCGCCCACCGGCGAGAAGCCCGGGTTGAGCTTCAGCGCCGCCGAAAGGCTGCCGCGGGCTTCCTTCTTGTTGCCGGTGGCCTGTTCGATCATGCCGCGGTGGTAGAGGAACGTCGCGTCGCGGTAGCCGGTGGCCGTGGCGCGACGGGCGTAGGGGAGGGCCTCGTCGTCGCGGCCGTTGACGTGCAGGGCCCAGGCGAGCGCGTCCGCGGTGTGGACGGTCTCCCGGCGCTCCCACTCGGCGCGCGCGGCGCGCAGGGCGGCCTTGCGGTCGCCGTGGTCCGCCGCCGCGAGGGCCGTGTCGAGGTCGGCGTTGACGCCGTTCGCCCGGGCCAGCGCGGTCCAGGCGTTCACCAGGGCGTACTGGGCACGGGCCTTCGCCTTGTCCTCCTCGCCGCCGCGGGCCTCGTACAGCTCGCCGAGCACGACCAGCGGGCCGGGCAGCGGGAAGCGGGCCACGACGTCCTCCATGCCGGCGATCGCGGCCTTGCTGTCGCCGTCCGCGGCCTGCGCCCTGGCCCGGCCCTCCAGCGCCGGGAGGTACGCCTTGTCGGCCCGCAGGGCCTGCTCGTAGTACGTCAGCGCCGTCTTGTACTCGCCCTCGCGCCACGAGAGTTGGCCGAGCGCCGTTGCCACGTACGCGATGTCGCCGGGGGTGGAGGAACCGGCGAGCGCCTGCTTCAGGACGCGCCGCGTCGTGGTGACGTCCCCGCGCAACTCCCGTACGTAGGCGTAGCGGGTGAAGACCGGGATGCCGGGGCGACGCTCATCGGCCTGGTCGGCGGCCTTGGACGCCTCCTTGTAGCGGCCGAGTTCGACCAGGGCGTCGATGCGGGTCGACAGCGCGCGCTCGTTGTACGCGTTCTCGTCCAGCGCCTTGTCGGCGTACCGCAGCGCGCCGGGGAAGTCGTGCCGGGCCGCGGCCAGCGCCGAACGGCCCGCGAGCGCCGGGTCGTTGTCCGGCTTGAGCTTCAGCGACCGGTCCAGCGCGCGCTCCGCCTGCGGATAGCGGGACGGGTCGCCGTTCGTGCGTGCCTGCTCGATGTAGGCGACGCCGAGCGTGGACCAGCCGTTGTAGTCCTTGGGCTGTGCCTTGAGGTGGGTCTGCAGTGCGGAGATGCTGGAGGCGAGGCTGCCGGTGGCCAGCAGTTCGGGAGCGACGCCGGGCGCGGACGCCACCGTACGCACGCCGGCGTCGTCCTTGTTGCCCAGAACCACCGCTCCCGCGGTCATGGCGATGGCGACGGCGACGGCGCACGCGCCGAGCCGCAGCATCCGTGCCCGCGGGGACTCCGGACTCTCCTTCGGCCGGTCGGACCGGTCCGACCGACCGGACCGGTCGGGCCCGTTCTCGCCCTCGGGCGGCGGGGTCACGTCCGCGCGATCCTTCTCCTGCGCGTCCTCGTTCGTACCCGGGGCCATGCCCTCTCCTCAATCTCCTTGGCGGAAGCGGTGGTTCGGGGGTGAGCGGCGCGGCCCGCGCGCCGTGGGGGACGGATACGCACGGGCCGCGCCAGTCGGAGTGCGGGTCAGTAGGACCGGCGGCGGCCACGCCACCACAGGAGACCCGTGCCGATAAGCAGGAACCCGGCCGCGCCCGAAGCCGCCGAGACGGCGATCAGAGTGGTGTCGTCCATACCGGCCACACCGCTCGTGGTGCCCGCGGGCTGCAGGGCGTCACCGATCTGGTTGCGGACGTCGTTCGTGCCCGTGGTGCCCTTGGCGAGCGGACCGCGCGAACCGGAGGTCGGCAGCGCGACGTACGGGAACGCCTTCTCGAACTTCTGGTCGTTCTTGTCGACCGCGTCACCCAAGTCGTTCTTGGCGCCCACGAGTTCGCCCTCGACGACCTGCAGCGCGATGTCCAGCACGTCGTCGCCGAGACGGCGGCCGTTCGGGAAGCCCGCGTTGTCGCCGTCCAGCACGCCGAGCCGCTTCTCCTTGGCCGCCGGCTTGATCGAGGTGTTCAGGCGCAGCATCTCCGAAGCACGCACGTGCGGGGGCTGGTTGAGGCCCTCGACACCCTTGAGGAACACGTCGACCAGGTCGTTCCTGGGCTCCTTCGGGGCCGGGATCTTGTAGATCGCCTCGATGAGCTTCGGCAGTTCGGGGTTGGTGACGTTCTCCAGGAAGTCGCCGTCGTTCCAGGGCGAGGACGCGTTGAACTTGTCCTTGTCCTTGATCGGGTTGACGACCTCGTTCACCAGCGGCATGCCGAGGCGCGAGACCTGCCGGTACTCGCCGCTCGCGCTCCTGCGCTGCGTCGTCGACCAGATGCCCACGATCGGCTGGTCGGCCGACTCCTGGATCATGTCCGTCGGGACCTGCAGAGCAACGGAGTTGACGTTGTATTCCTTCAGCGTGTCATTGCCGACCTCGGACAGGTTCCCGCCGTACAGCAGGTCGAAGACGCGCAGGTCCAGGAAGAACGGGTCGTCCGCCTGACCGGCGAACGTCTTGGCCCCGCCCGGGAGTTCGTGCACGGCCTGCTCGCGGAGCTTGGCGTAGTCCGGCATGGACGCCTTGCCGACGTTCGACGGGGCGACCGGCACGTCGTCCGCGTACTTCGTCTTCTTGACCAGGTGCTGGTCCTTGAGCTGCAGCAGGTCGATGTCGTAGGTCTGCGTGATGTTGAGGTCCGGGTCGTCGAGGCTCTCGACCGGGCCCGTGTTGTACAGGAACGTCTTGTCGTTCTTCACGTGCGTCTTGAACGTGTACCGGAAGACCAGCTCGCCCTGTGCGTCACCGTTGTTGTCGATGTGCAGGTCGTACTGGGCGTCCTCGGCGAACGTGAAGAAGTTGGGCCCGCCCGCCGGTTCCTCGAACGGGATCCAGTTGGCGACGAGCGTCGTGGTGTCCGGATGGTCCGGGCTGACGAACGCGTACACGTCCGTGTTGTCGAACTGCGGCTGCCCCGAGATGAGCGGAGCCTCCCGGTGGCTGGACGCGCTCGCCGTCCCCGGTCCGAGCGCGGTCACGCCGACGGCCGCGAGCCCGCCGGTGGCCAACGCACCGCAGACAAGGGCCGCAAGGCTCCTGCGTCCCACGAACCCGCTGGTGAAAGGTGTCATGCCGTCCGTCCTCTGTCCCAAAGCTGTGTTCCGGCGGTGATGTCCGCGAGAAGCGACCCGTCGACTGATCTGCTCCTGCTCTCGTTCCGCGTCGGTTGGTGTTGCCTGATGCACGCCATTCGGAGCCGGGGCTCGGAAGGATTGGTTCGGGATTCACCCGCGTTTTCAAGCAGTTGATCCGTAACCCCATCCGAAGGCGTTCCGGCGCCGAATACGTGAGGATGAGACGGGCCGTTCAATGGCCGGAGAGGGGGAAACGAGTGGAGGCGGACGAACTTCTGGTGCTCGTGGCCGGAGGAGACCAGAAGGCCTTCGAGGATTTGTACGGTCTGGTGTCCGGGCCGGTGTTCGGGCTGGTACGCCGCGTGGTGCGGGATCCGGCCCAGTCCGAGGAGGTGGCCCAGGAGGTGCTCCTCGAACTCTGGAGGTCCGCCGGACGCTACGACCCGGGCCGTGGCAGCGCACTGTCCTGGGTCCTCACCCTCGCGCACCGCCGGGCGGTCGACCGGGTCCGCAGTGCCCGCGCCGCCGGGGAGCGCGAACTGCGCATGGCCCGGCGCTCGAACGGCCCCGCCTTCGACCAGGTCGCCGAGGAGGTCGAGGCCGGCCTCGAACGAGAATGGGTGCGCCGCTGTCTGGACCGGCTCACCGCCCTGCAACGACAGTCCGTCACCCTCGCCTACTACGACGGCTACACGTACCGTGAAGTGGCCGAGCGGCTCTCCCTGCCGCTCGGCACGGTCAAGACGCGCATGCGCGACGGACTCACGCGGTTGCGCGACTGCCTGGGAGGTGTCGCATGACCAGCCTCTTCCGGCGGAGTGATCTGCACTCCCTGGCCGCCCCCTACGCCCTGGACGCCCTGGAACCCCATGAGCACAAGCGATTCGAGAAACACCTGAGGCGCTGCGACAACTGCGCCGCCGAAGTGCGCGCGCTGCGCGAGGACGCGGTCCGCCTCGCCTGGTCCACGGCCGCCCCGGCACCGGCCGCCATGCGCGACCGGGTCCTGATGGCCGTACGGACGACCCCTCAGGAACCGGCGGCCTTCGCCCAGCCACCAGCTCGGTCGATCACGGACCGGTACGGGGAGCGGGCGCCGTCGCGTGGCCGTCGCTCGGGCTTCTCGCCGTTCCTCATCCCGCTCGCGTCCACCACGGCCGCGGCCGCCCTCGTCGTCGCCGCGCTGTTCGGCATGCAGGCGGCCCGCACCCAGGACCAGCTCGCCCAGGAGCGCGCCCAGGCACGTGAGATCGCACACGTTCTCGCCGCGCCGGACGCCCGCGCGAGCGCCGGACGCGACGCGAACGGACAGGGCATGAGCGTCGTCGCGTCCGCCTCGCAGCGCACCGCTGTAGTGACCGCGGCCGGACTGGGTACACCTTCGAACGGAAGGGTTCACCAACTGTGGCTCATGCGACCGGAGGAGAAACCGCGATCCCTGGGGCTCCTGGACGGCGACACGCCCTTGATTGCCACCGGGCTGAACACGAACGCGACATCACTCGCTGTCACCGTCGAGCCGTCGGGCGGCTCAGCGCAGCCAACAACCGCCCCGGTTGTCCAACTCGCCCTGGAATCAGTTGGATTCGGAGAGTAACCGTCAACACCCTTACCGGAAAGGTGAATCCCGCGCCCGGGATACACGGGTGTGGAGAGGGAGCGATAGGGTTAACCTGCCCGGGCCGGGTGCCCTCGTATGGGTGGGGAGTGACATGGAACAGATAACAGTGCGTGGCAGGGCGCGAGTCCCTGCGATCACGTGTGGCAGCAGCGCGACCAGCTCGCGCCTCGACCGCCATCTCTCGGTGATGGGTGGCCCCGCCATCCCTCAGCGCGAGGCGGCAGAGGCGACGGACCTGATGCGCGAGCTCACCGCACGTGACACCGCGCACAACCGCACCGCCAGGGGCGCGCGAGTGAGGCGGGTCTCGCTCTTCGCACCGCTGCGCCGACTGCGCCGTTCCCTGTTCGGCGGCCGCTGAGCGGCCTCGGCCGCTGACAGGCGGCCGAACCCGAGCAGGACCCCGACCCGCGCTCAGGCGGTCACACCGTCCCGGCGCAGTGCTGCGATCTCATCGTCCGTCATCCCCACGGCACGCAGCAGCGCCCCGGTGTGTTCCCCGAGCGCGGGTACGGGCCCCATCCGCGCCGAGTCCCCGCCCGGCAGCGTGATCGGCGGCAACAGCGCCCTCAACGGCCCGACCGGCGAACCCACTTCCCGCCACCGGTCCCGCGCCGCCAGCTGAGGATGCTCCGCCACCTCCCGTACGTCCCGCAGTCGCGCACACGCGATCCCGGCCGCCTCAAGCTGCGCGACCGCCTCGTCCGTGACCAGCGCCGCCAGCGCCTTGCCGACCAACTCGTCGGTGTGCTCCCGGTGTTGCACTCGCGCCGCGTTCGTCGCGTACGCCGGGTCGTGCGCCAACTCCGGCCGCCCAAGCACCTGTTCGGCCAGTCGCCGCCACTCCCGGTCGTTCTGCACCGACAGCAGCACCCGCCCGCCGTCCGCCGTCGGATAGGCGTCGTACGGGGCGATGACGGCGTGCGCCAGACCGGTGCGCGCCGGGGAAGTTCCGCCGTGCATCGCATGGTGCAGCGGATGCCCCATCCACTCGGCCAGCGCCTCCAGCATCGACACCTCCACCGGCCCGCCGCGCCCTGTCGTGCCACGCCGCACCAGCGCCGCCAGCACTCCCGAGAACGCGTACATCGCCGCCGCGATGTCGGCCGCCGGGATCCCCGCCTTCACCGGCTGGTCGGCCGTCCCCGTCACGGACACCAGCCCCGCCTCGCACTGCACGAGCATGTCGTACGCGCGCTTGCCGGCGTACGGACCGAAGGCCCCGTAGCCCGAGATGTCCACGGCGATCAGCCGGGGGTCGGCCGCGCACAGCGTCGCCGCGTCCAGGCCGAGCCGCGCGGCGGCGCCCTGGGCGAGGTTCTGCACGAAGACGTCCGCGTCCGCGACGAGACGGCGTACGACGTCCAGGCCGCGCGGGTCCTTCAGGTCGAGGGCGATGGACTCCTTGCCGCGGTTGCACCACACGAAGTGCGAGGCGAGACCGGCGGCCGCGGTGTCGTAGCCGCGCGCGAAATCACCGCCGTCGATCCGTTCGACCTTGACGACCCGGGCCCCGAGATCGGCGAGCTGCCGGGTGGCGAAGGGGGCCGCGACGGCCTGCTCGACGGCGACGACGGTGATGCCCTCAAGGGGCAGGGGAAGCGGCTCCATGCGAGGGATCATGTCCCGGACGCGAGGGCTTTGTCATGCGGCGGCGGGGAGGCCGGTCGGCAGGTCGGACGGTCGGTCGCGGCCCCGGGGCGAGCGGTCAGCGGCCGCCGTTCGTGTACCGGCGGACGGCGAGCGGCATGAACACCGCGATGAGGACCGCGCACCAGACCAGCGACCCCGCGACGGGGTGCGTCACCGGCCAGGCCCCGTCCGTCGGCACCGGCGCGTTCCCGAACAGGTCGCGCAGGGCCGTGGTCACCGCGCTGATCGGGTTCCACTCGGCGATCGTGCGCAGCCAGCCCGGCAGATTGTCCGTCGGGATGTACGCGTTCGACAGCAGCGGCAGGATGAACGTCGCACCGCCCAGCTGCCCGGCCGCCTCCTCGCTCTGCGAGGCCAGGCCCAGCAGGATCCCGATCCACGTGGTCGCGAACCGGAAGAGCAGCAGCAGACCCACGGCGCCGGCCGCTTCCAGCGCGGAACCCTCCATCCGCCAGCCCACCGCGAGCCCCACCAGCAGTACCGGCACCGTGCCCACGGCCGTGACGACCAGGTCCCCGACGGCCTGCCCGAGCGGAACGGCGGCCCGGCTGATCGGCAGTGTGCGGAAGCGGTCCATCACGCCTCGGTGCGAGTCCTGGGCGGCCTGGAACATCCCGGTCATGATCCCGTTGGCCGCCGTCGCGACCAGCAGTCCCGGCACCAGGAAGGCCCGGTACTCCTCGCCGGGCATCGCCAGCGCGCTGCCGAAGACATAGCCGAAGAACAGCAGCATCGTGATCGGCATGGTCTGGGTGAGGATCAGCAGCCCCATGTTGTGCCGGATCCGCCGCAGCTGACGGCCCAGCATCGCGGTGCCGTCGTACGCCAACGCGCTCATGTCACAAGCTCCTTGCTGTCGGTGCGGTCACCGGACCGCCTGTCGGCCCGGTTGTCGGTCCCGGCTCCGGCCGAGCCGTCGGTCAGGCGGAGGAAGACGTCGTCGAGCGTCGGCGGGCGCAGGTTCACGTCGAGCAACGGCACCCCGGCGGCGTCGAGTTCGCGTACGAGGCGGGGGAGGGTGAGCGTCGGGTCGGTGGTGACCGCTCCGACGGCGTGCCGCTCCCGGTCGAAGTCGGGGCGGGAGCCCGTCAGTTGGTCCAGGACGGCCGCCGCTGCGGCCATGGCGTCCGCGTCGGCGACGACCGCTTCCGCGTACGAGCCGATGAGCGCCTTGAGTTCGGCGGGCGTGCCGGAGTGTGCGACCCTGCCGCGGTCCACGAGGGCGATGTCGTCGGCGAGTTGGTCGGCCTCCTCCAGATACTGCGTGGTGAGCAGGACCGTCGTACCCTCCGCCTTCAGCGCGCGCACGGTCTCCCAGATCTGGTTGCGGCTGTGCGGGTCGAGACCGGTCGTCGGCTCGTCGAGGAACAGCACCGCGGGCCGGGTGATCAAGCTCGCGGCCAGGTCGAGGCGGCGCCGCATACCGCCGGAGTAGGTGGACGCGGGGCGGTCCGCCGCGTCGGCGAGTTCGAAGCGGTCGAGGAGTTCGTCGGCGCGGGCCGCCGCCTTCGGGAGGCGGCGCAGCTTCGCGAACAGCCGCAGGTTCTCCCGCCCGGTGAGATCGCCGTCCACCGACGCGTACTGCCCGGTGACGCCGATCGCGCGGCGCACGGCGTCCGGCTCCCGGACGAGGTCGTGCCCCGCGACACGCGCGGACCCCGCGTCCGGTCGCAGCAGCGTGGTGAGCAGCCGCACCGCCGTCGTCTTGCCCGCGCCGTTCGGCCCGAGCAGTCCGCAGACCGTGCCCTCCGCCACGGCCAGGTCCAGCCCGCGCAGCGCCCGGACTTCCTTGAAACTCTTCTCCAGACCTTCACTAAGTACAGCGTACGTAGTCGTCATGGTGCGACCATACCTCACTACGTACGCTGTACGTAACTACGATGGGGGCGACAGGATCCACCGATGGCAGGACTGACGACACCGATGGCAGGACGCGCCGACGTACCCGAAGTGATCTGGGCCCGACCCGAGCGCACGGGACGCGGGCCGCGGCCCGCGTTCACCCGGGCCGACATCGCGGCCGCCGCGGTGCGGATCGCGGACGCGCGGGGGCTGGACGCGGTCTCGATGCGGCACGTCGCGGCCGAGCTGGGCTGCGGCACGATGTCGCTCTACAACTACGTGCCTCGCAAGGAGGACCTGTACGAGCTGATGGTCGACGCCGTCAGTGGTGAGCACGAGCTGTGGGAGCCGGCGGGGGACTGGCGTGCCGACATGCTCCGGGTCGCCCATGAGACCCGGGCGCTCATGCTCCGGCATCCGTGGCTGCCGACGCTGATGTCGCCGGTGTACGGGTTCAGCCCCAACGCCCTGCGCTATCTGGAGCACTGCCTCACGTGCCTCGACTCCTTCGAGGGGACGTACGGCACGAAGTTCGAGCTGATCGCGATGGTCAACGGGGTGGTGACGACGTACGTGGGGAATGAGCTGGCCACGGTTGAGCGGGTGCGGGCGTTGCCGTGGTCCGAGGAGCGGGAGCACGCGGTGCGTGGGGCTTATTTGGGTGCGCAGGTTGCCACCGGGGCTTATCCGCGGATGGCGGCGGCGTTCATGGAGGATTCGGGGCCGATTGATATGGGGGCTGTGTTCGAGCGGGCGTTGGTGAGGGTGCTTGATGGGTTCGCGCCGCGGGGGGAGGGGTAGGGGGGCGTGCGGGGGTTGTCGGCTGCGGGTGCGTCGTGGCTGGTCGCGCAGTTCCCCGCGCCCCTTAAAAGATTGCGCAGTTCCCCGCGCCCCTAAAAGATGCGCCGTTCCCCGCGCCCCTAAAAGCCAAAAGATTGCGCAGTTCCCCGCGCCCCTAGAAGTCCCCCGTATCCCTCAGATCAGGGCGACCTGGCCCTCTGGGCCCTCCTCGTGGTGGTCCAGTACTGAGGCCGGCTTGCGGGACGTGTCCGGCGGTGGGAGTACGCCTGCCTCGCGGAGCGCGTCCGGCGTGATGGGGGACTCGATCGTCAACTCGGCCTGTTGCGGGCGTAGTTCCGCCAGTAGCGACAGGACCGTGATGACCTCCAGGAGGTCGGAGGTCCAGGGCTGGGGCCAGGTGGTGGGGCGGATGGCTTCCAGGGTGCCGGGGGGCGGCTGGGTGGTTCGGGTGGTGAACCACTGGTCAAGGACTCGGACGCCGCCGACCTCGAAGTCCCAGGCGGCGGGCGGGACGGGGGAGATGCGGCCCTCGTCGAGGTGGAGGGTCTCCTCGTCGCGGTCGTAGCGGAGTTCGAGGGGACGGGCGGGGAGTGGGGCCCGTACGTACGGGCGGCGGCCGCCGGGGAGTTTGGGGCGTTCGCCGTCGCGGCGCATCAGCCACAGCATGCGGTGGCCCAACTCGGTGCCGCGCGCCCAGAGTTCGGGGTCCGATGTGAGGGGAACCGTGCAGCCGCGTGGGCCCGGGCGGGCGACCGCCAGCGTCCAGGCGAGGACGTCCAGGGGAGTGGGGGCGTGGCCCAGGCGCTTGGCCAGGAGGTCCAACAGGCCCGGTGCCAGGTTGGGTTCGCGGCCCTCGGGGCGCCGGTACAAGGGGCGGATCCGGCCCGGCCGCGCGGTGGGCGCGGCCTTCGACTGGGGGAGGACCACCGGGAGCGTCGACGTGACCAGGAGGGGCGGCCCGTCGGGTGCGGGGGCCTGCTCGACCGCGAACAGCTGCCGCTCGTCCGTCACGCGCCACAACTCCGGCCGCGCCGCGTCGATCAGCCGGTGGTCGGGGATCAGCCACTGTTCGTCGAACGGCCCGTGCAGCACCCGTACCGGCTCCGCGCAGCGGCCCGACGCGCGGGCCAGCCGGACCGTTCCGGAGGACTGGCCCGGCAGTTGACCCACCGCCGAGTGGAGCGTCCGCGCGCGCGTGACGCCGAACAACGCCTCGCGGTCGGGCCCTTCGGCCTTCACGAAGGCGTCCCACCGTGCTTTCAGGGACGCCGGGTCGGGCGCCGTCGGCCACCCGCGGCCCAGCCGGGGCGGTGCGACGGACCACGGCATGAGGTCCGCGAGCAGCGGAGCGTCGTCGTGCGTCACGCTCGGCATCGTACGACGTGGGCCGTGGGAGGCGACTTGGTCCCGCATGCTCAGTGGGCGTCGAGGGTGACGGTGAAGGAGAAGCGGTCGCCGCGGTACTGGATGCGGGCCACGTCCAGCGCCCGGCCGTCCTCGCCGTGCACGACGCCCGTGTAGTGCAGGATCGGGCTCAGCAGCGGGACCTGGAGCAGCCGCGCGGTCTCCGGGTCCGCGAGCCGTGCCTCCACGGTGTCGGTGATCTGGCTGATCCTCGCCCCCGCGACATCCCGCAGCACCTTGGTCATGGGCCAGCGGAGCAGGTCCTCGGGGTCGATCAGGGCGGCCAGTTCGGGCCGTACGTAGTTGCGCGCGTGGTTGGTCGGCTCCCCGGTCTTCTCGTCGCTGCGCAGTCGGTGGTAGGTCGCGACCTCCGTCAGGTCCGGGAAGTGCTCGGAGAGTTCCGCCGACACGGGTTCGGTGCCGTGGTCAAGGAGCCGGGTCGTCATGCCCGACTGCTGGGCCACGATCGCGTCCACCGAGCCGAGCAGCCGGACCGGGGCGCCCCGCGCGGCGCTCGGCTCGATGAACGTGCCGCGCCTGCGATGGCGGGTGATCAGCCCCTCGTCCTCCAGTTCCTTGAGCGCCTGCCGCATGGTCAGCACGCTCACCCCGTAGTGCTCCGCCAACTGTTCCTCGGTGGGCAGGCGCAGAGGATCCTGCGCGGACCGCCCGAGTATCGAGGCGCGCAGGGACTGCGACACCTGATACCAGAGCGGCAGCTTGCGGTTCAGGACGATCGAGTCCGGGGCGAAGGAGGTCACGAGGGTATCCGTACCGTTCGCGGGCGCCAGGTGCAACGGGCGGTCACGATCCGTCCCGGCCGGTCATGGGCGTCGCACCGGCCCGAAGTGCCGCTGGAGGCCCCGCCACACGTCGTCGTACGCGCGCTGCAGATGCTCCGCCCCGGCGGCCTGCGCGGTGGCCGTGACCGGCCAGCGCGTCTCGAACATGAAGGCCAGACCGTCGTCGACCTTCTGCGGCCGCAGCTCGGCGGCGCTCGCCCGGTCGAACGTCTCCCGGTCGGGACCGTGCGCCGACATCATGTTGTGCAACGACCCGCCCCCCGGCACGAAACCCTCCGCCTTCGCGTCGTACGCGCCCTCGATGAGCCCCATGTACTCGCTCATCACGTTCCGGTGGAAGTACGGCGGCCGGAACGTGTCCTCGCCCACCAGCCAGCGCGGCGCGAAGACGACGAAGTCGACGCCGGCAAGGCCCGGGGTGTCCGACGGCGAGGTCAGCACCGTGAAGATCGACGGGTCCGGGTGGTCGTAGCTGATGGTGCCGATCACATTGAACGCGCGCAGATCATAGGCGTACGGCACATGGTTGCCGTGCCAGGCGACGACATCCAGCGGGGAGTGGTCGTAGGTCGCCGACCAGAGGTTGCCGCAGAACTTGTTCACCACCTCCACCGGCCCCTCGACATCCTCGTACGCGGCGACAGGCGCCCGGAAGTCGCGGGCGTTCGCGAGACCGTTGGCGCCGATCGGGCCGAGGTCGGGGAGCTGGAAGGGCGCCCCGTAGTTCTCGCACACATAGCCCCGGGCCGTCGGGCCCGGGCCGTCGTCGGACGCGGCTTCCAGCAGCTCCACACGGAAGCGCACCCCACGAGGGATCAGCGCCACATGTCCCGGCTCCACATGCAGCAGCCCGAACTCGGTGCGCAGCAGCAGCCCGCCGCGCTCCGGCACGATCAGCAGCTCGCCGTCGGCGTCGCTGAACACCCGCTCCATCGAGGCGTTGGCGTGGTAGAGGTGCACGGCCATGCCGGTGCGCTGTGTCGCGTCGCCGTTGCCGCCGAGCGTCCACAGGCCCGCCAGGAAGTCGGTGCCCGGGGAGGGCTCGGGCAGCGGGTTCCAGCGCAGCCGGTTCGGGTCGGGCACCGTCTCCGTGAAGGGCGCGGTGCGGACGGCGCCGTTGTCGGTGCGGGTGAAGGCCGGGTGCGCGGCCGACGGGTGGATCCGGTACAGCCACGACCGGCGGTTGTGCGCCCTCGGCTCGGTGAACGCCGTACCGCTCAGCTGCTCCGCGTAGAGCCCGAGCGGGGCCCGCTGCGGAGAGTTGCGGCCGTGCGGCAGGGCGCCCGGCACCGCCTCCGAACTGTGCTCGTTGCCGAACCCGGTGAGATACGTCAGCGCCTCGACGGTCTTCCGCCGTGACTCGGCGGTGATCCGCCCGTCCCCGCTCATGATCGCTCCCTCGTTCCTGATTCCTATGCATCACCGTAGGATTCGCGAAATCCGTGCGCAAGAGGGAGATGCCCGTGCCCACGGAGGCGACCGCGGGATCGCGCCAAGACCACTGGAGTACCGAGAACCAGACTTCAGGGGGATCCGACTGTCAGAGCGGTGCTCTAATCTCCCCGGCATGTCGTGGACGCGCGTATTCCTCACCGCGCTCGCGGCCTGTGTCCTGTTCGGCGCTCTGCTCGTCGGAGCGACGGGCTGCGGGTCCGACGAAGCGCGCGAGAACGACGGCGTGAAGCCGTCGCCGGTGGGCAAGGTGCTGGAGGACACGGACGAGGAAGGGCGGCACTACCGTGAGATCGACAAGAAGGACGCACCGTGGGTCGCGATCGAGATACAGCCCGACGCCGACAGCGACGGCTGGGACGTACGCCTGACCGTCCACGACTTCCGCTTCTCGCCGGCCGGTACGGGGAAGGCGGCCGAACCCGGCCGCGGGCACGCCCTCCTCCGCCTCGACGGCCGCCCCCTGTCCTTCCTCCGCGGCCCGGACCACCACATCGCGAGCGGCCTCGTGCCGCGCGGCACCCACCAGGTGAGCGTGCGCCTGCACGCCGACGACGACACGGTGTGGGCCGTGGACGGCGAGCCCGTCGGCAGCACGGCGGACATCACCGTGTCCGATCCCGGACCGACGGGCACGGAGTCCGCCACGGCGTCGGCGACGAATGGCCAGGGCACGCACAAATGAGTGGCATCAGCACCGAAATTCGTACCGAAGGGCAAGGTTCACCGGACCCCGGCGGAAAGGCATCATGAAGCCCGTGCCCCCTGCGACCTCGCTGCGCCGCGCGCCCGTTCAACGCCGTAGCGCCGAAAGACTCACCCGAATCCTCGACGCCTGCGCCGATCTCCTCGACGAGGTCGGCTACGACGCCCTCAGCACCCGCGCGGTCGCCCTGCGCGCCGGCGTCCCCATAGGCTCCGTCTACCGCTTCTTCGGCAACAAGCGCGCCATGGCCGACGCGCTGGCCCAGCGCAACCTCGACGTCTTCACCGAGCGCGTCACACTCCGCCTCCGGGAGGCCGCCGGTACGGGTGGCTGGCGCGCGGCCATGGACGCGGTCCTCGACGAGTACCTCGCGATGAAACGCACCGCGCCCGGCTTCTCCCTAGTCGACTTCGGCAACCAGATACCCGTCGGCACCCGCGACGCCGAACCCAACACCCGCGTCGCCGACCGTCTCACCGACCTGCTCTCCTCCGTCCTGAACCGCGAACCCGACGAGGACCTGCGCCGCACCTTCCTCATCGCCGTCGAGGCCGCCGACACCCTCGTCCAACTCGCCTTCCGCCTCGCCCCCTCCGGCGACGAACGGGTCATAGAGGAGACCCGGGAACTGCTGCGGGCGTATCTGGCACGGTCGCTCGACTGACGGAGAGGCCGGGCGGGGGGCGTTCGCCCGGCCGCCGCACGCCCCCCGCCCGGCCCCGCCTCGCCCCACCCGCCCCGCTCCACCCGGCGCGGACGCCCGAACGGCGCGCGAATTTCCGACGTGACCCCCGCACCCCCTCCCCACCGTCCATACCGGTCGGTATGCTCGGCCGGGTCAGTGCGTCGCCGTTGCCGCCACCCCCTCCGGGAGGACCCGTGTCCACCACCGCCGACTCCCGAACAGCTCTGCGCATCTGTCCCCTCTGCGAGGCGACCTGCGGGCTCACGCTCACCATCGAGGGGACCCGGGTGACGAGCGCGCGCGGAGACCGCGACGACGTGTTCAGCCAGGGGTTCATCTGCCCGAAGGGCGCCTCGTTCGGAGCGGCCGACGGCGACCCCGACCGGCTGCGGACGCCGCTGGTGCGCAAGGACGGCGAACTGCGCGAGGCCACCTGGGAAGAGGCCTTCGACGCCGTCGCGGCCGGTCTGCGGCCGGTCGTCGAGCGGTACGGGCCACACGCAGTCGGAGCCGTCCTCGGCAACCCGAACGTGCACACCATGGCCGGCGCCCTCTACCCGACCGTGCTGCTCGGAGGCCTCGGCACCCACAGCCTCTTCACCGCGTCCACCCTCGACCAGATGCCCAAGCACGTCTCCAGCGGACTGCTCTACGGCGACGCCAACGCGATCCCCGTGCCCGACCTCGACCGCACCGACCACCTGCTGCTGATCGGCGCCAACCCCCTCGAATCCAACGGCAGCCTGTGCACCGCCCCCGACTTCCCCGGCAAGCTCAAGGCCCTCAAGGCGCGCGGCGGCACCCTGACCGTCATCGACCCGCGCCGCACCCGCACCGCCAAGCTGGCCGACCGGCACGTGGCCATCCGCCCCGGCACCGACGCGCTGCTGCTCGCCGCCATGGCGTACGTCCTCTTCGAGGAGCGGCTCACCGACCTCGGGGAACTCACCGAGCTGGTGCAGGGGACCGACGAACTGCGCGAGGCGGTAAGGGACTTCACTCCGGAAGCCGCCGCCGAGGCCTGCGACGTCGACGCCGACACCATCCGCGCGCTCGCCCGCGAACTGGCCGCCGCGCCCACCGCCGCCGTATACGGCCGCATCGGAAGCTGCACCGTCCCGCACGGCACCCTGGCCAGCTGGTTGGTCGACATCCTGAACATCCTCACCGGCAACCTCGACCGGCCCGGCGGTGCCCTCTTCCCGCAGGCCGCCACCGACCGGACACCCCGGCCCGCCGGACCCGGCCACGGCTTCGCGCTCGGCCGCTGGCACAGCCGCGTGAGCCGCCACCCCGAGGCCAAGGGTGAACTGCCGATGGCCGCGCTCGCCGAGGAGATCGACACCGCGACCGCCGAGGGCGAGCCCATCCGCGCCCTCGTCGTCATCGCCGCCAACCCTGTCCTGTCCGCGCCCGACGGCGACCGCCTCGACAAGGCCCTCGGCTCGCTCGACTTCATGGTCAGCGTCGACCCCTACCTCAACGAGACCTCCCGGCACGCCCACGTCGTGCTGCCCCCGCCCCCGCCCTCGCAGAGCCCGCACCACGACTTCGCCTTCAACACCCTCGCCGTACGCAACCAGGTCCGCTACACCCGCGCCGCCGTCCCCCTGGAGCCCGGCCGCATGGCCGAGACGGAGATCCTGGCCCGGCTCGTCCTCGCCGCCACCGGCATGCACGGCGCCGACCCCTCCGCCGTCGACGACCTGGTCATCGGCCAGACCCTCGGCAAGGCCGTCAAGGAGGCCCACTCCCCGGCGCACGGCCGCGACCCGCGCGAGCTCGCCGCACAGCTCACCGGCGAGAGTGGCCCCGAGCGACGCCTTGACATGATGCTGCGCCTGGGCCCGTACGGCGACGGATTCGGCGTACGCCCCGAAGGGCTGACCCTGGAGAAGCTGCTCGACCAGCCCCACGGCATCGACCTCGGACCGCTCCAGCCGCGCCTCCCGCAGCCCCTCAAGACCCGCAGCGGACTCGTGGAGCTGCTTCCACAGCCGCTCGCCGATGATCTCCCGCGCCTGCGCGACGCACTGCGTCGGCGCCCGGAGGGGCTCGTCCTCGTCGGCCGACGGCACCTGCGCTCCAACAACAGCTGGATGCACAACATCCCCGCCCTCACCGGTGGCACCAACCGCTGCACCCTGCACATCCACCCCGACGACGCCGACCGCCTCGGTGTCACCGACGGGGCGCCGGTGCGGGTGAAGGGCGCCGGGGGAGAGGTCGTCGCCCCCGCCGAGGTCACCGACGCCGTACGACGCGGGGTCGTGAGCCTGCCGCACGGCTGGGGACACGACCGTCCCGGCACCCGGACGACCCACGCCGCCGAGGACCCCGGCGTCAACGTCAACCAGCTCCTCGACGGCAGCCTGCTCGACCCGCTGTCCGGCACGGCCGTACTCAATGGCGTACCCATTGATATCGCGCCAACAGGCACAACGCCCTGACCTGGAGTTTTGCGCTTATTGCTCGCGTGTCAACATCTTGTTAAGCCTTGTGTGGCCGCCCTAACGTCACTCGAACCGCTGTCCCTGGTGGAAGTTCAAGGGCGAACGTTAGGTATCCACTCATGCTGACCATCCTCGGCTTCACCATGATCGCGACCTTCCTGGTCCTGATCATGATGAAGAAGATGTCGCCGATCGCGGCGCTCGTACTGATCCCGGCACTCTTCTGCGTGTTCGTCGGAAAGGGTGCGCATCTCGGCGACTACGTCATCGAAGGGGTGGGCACCCTCGCGCCCACCGCCGCGATGCTCATGTTCGCCATCGTGTACTTCGGCGTCATGATCGACGTCGGCCTCTTCGACCCGATCGTCCGAGGCATCCTCAAGTTCTGCAAGGCCGACCCGCTGCGCATCGTCGTCGGCACGGCCCTGCTCGCCGCGATCGTCTCCCTCGACGGCGACGGCTCGACGACCTTCATGATCACGGTCTCGGCGATGTACCCGCTGTACAAGCGCCTCAAGATGAGCCTCGTCGTGATGACCGGCGTCGCCGCCACCGCCAACGGCGTCATGAACACGCTGCCCTGGGGCGGCCCGACCGCCCGCGCCGCCACCGCGCTCAAGCTCGACGCCGGCGACATCTTCGTCCCGATGATCCCGGCGCTCGCCGTCGGCCTCGTCGCCGTGATCGCCCTCTCGTACGTCCTCGGCCTCCGCGAGCGCAAGCGCCTCGGCGTGCTGAGCCTCACCGACGTGCTGACGGACGAGAAGCAGCTGGTCGAGGAGCCCGAGACCGAGACGGTGCTGGTCGGCGCTGGTGCCCCCGCCTCCGGCGGCCCGGGCGACGGCAAGGTGCGCATGACCAAGACCACCGGCGGCGCGGGCTCCGGCACCGACGCCTCCGACGACGGTGACGACGATGGCGAGGAGGACGACGTCCGCCTCCAGGGCCTCGACCCGAACCGTCCGACGCTGCGCCCCAAGCTGTACTGGTTCAACGCACTGCTCACGGCGACGCTCCTGACCGCCATGATCATGGAACTGCTGCCGATCCCGGTCCTGTTCGTGCTCGCCGCAGCGCTCGCCCTCACGGTCAACTTCCCGCACATCCCCGACCAGAAGGCCCGCCTCGCCGCCCACGCCGACAACGTCCTCAACGTCTCCGGCATGGTCTTCGCCGCCGCCGTCTTCACCGGCGTCCTCCAGGGCACCGGCATGGTCGACTCCATGGCGAAATGGCTCGTCGACGGCATCCCCGACGGCATGGGCCCGCACATGGCCCTCGTCACCGGCGTCCTCAGCCTCCCGCTCACCTACTTCATGTCGAACGACGGCTTCTACTTCGGTGTCCTGCCGGTCCTCGCCGAGGCGGGCGCGGCCCACGGCGTCTCCCCGCTGGAGATCGCCCGTGCCTCGCTCGTCGGCCAGCCGCTGCACATGTCGAGCCCGCTCGTCCCGGCCGTCTACGTCCTGGTCGGCATGGCCAAGGTCGAGTTCGGCGACCACACCAAGTTCGTCGTCAAGTGGGCCGCCCTCACTTCCCTCGTGGTACTCGGCGCCGGGATCCTGTTCGGCATCATCTGAGCGTCGGCGCCCGGGAGCCCGGCCCCGGCCGGGCTCACCCCGTTCGTCCGATCCGTCCGTTCGTCCGATCCATCCATCCGTCCATCCGTCCAACGGAGGGTGTCACTGTGAGGCCCGGTGGGAACCGTGGCTGGCTGCTCCGCCTCGTCATCGCCTTCAGCTTCGCGCAGGGGGCGGTGTCGATGGCACGGCCCGCCGTCTCCTACCGGGCCCTCGCGCTGGGCGCCGACGAGCGCGCGATCGGTGTCATCGCCGGCGTCTACGCATTGCTGCCCCTGTTCGCCGCCGTACCGCTCGGCCGCAGGACCGACCACGGCCGGTGCGCCCCGCTGCTCCCGGTCGGCGTCGTCCTCATAGCCGGAGGCTGCGCCCTCAGCGGTACGGCGAACTCCCTTGCCGCGATGGCGGCCTGGAGCGGGGTGATGGGCCTCGGTCACCTCTCCTTCGTGATCGGTGCCCAGTCGATCGTGGCCCGCCAGTCCGCACCGCAGGACCAGGACCGCAACTTCGGCCACTTCACCATCGGCGCCTCGCTCGGCCAGCTCGTCGGACCGATCGCCGCGGGCGCCCTGATCGGCGGCCCCGACATGGCGGGCACCAGCGCCCTCGCCCTGCTGGTAGCGGGCGCCGTCGCCGCGGTCTCGTTCGTATCGCTGTGGCGCATAGAGCACCGCGACCGGCCCCAGTCCCGTACCGGACGCGCCGATCGCGTCCCCGTGCACCGCATACTGCGCACCCGGGGTGTACCCGCCGGCATCTTCATCAGCCTCGCCGTGCTGTCCGCGACGGACATCCTCACCGCGTATCTGCCGGTGGTCGGCGAGCACCGCGGTATCGCGCCCTCCGTGATCGGCCTGCTGCTCAGCCTGCGCGCGGCGGCGACCATAGCCTGCCGCCTGGTCATGACTCCCATGCTGCGGCTCCTCGGCAGGGCCGCGCTGCTCAGCACGACCTGTCTGCTGGGTGCCCTCCTGTGCGCCGGGATCGCGCTTCCCGTACCGGTCTGGGGCCTCGCCGTGATCCTCGCCCTGCTCGGCTTCTGCCTGGGCGTCGGCCAGCCCCTGTCCATGACCACCGTCGTCCAGGCCGCCCCCGACGACGCCCGCTCCACCGCCCTCGCCCTGCGCCTGACCGGCAACCGGCTCGGTCAGGTCGCCGCGCCCGCCGCCGCGGGCCTGGTCGCCGGAGTCGCCGGCGTCGCCGCGCCGTTCGTCATGCTCGGAGCCCTGCTGCTGATCGCCTCGGGGCTCGGACTGCGACAGGGGCGTACGGGCGCCGCCGGTCCTGAGCCGGCGGAACGTAGGGGACGTACGCCATCCGCACCGGAGCCCGAGAGACACTGAACAGACCTCTTTCGCACCGGAGTTGGCCCGAACGCCCCTGTTTCCCGAGAGGGTCCTCCACACGGCCCGTCCGATTCCGCCGCAAGTCTTCCCCGGGATGTGTGCGGTCCGTTAGCTTCCGTGACTCATAGGTCTCGTACGACCCGCGAGACCTCCGATCGCGGAGCAACAGCGCCCTGTGAATCCCCGGGGGTCACGTCCCATGTCACGCGCCATCTCCCTTCGACAGGTCAGCAAGTCCCATACGCGCGGTGTCTCTGTGGTGGAGAGGTTGTCGCTCGACGTCGCACCCGGCGAGTTCCTGGTGCTGCTCGGGCCGTCCGGCTGCGGCAAGTCGACCGTCCTGAGGATGATCGCCGGTCTCACGGACCCCACCGAGGGACAGGTGCGGCTCGACGGCGTCTACGCCAACCATCTGGAGCCCGCCGACCGGGACATGGCGATGATCTTCCAGAACTTCGCGCTCTATCCGACCATGAACGGCCGCGACAACATCGGCTTTCCGCTGCGCATCGAGACGCCCGGCGAGGACCCGCGCTCGCGCGTCGACGCCACGGCCCGGATGCTCGGCATCGAGGACCTCCTCGACCGCTTTCCCAACGAGCTGTCCGGAGGCGAACGCCAGCGCGTCGCGATGGGCCGGGCCATCGCGCGGCACCCCTCCGCGTTCCTGATGGACGAGCCGCTCGCCAACCTGGACGCCAAGCTCCGCAACCGGCTGCGCGCCGAAATCGCCCGCCTCACCAGGGGGTTGGGCGTCACCACGGTGTACGTCACCCACGACCAGGCCGAGGCGATGTCCCTCGGCGACCGGGTCGCCGTCCTGCGCGGCGGTGTCCTCCAGCAGGTCGGCACCCCGCGCACGGTCTACGCGCTGCCCGAGAACGTATTCGTCGCCGCCTTCATCGGCACCCCGCGCATCAGCCTCCTGCGAGGCATCGTCCTCGCCCCGCTCGACGGCGCCATGTCGATCGGCCTCGGCCGCCAGGCCCTCGTCCTGCCCGAACCCCTGTGCCTGGACCACCGGTTGCTCCGCGTGCACCAGGGCCACGAGGTCATCGTGGGCCTGCGCTCCGAGGCCGTACGCATCGCCAAGCCGGCGGAGGCCAGGCCCGGCGAGGTGGCGATCAGCGGACTCGTCGAGCACGTGGAGTTCCAGGGACACGAGGTCCTCGTCCACTTCAACACCGGCTCGCAGCCCGCTGTCGTACCCGACCTGGAGGCACCGCGCCCCATGCCCCGGCCGCCGCGCCGCCGCCGTCCCGTGGGCGGTGTCCTCGGCCGCCTGAGGGACCGGGCGGGCGCGTTGCGGGCCGGACCCGTCGTGGTCCTGGAGGACCCCGGGGACACCGGACCCGACCGGACCGAACCGCCGCCCCCCGAAGGCCGGTTGCCGGGAGACCTCATCGTCCGTACGACACCCGACCACGACCTCCACCACGGCATGCAGGTCCCTCTCCTCGTGGACCTCGCCCATCTGTTCGTCTTCGACCACGAAGGCGTACGGATCTCCCCGGCCCCGGCGCGCCTGCCCGACCTGGAGGACTGAGGCCCACTAGGTATGCGTTCATGATCATGAACACCGTGCGTACCCGCCTCGCCGTCGCGACGGCCTCCGCCCTCCTCTTCGCCGGCGCCCCGGCGGCGTACGCCACACTCACCGACACCGGGACCGGGCCGGCCGCCGCAACGGCCGCAACGGCCCCGGCGGCTCTGACGGCTCCGACGGTCAGGGGCGCTGCGTACGTCGAGACCCGCCTCTTCTTCGGCACCGAGCGCCCCGACGGAGGCCCGGCCGTCACCGACGGGCAGTTCATGGACTTCGTCGACCGGCAGGTCACCCCCGCCTTCCCGGACGGGCTCACCGTGCAGGACGGACGAGGGCAGTGGCGCGACAGGAACGGCGTCATCGAGCGCGAGCGGTCGTACGAGCTGATCCTGCTGTATCCCGTGGGGCGGGCGAAGGCGGCCGACCCCGGGATCGAGCGGATCCGGGACGCGTACGAGAAGGAGTTCGGCCAGGAGGCCGTGGCCCGGCTGGACGAACCGACGCGCGCGGACTTCTGAGGTCGTACGGCCCTGTGCCCCCGTAGTGGCCTGGTGATTCTCGCAGCGGTTCGTGTGTTCCTCCCGGCGGGCCCGGTGCTCGTCCTGAGACCCCTGGTGCCCAAAAACTAACACCGCTAGTTTGGGGTCTCGGACGACGGCTAGGTTGGGCGGCGGAGACGACGCCCCTCCCGGGAGGAACGCATGAAGGCACACGACGGCATGTACATCGACGGCGAGTGGCGCCCGGCCGCCGGGACGGACGCGATCGCCGTCGTGAACCCGGCCGACGAGCAGGTCATCGCCCACGTCCCGGCCGGCACCGCCGACGACGTGGACGCCGCCGTACGAGCCGCGCGCGGGGCCCTGCCGGCCTGGGCCGCCACGCCGCCCGCCGAGCGTGCCGCGCGGATCGCCGCACTCCGGGACGTCCTCGTCGCCCGCAAGGAGGAGATCGCCGAGACGGTGACCGCCGAACTCGGCTCACCCCTGAAACTCTCGCAGGCCGTGCACGTCGGAGCGCCCATCGCGGTCGCCGGTTCGTACGCCGAGCTGGCCGCCTCGTACGCCTTCGAGGAGAAGGTGGGGAACTCGACCGTCCATCTGGAGCCGGTCGGTGTGGTCGGCGCGATCACCCCCTGGAACTACCCGCTGCACCAGGTCGTCGCCAAGGTCGCCCCGGCCCTCGCGGCCGGCTGCACGGTCGTGCTGAAGCCCGCCGAGGACACCCCGCTGACCGCCCAGCTCTTCGCGGAGGCGGTCCACGAAGCGGGCCTTCCGGCCGGGGTCTTCAACCTCGTCACCGGCCTCGGCCCGGTCGCGGGCCAGGCGCTCGCCGGGCACGAGGGCGTGGACCTGGTCTCCTTCACCGGCTCGACGGCCGTCGGCAGGCAGATCGGCGCGACCGCGGGCGCGGCAGTCAAGCGCGTGGCCCTGGAACTCGGCGGCAAGTCCGCCAACGTCATCCTGCCGAGCGCCGACCTCGCCAGGGCGGTCAACGTCGGCGTGGCCAACGTGATGTCCAACTCCGGCCAGACGTGCAGCGCCTGGACCCGCATGCTGGTCCACGACTCGCAGTACGACGAGGCGGTCGCGCTGGCGGTGGAGGCGGCCGCGAAGTACGGCGAACGCATGGGACCCGTCGTCAACGCCAAGCAGTGGCAGCGCGTGCGGAGTTACATCGAGAAGGGCGTCGCGGAGGGGGCGAGGCTGGTGGCCGGCGGCCCCGAAGCCCCTCGCGACCAGGGCTACTTCGTCAGCCCGACCGTCTTCGCGGACGTGACCCCCGAGATGACGATCGCCCAGGAGGAGATCTTCGGCCCGGTCCTCTCGATCCTCCGCTACGAGGACGAGGCCGACGCGCTGCGGATCGCCAACGGCACGGTGTACGGGCTGGCGGGCGCCGTATGGGCCGGCGAGGTGACCGAGGCCGTGGCCTTCGCGCGGCAACTCGACACCGGGCAGGTGGACATCAACGGCGGACGCTTCAACCCTCTTGCTCCCTTCGGCGGTTACAAGCAGTCGGGGGTCGGCCGGGAGCTGGGCTCGCACGGTCTGTCCGAGTACCTCCAGACCAAGTCCCTGCAGTTCTAGTTCCAGGAGGGGTGTACGACATGGCCAGTGCGACGCACACGGTTCGCGCCGCGGTCCTGCCCGCCATCGGTTCTCCCTTGGAGATCACCGAGATCGAGCTGCCGGAGGTGCCGGGGCCCGGGCAGGTCAGGGTCCGGCTGGCCGCGGCCGGGGTCTGCCACTCCGACCTCTCCCTGTCCGACGGCACCATGCGGGTGCCGGTGCCCGCGGTGCTCGGCCACGAGGGGGCGGGGACCGTCGTCTCCGTCGGACCCGGGGTCACGCACGTCGCGCCCGGCGACGGGGTGGTCCTCAACTGGGCTCCCTCCTGCGGCAGTTGCCACGCCTGCTCGCTGGGCGAGGTGTGGCTGTGCGCCAACGCGCTGGTGGGCGCGGGGGAGGTGTACGCGCGGCGCTCCTCCGACGGGGCCGAGCTGTATCCCGGGCTGAACGTCGCCGCGTTCGCCGAGGAGACGGTCGTGTCGGGCGCGTGCGTGCTCCCCGCGCCGGCCGGGATTCCGCTGACGGACGCGGCGCTGCTCGGCTGCGCCGTGCTCACCGGGTACGGGGCCGTCCACTACTCGGCGCGGGTACGGACCGGGGAGACCGTGGCCGTGTTCGGGGTGGGCGGGGTCGGTCTCGCGGCGATCCAGGCCGCGCGGATCGCGGGTGCCTCGACGATCGTGGCGGTGGATGTGTCGCCGGAGAAGGAGTCGCTGGCGCGGGCGGCCGGGGCGACGGAGTACGTCGTCGCGTCCGACACCACCGCGCGGGAGATCCGGGGGCTCACGGGCAAGCAGGGGGTCGATGTGGCGGTGGAGTGTGTGGGGCGGGCGGTCACGATCCGGGCGGCCTGGGAATCGACCCGCCGGGGCGGCCGTACGACGGTCGTCGGCATCGGTGGCAAGGACCAGCAGGTCACCTTCAACGCCCTCGAACTCTTCCACTGGGGTCGCACCCTCTCCGGCTGCGTCTACGGCAACTCGGATCCGGCCCGTGACCTGCCGCTCCTTGCCGGCCACGTCCGTGGGGGACGCTTGGACCTGAGCGCCCTGGTAACCGAACGGATCGCCTTGGAAGGCATCCCGTCGGCCTTCGAGAACATGCTGGCGGGGAAGGGGGGCCGGGCGGTGGTGGTGTTCTAGCCGTCCGCAGACCTTTCTTCGCCCCCGCCGCCCCTACCCATTCCCGTCCTTCTGGGGCTCCGCCCCAGGCCCCGTGGGGTTTGTTGTCGGGTGCGGGTAGGTGGGGGCTTGTCGCGCAGTTCCCCGCGCCCCTAAAGACCAAAGACCTTAGGGGCGCGGGGAACTGCGCAATCTTTTGGGGGTTCGGGGGCGGA